>PBBL01000068.1 GCA_002716585.1 Myxococcales bacterium | reverse complement strand
GCGGCGGCTCCGTCGTCGGCATGGGCTGGTCCTTTTCAACCCCCTCCATCGAGCGCATGACCTACCGCGGCCTCCCCGAGTACGACCTCAACGACGACTTCGCCGCCAACGGCTCCGACCAGCTCGTGCTGATCCCCGGGAGCGACCCGCCCACCTACCGCGCCCGATACGAGAAGGGCTTTGTTCGGTACACCTGGATGGCCGCCAATGAAGGCACCGAGGGCTACTGGATCGCCGAAGACCCCGACGGCTCCAAAAGCTACTTCGGCGCCACCATGGACGGCACCCTCGTGCCCGAGGCGCGCATGGGCACCGCCGCGCTGGGCACGTTCCGCTACATGCTCGTCGAGAAGGTCGACGTCTACGGCCACGCGATGACCTGGGACTACACGCTGTTCGGCCGCGACACCGACAACCCCGACGATCGCCCTGGCGTCCCGCTCGTGACCGGGATCGGCTACGTCCACACCGCCGACTCACCGACCTACCGGGTCGAGTTCACCTACAACGCGCGCGAGGACGACACCGGCGTCGATTACCTGTCGGACGCCAAGGGCGGCTTCAACGAGCTGCTCACCCACCGGCTCGCCCGCGTCGACGTCTTCTCCCGCGAGCAGCGGATTCGGACCTACCGGTTGAGCTACGAGAGCTACGCGAACAGCGGGGGCTTCACGCGCCTCACCCAGGTCGAGAAGCTCGGCGTTGAGGGCGGCGTCTTCCCGGTCGTGTTCGGCTTCGCCTACTCGCGGACGCTCAGCGAGCAGACGCCCGAGGTGGTGCCGATGGGGTCGCTGGGGGTGAGCCTGGGGTCGGGGAACGCGACGCTGCTGGACATCAACGGGGACGCGCTGCCCGACGTGGTGGACACGACCGAAGACGGGGCGCACCGCTTCTTCGTGAACGAGCCCGCGACCGACGGCTCCTCGGCGTTCGACACGACCCCGATCACGAGCAACCTCGGGCGCGGCTCCGACTTCCGGCTGAGCGCGCCGGGGACCCAGATCCTGGACGTGAACGGGGATGGGTTCTCGGACATCCTGAACGCGGCGAGCGGTGAGGTGCTGGTGAACCGGGGACAGGGCGACTGGTTGGCGGAGGAGGTGTTTCAGGGCACCAGCGGCCTGGCCGACTCGCTGGCCTCGGACATCGTCAACGGCGAGCTTCAGAACCTGCGCTTTCTGGACTACAACAACGACAAGCGCATCGACCTCATGCGTTCGACCCAGACCGAGACGTCGTTCCTTGAGAACGGCGGCGGCGGCGAGGGCTTCAGCACCAACGACGACGTGCAGACGATCGAGGCGGGCTTTGAGCAGGACAACCTTCAGCTCGCCGACATGAACGGCGACGGCTTGCAGGACGTCGTCCAGGTGGCGATCGGGCAGATCCGCTACCGGCTCAACTACGGCTGGGGGCGCTGGGGCGAGTGGGTGACCATCAACGGGCTGCCGATCGCAGACGCCGAGACCGAGATCGCCGAGCTGGAGGACCTCAACGGCGACGGTATGGCCGACATCGTCGTCGTCTCCGGCGCCGCCGTGAAGTACGCCCTCAACCGCAACACCACCGTCTTCACCGACACCACCGTCCTCTCCAGCGACGACGTCAACGGCGACATCCCTGAGCGCGCCGACAACACGAACGTGTTGTACGCCGACATGAACGCCAACGGGTCGAGCGACATCGTCTGGATCGACGCCTCGGGCGACGTGCAGTACCTGGAGCTGTTCCCGGTGCGCCCCAACCTGCTGACGCGCATCACGAACGGCATCGGGCAGGTGACCGACATCAGCTACTCCTCGTCGGTCACCCAGATGGCCCTCGACGGCGGCCTCGGCGCCTGGCAGTACAAGTTGCCCCACCCCATGCTGGTCGTCGCCTCCCTCGACAAGTACGAGCTGCTCACCGGCGGCGTCGATGGCGACGGCGAGCCCTGGGGCGTCCACGAGATCACGACCTACCGGTACCACGACGGCTTCTACGATGGTCAGGAGAAGCAGTTTCGCGGCTACGAGCGCGTCGAGATGACCCTCATCGGCGACGAGACCCAGGAGGAGGGGCTCACCGAGTACGAGTACGACGTCGGCGCCACCGACACCTACCGCAACGGCCTCACGCTGCGCGAGGCGGTCTCCTCGGCGGGCCGCCCGCTCAACGAGACGGTCCACACCTACGCGGAGTGCGAGGTCGCCGAGGTGCCCGACACCACCGAGCTGCCCGTCAAGCACATCTGCCTGACCCGCACCCGCAACACGATCAAGGAGGGCGCCCCCGAGGGGGACTGGATCGTCACCGGCTCCGACTCCGACTACGACGGCTACGGCAACGTCACCCTCCAGTCCGACCTCGGCGTCCTCTCCACGGGCGGCGCGGGCTGCGGCGCCTGCCCGGGCGACCGCGACCCCGACGCGTTCGGCGCCCCCTGCGACCGCGGCGGCGACCTGTGCGTCGGCGATGAGCTGTTCACCGAGACCGCCTACGTCGAGCCCGGCGACGACACCAACGGCCGCTGGATCCTCCGCGCACCCTGGCTGGAGCGGGTGTATGGGCGCGAGGGCTCGGCGCTCGTCAAGGAGAAGCGGACCTATTACGACGGCCCCGACTTCGAGGGGCTGGCGTCAGGCACCCTCGACCAGGGCAAGGTCAGCCGCGTCACCTCACGCCGCGACGTGGACTCCGAGCACGTCATCGCCACCGAGCGCAGCGCCTACGACGCGCACGGCAACGTCATCGAGACCCTCGACCCCCTCGGCGAACCGAACGGCACCACCCACCGCCGCGTCTACACCTACGACGCCGACAAGCTCCGGGTGATCCGCGCCGACATCCTGCTGGAGGACCAGGAGGGCAACCCCTACCGCCTCCGCCGCGACACCGCCCACGAGCCGCTGTTCGACAAGGTCGCCGAGGCCACCGACTGGATGCGCGTCGAGGACGACCAGGTCGTCTCGGTCCGCCGCGACTTCGCCTTCCTCTACGACGAGTTCGGTCGCATCCTCTACCGCGTCATGCCCGGCGGCGACACCCCCGCCTCGCCGACCGAGACCTACCAGTACGACCTCGGCGACGCGCAGAACCCCGTCAGCCGCCTCATCACCCGCAAGCGCAGCGCCGTCGGCGGGCCGCTCGACATGGAGGCGATCCAGTGCTTCGACGGCCGCGGCCGCGGCGTCCAGACCCGCACCCGGCTGGAGAACGGCCTGTACCAGGTGGACGGCTTCAAGGTCTTCAACGTCCGCTCCCAGGTCGTGCGCCAGCACCAGCCCTCCACCTCCACCTCGCCCGAGTGCGACACCGCCGAGCCGGACGACACGTTGTTCGTCGCCACCCGGTACGACGCCACCTTCCGCCCGGTGGAGATCACCCAGCCCGACGCCGGGATCTACGGCGACGCCTCGACGCTGCGCACCGTGTACGCGCCGCTCACCACCCTCTCCTACGACCAGGAGGACACCCAGGAGGGCGGCTCCTACGCCGACACGCCGACCATCACCCGCACCGACGGGCAGCAGCGGCTCGTGTCGATCGAGCGCGCCCTCTCCTCCGCCGACGCGCCCCAGACCCTCGTGCATTACGACTCGCTCGGGCGCCTGACCGGCTACACCGACCCCGCGGGCAACCGCAAGACCCAGGTCTACGACCTGCTCGACCGCGTCACCCTCATCCTCGACCCCAACACCGCCGCCGAGACCACCTACCAGTACGACGACGCGAGCAACGCGATCCGCATGGAGGACGACCGCGGCGTCGTCACCCTGAGCGCGTACGACGGCCTCAACCGCCTGGTTCGCACGTGGGACGAGGCCGACCCCGAGGGCACCGCCATCGCGTGGACCTTCGACGTGGACCCGGGCTGCGGCGCCTGCGCCAACGCCGAGGGCAAGCTCGTCACCGTGAGCTACCCCGGGCTGGACGGGGCGCGCGCCTTCGACCGCAACGGGTACGACATCCGCAACCGCCGCGTCTACAGCGCCCGGAGCCTGGCGGGGGCGCTCTTTGAGTTCCAGTACGCCTACGACAACGCCGACCGGGTGACCGCGATCACCTACCCCAACGGCCAGGAGATCGAGAACCGGTACAACGACTCCGACCGCCTGATCGGCGTGCGCGACCTCATCACCGAGATCACCTACGAGGACCGCGCCGTCTCCAACGGCGTGACCTACGCCGACGGCTCCCGGACGGCGGTCGTGTACGACGACCTGATGCGCGTCAGCGAGCTGCTGACCACTGGCGACGACGACGCCACCCTCCAGGGCTTCAGCTACACCCGCGACCGCGTCGGCAACATCACCGACATCACCGACCTCCGCGACGCCGCGCCGAACCAACCCGACTTCAACGGGGAGTTCGGCTACGACGCCTGGTACCGCGCCACCACCTCGGCGCTCAGCCCCGACGCGGGCGACAAGGCCGAGTCTGTCACGCTGGGCTTCGACGACATCGACAACATCGTCGCCCAGACCAGCACCCTGGACGGCAGCGCCGCCGACGTCGGCGCCTACAGCTACGGCGACGCCCCCAACGCGGTCACCATGGCGGGCGCGATGCGCTTCGACTACGACCCCGCCGGGTACATGAGCCAGCGCGGCGCCCAGACGATGACCTGGGACTTCATGGGCCGCATGACCTCCGCCTCCGAGGGCGACGACGTGGTCGCCCGGTTCATCTACGGCCAGGATCAGTCGCGGGCCGCCAAGATCGAGGGCGACCGCGTGGTCCTGTACCTGGAGCCCAACTTCGAGGTGCGCGACGGCATCAGCACCCTCTACGTCCGCGCCGACAAGGATCGGGCGATCCGCGTCGAGGACGACGCCCTGGCGACCACCCTGTTCACCGACCACGACGACGACGGCCAGATCACCGCCGCCGACGCCTGGCTCGGCCGTGAGGGCGACGAGGCGGGCGGCTCCCTCTGGTCCTCGGTCCGCCGCCTCCTCATCGAAACCGGCCCGGCCAACGGGACCACCTTCCTGCACCACGACCACCTCGGCTCGCTCACCCTGGCCACCGCCCACGACGGCGACGGCACGGTGGTGCTCGGCGAGCGCAGCTTCTACCCCCTCGGGCAGGTGCGCGAGGAGGTCGGCTACGTCGATGAGTACGGGTTCACCGGGCAGGAGATCGACCGCTCGACGGGGCTGCTGCACTTCGACTGGCGCTACTACGACCCCAACGTCGGCCGCTGGCTCTCCATCGACCCCGCCTTCGCCAAGGCGACCGCCGACAACATCACGAAGCACGGCGAGGCGACGACGGCGTACAACTACGTCGCGGGCAACGTCATCAACGCCTTCGACCCGACCGGGCTGAAGAAGGAGGGCAGCGGCGGCGGGAACTTCTTCAGCAAGCTCGGCAGGTCGATCAAGAAGTCGTTCAACAAGACCTTCAAGCAGCCGGATAAGGACGGGATGGTGGACCTGGGCAAGATCGACTCCAAGAAGTCCTATCAAAACCGTGAGATGCAGGAGAAGATGACCATCAACATCAACCGCTTCGGCAACAACCTCAAGAACGCCAAGGAGGAGCTGAAGTACGGCGAGAAGAACGTGTGGAACGACGACAAGGGCCCGGTCGTGCCGCAGGACGTGGACAGCGACGTCTACAACACGCGGGAGCTGCACAACTCCCTCAAGCCGATCCCGACCCCCGGCGGCCCCGAGGAGCGCTCCATCCCGCAGCCGCAGCAGAACCAGATGTCCATGTCGACCTACCTCACCCGCGACACGAACAAGTTCACCAACGACCTCAAGAGCTTCAACATGGGGATGGGGCTGATGATGGACGACATCGTCAACGACATGAGCGGGAACTGAACCCCATCACTCGGTGACCGACTCCACCCCGACCAGGTCGATGGTCGTGAGCGGCACCGCCAACACCTCCGTCGCGAAGTGCGAGGCGCCGTAGGCCGGGCCGTGCGGCGAGTCGAAGAACACCTCGTCCACCACCTGCTGAACGTTCAGCGAGATCCCCATGAACAGCCGCCTCGCCTTCGTCGCCAGCTCGTCCTTCGGCTCGGGCAGGAAGCCGCGGGTGTAGTAGCCCGCCGTCACGTCCACGAAGCGCATCCAGCGCCAGCCGCGGGACGCCATCAGCGGGTCGATCGAGGCCAGGTGGTACGACAGCAAAAAGCGCTGCCCCGAGTAGTCCTCGGCCGCGTCCACCGTCCCGGTCTCCCGCACCAGATCGATGTACTCCGCGCTGGGCGTGTACTCAAAACGAAAGGAGAACATCCGATCGAGCGTCGGCACGGTCTCAAACGCCAGCGCCAGGCCGTTGCCGACGCCGTTGGCCACCATGTCGCCGTACGAGAACCCGAACCCGGCGTGGTAGGCGTCCTTGACCTCGATGCCCGTAAAAAACGCCAGCGTCAGCCCGTTGGCGATCAACGTCGCGGGGAGCGGCTTGAAGCCACCGTACTGTAGGAGCTGCGACGCCCCACGGGCGGCGATGTAGTTGGAGTACATGTGCCCCAGCTTGTCCGCCCCGCCCGCGTAGGTGTTGGGGCCAAACCAGCCCTCGTCGCGGATCAAGAACTCGTCCGACTGCTTCTGGTTGGCGTACCACGCGAAGTAGGCCCAGGTGCCCGCCGCCGCGTAGACACCGCCCACCGCGGTCCCGGCGATGATCATGCGCGTCTGGCGGTCCAGCCCCTCGTCGCCCTCCGCCTCCGTCGCCTCGGGCGCCTCACCCGAGCCCTCCCCGTCCTGCGCGCTCGCCGCGCCCATCGGCCCCAGCACGGCGGCCAGCGTCAACACACGCAGCAGCCGCGCCCTCCACACACCCGCTCGCATCCCACGTCCCATCGCGATCGCCTCCTTCGCCACGCCCACCTCCACGCGCTCGTCGATGCAAAACGTGCGCCCAAACAGAGAACCCCTGCACACTGGCCTCAACCCACCGTCACCACAACCGAACAACCGAAGCTGAGGTCGGTCGCGAGCACGTCAGGAGCGCAAACTCTGCAGGGGGATGAGCAGGATGTGCGTCACGGATCGGAGGTGACCTCGGCGACGTCGCTCGGCGCTGGTCGAGGCCCCACCACAAACTCCGCGACGACAGGGTAGTGATCCGAGCGCACCAGGTCCACCACAGACGCCTCCTGAAGCTGAAGGCGCTCGTAGAAGATCCAGTCGAGCTGGTATTGAAGCAGGTGGGTCGGGGTGTACTCCGAGATGGCGGAGTCGTAGCGGCGGTGCATCTCCACGATGGTCCGCTCGCGCGCCCACGGGTCGCCGAGGTTGGCCAGGCTGTTGAAGTCGCCGACGACGAGCAGCGCCGCGTCCGGGTGCGCCTCTCGCCACGCGGCGATGTGCGCCAGGATCGCCTGCATCTGCCCCCACCGCCCCTCCGCCGCGAAGAAGGACTCGCCGCGGTTGTCCAGGTGGAGGTTGTAGACCCGCAGCGGCGCCGCCCCCCCGGAGCTGTCCGGCACGACCACGTCGGCCCACATCGCCGACCGCCCCACCCCACGCAGCTGCGGCAGGTCGATCCGCCCCGACGTCAGGATCGGGTAGCGCGAGACGAGCGCCTGCCCCTTGCGGCACTCCCCGTCCCGCTCCGGGTCGGCCCGCTCAAACACGACGTGGTAGCGGCCCAGGCGACCGAGCGCGTCGATCTGCGCCGCGCCGCGGTCGCTGCACACCTCCTGCACCGCGAGCAGATCGAAGTCGCGCAGCTGCGGGTGGTTGCGCAGCGCCGCCCGCACCGAGTAATCACGCCCCAGCCGCCGCAGCTGCGGCGTCTGCGGCGAGAACCACAGCCCGAGCGCGATGTTGTAGGTCACCACCCGCAGCGACCCCTCGGGGCGCTCCGCGCGTGCCCCGAACAACCCCGCGGTGGTCGCGCAGCCCGACAGCGCCATGCCCAGCGTCACCGCCATGAGCACCCCCGTCGCGATCCATCTCCACGCTCGCCTGTTCACATCGTCGCTCGCTTGTTCACATCGTCACTCCCCTCGCGGCCGCTCCTCCATGGAACGCTCAGCGCTCACCCAAGCGTCCCGCGCGATTGAAAACGTAAGCATCGACCTCGTCACATCAACGCGACACCCACGGAGGGCTGCCAAGCAGACACGGATGTCTGAGGCACCGGTCCAAATTGAAGAACGGGAACCCACAAGGGGTCCCCCTACACCTCCGAGATCACCGCACCCCCCAGACCACGGGTTCCGTGATGCATTGAACGGTTGATTGGCAGGTTGTGGCTTGGAGAAGGACGGGGCAAGGAGGTGGTGTGGGGTCCCTTGTGGGCCCCTCGCTCCACGTTCGACCCGTGCCACGGACATCCTCGACCTCCTGTTCGTCAACCCCTCCGACCGCACCCCGACCCCCCCACGCCGCTTGTCAACGCCCGCCCAACCTGCGAGGATGGCCTGACCGTCAACCTCGTCCCCATCCCGTGGATCGAGCGCCGCCCGCGGAGGAGCGCGATGCATTGCCTCAACTGCGAAACTCGGATGGAGGTCGTGTCATCTCAAGGGGTGGAGTACGAGCAGTGCTTCGTGTGTGGCTCCGCCTGGCTCGACCAGGGAGAGCTTCAAACGCTGCTCGCCCGTGAAGCCCCCGAGTGGGACGACGCGCTGCTTGAGGCGCGCGCCCGACTGCCTCAGCGGTGTCGCTGGTGCGACGCCCTCTACCCGCCAGGGACGGCCCGGTGCCCACCCTGCGGGAAGCCGCTGGAGCACCCCTGCCCTCGGGACGACACGCCGATGTTCATCGTCGAGGAGCATGGAGTGGAAGTGGACGTGTGCTTGACCTGCAAGGGCATCTGGTTCGACGGACGCGAGCTGGAGCAGATACTCGCCGCGAGCGGCGCCCCGCCGCGCCACGCGCCCGGGACCCCGCCGCCGAGCCCGGGTCGGGCCTCCGTGCCCTCCCTGGAGGCGTGCGTCATCTGCGACACCCCCACCCCCGTCGCCCGGCAGGTGTTCGCGGGCGGCGCGATCCGCTGCCTCACCTGCCACGAGGACATCGGCGACGCCGCGCCCCTGCCCCCCACGCCTCGCCCGCGCCCCACCAACCAGCTCACCTGGGCGCGCGGCCCCCAGCCGAGCGAGGCGCCTCCGACCACCCCCACCACGAGCGGCGACGGCTACTGGGAGCAACAAGACACCGACCTGCGCGGCGACGTCTCCACCCACCTCGGGGGGACCTCCAACTCCATCATCTCAACCCTCACGCGGCTGCTCTTCGGGCAGCGCCGATCCTGAACCCTCTGGAGCCTCTATGACCGACGCGACACCCCACACCTCCTCCGGCCCCATCCACTGGCGCGAGGAGCCGCGCCTCCTGCCCTTCATGCCCATGCTCTACGTCGCCTGGGCCGACGGCGACCTCGCCGACCACGAGATCAGCAGCATCAGCGAGCGCATGGGCGACGGCCTCAGCGAGGAGCACCGCGCCGCCCTCAGCAGCTGGCTCGACCCCAAGCACCCGCCGACCAACACCCAGCTCATGGGCCTGCTGCGCGAGATCCGCGAGGCCACCGCCCGCCTCCCCGAGCTGGACGAGCAGTCGCTGGTCAACCTCGGCCTGGAGATCGCCCGCCTGAACACGAACCCCGGCGAGGAGCCGTGGCCGAACGTGGCCGACCTGCGGGCGCTTCAGGATCTGGAGGAGGCGCTCGGCGTGGTCGGCGAGGAGACGCTGGCGGACATCATGCCCCGGCGCGAGAAGATGCCCGTCGAGGCGATGGACGAACCCGACCCGACCTTCGACGTCGCCGCCATGACGGCGATGCTCGACGCCCCCTATGGGGAGATCCGGTCGAAGGTGCGCGGGACGATCCAGGGGCCGATGTTCACGCGGGACTTTGAGCTGAACAAGGAGCAGCAGCGCGAGCAGGTGCTGGAGTGGTGCCAGGAGCTGGCCCGCCGCGGCTTCGGCGCCATCGCCTACCCGGGCGTCACCTGCGACGCGGATCAGGACCTCGGGCAGTTCATCGCGGTCTTTGAGACGCTGGGCGCGTTCGACCTGAGCCTGGTCGTCAAGTTCGGGGTGCAGTTCGGGCTGTTCGGCGGCAGCGTCTACGCCCTCGGCACCAAGAAGCACCACGACGCCTGGCTCCCGCAGGTCGCCTCGCTGGAGCTGCCCGGCTGCTTCGCGATGACCGAGCTGGGCCACGGCTCCAACGTCCGCGACATCGAGACGGTCACCCGCTACCTGCCCGAGACCGACGAGTTCGAGGTCCACAGCCCCACCGAGAGCTCCGGCAAGGTCTGGATCGGCAACGCCGCCACCCACGGGCGCATCGCCACAGTGTTCACCCAGCTGGAGGTCGGCGGCGAGCAGCACGGCGTCCACGCCATCCTCGTGCCGCTGCGGAGCGAGGACGGCAAGCTCCTGCCCGGGGTCCGCATCGAGGACTGCGGCCACAAGATGGGGCTCAACGGCGTCGACAACGGCATGATCTGGTTTGACCGCGTCCGCGTCCCCCGCGACAACCTGCTCGATCGGTTCGGCCAGGTGACCGACGCGGGGGAGTACGAGAGCGAGATCGTGAGCCCTTCCCGGCGGTTCTTCACGATGCTGGGGACGCTGGTCGCCGGGCGCGTCTCGGTGGCGAGCGCCGCCATGACCGCCGCCAAGGTCGGCCTCGTGATCGCGGTGCGCTACGGCGCCCGCCGTCGCCAGTTCGGCCCCCCCGGCAAGCCCGAGGTGCGGCTCCTGAACTACCGCGCCCACCAGCGCAAGCTGATGCCGCTGCTGGCCCGCACCTACGCCATGGACTTCGCGCTGCGCCACCTCACCGAGCGCTTCCTCGGCCGCACCGACGAGGACGAGCGCGAGGTCGAGGCGCTCGCCGCCGCCCTCAAGGCCCACAGCACCCGCCACACCACCAACACCCTCCAGGTCTGCCGCGAGGCCTGCGGCGGCCAGGGCTACCTCTCCGACAACCTCATCGGCCTCTACAAGGCCGACACCGACGTCTTCACCACCTTCGAGGGCGACAACACCGTCCTCCTCCAGCTCGTCGCCAAGAGCCTCCTCACCGTCTGGCGCCAGCAGTTCATGGACAACAAGGTCTTCGGCGTCCTCAAGCACCTCGCCGACCGCGCCGGGACCGCGCTCACCGAGCGCAACCCCCTCATCACCCGCCAGACCGACCCCGCCCACCTGCGCGACCCCGAGTTCCACCGCGCCGTCCTCGCCGCACGCCAGGACGACCTCCTCAACTCCGCCGCCCAGCGCATCAAGCGCCGCATCGACGCCAAGGTCGACGTCTTCGAAGCCTTCAACGACGTCCAGGACCACCTCATCAGCCTCGCCGAGGCCTACGCCGAGCGCGTCGTCTTCGACGCCTTCCACAAAGGCGTGCGCGACTGCGACAACCCTGGCCTCCAGGCCGCCCTCACCCCCGTGCTCGCCCTCCACGGCCTCACCACCCTGGAGTCCGACATCGGCTGGTTCCTCGAAAACGGCTACTTCGACCCCGCCAAGGCCAAGGCGATCCGCACCGAGGTCAACGCCCTCTGCGCCGAGGTTCGCCAACAGGCCGTCCCCCTCGTCGAAGGGTTCGGGATCCCCGAAGGGTGCGTCGACGTCCCGATCAATTGACCCCCTCGCATCAGCCTGCCCCCAGGCGCCGTCGTGGCTGTTCGGCACGGCGGCGCGCTCGCTGCCGTGCCGGACGCTGGCTGATATGCGATTTGGCGCGGGGTTTGGCTTCTCATGAGGCGAACACCGGCTAACGTAATAACTCCTCTACCAACACGCCTGAAGATTTAAACAAACCAATGCAACCAAGCAAAGCACTAACACACCTAACAATAATATTCTGTATGCCCTTCACATCCTGCATCAAAGGCAACGAAACTCAAGAAAAGTGCAACCCTGAAAAAGATAAATTTTGCGTTTGCTACAAAACAGAGGAAGTGGATCGGTGCAACCAAAATGGAGAATGTGCAAAGTCAGAAACCTGGTTACCATGCGAAGACACCCAAGATGATGACTGCACATGTTATATTGATTACGATTAAGCATTCAAACCCAAAAAACAAGCAAAACATTGATCACATACATCTTTTTACGAGAACAACAAGGTAGACACAATGGGTGGTGGGTTCGGGCTCGATGACCCCACGCCCATACGCCCTGCACGCCCGTGAGCAGGGGCATTCACTTCAAGTAAGGCTTCTCATGAGGCGAACACCGGCTGACTTAAAACCTGGTACCAACTTTTGGGTCTGGACAATGGTGGCAAGCTGCGAAGTTCGTTGTCATCGGAACGGAAAATGCGTGCCAGTCTCTGATATGATAGCCCGGGAAAACCGTCTGAAGCCCTTGAACATTCAGTCAGCATTACTACATCATAAGATATGATAGACTTTAACGGCGTTAGCCAAAGCATCCTTTAAACAATGGTCAAGAACACTAACCAACCCCTGAACTTCAATAAAAGCAGACCCAGCGGATCCATCGTGTTTTTTGTCGCCTTTTTTTGTTTAATATCGTGTTTTGACAATGACAGGCGGGCAAACAATTCAGATGCAGGTGACTTCAACGCGCCAGTCAACAACCAGATGGTCTACTTAGATGCGGAAGGCTTCTCTGATGAAGGTACATATCAGGATGCTGTTGTTTTTGAGGAAGAAATAAATACTAAGCCACTATTCATAGCATCATACTCTATCCGAAGCAGTTTGTTTTATAATATGAATACGGAGCTCCAATGGTACTTGCATCAACTGGGTGGATTCCTAAGCCGTTTTTCATCTTGTTGCGATGGTGATTTTTCAGCTGAGTCTTTGTTTGCTGATGATGCTTTGAAACAAAATCTGGTTGTTGTTTTAGCTGAAGATGGATATGTATATTTTTCGCTGAGGTCAGCGGACAAACCTCCTATCAAACTTTGCTCAGGAATAACGGGGGGGGATTGGCTTCGTTCTGATGGCAACAGTCTCTTGTTTCAAGAAGGATTTGATTTAGAGGCAATATCTAAAAAAACGGTTAACCTTAAACCCAAAGGACAACTCAGGTTCAACGCTCGTTTTGGTAAACAATACCCCGGAGGCTTACCTGCAGCACTAAAATTTAGAAAAATTAGAGGGCAATTTTACCAATCCGGCACTGATGCCCGGTTGGCTTTTGATAGTGAAATGGACGTTTTCGCCATGTTATATGGAGTAGAAGAGTACCTGATTGATGTGTGTCCTTGTTTCGCTGAGATCAGCATGTGGGACATTGGCTTTAACCATAATGGAGTCATGCAATCAATTAGATGTCCTGATTCTGCCCAAAGAGGCGAATGCCATCATGATCCTATTTGCTCTGAATTAGAACCATTGTTATTGTGTTACACGGGAAGAAGCGTTTTTACACGTATTGCCGATTCCGATGTTGATTTTGATGGTGTAAATGATTCGATAAGTGTTTCGATTGAACTTGATCTCACTCAAATACCTGGAGTTGTTTCATGTCATTAGTCATTGATCCTCAAACCATCCTTCCTGACAGGGTGTGGATCACAACCTGACCAGAGTTTGACATCGTGCTGAAGGGGGCTTGTGCGGGCACTCCAGCAAGCGTAGGTTGGAAATGTAACGTTCCAATCGTACGTGTTCAGCGGGCCTTGAATAGGGAGACGAGATGATCGATATCCCGCAGACCGCCGCCATGGCCCCCCGTGCCAAACCCCTCCCCTTCAGTTACAATGCTCGCCTGTCATACGCCGAGCTTCAAGCGCTCGGCTCACACGCGCAGGAGAGTCATGAGCGACGACACCAAGAACAACGGACACATCCACCTCGGGAACCGCGAGGCGAGCGAACTCGTCGAGGACGCCATTGTTCACCTCTGGAGCGTGGTCAACGACCTCAACCGCCTCCAGGATCTGTGCCCCCGCCACTACCGCGTCTCCATCTTCGGCTCGGCCCGCCTCCAGCCCGACGATCCCATCTACGCCGAGGTCCGCGACCTCGCCGCGCGGCTCGCCGCGTTGGGCTGCGACATCGTCACCGGCGGCGGGCCTGGCCTCATGCAGGCCGCCAACGAGGGCGAGAACATCGGCGACCCCGAGGGTAAGACCCGCTCCTACGGCATCCGCGTTGACCTCCCCTTCGAGGAGAGCGCCAACCCCTACGTCGAGAAGAACTACCTGCACGGCACCTTCCACTCGCGGCTGCACCACTTCATTCGCCTCTCCAGCGCCTTCATCGTCGTCCCCGGCGGCATCGGCACGACGCTGGAGACGTTCATGGTGTGGCAGCTCCTCCAGGTCGAGCACATCACCGACCGCCCCCTCATCTTCGTCGGTGACATGTGGCGCGAGCTGATTCAGTGGGGCCGCACCCACCTCGCCGGGCACAACCCCCCGCTCGCCAGCATCAAGGACTTCGACATGCCTCAGTGCGTCGACACCATTGATGAGGCGATCGAGATCATCAAGGCCCACAAGGCGAAGTTCTCCGACGGCTCCCCTTCGATCCGTTACTGATGTGCATCGGGACGATGATGGCGAGGCGTGTGGATCGTCTCCCCTCGGGCATAGGCGCCGAGATAAGGGAGGTCGTGTTGGTGGAGGTTGATGGTGGCACCCGTGACCGGACCCCACCCCTTCGGGCTTCGCCTCGATCATAGCCTCCCCTCGCGCTACGCGCTGAGTGCCCTCCCCGAAATTTCG
>PBBL01000067.1 GCA_002716585.1 Myxococcales bacterium | reverse complement strand
TCTCTATGCCCGGGCCATCGGGGCCGAGCTGAGGGGTGACGGTCACGGGCTCTGCCATCATCGTCCCAATACGGCCAGCCCCAACCCAGCACGGCCTTCGCCCATCCACACGCCATCGCAGCAACAGGCTCAGTTGGCGCTGCACGCGTTGGCGGGCGGGGTGATGAGCGTCCCGTCGCTGTTCTGGGCGGACAGGACCTTCCAGCCGTCGCCCATGCACAGGCAGTAGGTGCTGGCGTCCTTGTCGTACCAGATCGCCCCTTCGGAGTAGAGGCGATCGTCCGCATCGCAGGCGAGCGGGACCCAGCTGCCCGGGGACTCCTCTCGGGAAGGGACCGCGCCCTCGATCTCGCCCAGCTTCAGGAACTGCCTGCGCCCGATGGTGACGCCCGCGGGGTACTCCCCCGCGTCGAACTGGCGGAGGCCAGGCGTCTCGAACGTGAGCGCGTTGACCGGACCGGAGACGCGCACGCGGGGCTCAAAACCGTCGATGTTGCCGATGAGCAGCTCTCCGTTGGGGCCGCCGGTGTCGAGGAATCGGGCCTTGAAGCGACCGCGGCTGACATCGAAGATGCCGGGGCCGAACTGGATGGTGCCCTCGTCGTTGTCGGGGATGAGGCTCCTGCCCACGTGGAGGTCGGTGGTGTGGCTGGCCCAGACCGCGAAGGGGGTCGTCACCAGCCGCTGCGGGTTGCTCAGGGTGATGTCGTCGCCCGCCGTCGGGCAGGCCGGGTTCGCCGAGGCGCAGGTGAAGTCGTCGGGGTCGTGCTCGCCCAACAGGGTCACCCGCACGAACAGGTCGTCGCCCATCCCGATCGCCTGCGCCAGGCTGAGAAACGGAGTCTGGCTCAGCTGCCCGCTTGAGAAGCTGAAGCCGGACTGGTTGGTGTAGTGGTAGCCCCGGTCTCGCCCGGTCGAGCCCGTGGGGCCGAGGAGCGCGGTGAACTTGCCGTCGAAGACGTCCACCTGCATGCTCTGGGAGTAGGACACCCACCGATCGCCCGAGTCCGGGTCCACCGTCTCCAGATCGAACCGCATCCACATGCCGCTGGCGGTCACCGGCGCGCCGTCCTGGTGCAACACCCCGTGGTAGGGGAGCATCCTCGGCACGCTGTCCGTCTCCGGCAGCTGGTCGGCCACGACGCTGTACCCCATCGTCGCGATGACGGTGCACACGCTCGCGCAGATGCAGAGGGCGAAGTCACGAAGGTGCGAGCGGCTTGATGATGCGGACATGATAGGACCCCTGGTTGAGTTGAGCCGTGGCGATCGAACCGACCGCACACTCCACCGCCAGGAAAAGCAACCCCCATGCCAACCCCCGACCAAGGCAACGAACCCCGTCCCCACCGACGCGCGACGCCACACCCCAGCGCGGGACGCGACGCCCCGCTGAGCGCGACCCTTCGAGCGCCTGTAGCGTCTGAACAGGCCGCTGTTCAGACGCTACAGGCGCCTCACCGCAGCGCCTCGCGCCTGGGCTCGGGCAACGCGGCGTGTCGTGCTACGATTCGAGCGGGCACGGCTCACCGGGCCTGATGCGCCCGCAGACGCCATCGACCCACCACCGGGGGCTGGACGCCATGGAGACCTTCAAATGGGATGACCTTCGGATCGTGCTCGCGATCGCCCGCCACGGCAGCGCGACCCAGGCGGCCCGCGCCCTCGGCATGACCCAGGCCACCATCAGCCGCCGCCTTCAGTCGCTGGAGGAGGAGCTGGGCCTCGCCCTCTTCGTCCGCACCCCCGAGGGCATGCTCCCCACCGAGCTGGCCCAGACCCTCCTGCCCCGCGCCGAGCAGATGCAGCAGGCCGCGCTCGCCGTCTCCGCCGCCGTCCACGAGTTCGCCGAGGCGCCCCGCGGCCTCGTCCGGCTCGCCATCCCCGAGGACACCGCCGCGCTGCACGCCCTGCCCCACCTCCCCACCCTGCTCGCTCGCCACCCCGACCTCCAGATCGACCTCCACACCGGCACCGCCACCTCCGATCTCACCCGCATGGAGGCCGACCTCGCCATACGCCTCGTCCGCCCCACCCGCGGCGATCTCCGGGTTCAGGCGCTCCAGACCACCCGCTTCGCCGTCTACGGCGCCGCCGCCTACCTCGACGGCCGCGACACCACCGACCTCACCAAACTCGACTGGATCGACTGGAGCGAAGACCTCGCCCACATCCCCGACGCCCGCTGGCGCCGCGACCACCTCCCCCAGGTCGCCCCGCGCCTCCAGAGCAACAGCATGCGCATCCGCCGCGACGCCGTCCTCCTCCAGATGGGGGTCGCCGTCCTCCCCAGCGTCCACGCCCGCATCTGGCCCGAGCTGGTCGAGGTCCCCCACGACCTCCCGCCCCTGCCCGAGGTCACCCTCTGGCTCGTCGGCCACGCCCGCACCCGCTACACCCCTCGCGTCAACGCCGTCTGGGACTTCATCCTCTCCCAGGAGCTGGGCCAGCACGAAGGGTAGCGCCGCCCATCGCCCTGAGGCGCGTCACAGGCGCATCCCCTGAATGACTCGCGGGACGTCTTCGCCGAAGATCGCCCGGATCGCCGCCAGCGCGTCGTATTCGTGCCGCTCCAGCATGTCTTGCAGGACCTCGATCTCCACCGGGACCTTGCACACCTGGTGCAGGTAGCGCGCCAGAGACGAGGGCTCGCCGTCGGCGAGTGGGTGGTGTTGGTGCTCCAGGCGTTGGAGCTGGGAGGCGAAGCCGACGTTGGGGAGGATCTGCGGGCGCCGCGCCCGGACGTCGCGGAAGGTCTCAAAGAACCGCCCGCGCTCACGCTCCATCAACAGCGCGATCACCATCGTCGCCGAGCGGCTGACCCCCACCTCGCAGTGCACCAGGAGCCTGGAGTCACCCCGCGAGGCCTGGGCGGCGAACTCAGACAGCTCCGGGAGCATCGACGTGATCTCCTCATGGACGCCGTCGTGCACGGTGAGGAACAGCGTATGAAAGTGCGGCTGGAGGAAGGCCACCTTGGGGCGCGCCGCCTCGCCCAGGCAGCTGGCGACGTGGGTGATCCCCGCCTCCTTCAGCGCCGCGACGTGCTCCGGGCCGGGCCGCGCGCCGAGGGTGAGGGTCGGGGTGATCGGGCTGAAGCGCCGCTCCTCCATCTGGAGGTCGATGTCCAGATCCAGCCCGAGCCACGCGAGCGCGCGATCGGTGATCCTGTCGAGGAGCGTCACGTCAACGACCTCACGTCGAGCCGCTCCCCGAAGTACCGCGCTCGGACCGCCTCGCCGATCACCGTCCTGTGGCAGGTCGCGGCGTCGCGGCACGTGCACAGCAGGCACACCACGTCGTCCCCCTCGATCCGCCCCCGCAGCAGCTCCAGCCCCCGGTTGACGGGCCACCGCATGCCGCCGTCCTCCAGGTGGGCGCGGAGGACGGCCATGTCGGGGTCGTGCCGCTGCGGGTTGCCCAGCTCGCTCAGCCACAGGTACTCCACCCCGATCCGACCGAGGTGGTGCGCCAGCCCCGCCGCGCCGCTCTGGAGCGTCCAGTCCTTGGGGCCATAGCGCCCCTTCAGCTGCGATGAGCAGGGCTGAAGCCGGGTATCGACCAGCAGGCTCACGTCGTGGGCCTGGAGCGTCTCAAGCAGCCCCTTCAGCCGCGCCGCCGGAGCCCAGCGCGAGTAACCGATCGTGTCAGGGCGGCTTTGAGAAACAGCGAACGGACCTGAGATGACCATCAAGGCCGACAATCAGGGGCCAGAAGGAGGCTTTGGGCAGAGGGGTAGCCCAAAGAGGGGTAAAGTAGGCTTTCGCTCGCTCGACAGTTGGCAGGTGGGCTTCTCAGTGGGTGGCCAGCGGCCTCTCAAATCCGACGCGCAGCGCCGCGAACACTTCCCGTTGGCACTGCTTCCACGTCGGTGCACGTCCGCCCTGACGCCGTTGAGCCTTACGTCGGAGCACCGCCACGAGCGTCAGCGCCATCATGCGCAGCAGACCCACCAGCAGCACCTCGCTGGCCCCTGTGGCCCACGCGTTCCTGCCGTCTTCGTCCCACGCGGTGTCCGCCGTCCAGTTGCCCTCGTTCTCGATGCGCCAGTATTGCCTGCACATCGTCAGCCACGCTGCTTCATCGAACTGCTTGTGGCCGAGGTTGCTTATCCAGTACCGGTTGCCTTCTTCCCCTACCTGTACTCGCACCCCGTTCTCATCGGTCTTGAACCGCAGCGTCTGGATTCTCACGAGCTGTCGGGCGTGGTTCCAGGTGTGCACTCCGCTGTGCAGCTCCAGCCGGTACACCCTCCGTTCGACCTCGACCCCTTTGCTCCGTTCAACCTCGACCCGCAGGGCCTCTTCAAGGCCCAAAGAGGCGAGATGGGTCTGCGCGAAGTTCCAGATGGTGCCCTGGTTTTGCTTCAGGCGCATCAGGTAGCCCTTGCCACGCCCATCGATCAGGCTCGCCGTGGCCAGGTTGCAGTTGCCCGCGTCCATCGCGAGAACGTCACACAGGCCAGTGTGCCCCCATGTCCCAATCACCTCGTGGACCGTGTCGAAGATCGTCCCGGCCTCGTTGGTATGACCCTCGATAGGCAACTGGTCGAGGCACACAGCGGCATCTGCGCTGATCAGGTGGGCGCGGTGAACCCGAAGACGACCGTAGGGTTGACGGTCCCCGTCAGGCTGGACCTTCATGACGAAGGGATGGTCCAGTTGGGAGTTGGTGTGGAACTCCTTGCCGTCGATGGCGACGACCGACAGCGGCAGACGGGTTGGCTTGAGGTTGCCGCGTCTGGCCTCGGCCTTGACCATGCGGTGCAGGCAGCAACGAAGCTCGTCGTAGTCGAGCATGAAGAGGGTGTCACGGAGTTTGGTGTCGGAGATACGGCGCCAGATCCCAGTGACGCGTCGGATGCCAGGAGGAAGGCTGCGAGTGAGGTCTTCGGCCTGACGCAGACCGCGAGCGCCGACAGACATCGACAGCAGCAAGGTCCAGGCGAGCGCCTGGAGGTCGTATCGACGGCCACGGCGGGAGCGGGTATCGGTGAGGAGATCGAGTCGGGCGTCTTTGACGCGGCGAACGATCGCGTTGGAAGTGAAAGGAAAGGCTTGCATCATGAGCAGCCTCCTGCG
The DNA here is from genome assembly GCA_002716585.1 of Myxococcales bacterium. Taxonomy (GTDB): domain Bacteria; phylum Myxococcota_A; class Bradymonadia; order Bradymonadales. The sequence continues at coordinate 30,279 of PBBL01000067.1, read as the reverse complement.
ATGTTGAGTCGGACGTTGTTGGAACTCGATAACTACGATGTCGAGGAGCCCACCTGCCAAGGTGTCAAGCTCACTCACCATCAGTTCTACCGACGTCCTCTGTCCTCGCTCAACTGCAAAAAAATCCTCACCGCATCGACCCGTGCTCCGCCCCGGCCTCGTCGTTCTCCGTTCGCTCTCGCTCAACCGACTTCAAAGCCACCCTGTTCAACGTCGTATTCGGCTCGATAGTCCCAGATGTCGGCGAGGTCACCTTGAGCGGTGTCAGTGATGACCAACTCAAGGTGACTCATGACTGTTCCTTCTGGGCACGGCCACGCGCTTTGATGTTCGCGACCAACGCATCATCGAGCGGTTGGACTCGCCCAGCGTCGATGTCATCGAGTCCGGCTTGAAGTTGTGAGCGTAGACCGTCGATGCGAAGTTGGCGAATCTGCTCCTGCTCATGAAGGAGTCGGAGTGCTTCGCGAACGACTTCGCTGGCGGAGTTGTACAGGCCGCTCTGAACCTTCTGTTGAATGAAGCTCTCAAGTTCGGGGGTCAACGACACGTTCATGGGATCCTCCGTGGCGGTTCATCAAACCCGACAACATGATAGCAAGGATTGACAAAGATTGACAAGGATGGCCCTCAGACCCGTGACGGTCTGTGTGTCAGAACAACGCGATGTCACGGATTCAGGCGAGCCTGTATGAGCTTGAGCCAGGCGTCCTCAGAGCGCGCTTTCGCCTGTCCCTGCGCCTTGAGCCACACCTGGCGGCTGTGCTCGATCCGACCCTCCTTGGCGCACACGTCACCCATCTGCACGAGCATCGCGGTGGGGATGTACCACGTGTACAGCGCCTCCACGTCTTTCTGGCTCAGGTACTTCAGCTCCCGCGTCTGACAGGCGGAGCGGGCGGCGTCGCGCTCGTACTTCAGGGCGGCCTCCTCGTTGCTCTGGCGCCGCTCCAGCTCCGCCAGCGCCAGGCTGCTGGCGGCCAGCCACAGGTGCCCCTCCCGATAGAGCTTCAGATGAGAGCGCGCCGTCTGCCGCGCCCGTTCCAGGACACGGCGTGTTTCGGCGTCGTCGTCGCTGCTGTGCAGCAGCGCCCAACCCCAATGAAACAGCGATTGCGCCGAACCGGAACCGTCGCCCTCCTGAGTGGCACCGCCATCCCGCATCGCGAAGCTGCGGGAGAACGAGGCCGCAGCCGCGCCCCAGTCCTCACGCAGGAGCTGAACATTGGCCAGCAGGCTGTAACATTGGCGGAGCGACGGTGGATGGGTGACGGTCGCGACGCACCTCGACAGCGTCTGCTCGGCGTCGGCCAGCTCGTGGCTGCGGACCTGGTCGAAGGCGGTGAGCATGTCCTGTTCGCCGGGCGTTGCGCAGCCGAGCAGGCTCAGGAGTGTGATTACGCCGAGGAGGTTTTTGCGGGGGCTATTTGGCACGGCGGAGGCTCATGGTGACTTATAGGTGAGACTGCATCCTGAGAAGTCGCTCTTGGGGCGTCTTGGCGAGCATCCATCGGATGAGGGTCAGGTCCGTGCCATCAGGAGCGTGGCTGGGGAGCTGTTGAGGTTGGATGCCCTACGAAGTTGGAAGTTTGCGTCGGCTTGGGGGCTGATGTGTTTGGCGTCTCTATGCCAAGAATAGATTGGGTGTTCCGAGTGGATGCGTTGTGGAGTCGAAGAAATGGATTTCTCTCCAAGACTTTCCTCTTTGCGGCTTAGGACACAACTCTTTGATTATGCGAGACTTTTTGGAGATGAGTTCCACATCCGTCATTTTGCCACGATAGATTGAGATTGCCAAGGGGTATTGAGAGTGGGTTTTAGCAATAATATTCACGAGATGTTTGTCAGAAAGACCAAGATCGCTTCCAAACACGACAAGAGGCCCTGAGGTTCTTGCGAATTCTCTCAAGCAGAAAGTGAGATAAGCGCTCCTACCAATTGTGCTTTGTTTTTCAGAGTGAGTGCCTTCTGCGACAAAGAGAGGAACTCTGTCTGGTGAACTGATATAGTAGTCAAGTATGCTTAGTATGTTTAGTTGGTTGGATGACCTGATCTTACAGGTTCTTCCGTGTTGATCACGGTAGATGTGTGCAGCACCGTGGAGGTAAAAGAGTTTTGGAATGGGATCGTTGTACAAATCACTGTAGAAACTATTGGTCGGATCAAACTCTCCAGTGCTTTGGAAGAAGTCAAGGAAAAATCCATGTGTATCCTTCAGCGTCATCAACGACCAATAGAGAAGGAGATCGTAGTTGGTCGTGAAGATTTTGCTTTGAGTGTAGTAGAATTCTCCCATTTGCTCAAGACGCTTGCCATTGAGGACGTCTTCCCAAGGTACGTGGACGGTTCTTACAGCGTTGAAGAGTGCATTGCGAATACTCTCGATTCTTTCTTGGATATCATTTTGAGGCTTTTTGAGTATGGTGCACACTCGACTTGCGCTAGATAAGAGGCTGAGAACCATTTCAAAGTTCTCGGTGTCCGCTTCTTCAAAAAATTCGATATCTAAAGGGGAAAGCCCTTCGAGTTCGTCTAACTTCTTGTGGGCAACATTATACAAGGACTTGTATCCAAAACCACTGTATACTGCCATGCTTGCACCATTGCCAATGAGAATGTTTCGCCAGTTACGCAAACCTGCGACTTCATTCCAAGTTTTCAATGATGCATCGACGGGTGGGTACTTAGTCATGGTTCCCTCCTTGCACGGTTAATCTTTGTGTTGTGGTGACACTAAGGTGTTTTTCTTCGTATGTCAACCACAAACTCGTGGGCGGTCGGCTCCTTGACTGCGGTCACAAACTGTAGCCGAAGTTGGTGTTGGTGTGGTACTTCATGGACATGTAATGCAGCCTCATGAAGGGCAACCCGACCCCCAAATAGGCCCAACCTGCGAACACGAAGAGTTGGCCAGATTCGCCAGCAAACTCGGCTAGGAGTAGATCTGGAGCAAGTTGAAATTGCCACTGTGTTTCGATAGTGCGCCAAGGACCAGCAATCACGTCGAACGCGACAAGAGCGTTCAGGAAGCGACAGAAGAACCACTGCCGGCTACGTTCCGAGCGCAGCATTGAAGCCCTGCGCAAGACCATGATGCTGTCTTCTGCCGAGCATCGCACCGACCACAAACGTTGGTGAGCCCGTCAGGAACGTTGTTCGTGAGGTCGTCTCGTGACTGCGACTTTCATCCAACAGTGTCCTGGGCCCTCATCTGATTCCAGAGACACTGAAATCCAATCCGCCTACCTTTGTCTTGCCTGGAACACTCACGGCGACAAGACCAGCTAGCTTCTTTCCGCTTATGGCAGCGTCGAAAATATCCTTTGCTATTTCCCAATCTAGAACGGTAGTTTGGTTTGCTTGATCGTCAGCACGGGAGATGATGCCAAGAGGTGTTTTAACTACATCACTGTCTGACTGAGTTTCCCGAAGAACCAACCCACCACTAAAACCGCGTAGCAAAGCTCGATTGAGAACAAAATATTTGGGAGTAACGGAACTGATACTGGGTTTCTCTACTTGAGGGTGGTGCTTTGCGGGAAACCCCCATGCCTCAACCTCTGCCCCAGCCTCAATCAATTTGCTATTCGGCTTGATATTTATTGGAGCTTTTGAGTCTTTGTGAAGGATTGCTGCTAAAGCAAATTGGGTCTTGTTTTCGACTTCAAGGACAGCGATATCATGAACAATCGAAAACCAGATTCGAGAAGGTTTTGCTGATGCTGATCCAATGACGATGCGTGTTCCAAGAGAGGTTGTCGACTTTAACTCGATCACTTCGTCAGGATCTTCAGGATCTGTAAACTGTTTGATGTCCTTGTTTGGTACAAGAACATGTCTTGCGGTTATTATGAACCAACGCCCATCATGTACGATCACCCCTCCTGTCCCCTTGGCAATATAACTCCCTGAAGTATCTTTATCCTTTAGGGTTTTGCCGGTTATCTTGTGCTCTACGAAGAGTTTTACCAAACCCTGTAATCCATTTTTGAGTTCTGGGGGGTTTTGAGAGGCAATTGCAGGATACTTCTCTCGTGATGTTTTGATGTAAGGAGAATCAACAGTAACGCTTTCAGGTGATACTGGCGCTTTTTTTGATGGCTTGCTGCAAGACTGCAGAGTAATGAAAACCAAAAAAGCAACGGTCAAAAGTCTAAACAGTTTAATCACTTCGCCATACTCCTCGCCATGCTTCTCCCAAGAGTCTTCTGGGGGACACCCTTAGCCATGACCCCAATACCCGAACCAACAGTTTCATAGTATCCTGCCATGAGAGGAACAGCTACCTCCTTGCGGTCGTTTGGGGGGGTGAGAGCGACGACGGCGACTGTGACAACGCTGGCCATAGCGATAGCGGAGACAACTCCCGTGACAATCATTGCAGTAACTGCGGCGACTTCATGCCCTGTTGTGTCTGGTTCCAAACCAGCTAAGTGATCTGCTGCCACCAATAAACCCAACTGGTCCCCGCTGTGTTGATACATGGAGTACCTGAGCCAAGCAGCTTCTGTATTGGTTGGGGATAATTGAACAACTAGATCGGCAGTGCTCAGTGCCTCGTGCATTTTTCCCGCGTAAGCGAGAGGAATGACTTTGTTATATAGGGCTCCTGCAACCTTGCCGGTCGTATCGCCGAGTTGAGCTGCAGCATCGTAGGCTTCGGCCGCTTTGATGTCTTCCCCTTTCGTAAGGTAGACAAGACCCAAGTCGATGAAGTCTTCGTAGGTTTTTTGAGGTTTGAGTTCAAGTGTGCGTACGAGATTGGCTGTTGAGGTAACCTCTCGCTCGACAAGAAAGGGCAGCTTTACGGCATCAGCTTTTGCCTTATTCGCAGAAGCTCTTTGTTCCTGTGCTGCCATTTCAGCATTAAGACTGTATGTCTTGTCAACTCCACAAGATGAGAGAAGAGCTGTAGCCAGGACGAGCAACGTCGATTGTGTGAGGAGCGAAGACTTCATATGGAACTGCTCTGGGTGAGGGTTACCTCAGCTCAAACCTATCGCTATAGTTATCTATACTCGTAGCCTCATTCAAGTCATTTTGTCAAGCCCATTGTCCGAGGGGGGTGCACGACCGTATTGAGGAAAGGTCAGGCAGCATCACGTAGGACGTCGTAGAAGTCGGCAGGACCAACGGTCTGATAGAGAGCCCTGAGCTTGGCCATGCGCTCAGCCCCATCAAGCGCCCAAATCTGGCCAGCTCGCCTCATACGAGAGTGAAGAACATGGCGGTGACTGGCCTCAATGACCCCGCTGCCGATCATCAACCCCATCTCGTCGTAACGCTTGTACTGCATCCGCTCCTTGTTGTTGCTGTAATAGCGATGAAGCTCGCGCAGCGCCTCCTTCTGTTGCGCTGCCTTCGCCACGAACATGCACTGCTCCAGCTCCTCTATCACGCGCTCGGGACCCAAATCCCACAACAGCGTCGCAACTGTTTCAACAAACACCTCGCGGCAAGCGGTTGCCCTGTCGAACAGCACTTGCGCACAGTCTGACGCCGCCTCAGTCGCGTGATACCAGTCCAGTATCTGCAGCGCTTTGGGACACAACCGCTTAGCTTGAAGCCACAGCGCTCGGTCTCCATCTGCGAGCCAGACGACTTGTTTGGCCTGCTCGACTGCTTCCATCTTCAAGGCGGCCTTGAGCTGCTCATCGAACCCGTCCAGACCGTCCAGATGGGCTACATAGCGCGCCTGCGTGATCAGTCCTCGGCGGCCTCGGTTTCCTCGCAGATGATGCTCGCGGTCGAAGATGACGCCGACTTTGACCTCTCGCTTTCCGTGCTCGCGTGTGTTGACTGTCGTGCCATCGGTCTCGACGTAGACGACATCGGCGGTGTTGCTGGTGCGTGGTGCAACCCGAGCCTGAATGCGATGAGGAGACTCCTCAACCAGCATCTTGCCGTGGCGTTCGAGCGTGTCGCGAACGAGCTTGGTGGAGATGGAAGTCGAGTAGTGAACGGACCAGCGTTGGGCCGTTTCTTCCTGAGGAGCATTGGCGCCCAGGTCGAGCAGACGGCGTTCCATCTCCGCAGTGAGTTTGCCCTCAGAAGGTAAACTAAGGTCGTCATCAAGGGGGTAGAAGCCGAGCTTGCAGAGTGAGCAGTAGTAGTAGTGGCGCGCGTAGGTGACCTCACCCACGCTGGAGAGACGTGTGAGCGTGCGGTTGCGGGCCTTGACGGGGGTCAACCCCCCACAGTTAGGGCATCGCCGGGGCTTATCGCTCTGGTTCTGACTGCACTGTTGCAGATACGATTGCAGCCCTTGTCGAGCCAACTCATCCCCATCTTCGAGGAGAGTGCTCTCTGCTTGCCTTGCGTCCCCTTCCAGCCGCGCTGCACGCCGCCTCACCAGTTCTTGGAGCAGTTCTTCATCACTCAGCTCTTCCAATCGACTTTTGTCGCTCACTGTCGGCCTCCGTTCTTCTTTTTCACCCCCCTATCTCAACATATCTCGCTCCCGTTCTCAATTCAGTCGTGCACCCATTGTCCGATTGTCCGAGTGAGGAATGGACGGGGAATGGACCCCATGGGCGGCGGCATACAGGACATTTGCAGCCGACCCCTTGAGGAGGAGACAACATCACAACATCAGATGCGAATGTTCTGCAGTGGGCGGTCGAAGACATGGAAAGCGAACAAGCGTACATATCTTGTCTTGGAGGGTCGGGCAGGGCTTCGGCGGCGTCGGGGCGTTACGCATCCTGCCCCGTCGGATCCCAGCGGCTGAGGTGGCAGGCGTAGGCCCACATGACGCCGAGGTGGAGCTGGGCCTGGGTGACGAGGTAGATGAGCCACCATAGGCGAGGCTGGAAGTCCTGGACGGCGACGAGGAGGGTGCGGTCGTCGAGGACCTGGCGGAACTCGAGGCGGTCGGTGGGGTGGTCGCGGACGAGGAGGCCGACGCCGTCGGTGATGCGGAGGACGGTGCGGTCGGGGCGGCTGTTGGGGGAGGCGAAGAAGCTCATGAGGATCTGGGAGGTGCCGCGGACGCGGAAGTCCCAGCCGCCCATGTCGTTGGGCTCGGGCTTGATGAGGCCGAGGGTGACGCGGGGGAGCCAGCGCATGTACTCGTCGCAGGCCCAGGCGGCGTCCTTGCCTTCGGGTAGGCGCATGCGTTGGACGGAGCGGACGCCCTGGAGCTGCTCGCGTCGTTGCTGGCGGTGGGTGGGGAGGTCGAGGGGGTCGTCGGCGATGGCGTGGGCGAGCGCGTCGGCGGTGGAGACGGGGGTGGCGTTGGCGCGTTGTTGGAGGTCGCGGTCGCGGGTGAGCATGGCGTGCTTGAGGCTGGCCAGGAGGGGGCCGACCAGGCTGCGGGGCTCGTCGACGAGGTGTGCGGTGACCCGCACGGCGAGCCAGTCGAGGGAGAAGGGGACCGAGACGAAGCGGCGGGTGAGGCCGAGGGCGTCGGCGGTCTGTTCGAGCAGCTCGCGGTAGGTGAGCGTCTCCTCGGCGCCGATGTCCCAGGCGCGCCCGGCCAGCTCGGGGTGGTCGATGGCGTAGCAGAGCAGCTCGATCGTCTCGCGGAGGGCGATGGGCTGGAAGCGGTTGCTCGTCCACGGGGGGCAGGTGATGATCGGCATGCGGCGCACCAGATCGAGGAGGATCCGGGTGGAGGAGCCGCCGGGGCCGAGGATCAGCCCGGCGCGCAGGGTGGTGACCGGGACGCCGTGGGCGGCGAGCGCGGCCTCGACCTCCAGGCGGCTCTGGAGGTGCGGCGACAGCGCGCCGTCGCCCTCGGGGACCAGGCCGCCGAGGTAGATGATGTGCTGGACGCCGTTCTCGGCGGCGGCGCGGGCGAAGTTGTCCGCCGCGATGAGGTCCATGTCCATGAACGACGCCTGGGTCAGCCGCGCGGAGGGCTGCATGGAGTGGACGAGGTAGACCGCGACCGACACGCCCTTGAGCGCCTCGCGGGCGTCGTTGAGCAGGAACAGGTCGCAGGAGCGCCACTCCAGGCGGTCGTCCTCGGTCCACCGCCGCGAGCGGGACAGCGCCACGACCGGGCGATCCGCCTCCATCAGCGCGCGGGCCAGGGCGCTGCCGACGAAGCCGGTCGCGCCCGCGATCGCGATCGGGCCGGTGGAGGCGTCCGGGGGCTGGATCGTCTCGGGGGATGGGGCGCTCTCCTCGTTCATGTCGCTCCTGGGGTGGTGGCGCGCCGCCCGCTTGGTGGGCAGGGGGAGGCGCGGGTGCTGTTGAGGAGTATGCGCGGGGCGGCTGTTCAGGTGTGGCGGCGAGCCATGGGGGCGACGCGTGTGAGGCGGAGGCGGCACTCGAAGCGCTCGCGGTGGGGCTGTTCGAGGCCGGGGTGGTAGAAGGTGTCGTAGCGGCGCTCGCCCTGGTAGGTGCTCCGCGCCAGGCGCAGCTCGCGGGCGAGGTCGCGGGGGCCGCGGCTCCAGCACAGCTCGCCGCCGCCCATGTCCGACCGGAGGATGTCCGTCAGCCCCCACTGGCCGCCGAGGCGGCCGCCCTCGGGGCGCGGGGCGGTGGCGACGCGCCACTCGTGGTGGGTCGGGAGCCGGAACCCGGCCCCGTCGCTGACCCAGGAGACCGTCACCGGGCCGTCCGCGCGGGTCAGGGTGAAGCGGAGCGGCTCCTGGGGGCGCGCCCCCGGGGTGATCCGGTAGCACCAGGCCTCGTGGCCGAGCCCGAGCAGGGCGGAGGCGCGGTTGCACAGCTCGAACGGCTCCAGCAACCCGGGCTCGTAGGGTTCGTTGGGGGCGGAGATGGTCACCGGGAACCCCTCGGGGTCGGTGACGACCGACGTGCCGCGGGCGCGCCAGCGGTTGCGGTTGGGGCTCAGCGACAGCCAGCGCAGGTACGCCTCGGGGAACGAGCCGACGCGGGCGATCCAGTCGGCGCGGGTCACGCACCGGCGCCCGATCCACAGCGGCGGGGGGGGGCGCCGCGTGGCCCCGTCGACGCAGGCGTCGCAGGGGAACGCCCGCTCCCCATCGCGGACCACCCCCTGGCCGCCGCACGCTTCGCAGGCGACCTCCTCCCGCGTAGCCGGGACGAACGCGGCGGCGTCCCGATCGACCTCCTCCCAGTCGAGCGGGGCGAACCCGTGCTCGCAGGCGTACGCCCAGCACAGCCGCGGGGCGTCCACGAGCAGCGCGGCGGCGCGGCGGGCGGCCTCCGCGTGGCAGGCCTCGCGCAGCGCGATCAGGCGGGCGTTGGTGTCCACGGTCCTAGCCCCCGTCGTCGGTCGGCACGACGCGGTAGGCGCAGCGGCGCGCCCCGGCGATGATGTGGTCGGTGCGCGTCAGCTCGACCTCATCGCCCATCGCCTCCTGAAACACCTCCAGCTCCGACGCGCACAGTCCCTGGCAGCTTCGCGCCGCCGCGCAGATGGGGCAGTGGTCCTCGACCAGCAGCAGCGCGCCGTCGGCGTCGCGGGTCACCGAGGCCATGTAGCCCTCGGCGGTGCGCAGCTCGGCCAGGCGCTCCAGGCGCGCCTCGGCGTCGCCGCAGTCGGCCATCGCCCCCCGGTACCGGGCGCTCTGCTCACGGGCGCGGACCTGGAGGAGCTGGCGCACCCCGTCCGCGCCGAACGTCTCGCGCATCGAGCGCAGCAACCCCACCACCAGCTCCTCGTGCCCGTCCGGGAAGAACCTGCGCGCCGCGTCCGTCAACGACCAGACCGTCGCCGGGCGGCCCTTGGTGCGGGGCTCCAGCTCCCCGGCGATCAGCCCCTCGTCGCGGAGCTGGTGGATGTGCAGGCGGATCGCCATCGGGGTCAGCTCCAGCTCCCGGGCGAGCGCCTTGACGCTCAAGGCGCTGGAGGAGGCCTTGAGCAGGTCGATGATCGCGCGGCGAGTCCGCGTGTGGTCGGGCTTGGTGGTGGTGCTCATTTTTTTATGAAAGGTTTTTCTTTGGTAAAGGGGTTGCGCAGCGCTCTCCGGGTCCCTAGTTTGACTTTACAAAGAAAAGGCTTTGCAAAATAGACCAGGGAGAATCTATGAACGACAGCACAACACATCAAGGGACGGCGCGGCAAGAGGCGTGGGGCGACGCGCGTGGGCTGCGGGTGGTGGTGACGGGTGGCTCGGCGGGGCTGGGGCTGGGGCTGGCGCGGGGCTACGCGGCGGCCGGGGCGCGGGTGGTGGCGATCGCGCGGAACCGGGAGCGGCTGGAGCGGGCGCTGGCGGGGAGCGGGGTGCTGCCGCTGGCGGCGGACGTGTCGGAGAAGCGGGCGATCCACCGGATCAGCGCGGAGGTGATCGAGGTGTTGGGCGGGGTGGACGTGTTGATCCACAACGCGTCGAGCCTGGGGCCGGCGCCGCTGAAGACGCTGCTGGAGACGGAGTGCGAGGAGGTGGAGGAGGCGCTCCAGACCAACGTGCTGGGGCCGTTCCGGCTGACGCGGGCGCTGCTCGGGCACACGCTGGCGCACGGGCGCGGGGCGACGGTGGTGACGCTGTCGAGCGACGCGGCGGTGAACCCATACCCGAGCTGGGGGGCGTACAGCCTGTCGAAGGCGGCGCTCGATCAGATGACCCGGATCTGGGGTCGGGAGCTGGTTGAGCAGGGGGTGCGCTTCGTGGCGGTGGATCCGGGCGACATGGCGACGGCGCTGCACTTCGCGGCGCTGCCCGACGCCGACCCGGATGGGTTGCTCGACCCGGAGGAGGTGGCGCGGGAGCTGATCGGGTTCATCGGGCGGTATGGGGCGGCGGCGCCGGGCTCGGCGCCCGCGCGCTTCAGCGCCGATGCGTGGAGGGCCTGGGCGTGATGACTTCACCTGCGATGGTGTCGCGCCCGGTGGGCGCGGCGAGTGGGGGGGCGCTGGCGCCAGCGCGGACGGCGCGGCGTCGGGCGGACGCGGCGCTGATGGTGGTGCGCGCGGGTGCGTCCGGGGTGCGGCACACGACGGTGGCCGGGCTGACCGGGGCGCTGCGGGCGAGGGACGTGCTGGTGGTCAACGACGCGGCGACGCTGCCCGCGAGCCTGTCGGGGCGTCACGTGGGCAGCGGGGCGGCGGTGGAGCTGAGGCTGGCGGCGAACCTCGATCGCGAGCACCGGGCGCTCACCTGTTGGGTGGCGGCGGTGCTCGGCCCGGGGGATTGGCGCGAGGACACCGAGCGGCGCGCTCCGCCGGTGCGGCTGGCCGAGGGGGACGTCGTGGCGCTGGGGGCGGGTCTGGTCGCCCACGTCGAGCGGCGGCTGCACCCGTCGGGGCGGCTGGTGAGGGTGCGGCTCGCGGCGCAGGACGGCGACCTGTGGGGCGCGCTCTATCGGGCGGGGCGGCCGATCCAGTACGCCTACCACCGGGCGCCGCTGGAGGTCTGGGATCAGCAGACGCTGTTCTCCGGGCCGCCGGTGGCGGTCGAGCCACCGTCGTCGGGCTTTCATCTGACCTGGTCGTTGATCTTCGCGCTTCAGCGGCGCGGCGTGGAGGTGGTCCCGATCACCCACGGCACGGGGTTGAGCACCACGGGAGATCCGAGTCTGGACGCTGCGCTGCCGCTGCCTGAGCCGACCTGGGTGACGGCGGAGGCGGCGGCGCGGATCACCGCGGCGCGGCGGCGCGGGGCGCGGATCATCGCGCAGGGGACGGGGGTGGCGCGGGCGCTGGAGAGCGTCGCGGACGAGCGCGGCGAGCTGAGGCCGGGGCGCGCGGTGAGCCTGCTGCGCTTGTCGGCGGAGACGCGGCTGCGGGTCGTGAGCGGGCTGTTGACCGGGATCCACGACCCGGCGTCGAGCCACGCCCGCCTGATGGAGAGCCTCGTGCCCGCCCAGCAGCTCCGCGGCGCGTTCGCGGAGGCGGTCGAACGAGGCTACCTGGGCCATGAGTATGGGGACCTCATGTTGCTGTTGGCGTGACGTGTGGCTCAGGGAGGGCGGTCCGGGTGCCGATGGAGGGGGGGATGGGGGCTCTGTGGGTGGGCTCCTCTTGAGCGATGGAGTGACGATGGTCTACAGCGACAACACGAGCGCGTCCCCGCGAGGCGGGGCGGTGGCGGAGGCGTTGCGGGGGTTGGTCGGGTTCTTCACCGGCGCCGCGGCGGTGGATGAGGAGGAGATGCTGGCCCGAGCCCGCCAGGCGCTGCTGCAAGGTGAGCTTCAGGTGCCGGTCTTCCCGACGGTGGCGCGGCGCGCGACGGACATGCTCGGGGATCCCGACGTGAGCATGGGCGATCTGTCGTCGCTCGTGGAGACCGACGCGGCGCTCGCCGTGGATCTCCTGCGCCTGGTCAACTCCCCGGCGTTCACGGGCGGGACGCCGATCAGCTCGGTGCGGCGCGCGATCGTACGCCTGGGCTTCGATCGGTTTCGGGCGTTCCTGTTCGCGGTGCTGCGCCAGACGATGTTCCCGCGCAGCGACCACACGGAGCTGAGCGCCCGCTACTTCCGCCGCTCGCTGGCCACGGCGTGCGTCGCGACCGCGCTCCGGCCCTGGGTCGCGGTGGGCGACGACCCGTTCATCCTCGGGCTCCTGCACAACGTCGGGCAGCCTTGCATGCTCAACGTGTTGGAGCGCCTTCAGCAGGACGGTGAGCTGCCCGATCGCCTCGACGAGGAGACGTTGGCGCAGCTGATCGAGGCCACCTACGAGGTCGCCGGGGGGACGCTGGCGCTGGAGTGGGGGCTGCCGGGCGACATCCGTCAGGTCATCCTCTTTCACGCCCACCCGGACCCGTCGCTGGAGGAGCACAGCGGGGCGCTCCTGGTTCACTTCGCGACCCTCCTCTGCCGCCGCTACGGCCTCGGGTTCGAGGCGGAGCCCGACCTGGAGATCCTCGACCGGGCGCGGCGGTGGTTCGGCCCTGAGATCGGCGAGGCGGTTGAACCGGCGATGGAGGAGGCCTGGATGCTTTATGGGGATATGGCGGGCTGCTTTCTGTGAGTGTGGTCGTGCTGGGACGGGCGCGTCGTTGCGATTTTGGTAGGGCGCGTGACCGTGTGGATGGGTGTCGGCGGTGCAGAGGTCGCACGGGTGGGGCGTGGCGGATTTGGCAGGGCGCGTGACCGGGCGGGTGGGCGGAGGCCGTGCTGGGTTGGAACGGGCGTATTGGGACGATGATGGCAGAGCCCGTGGCCGTCACCCCTCAGCTCGGCCCCGGTAGCCCGGGCGGCGGTGCGTTTGTGGCAGAGGTCATCGGATATGGCGTACGCGGCCGCACTGCCAGGGGCCGACTGGGGGCCACGAATTCTTGTGTCTCACGCACAGGCTATGCGTTTGGAGGGGCTTCATACGCACAGGCAGCGCGTTTGGAGGGGCGTCCCACGCCCAGGCAGAAGCGAAGCGTGCGGCGGTCACTGCCCCTGCGTGGGCTCGACCGCCTTGACCTTGACCTTGACCTCAACGGGCTTGCGGGGGGCGCCAGGCTCGGGCTCCAGCGGAGAGCTGCCCTTGCAGGCCTTCGGGCAGAAGACGGTGGTGATCCGCTGGTAGATGGTCTTCTCGGCGGGGGCGAGCTTGGGGCGCCCGTAATAGATGACGGTCCAGACGGTGTTGTTGGTCTTGGTGTAGAAGACGAAGGTGTGCACGGCCAGCACAAACTGGTCCTCCTCCGCTTCGTCGGTGGCCTCCGAGGCGTCCTCGCCGGTCGCCTGAGCGGGGTCGGTGGTCGCTTCTTCGGCCTTGAGCGGCTGCTCGGCGGTGGAGGGGTCTCGGGGGTTGGGATCGAAGGTGTAGGTGTCGAGGACGCCCGTGGCGCCCCCGATGGCCACGAGGGTGCCGGTGGTGACCGCGGTGAAGCGCCGATCCTTGACGAAGACGTCGCGGAAGCCCGTGTAGAAGGCGTCGGTGGCGGTGGGGGAGACGAAGGCGCCCTTGACCTCGACGACGCTGCTGGTCGTGCTGTGCACGAAGCGGTAGATGCTGCGCCCCGAGCCGGGGTCGGCTCGGGTCCACCCCTCGGGCAGCGGGAAGTCGACGCCGCGCGCCGCCCCGCCCATCGCGTTGGGGCGCTCGGCGGGAGGGACGTCGGAGTCCTCTTGAGCGCTCGCCGCGCCGCAGACGAGCAGCGCCGCGGCGAGCGAGAGCGCCTGGAGGGCGCTCCCGTGGAAGGGGCGGGCGCGGCTCATGAGTCGCCAGGCGCCTCGCCGAGGTCGCCGTTGAGCCAGCCGCGGCGCAGGGTGAGTTGGCGCTCCGTCGGGTTGTCCAGCGGGGTGATGGCGTACTCCTGCACGGGCTGCTCGCCGAGGGTCAGCTCCAACTCCAGGAGCTGCCCGCGCCGGAAGACGTGCAGGGGGTCGCTGTCGCCGGGAGCGCGGACCTTCAGGAGGTTGCTGAGCGTGTCGCGGGCGACGCGCTGGTGGCCGAGCGCGACCAGCTCGTCGCCGGGGTTGACGCCCGCGCGCTCCGCTGGGGAGTCGGTCAGGACGTGGTCCACCATGACCCGGTCGCCGCTGGCGGAGTGCTTGAGCCCGAGCCAGGCCTGCCCCGGGGTGTGATCGTGGGGCTCGACCTGGAGGCCGAAGGGCTGAAGGGCGGCGTTCAGGTCCAGCTCGTCGGTGCCGCGCATGGTGCGGTCGAAGAACTCCTGCAACGAGCCTCCGGCGATCTGCTCGGCCCACGCCTGGAGCTGCGACTCGTCGTACCCGGCGCCGTCCTCGCGGTAGCGCGCCCAGAGGAGCTGCATGAGGTGGTCGAGGCTGCGGGCGCCGTCGGTCCGGTCGCGGATCGTGAGATCGAGCAGCGCCGCCGCCAGCTCCCCCTTGAGGTAGTAGGAGACGGTCGTGTTGACGGTGGACTCGTCGGGCCGGTACAGCTTGATCCAGGCGTCGAAGCTGGACTCCTCCAGCGGGTGGACGAGGCGCCCGGGGATCTGCATCAGCTTGCCGTAGCGCTTGCCGAGCAACTCCAGGAAGCGCTCCGGGGTGATCAGGTCGGCGCGGCGGACGACGACGTTCTGGTAGTAGCTGGTGCACCCCTCGACGACCCACAGCGCGCGGGTGTAGGCCTCCTGCGTGTACGGAAACGGGCCGAGCGCCGCGGGGCGGATCCGCTTGATGTTCCAGACGTGGAAGTGCTCGTGGCTGGAGAGGGTGAGGAAGTTCTCGTAGCCGTCGTCTTCGGTGATGTAGGCGTCGCCGGGGTAGAGCAGCGCCGTGCTGTCGCGGTGCTCCAGCCCGCCGTAGCCCTTGTCGGCGTGGAGCGCGATGAACAGGTACTCGGAGTAGGGCAGGGCGCCGCCGAACATCTCGGCCGAGGCCTCGATGAACTTCGGGAACTCCTCCAGCATCCGCTCGATCGGCGCCCGGTTCGCGCCCCAGCACACGATGGTGTGCGGCACGCCCAGCGCCTCGAAGGTGTAGGACGTGTGCGGCCCCATCTCGATCGGGCAGTCCACGAGGTGATCGTAATCGTCCGCGCGGAAGAACCCGCGGTGCGGCTGACCTTCATCCTCCGGGGCGCGGGGCAGCGTCGTGAACAGGGTCCAGTCGTCGCGCGGCGCCTCGGCGGTCAGCACGCAGGGCGCCTCCTTGCGCCCCTCGACGTACATGAGCAGCGCCGGGCCGTGCAGGAAGGCGTGGCTCGCGTCCACGTGGCAGTGGCGCACCGACAGCTCGTGGGCGTACACCCGATAGCGCACCTCGACCTCCGACACGCCATCGGCGATCGGCACCCACCAGGTGCCCTTGGTGATCTTGCGCGTGGCCAGCGGCGCGCCCTGGGCGCGCGCCTCGAACTGCTGGACGCGCTTGGCGTACTCGCGCATCAAGTAGGAGCCGGGCGACCAGCTCGGGAGCGACACCTCCAACGCCGACTCGCCCTGCGCTTCGACAGGGACGGTCATCGTCACCTCGACGAGGTGGTTCTTCGGGTTGGGGATCTGGATCGTGTAGGAGATGGGAGCTGACATGGTCAGGAGGACCTCGTGAGACATGGGCACAAACCCGGAGTCACACCGACCCCGGATGGTGTGACAGGATACGACCCTCGGCGCTCCGCCACAACCCCCCGCGTCACTTCGAGGAGGCCGCGCCGCCCTCGCCGAGCGCCCTCCGCCTCGACCAGCGCGGCCTTGCTCGCCGCCGCCCTGACGTGGCTGCTCGCCTGCGCCCCCCCGACCGCCCCGCAGGAGTCGCAGGAGCCGGTGACCGAGGACGCCGCCGTCGAGATCCCGTCGCCCTCGGCCGCCTCAACCCCCCCGGGTGGCCCTTGCGTGACCTCGGCGGACTGTGAGGCCCCGGACACCTGCCTCACCGAGGCGGACGGCTACCCGTTCGGGTTCTGCGCGCGGTCGTGCCGCGGCGAGTGCGCCGGGGGGCGCGCCTGCCACCCCGCCGGGGTGTGCCTCGACCGCTGCGATCGGCGCGGCGCCGAGCCTTGCCGCCAGGGGTACGGGTGCCGGGTCGTGGGCGGGTTCCGCGCGGAGGCGTGGCCCCAGGCCGCCTGCGTGCCCGCCGTCGCAGACTGGAGCGGGGCGACCGAGTGCGAGCGGCGGCTGGACGCGATGGGGCTCACCTGGCGGCGCGCCGCCCCCGTCCTGGAGCGGCCCGAGGGGACGGCGCCCGAGGTGGCCTGCCTCATCGAGGCTCCGATCCTGCTCTCGGGGCCTGTCCACGGGGTGGAGCTGCGCTTCGTCGGACGCCAGCCCGCCCCCGTGCTCGTCGATTGCCCGCTGGCGGTCGCGATTGGCCGGATGGCCAAAATCGCGGCCGAGTCGGAGATCGCCGTCATCGAACACGTCGGGACCTACAACTGCCGCGCCATTCGCGGCTCGGAGCGCCTGAGCCAGCACGCGTACGGTCGGGGGATCGACGTGCAGGCCCTCATCGACGCCCGAGGGCGGCGCCACTCGGTCCCCCGACACTGGAGGCGGGACCGCCAGGGGCGCCTCGGCCGCCGCGGGGCCTGGCTGCGGGACTTCGCGCAGCGGCTTCACGACGAGTACGTCTTCAACATCGTCCTGACCCCGGATTACGACGAGGCCCACGCCGACCACTTCCACCTCGACCTCACCGAGGGGCGCCACTTCATCCGGCAGGGCCCCCGTGAGTTCTTGATGGGCTCGGAGTGAGGCGAACGGGCCTCTCCCGTGTTACCCTCCGCGGCGCGTGGGTGCTATGTTGACCACGCCGGGGGTCGAACCGATCCCCGCGCTCTCCGTTGAGCCACGACGCGCTGACCAGGGTGCCGCCTTGCTCCGCCGCCTCTCCCGACAATCTCCCTCCTCGCCGCTCGGCGTCGGCCTCCTCGTTGCGTGGCTGCTCATGGCGCCGGGTTGCGCCGCGGATCGCCTCCCGGTCGAAGAAGCCGCGGACATAGAGACTCCCGACGTCGGGGCGGAGGAGGTCGGCGAGGACGTCGCGTGCCGCCCGGAGGTGTGCAACGGCGAGGACGACGACTGCGACATGGTGGTCGATGAGGCGGAGGACGCGGCGCCGCTCTGCGTCCCGCCCTCGCCGGTGACGATGGTGAGCGCCTGTGAGGGGACCTGCGTCGATCGGTGCGCCCTCGGTTATCTGGACGCCGACGGCGAGGTGAGCACCGGGTGCGAGTGCCTGGAGGGGCGGCCCGGCTGCGATGGGTGCGACGCGATCCCGGCGTGTGTGGCGGGCGAGGCGACCCAGTACGACCTGGACGTCCCGGCGTCCTACATCAGCGCGCTCGTCCTGGCGTTGACGGCGGACGACGCCCCGGACCTCAACGGGGACGGCGTCGGCGACAACGCCGCCGGGGAGGCGCTGGGGTCGCTGTTCGGGCTGGTGGAGCGGGCGAGCGTGAACACGTTCCTGGCGCAGTCGATCGCGTCGGGCGAGTTCTCGGTCGCGCTGCTCTGGCCCGGCTGGGGGACGCTCTCCACGGACCTGCACGTCGTGCTGCTCGACGGTGAGCCGGAAGGCGGGGAGGCCGTCGTGGAGCAGGAGGGGTCGTTCATCCCGGGGTCGCGCACGCCGCGGCACCGGTTCGCGCGCTCCGTCGTGGATCGCGGCGTGGTCGAGGCGTCCGTGGGGCGTCTCCCGATGCGCTTCACCGTCGAGGGGCTGACCCTCCAGATGACCCTGGAGCGCGTCACCCTGAGCGGGCTGGCGCTGGCCGATGGCCCCGGGGTGCGCTTGAGCCGAACGGAGCTGACCGGGGCGCTGCTGAACCGCGACCTGGCGCAGACCCTGGAGGACTTCGTCCAGTCACCCGCATGCAGCTGCCTGTCGCTGGACTCGCCGCTGTTCACCCTCGACGACGGCAACGTGTTGACCTGCGGCGGTGGCCCCGATCTCACCGGGTGCGACGACGGCACCGACGTGCAGAGCCTCTG
Organism: Myxococcales bacterium; assembly: GCA_002716585.1. Lineage (GTDB taxonomy): Bacteria > Myxococcota_A > Bradymonadia > Bradymonadales. Next base: position 12,061 of record PBBL01000067.1, on the reverse strand, counting down.
CCAGACCATCGCGGAGCTGTGTGACGTGATCGCGCTCGTGTTCCAGACGCAGCCGGATCTGGATCTGGACGGGGACGGGAGGCCCGACGCCATGAGCCTCTACGCCGACGTGGAGGCGGTCGGCGTCAAGCTCGGGTGGTGAGCCGCGGCGTGGCGCCGCGTGGGTGTGGGCTCATGGCGTCGGTGGGCTGGGTTCAGAAGTTGCCATCGAAGTCGGGGCTGGTGGGCTCGTTCACGGAGCCCCAGTTACCCGCGCGCAGGGAGGTGCGGATCGTGAGGGAGCGCTTGCCGCGGCGCGCCTTGCGGTTGGGTTGGGAGGTCGGGGCGGTCTTGCGGGTCTTCTGGGTCTTCATGGCGTGGCCTCTCTCGGTTTGGTGGGTTGGTCCTTCCAACCGCTTCAATCCGGTAGTGACGCCCCGGCGGGTTTGTGACCCGGTGACTCGAAAAAAAACGCAAAACATCGGGTAGGCCGTCAGTGACGGGGTGAATCGGTTGGTCTACGCCCCATCGGCGGCGATCGTCCAGCGTCGGTCGCCGAGGGAGAGGAGGAAGTCGCCGCCCTCTTCGGTGACGTGCTCGGTGAGGGCGTAGTAGGCGCCGCGGGTCAAGCGGGCGCGGAAGCGCCCCTGCTTGATCCGGCAGGTCATGCCCCGATCGTCGGCCACCAGCGTGTCGGGGTCCAACTCCTCGACGGCGCCGCCGAGCAGGTGAAGGCGGACGCGCTCGCCGTCCTCGTCGAACTCCAGCCGCTTGACGAAGAAGCCGGTGTCCTCGACCTCGATCGGGTAGGTGAACGGGGGGATCTCCAACACCCAGGTGCCGCCTTCGGTGCGGCCGACGCTGCCGTGAAAGAGGTGTATGAGCTTCGGGTTCTCAAAGAGCGCGCCGCGGTGCCACCAGGTCCCCTCCGCGTCGAGGCGGATCGATTCGAGCTTGGCGCCTGCGGCGAGGAAGCGCTGGACGACTTCGGGGAGGGTGGGGTCGATGTCGGGTGTGGTCATGGCAACGTGATGGGGTTTGGGGTTCGGGTGTCTTCGTAGGTGTAGACGCGGCGGCTGATGGGGTGCTCGGCCTGGTCCCACTCCGCCTCGACCGCGGCCAGGAAGGCGCGGGCGGCGTCGGCGTCGTCGGTGGCGTCGCGGAGCATCAGGAGGTTCCGGGCGGGGAGGGCGAACCAGAGGCCGCGGCGCAGGCGGTTGTAGTCGAGGTCGCGCAGGATGGTGGCGCGCGCCGCGTCGTGGCCGTCCCCGGCGCTGTAGAAGGCGCAGGTGCTTGAGGGGTGCTCCTCCAGGGGGAGGTCGCGGGTCCGGTGGTAGAGCATGGAGCGCGCCCCGGAGGTGATCCGGTCGTCGCTGACGCCCCAGGCGGCGACGCGCCGCTCACCGAGCAGGAGCTGGCCGCGGTCGACGTCCACGACGTAGGCCACCACGAGCCCATCGGTGAAGGGCTGGAGCCAGGGTCGCAGCCCGGCGGCCTCCGCCCCGAGCGCGAAAGTCTCGCACTCCAACACCGGCGCCAGCCCCCCGGCGGCGTCAACGAAGCTGAGGTTCTCGGCGCGGGCGTCGGTCGGGGAGCGCAGCGCCGCGCCGACGCCCGCCGCGAAGCCCGCCGCGGCGCGCCGCGGCGGCGCCTCGGGGTGTTCGGCCAGCCAGCCCTCCAGGGGGGTCAGGTCCAGCTCGACCTCGCGCTTGTCTCGAAAGCGGCCGCGGCTCACCCGGAGCCGACCCGCTGAGGTCGGCTCGACGTCGAGGACTTCGGCCTCCAGGTAGGTTGTCGTGGCGTTGAGCAGGGCGCTCATGGGTCTCCTTGGCTCGGCGTTTGAGGGCGGCCTCCGCCCCCCCGGTCATCTTCTACTATGATATGAACTCGTGTTGAAAGGCCGTGCGATGAACTCAGCTTGCTGGATGCGAATATCCTGAGTGAATCTGAAGGGCTGAGTTCATCAGCACACCGCTGCTTCGCAGCTACCTTTCAACACGAGTTGGTATGAGACCGGCCCGGATCAATGTGCATCAGGGTCAATCCCACCAGAACCCCCAGCGGTGCGCCCCGTTGAGGGACCAGGCCAGGTCGAGGACGCCCTCGGCCAGCAGGTCCGGGTCGTACAGCGCGAGCGCCTCGGTCAGCTCAAGCAGCGCGTCGGTCCCCTGAGGCGGGCGCTCCACCACGCCTTGAAGCCGATCCGGTTCGATGAGCACGGGGCGCGCCCCGTGGCGTTGTCCCCACGCGCTCCAGGCCGAGGCGTGCTCGGCGCTGGGCGGGCAGTCGCTCCACCCCCCGAACTCGAGCAGGGCCAGCGCCTCGGGCGGAGCGGCGGCGACCGCGATCAGCCGCGCTGGCCCTGCACTCTGACCCATGGCTTGCAGCGCGGCGGGGAGGCCGCCCCGGGTGTCTGGCTCGTCCATGAGCCGCAGCGTCAGCGTCGCGACGTCGGGCGCCGCCGGGGCTTCGTCCTCCTCATCGTCTTCGTCGTAGGGCTCCCACTCGCCGCCTTCGAGCGCCCAGGCGTCCTCGCGGTCGTGATCCTTCAACCAACGAGCGAGGGGGCGCCCGATCTCCTCCTCCCACGCGCGGCGTCGCGCGGGCAGCGCGCCGAGGTGCGCGGCGATCCTCGGGTGCCGCGCCCTCCAGCGCGCCAGCAGGGCGTCGAACGGCTCGATGGAGAGCGCGGCGGGTCCCCCTGGCGAGCCGCAGAGCGCGCCGAGGGTCTCCAGCGCGGGCTCGGTCACCACGAACGGCGTGAAGGGCGAACCCGCGGGCCAGGAGGACCACCGGGAGAGCGCCTCGCGCGCGGTCTGCGGCGCGCGGTCGAGCACGATCGAGGCGCCTGGGGCGTCGGGCGCTCCGAGGAAGGACGCGAGCGTCTCCATCCGGGCCTGGGCGTCGGGAGGGAGGTCATGTAGAGAGGGGGTGGACATGGCGACTCCTGGGCCTGTTCCGTGAGGACACTTGTGCTGCCTCCGATGGCTTCGTAAGGTAGGGCGTGTGCCTGCCCATGTCACGTCGTATGGCCCTATGGTTGCCTCCATGCGCGCACTGCGCCTCTCACATCACAAGAAACCATCGCTCGTTGAGGTCCCGACCCCCGAGGCTGGCGCCGGAGAGGCGCGGGTCCGCGTCCACATGGCCGGGGTGTGCAGCACGGATCTGCACCTGGCCCGAGGCTACAAGGGGGGCTTTGAGGGGACGCTGGGCCATGAGTTCGTCGGCCACGTCGACCAGTGCCCCGACGCCCCGGAGTGGCTGGGGAGGCGAGTCGTCGCCGAGATCAACGTCGGCTGCCAGCGCTGCTCGCGCTGCGAGGGGGCTGTGGGGCCGAACCACTGCGGGTCGCGGCAGGTGGTGGGCATCCTGGGGCGCGACGGCTGCTTCGCGGATTGGATCGTGCTGCCGATCGGGCTCCTCCACGCCGTCCCCGACGACCTGCCGGATCGCCGCGCCGTGTTCACCGAGCCGGTGGCGGCGGCGCTGCGGGTGATGGAGCAGGTGCACGTCCGACCCGGCGCGAGGGTCGCGGTCCTGGGCGACGGGAAGCTCGGTCAGCTCATCACCCAGGCGCTCCTGAGCGTGACCACCCCGACCCTCATCGGGCGGCACCCGGCGAAGCTGGCGATCGCCGAGGCGCGCGGCGCCCGCGTCGCGCTCGGCGAGGAGGAGTGGGGCACCTTTGAGCTGGTGGTGGAGGCGACCGGGACCGAAGCGGGGCTCCGCGAAGCCCTGGCGCGGGTCAGGCCCACCGGGACCATCGTGCTCAAGAGCACGTTTCACGGCCTGACCCACCTCGACACGAGCCGGGTGGTTGTCTCCGAGGTGACCCTCGTTGGCTCCCGGTGCGGGCCGTTCACGCCCGCCATCGAGGCGCTGCGCAGCGCCTCCATCGACCCCGAACCCCTGATCGACGCCGTGTTTGAGCTGGAGCAGGGGCCTCAGGCGCTGCAACGCGCCGCGACGCCCGGGGTGCTCAAGGTGCTGCTCACCACAGGCGCCTGACCCCCGGCGCTGACTTTTTCTGGGAACCTCCCGCGCGCCGCGTTGTCCAACCCCCGTAGACCCATCGCGGCGCCGCAGCGGCCCGAACGCTCCCCCCGGTCAGCTCCCTCACGGGATCTGGAGGACACACCCGCCGTGTGTCTGAGGCGGACCGCTGCGCGACGCGAGCCCCTCTGACGGAGCCTCGGAATGAACGGTACGCACTTCGCCCGCACCTTCGCCATCGTCGCCTTGACCGCCCTCGCCGCGCTCGCCTGTGAGACCCACCTCGCCGACCGCCCCGACCCGACCCCAGGGGACCCGAACGTCGGGCGCTCCGCGGAGCGTGAGGTGTCCGAGGCCCCCCCCACGCCCTCACCCGCCCCCGAGGAGGGCGTCGCCGTCGAGGCGCTCCCCGAGGAGGCGCCTGTTGAGGAGGAGCCGCCCGCCGAGCCCGTCGAGGTGGCGGGTGAGGGCGCCGAGGAAGGGGCGAGCGAGGAGCGGGGCGGCGCGGTGGACTCGGACGGGGCGAAGGAGATCGTGGCCTCCGCCGGGACGTTGAGGGCGCTGGGGGCGTCGGGCTCATCGGGGGCGACCGTCAGCGGCGAGGTCGGCTCCAGCGCGTTCGGCGCGGCCGGTGTGGCGGTTCGGGGGGCAGGGAAGGGCGGCGGAGGCGCGGCCTACGGCCACCGGACGCCGTCGGTCAAGGTGGGCGCTCCGGCTGTCCGTGGTGGAACGATGGGGTCGGCGCGTGGCTCGATCGGGAGTGGGTCAGCGGTGGGCGCGGCTGGGCGAGGGGCCGCGGCGCGCCCCTCCGCGACCTCGGGCGGGGAGGTGGTGGAGCCCCACCCCAGGGCGCCGGGCCGTGAGCCGGAGGGGAAGCGCGCCGCCCCCGACCGGCTGACCGCCGGGGAGTGGCGCGACCTCGACCACTGGGCGTTCTGGGAGGAGCTGTTCGCCGCGCCGGAGCAGGGCGAGAACCGGTGGGGCGCGCTGCTCAAGCCGTGGGGCGTGGCCCCGAAGGGGCGGGTCCCGGTGCTCGTGCGGCACGAGGGGCGCGCCGTGGTGGACGCCGAGGTGACGCTCCGCGACGGAGGGCGCCCGGTGTGGACGGCGCGGACGGACAGCAAGGGGCGCGCGGAGCTGTTCGCGGACGGGGCGAAGGGGGCGCTGTCGGTGGTGGTGCGGTCCGGCGAGGCGAGCGCGACGGTGAAGGAGATCAAGCCGGGGGCGAAGGGGCCGGTGCGGGTCGTGCTGGGCGACGCGAAGGCGGCGACCAACCGGGTGGACGTGATGTTCATGGTCGACACGACCGGCTCGATGGGCGATGAGCTGAACTTCCTGAAGGCGGAGCTGGGCGCCGTGCTGGAGCGCGTCCAGGAGACGAACGGGGAGCAGCTGGAGCTGCGCACCAGCGTCAACTTCTACCGCGACGAGGGCGACGAGTACGTCGTCCGCCCCCACAAGTTCACGAAGAACGCCAAGCAGTCGATCCGGCAGATCAGGCGCCAGGCCGCTGGCGGCGGCGGCGACTTCCCCGAGGCGGTGGAGCGGGCGCTCACCAACGGCGTGGAGGAGCACGCCTGGAGCGAGAGCGCGCGGGGGCGCGTCATGTTCCTGGTCCTCGACGCGCCCCCGCACCAGGGGCCGAAGGTCGCCAGGCAGGTGCAGCGCTCGGTGCGGGAGGCGGCGCGCAAGGGGATCCGGGTCGTGCCGGTGGTCGGCAGCGGGATCGACAAGGACACCGAGTTCTTGATGCGCGCGGTGAGCATCCGCACCGGCGGGACCTACGTCTTCCTGACCGACCACAGCGGCATCGGCGGGAGCCACATCAAGCCGACGATCGGCCCGCACAAGGTGGAGCTGCTCAGCGCGGTGGTCGAGCGGCTGATCAACGAGGCCGCGACCGGGCGGTAGGCGCCCCTCAGAGGCGTGCGATGACGAAGTAGCGGCCCGGCCCGTACTGGATGTCGCGGGCGTGCTGGGAGATGAAGTCGTGCTCGATCGGGTTGACGTGGAAGGTGCGCAGCCAGGCGCGTAGCCCGGCGGCCCAGGTCGAGGGGAGCCCTTCGAGGTCGGCGAAGTCGACGATCACCACGTCGCCGCCAGGGGCGACCATCCGCCGCGCCTGCTCCAGCGCCGCGACCGGCTCCTGGATCATGGACAGGCTGTAGGAGAACAGGATCCGCTGGGGCGGGGCGCCGAGCAGCTTGCTGTAATCGACCTCCTCGGCGAACCCGCGCATGAAGTGCATGTGCGGGCAGCGGGCGCGGGCGTGGTCGAGCATGGCGTCGGAGGCCTCGACCCCGCCGAGGCTTGCGTCGGGGCGCAGCTTGCGCAGCTTGCGCAGGTTGCGCCCCGTGCCCGAGCCGATCTCGATGAGCCGGGACCAGTTCTGCTCGGCGGCGAGCTGGCGCAGGGCGCGGTCCCGACCAAAGAGGTAGTACTTGCGGGTGAGGTCGTAGAAGTAGCGCGAGATCCCGTAATAGCGGTTGAGGAAGTCGCGGTGGCCCTTCTGATCGACGTCGAGGGCGGTGGACGGTTGGGTCATGGGTCGCCTGGAGGAGAGGGCCCCTGGGGCGGGGGCGGTTCAGTGACAGACGCGGTAGAAGTGGACGTGCCGGTATTGGCGCGAGCGATCCTGCTCGGAGGCGATGTCGCTGACGTCCAGGCGCTGGAAGTGGCTCGTGAGCCCGTGGCGGTCGGCGAGGCAGTCGTCCTCGACGGTGCGGTAGAGCATGATGGCGCCGTCGGTGCTGGTGTGGAGGATCCGATCGAGGAGGTGGCGCTGGGTGGGCTCGGGGAGCCAGTCGGGCATATCGCAGAGGGTGTAGTGCGACCAGGTGTTGGGGCCGGCGTTGTCGAGCAGGTTGAAGATGTTGCGCCGGTGGTAGCTGACGCGGGTGGGCGCGCCGAAGCTGGTGGCGTGCCGGTCGGGGCGCAGGTAGGGCGGGACCGCCTCGGGGTGCCCGTGGTTGAAGTGCCCGACGATGCCCATCCAGGCGAACCAGTTGGTGTTGAGGTCGGTGTCGGCGAGCCGCCGCATGTGGTGCAGGATGAAGCCGACCATGGTGTTCTGCTCCTCGGCTTCGAGCATGCGGTCGCGCTGCGAGTAGTTGACGCCGAGCGACACGAGCTGGATCGGGGAGCTGACGAACGCCTTGACGTAGGGCCGGTCGAAGACCGGGGCGATGATGGCGTCGATGGTGCGGACGCGGCTCTCCTCGTCCTGGCCCATGAGCATGTGCATGAGGTGCACGTCGGAGCCGACCATCTTGCGGATCATCTTGATGGAGGCGGCGGTGAGCCCCTTCTCGTAGAAGTTCTTCTTGAACCGGTCGTGGTGCTTGCGCCAGTAGCTGGCGGCCCAGCCCGGCATGTCTCGGGCCAGCGGCTTGATCACCTTCCAGGGCTGGGCGACGTGGCCGTGGCCGAGCAGCTGGTAGAAGGTGTCGTAGGAGCCGAGGCGCTGGGCGGCGGTGATCTTCAGGGCGCTCAGCGCGAGGTGGTGCCCGTTGATGTCGACGACGTCGAGGCTGCGGGGGCGCTTGCTGACCATCCCGGCGACGCCGCAGCCGGCGCCGGAGATGCTCAGGACGCGCGAGTCTTCGTCGAGCCCGAGGAAGCGCTCATCGACCTCGGCGTCTTCATAGAGGATGTTGTAGACGAAGAGCTTGCTGAAGGCGCGCTGGAACGTGAGATCTCGAAGTCGCATGACACCTGCTTCCGTGCTTGACCGACCAGCTGGAAGGTGCATCCGTGCCCACGAGCGGGTGACGGCGACGGAGCGCGCGTCCAGGGGACAGCCCACACCAACCTCCTGGCGATCGCCATGATATCGAGGGCGAGACTAGGCCACCGACCGCGAAGGTTGCAACCTATTTCTGCCCACAGATTGTGAAAAGTTCGTGATCGCGGTCGGTCAGGAGGTGGCGCAAGGGTGACGCCGTGGTCTTCGCGCCCTAGTCTTCGCGCCAGTAGTCGCGGCGCCCGATGGGCGAGCGCCGCGAGGAACTGTCATGCTCGTCGGAGTAGGCCTCCGAGATCTCCTGGGTGCTGCGCGAGGTGAAGTTGCCGCTCTCGCGGATCGCCATGGCGCTGCGCGAGAGGGTGCTGCGGCGGCGCACGAGCCCGCTGTTGGTGGGCTCGCTGCGTTGGAGCGCGCTGTTCTGGGGCGCGTCGCGGGGGAGGGTGCGGTAGTAGCCGCTGTTGCTCCCCTGGCGCGGGGTGGGGTGGTTGCTGGCGTCGCCCCGTGGGGTGGCGCGGTGGAGGCCGCTGCCCTGCGAGGAGGTGCGGTGGAGGCCGCTGGCGCGCTCGGAGGTCCCCGGGCGATGCAGGCCGCTGGCGCGCTCGGCGGGCGAGGGGCGGTGGAGGCCGCCGGGACGCTCGGAGGCGGTGGGGCGGTGGAGGCCGCCAGGACGCTCCAGAGCGCCCGGGTGGCGCTGGAGCGGCCGCGACGGTCGCGGCGTCTCGCGCTTGCTGCTGGAGCGCACGAAGCGCATCGCCCCGGGGGAGCTGGGGTTGTCGGCGGCGTTGTTGCTGTCGCTGCTGGCGCTCCGGGTCGCCCGTGAGAGCAGCCCCCGATCCACGCGAGCCCGTCGCGTGGTCGGCCCCTGCCGCGAGGCGCGGGACGCCGACGGGGTGCGCTCCAGGTCGCGGCGGCTGCGCACGGTCCGCGACACGTAGGGCGTGGGCGCCTCTTGGGCCTCCTGCCGCTCGTTCATGGCGCGGGCGGGGCGCGAGAGCCTCCCCGAGCGCGTGAAGGCAGGTGAGGAGCCCCGCGCGGAGCGCGTGACGGCGGGTGAGGAGCCCCGCTCCGAGTGATCCGTGCGGAGCGCGGCGGTTCTGGAGACGGGCGTCTCCCGGTTGAGGGCGGGCGTGTGGTTGGATTGGCGCATGGGGCGCGACGGCGCCGGGGCGCGCGGCGATGAGGTGCGCGACGCGGCCGCCCGCGGCGGGGTGCGCTCCTGCGCCGTCGCCTCCTCGGCGCGGGCCAGCGCCCGGTGGATGCCGGACGGGAGCGAGGTGTGGCCGGATGGGGTCGGGACGCCCGGCGCGGGGCGCCCGCTGTACGCCTTGCGGTAGACCGCCAGGGTCTCCTGGAGCACCTCGTGGGAGGTGCACATCTGGCGCAGGTCGCGCGCCATGCTGGAGTTCGTGCGCCTCAGGCGCTCGTTCTCCTCGGTCAAATACGCGTTGTGCTCCGCGAGTTGAGCCTTCTCGTATTGAAGGCGCTCGATCTGCTCCTGGAGGTGTGTGACCTGATCCTCAAGCTCATCAACCCAAGAGGGTGGCGCTGTGGAGGAGTCTGATACCATCCGTTGTCCCTGCTGCTCGACCTGTCTACGGTCCCCTGAACGTGCCCGAACATACCCTAGCGAAAAGTCAACTTCGGTTGAAGTGTCGATTTCGCCGTCTGGACATCCGTTCAAGGGGAGCCCTCCCCGTCCCCACCATTCTAGGAGGTTACGCGACAGATTGCCAGCGCCTCACGGATCGCGGCGCAGCTCGAAGTGCATCAGGTCCGCCCCGGAGGGGAAGTCGGTGGACCACACAAAGCCCGCGTCCTCCATCGCCACCACGAAGGCGCGCGGCAGCGACAGGAAGCGGCGGCTGCGGACCACGCTCAGCCGAGCGCCTCGCACCAGCCGATACAGCCCCTCCAGCCGCTCCAGCTCCGCCTCCTGCGCCGCCGACGGGCTCCTCCGCTGCTCCCCCCGCAGCGCTCGGATCGTCCGGGCGGTCTCGTGGAGCCAGGGGCGCGACCGCTTGCGGAACGCCTGCGCCGCCTCCTGAAAGGCGTCCCACCGCTCGCCCGCCGGGACGCTGGAGCGACGATCGACCTCGACCCCCGAGACGAGCGTCAGCGCCTCCAGCTCCTCCACCGACAGGAACGGGTTGCGCTTGGGGTCGATGTCCATCGCCATCCCCAGACCATGGCGCGACAGCTTCGGCAGGCTCCCATACGGGGTGCGGATCGAGCGCGGGTGGAACGTCCCGACGCTCCTGAACCGCACCGGCCTCCGCCGCGCGCCCGCCAGCGCCTCCTCGACCTTCGCCAGCGGCGTGACCGCCGTCGCGTGGACCAGCATCGGGCGCCCCAGGAAGCGGGTCGTCACGATCGCGTCCGTCATGAACTGCGCCACGTCGCACACCCCGGCGCGGATGTAGAGCGGCCTCAGCTTCACATAACGCGGGAAGCTCCCCACCCGCCGTCGCAGCCCTGGAGAGCCTCGCCAGCGCGGCGCGAGCGTCTCCTTGTCCTGCTCCTCCAAGGCGGCCTCCGCCGCCTCCGGGTCCTCGCAGCTCCACGGGTGGCGCTGCTCGGCCGCGACCGGCGCCGCCGTCAGCAGGATCAGGAGCGCCGCGATCAGGCGCGGGCGGAGCGGCTCGGGGTGTGGTCGGGGCATGATCTCTCGGGGGCTCCTGGTGGATGGCTCTCGCCGGACCCGCCCAGTGTGCCGGACCTCCTGTCTCCGTCAACTATCCTGCGGGCTTGAGCCGCTGGGGGACCACTTTCTTTCCCATTCGCGACCCCGTGCTAGGTTCGAGCCGCATCAGGGGCAGAGGAGACCCTTTCATGGACGGGACGGACGCATCGAACCATACGCGCGCCGCGGCTGCGAGCGCGCTCCTGCTCATGGCGCTCGCCGCGGGCTGTCAGGACGAGCCGGACGAGGCGCGGCCCGACCCCCGGCTGGAGCCCGTCGAGGAGGCGGCGCCCCAGGTGGAGGACGTCGGCGCCGCCCTGGCCGAAGACGCCACGACCTCCGAGCGGGAGCACTCCGTCGTCGCCCCGGCCAGCGACGTCATGTTCGACTGGATCGCGACCCACTGCCACGTCGATGAGGTCGGCTTCAGCGGCTACAGCAAGGCCTGGATGGGGTGGGTCTACCGCGACGACCTCGTCTTCAACCAGTTCATGCCCCCCGAGGCGCCGCGGCCGAAGTTCAGGCCCTGGACCTTCCCCATGGAGGGCTCCCCCGAGGCGGCGGAGCGGGTCGAGGCGATCCGCGAGGCGTGGTTCGCCGAGCCCGGCAGCCACATCGTCGATTGCCGCTTCTCCTTCGAGCGCCGCGACTGCCCCGACTGCGTCCCCCTCAAGAAGCGGGGGCTGGTCAAGCACGGCGGGTTCATCGCCTACATCCCCGAGGCCCTGTTGACCGAACCCGAGCGGGTGCGGTCGCTCCTGCTGCTCATCCCCGGCGCCCGCGGCGGGCGCGCCCGCTACTTCCTCACCCCGATCCCCGGCAAGTCGGTCAAGGACTTCGACTACGGCGGCCTGGAGGTCAAGCGCCACCTCGATGAGCTGATCAAGGCCCACCCCGAGTACTCCCCGCCCCTCGTGGTCGCGATCGATCACGCCGGGTGGACCACCGCCAACGGCCCGATCGAGTTCATCACCCACGACGTCATGCGGCGCGTGGTGGACAACTTCCTCGGCGGCGTCCAGCTGGATCGCCTGGCCGTCGGCGCCGACGGGATCAGCGCCGGCGCCCGGGCCTCGGTCATGGTCGCCGCCCGCCACCCCGACCTGCTCAACACCATCGGCCTCGTGAGCACCCACTGCGGCCACGCGGGCCTCGGCGGCGGGGTGTCGGCCTCCTACTTCGGCGAAACCCCCGAGGAGCAGGCGCGCCTCCTCGACGAGCTGGTCGAGCGCCACCGCGAAGGGCTCTTTCACTTGCGGATGGTCCAGGGCAACCGCGACAACTGGGAGTGCATGAAGTCCTTTCAGCAGGTGTTCGTCGACGCGGGCATGTTCCCCGACCAGGAGCCCGCGCTGAGCGACTGCCGCGACGGCCATGACCCCGGCCCGAACTGGTGCCGGGCCGTCTGGCCCGGGCTGGAGCTGGTCCGTGACCACGGCCACGGCTACGAGATGCTCCTGCCCATCTGGCGACGGCAGCTCCAGTGGCAGCTTGAGGCGCTCACCTCCGTGGTCTCCACGATCGACCGCCAGGCCGACGAGTAGCCCCCGACAACCTCGACAACCCCGCGGCTGTTGTACTAGGCTGTGTTTGAGAACCCGGACCGAGCCCAGACGAGGGCGATGGCGTCGAGGCCAAGGAACCGAGGCGAAGTCGGGCTG
>PBBL01000066.1 GCA_002716585.1 Myxococcales bacterium | reverse complement strand
TGGGCGAAGAAGGCGGCCCGGAGCTGGTCCTCGCGCTTGAGGGTCAGCTCGCGCCACACCCCCTGGAGGCGACGGCGCTCGTCCTCATCGGCCTCCTCGGCCAGCTCGCGCATCGCCTCGGTGATCGCCTCGGGGGTCTGCCAGGGATCGAGTCGGTGGGCGCGGTGGGGCGTGAGCGTGGGATCGCCCGACTCCGCGCCTGGGGGGGTGGTGGTGCTGTGGGTCGCGTCAGGGTCGGCCATGGCCCTCTACCGCCGCAGGTCAGCCCTCGCCGTCCACCTCACCGGCCTGCATCGACGGCTGGGAGCCGCCGTTGGAGGGGGGGCGCATCGGCGAGTGGGGGGCGTCGTCCTTGTCCTTGGCGGCGGCGTTGGCCTCGTACTGGATGTCCGGGACGAGGATCGGCCGGGTGAGCTGCTCCATGAAGGAGTCGGGGTCGTCGAGGACGAGGGCGTGCTTGAGGACCTCATCGACGTGCTCGACCGGGATGAAGGTCATCGCCTTGCGCACCGGCTTGGGGATGTCCCGCATGTCCTTGCGGTTCTCCTTGGGGATGATGACCGTCTTGATCCCGGCGCGGTGGGCGGCGAGCGCCTTCTCCTTGAGCCCCCCGATCGGGAGCACCCGGCCGCGCAGGGAGATCTCCCCGGTCATCGCGACGTCGCGCCGCACCGGGATGCGGGTCAGCGCCGAGACGATGCTGGTGGCCATGGTGATGCCCGCCGACGGCCCGTCCTTGGGGATGTGGTCGCCGGGGAAGTGGACGTGGAGGTCGATCTTCTGGATGAAGTCGGCGGCGAGCCCGAGGTTGAAGGCGCGGCTGCGGACGTAGCTCATCGCGGCCTGGGCGGACTCCTGCATGATGTCGCGCAGCTGCCCGGTGAGCACGAGCTTGCCCTTGCCGGGCATGATCGCGACCTCGTTGACGAGCAGCGTGCCGCCGAACATGGTGACCGCGAGCCCGTTGGTGAGCCCGATCTCGTCCTGCTCCTCGGCCTTCTTGATGTTGTGCTTGTGGGGGCCGAGCAGCTTCGGCAGGCGCCGGTGGCTGATCTTGAACGACTTCTCCTTGCCGTTCTTGACGACCTCCTTGGCGACCTTGCGGCAGACGGCGCCGATCTCGCGCTCCAGGTTACGGACCCCCGCCTCGTAGGTGTAGTGGTTGATGATCGACCGGACGGCGGTGTCGGTGAACGTGACGTCCACGTCCTCGATGCCGTTGGCCTCCATCTGCTTGGAGATCAGGTAGCGCTTGGCGATGTTGAGCTTCTCGTACTCGGTGTAGCCCGCGATCTGGATGATCTCCATCCGGTCCCGCAGCGGGATCGGGATGTCGTGCAGGGTGTTGGCGGTGGTCACGAACATGATCTGGCTCAGGTCGTAGTCCAGATCGAGGTAGTGGTCGCCGAAGGTCGAGTTCTGCTCGGGGTCGAGCACCTCCAGCAGCGCCGACGAGGGGTCGCCGCGGAAGTCCATGGACATCTTGTCGATCTCGTCGAGCAGAAAGAGCGGGTTGTTGGACCCGACCTTCTTGAGCGACTGGAGGATCTTGCCGGGGAGCGCCCCGATGTAGGTCCGCCGGTGGCCGCGGATCTCGGCCTCGTCGCGCACCCCGCCGAGGCTCAGCCGCACGAAGTGGCGCCCGGTGGCCTTGGCCATCGACCTCGCCAGCGAGGTCTTGCCGACGCCGGGGGGGCCGACCATGCAGAGGATCGGGCCGCGGATCTTGTCGACGAGGCTGGTGACGGCGAGGTACTCGAGGATGCGCTCTTTGGGCTTGTCGAGGCCGTAGTGGTCGGCTTCGAGGATCGACTCCGCCTCGGTGATGTCGAGCTTCTCCTCGGTGACCTCGTACCAGGGCAGCGAGAGGATCCAGTCGATGTAGTTGCGGACGACGGTGGCCTCGGCGCTCATCGGGCTCATCATCTTGAACTTGCGCAGCTCGCGCTGCACCCGCGCCATCGCCTCGTCGGACATCTTCTTGTTTCGGATCCGCTCCTCAAGCTCCTCGATCTCGTTCTTGAACTCGTCGCGCTCGCCGAGCTCCTTCTGAATCGCCTGCATCTGCTCGTTGAGGTAGTACTCCTTCTGGGTCTTCTCCATCTGGCGCTTGACGCGCGTGCGGATCTTCTTCTCGACCTGAAGGATCTCGATCTCGGCCTGCATCAGCTCGTAGAGGCGCTCCAGGCGCTGCTCCGGGTCCTCGGTCTCGAGGAGCTGCTGCTTGTCGCCGAGCTTGAGCTTGAGGTGGGCGATGATCGTGTCGGCGAGGCGACCTGGATCCTCGATGGACCCGACGGTGGCGAGCATCTCGGGCGGGATCTGCTTGTTGAGCTTGACGTAGGCCTCGAAGGCGGCCTTGATCGTCCGCATCAGCGCCTCGATCTCCTGGGTGTAGTCGATCGCCTCGGCGATCTCCTCCAGCTCGACCAGGAAGAAGCTCTTGTTGGGGACGTAGCGGCGAATCCGCGCCCGCGACTTGCCCTCGACCAGCACCTTGACGGTGCCGTCAGGCAGGCGCAGGAGCTGGATGATCGTCCCCAGGGTGCCGACCGCGAAGATGTCGGAGGAGGTCGGATCGTTGGTCTTGGCGTCCTTCTGGGCGCTGAGCAGGATCCGCTTCCCGCTGTTCATCGCCTCCTCAAGGGCGCGGACCGACTTCTCGCGGCCCACGAAGAGGGGCACGACCATGTAGGGGAAGACGATGATGTCGCGCAGGGGCAACAGGGGCACCTGCTTGAGGCGACGCCCCGACGGGTTGTCTCTGTCGTTCTTGAAGAACACCATGTTGATCTTGTTCCTGCGTTCGAGACCTATGCGCTCTCGGCCTCCGTGGCGCCAACGACGATCGGCTCGCCCTTCTGGCGAATGACGTCGGCGTTGACGATGATCTCCTTGATGGAGTCATCCGATGGGCTGTCGTACATCGTGTCCATGAGCGCGCGCTCCAGGATCGAGCGCAGCCCGCGGGCGCCCGACTTCTGCCCCAGCGCCTCTTTGGCGATGGCGCGCATCGCGTCATCGGTGAGCTTGAGCTCGATCCCGTCCATCCGGAACAGCTTCTGGTACTGCTTGACCAGGGCGTTGCGCGGCTCGGTCAGGATCTGGATCAGCGCCTCCTCGTTCAGCTCGTGCAGCGTCGCCACGACCGGCAGGCGCCCCACGAACTCCGGGATCAGCCCGTACTTGAGGAGGTCCTCGGACTCCATCGACTCCAGCAGCTCGCCGAACTTCTTCTCTTCCTGCTTCTGGATGTTGGCGCCGTAGCCCATCTGGCGTTGCCCGACGCGGCTCTCGATCACGCCGTCGAGGCCGCTGAACGCCCCGCCGCAGATGAAGAGGATGTTCGTCGTGTCGACCGGGGTGAACTCCTGCTGCGGGTGCTTGCGCCCCCCCTTGGGAGGCACCGCGGCGGTCGTCCCCTCGATGATCTTGAGCAGCGCCTGCTGCACCCCCTCACCGGAGACGTCGCGGGTGATCGACGGGTTCTCGCTCTTGCGGGCGATCTTGTCGATCTCGTCGATGTAGATGATCCCGCGCTCGGCCCGCTTCTCGTCGCCGTCCGCCGCATGCAGCAGGTTGACGATGATGTTCTCGACGTCCTCGCCGACGTAACCCGCCTCGGTCAGGTTGGTCGCGTCCACGATGCAGAACGGCACGTCGAGGATCCGGGCCAGCGTCTGCGCCAGCAGCGTCTTGCCGCACCCGGTGGGGCCGATGAGCAGGATGTTGCTCTTCTGCAGCTCGACGTCGTCCTCGGCGTTCGCGCTCCGCGCCCGCCGCACCAGGTTGGCGTCGATCCGCTTGTAATGGTTGTGCACCGCCACGGCGAGGACCCGCTTGGCGTGGTCCTGCCCGATGACGTACTCGTCCAGGGTCGCCTTGATCTCCATCGGCGTGGGGATCCGGGCGCGGACCGCCGAGGTCTCCTCGCGCTCAAGCTCTTCCTGGATGATGTCCCAGCACAGCCGGATGCACTCATCGCAGATATAGACCGTTGGCCCGGCGATGAGCTTCTGAACCTCCCGCTGGCTCTTGCCGCAGAAGGAGCAGTTGAGGTTGCCGTGCCCTGTCTTTCGGTTGGATGACACTCCCTGAACTCCTCGTCGATGTCGCCGCCCTGCTCTCTCGTGGCTCAGGCGACTCCTTCCCTGGCCGGCGGCGGGCCGTCTTCGATTCGTCTCCAGGCTTGGGCTGACCTGACAGCGCGGCGACCGAAGCCTCGGTCAGGCGCAGGCGCCAGATCCCCTGCTGGAGTTATCGTCTTACAGCGTGATGGCTTGAGTACCAAATGGCGAGTCACGCCAGAATCAGGTTGTACGCGACGCCCCGGGCGTCGATCACGACGACGGCCGGGAGACATCTACGGAACCTGTCCCATGGACACCCATCGACGCCAGTTTATTCCTCCACGCACACCGGCGCAACCCACACCTCGCACCCGCCTCATCGCATGCGCGCGGGCGCGCGTTGACTGACACTCACGGCGCGCGCGGGGCTCAGGAGTCGCCGCCCTCCGCGGGCTTCTCCGCGCTCGACCCGTCCTGCTCCCCGTTGCGGGGCTCGAACACCTGGTCGACGATGCCGTATTCCTTCGCGTCCGCCGCGCTCATGAAGTAATCGCGGTCCGTGTCGCGGCGGATCTTCTCGATGTCCTGATCGGTGTGGCGCGCGAGGATCTCGTTGAGCTTCTCGCGCAGCTTCAGGATCTCACGGGCCTGGATGTCGATGTCCGACGCCTGCCCCTGCATCCCGCCCATCGGCTGGTGGATCATCACCCGGCTGTTGGGCAGGATCATCCGCCGCCCCGGCGCCCCGGCCGCCAGCAGGATCGCCCCCATGCTCGCCGCCTGCCCCAGGCAGATCGTGGCGACGCTCGGGCGGACGTACTGCATCGTGTCGTAGATCGCCAGCCCGGCCGTCACGCTGCCGCCCGGCGAGTTGATGTACAGCGAGATCTCCTTGTCCGGGTCCTCGCTCTCCAGGTACAGCAGCTGCGCGATGATCACGTTCGCGATCTGATCGTTGACCGGCGTCCCGAGGAAGATGATCCGATCCTTGAGCAGCCGACTGAAGATGTCCCACGGCCGCTCACCGCGGTGGGTCTGCTCAACAACGTAGGGAATGAACGCTTTGGGATCCATCTTGACCTCATCCTCTTGGGAAGTTGTGACACGAACGGTGGACGCTGAGGCGCTGCTCACCGCGCCCGACCACTCTACGGCAATCGACGGCTGCTGCCAGCAGCAGCGCGCGTGAACGGATTTTCTTCGCCGACGAGGCGCCGCGCGCACCGCACAACCCGGGTGGTCGCCGCCACGGTGACCACCCGGCGCGCCGATGAGCGGAGCTTAAACACGCCGCGCGACCATTCAACACGAGTTCGGCTCATCTGGAAAGGGGCGCGGCGCCCCTTCACCCGACGTCCAACCCGCCAGCCCCGCTCAACCTTCCTGCGCGTCGCCCTCGTCACCGTGATCGTGGCCGTGCTCGTGCCCCTCACCGTCGTGGTCGTGGCTGTGCTCGTGCCCCTCGCCGTGATCGTGGTCGTGGCTGTGCTCCTCGCCCGCATGCGCGTGCGCGTGCGCGTGCTCATGCCCCTCGTCGTCGTGATCGTGGCTGTGCTCGTGCCCCTCGCCGCCATGATCATGGCTGTGGTCGTGCTCGACGAAGTCCACCTCGGTGATGTTCGCCTTCTCCAACAGCAGATCGATCGTGTTGTCCATACGGACGCTGAAGCGCAGCTGCTCGCGCGCCTCCTTGCGCTCGTAGTGGCGGCGGTACGCCTCCTGGCGGTGCTCGTCCTGGGCCGCGATCTCCTCATCGACCCGCGCCTGCAGGTCCTCGTCGGTGGCCTCGACCTCCTCCTTGTCGGCGATCGCCTCCAGCAGCAGGCTCTGCTTGATGCCGCGCTCGACCTGGGGGCGCATCTCGTCCTTCATCGGGGTCAGATCGATCCCCAGCTGCTCCAGGCTCCCGTTCGGCCCGAGGAACATCTGGAACCGACGCTTCAGCTCCTCCTCGACGCGCGCGTCCAGGAACCCCGGCGGCAGCTCCACCGCGTTGTACTCCAGCAGCGCACCCAGCAGGTTGTTCGCCGCCACGTTCCGCGACCGCGCCTGGCGCTCCTTCTCCATCTCGGCGCGCAGCACCCCGCGCAGCTCCTCCAGCGTCTCCGCCCGGCCGTCGTCCTTCGCCAGCTCGTCGTCCAGCTCCGGCACGAACCGCTTGAAGATCCCGTGCACCGTCGCGGACGCCACCGCCGGGCTCCCCTCGCCGCCTTCCTCCAGCGCGGGCATCGTCAGCTCGATCCGCTTCGCCTCGCCGACCGTCGCCCCGATCAGGCCCTGCTCCAGACCCTCCAGCAGCTCGCCCGCGCCCAGCGTCACCTCGACGTCCGTCGCCTCCATCGCCTCCTCGGGCGCCTCGCCGTCGATCTCCTCGATCGCGTAGTCCAGGCGGACGATGTCGCCCTCCTCCACCACCTCGCGGCCGTCCACCGGCTCGTTGAAGGCGTTGTCCTGACGCACCGCCTCCAGCGCCTCGGCCACCTCCTCGTCCGTGACCTCCGACCGCGGGCGCTCCACGTCCACGTCAAAGTAGTTGACCGGCTCCAGCTCCGGCAGCTTCTCCGCCTGGAACGAGTAGGAGAGCCCGTCCTTCTCGATGTCGCGGCTCTTGAGCGCCGGGTTGCCGACGTGCACCAGCCCCTCGGCCTCCCGGATCACGTCGCCCATCGTCTTGTTGATCAACCGCTCGGCCACCTGCGCCTGCACCGCCGGGCCGAACCGGCCGCGGATGATCCGCATCGGCACCCGCCCTGGCCGGAACCCACGCTGGCGGTGCGTCCGCTGCGCCGCCTTGAGCTCCTTGAGCACCTCGCGCGAGACCTCCTCCGCGGGCACCGTCACCGTGTAGACCATCACCAGATCGCTCGACTGCTCAACCGAAACATCCATATCCATTCGCTCCACGCGTTGTCGTCAAACACCTTCGCCATACGAGAGGGGGGACTCGAACCCCCACGGGGATCAACCCGCTGGAACCTAAATCCAGTGCGTCTACCAATTCCGCCACTCTCGCCTGCGACCCTGGGACACCACGGCTATACTGCGGCGCCGGACGCGAAAACAACAAAAGCCGAGCCCTCCCACCTGCCTTCGCCCCCCCAGGGGTCCAGGCCGTTGGAGAGGCTCGGCTCTCATCGTCATGCGCCTAGAAGGAATCGAACCTTCAACCTCCGGATTAAGAGTCCGTTGCTCTGCCTAATTGAGCTATAGGCGCGCCATGCCATCAACTGGCCATATGTACACATCACATCAACGACATTGGCGCCACAACATCAACAGCACGCGCCAAATCAATACGCCCGGCAGGACTCGAACCTGCGACCTACGGATTCGAAGTCCGTTGCTCTATCCAGCTGAGCTACGGACGCATAGGGTCTACCTGTGACGCAGACCCCAGGGTGGATGAGGGGACTTGAACCCCCGACCCCCGGTACCACAAACCGGTGCTCTAACCGCCTGAGCTACATCCACCGCAGGCTCGTCCAAGGGGGAATCCATAGCGTCTTCCCCCCAGGGCCGACGAGTTATATGCGCTCGCCCCGGAGCCTGTCAAGGGTTTTTCGCACCCCCTCTCAGCGCCGCACCAGCTCCCGGAAGATCATCCGGTGGCTGTTGCGCTCGTCCGCCTCCACCACGCGGCGCGACGCCTCTCGCCACCGCGCCTCGTCCACCTCCGGGAACCAGGTGTCCCCCTCAAACGCCCCGTCCACCTCCGTCAACAAAAGCCGATCCGCCCGCGCCATCAACGCCGCGTACACCACCGCGCCGCCGATCACCATCAGCTCCTCCGCCCCCGACGCCCGCTCCAGCGCCTCGGCCACGCTCCCGACCACCTCCGCGCCCTCCAGCGTCAGCCCCTCCTGGCGGCTCAACACCAGGTTGCGCCTCCCCTTGAGCGGCCGACCGATCGACGCGAACGTCCGCCGCCCCATCAACACCGGCTTCCCCATCGTCTCGCGGCGGAAGTGCGCCATGTCCTCCGGCAGCCGCCACGGCGGCAGCCCCCCCGACGCCCCGATCAACCCCTCGCGATCCATCGCCGCGATCATCGTCACCCGCATACCCGCCC
Source organism: Myxococcales bacterium (assembly GCA_002716585.1). Lineage (GTDB taxonomy): Bacteria > Myxococcota_A > Bradymonadia > Bradymonadales. Next base: position 6,012 of record PBBL01000066.1, on the reverse strand, counting down.
CCTCCAACACCAACCCGACTCACACCGCGATCGGCGCCTTGATCCGCGGGTGGCTCGCGTAGCCCTCCACCTTGATGTCCTCGTACCGGAACCCGTCGATGTCGGTCACCTCCGGGTTGAGCGCCAGCCGCGGCCGCGGGTGCGGCTCCCGCGACAGCTGCGTCTTCGCCTGCTCCAGGTGGTTGAGGTACAGGTGCGCGTCCCCCGACGTGTGCACCAGATCGCCCACCTCCAGCCCGGTCACCTGCGCCACCATGTGCGTCAGCGTCGCGTACGACACCAGGTTGAACGGCAGCCCCAGGAAGATGTCCACGCTCCGCTGGTACACCTGAAGGCTCAACCGCCCCTCCGCCACGTAGAACTGGAACATCACGTGGCACGGCATCAGCGCCATCTCCTCCAGCTGCCCCACGTTCCACGCGCTCACCAGCATCCGACGGCTCCACGGCGTCTCCCGGATCTGGCCGATCACCTGCCGCAGCTGGTCCACCTCGCCGCCGCCCGGCTTCGGCCACGACCGCCACTGCTTGCCGTAGATCGGCCCCAGCTCTCCCGCCTCGTCCGCCCAGTCGTCCCAGATTCTAACCCCGTGCTCCTGGAGATAACCCACGTTGGTCTCACCCTGGATGAACCACAGCAGCTCGTGCACGATCGACTTGAAGTGCAGCTTCTTCGTCGTCACCGCCGGCAACCCCTCCGAGAGCCGGAACCGCATCTGGTGCCCGAAGACGCTCCGCGTCCCCGTCCCCGTCCGATCCTCCTTCAAGGCCCCATGCTCCAACACGTGACGCATCAACTCCAGGTACTGCTTCATCGCTCTCTCCCAACCGTTGAAGACCGCGCCATCCTATAGCCGCGCGGAGAGTGCGTTGCAAGACCGCCCCACTTTCACGCGCCCCCCTCTTGCGCTACCCTGAAGGCGGGCGCCTCGCTGCACCGCGCCCCCACGCTCCTCATGGAGGACCCCATGCGCCGACCCTCTCCGCTCACAACGCTGCTGTGCCCCCTCGTCGCCCTCGCGCTGCTCGCCGCCTCCCCGGCCTCCGCCGAGGAGCAGGCCGAGGACGTCCGCATCGAGGAGCTGGAGGACCCGGACGGGGTCAAGGGGCTGCGCGCGACCTTCGTCGTGGAGCAGCCCCGCGCGGTGGTCTTCGAGACCATCAACGAGCTCAACAGCTTCATGAAGCTGTTCCCCAACATACTCGCCTTCAAGGTCCTCAAGACCCAGGGCGCCTCGCGCGACGTCTATTTCAAGATCGACGCCGTAATCGCCGAAGCCGAGTATGTGCTGCGGCGCATCGGCAAGCGCGGCAAACACGCCGACACCATCGTCTGGGACCGCCTCAGCGGCGACGCCGAGGTGATCCGGGGGGCGTGGATCCTCACCGACGGCGCCGCACCCGGCACGACGAAGGTGATCTACCAGTCCTTCGTGGACGTCGCGGCGGTCGTCCCCACCGGGCTCATCCGCTCGATCGCCATCGGCAAGGTCAAGGAGATGGTCGTGCGCGTGCGCGATGGCTGCGACGCCCGCGCCCGAACCCAGAAGCGCGCGCCCTAGGCGCGCCATCACCAGGCGGATCATCACGGTGAAGATCGCCACCCAGCTTCGACTCCTCGTGCTCGCCCCGGCCGTGCTCGCCACCCTCTTTGTGAGCCTGGTCGTCTCCTGGGGCTACAGCGCGATGCTCGCCGACGAGCAGCGCGAGGGCGTCGAGCGCCGCGTCCGCGGCGACGGGCAGCGGATCCAGCAACACGTCGCGGAGCTGACGCGCGACCTCACCATCATCGCCAGCCTCCCCGAGGTCGTGGACATCGCCCGCGCCCAGCGGCTCGGCGAGCCCGACGACGACGCCCGCGACCGGCTCGCCCGCGTCCTCCTCGCGACCCTGGAGGGCAACCCGCTCTGCTCCCAGATCCGCCTCATCGGGCGCGCCGACCAGGGCCGCGAGCTGGTCCGGGTCGATCGCCTGGCCCAGGGCGACCTCGCCCGAACACCGCCCGGGGCGCTCCAACGCAAGGGCGCCCGCGCCTACTTCCAGGCCGCCATCCAGCTCCCCCCCGGCCAGATCCACGTCTCCCCGATCAACCTCAACCGGGAGCGGGGCGTCGTCGAGCGCCCCTTCAAGCCCATGATGCGCGTCGCCACCGCGGTCCGCGGCGACGACAGCCAGACCTTCGGGGTCGTCATCATCAACGTGGACGTCCAGCGCCTGTTCGCCGCGAGCTTCTCCATGCACGACCCCGACACCGCCTACTACCTCACCAACGCCCGCGGCGACTACCTCCTCCACCCCGACCCGGACCTCACCTACGGCTTCGACCGGGGCACACCCCACCGGCTCCAGGACGACCACCCGGAGCTGGCGACGCTGCTCACCTCCGACACACGGGCCACGCTCCGCGACGACGCGCAGCTTGAGCACGGGGGCGACCTCATCCACTTCCAGCGCATCCACATCATCCCCTACCAACCCGAGCGCTTCTTCCTGCTCGGCGTCAGCTCCTCCCACCACGAGTCCAGCAACCGAGCCAACACCATCGCCCTCCAGGTGCTCACCTTCACCGGCGCCCTGATCGCCCTCGCCCTCTTCCTCGTCTACGCCCTGTCGTCGGTCATCGTTCGCCCCATCGAGCGCATCACCGAGGCCACCCAGCGCTTCGCCGAGGGCGCCCGCCACCTCGACCTCCCCACCGAGCGCCAGGACGAGCTGGGCCACCTCGCCCGCTCCTTCGACGCGATGACGACCCGGGTCACGGCGCAGCAGCGGGCGCTCCAGCAGGTCAACGCCGACCTGGAGCACTTCACCCACATCGCCTCGCACGACCTGCGCGAGCCCGCGCGGCGCGTCGTCGCGCTGACCGACATGCTCCTGCTCGACGAGGAGATCGCGCCGGAGCGCCTCGCGCTGCTGCACCGCGTCCAACGCTCCTCCCAACGCATGCTCAACCAGATCGCGGACTTTCGTGTGCTTGCCGGCATCGGTCATGGTACCATGGTGCGCGTTGAGGCATCGATGAGGGCGCTCATCACCGAGGCGCTCTCGGAGTTTTCGGATGAGCTGGAGGCACGAGGTGTTGTCGTGACCGTCGCCCAGGTTCCACCCATGCACGTCTACGAGCACCTCACCCGGACCCTCTACCGGAACCTCATCCTCAACGCGCTCCAACACACCGACGGGCAGCGTGGGTTCACCCTGACGATGACCTGCGTCAACGACGACGACGACGCGGTCCTTGGGGTCAGGAACACCGGCTCCCACATCCCCGCCGAGCGGCTGGACGACGCCTTCGCCCCCTTCAGCCGCTTCAACCGGGGCCACACCGGGAGCGGCGTCGGGCTCTCCATCTGCCGCCGCATCGTGGAGCGACACCGGGGGCGCATCTGGGCCGAATCCGGCGACGACGACGTACACATCCAGTTCACACTACAGGGGGATCCCGATGCAGAACGAGCTTGAGCCGATCGTCATGGTCGATGACGACGACGACGACATCTTCATCGCCCGGATGTGCTACCAGCGCTCGGGCCTGGCGAACCCGTTCGTCGTGTTTCAGCACCCCCAGGCGTTCCTCCGCCACATGGACGGGGTGAAGGCGGGGAGCGAGGCGACGCCAGGGATCGTCCTCCTCGACATCAACATGGGCGCGCTGGACGGGTTCGGGGTGCTCAAGCGGCTGCGCTCCGAGGAGTCCTTCCAGGACATCCCCACCATCATCATGTTGACCAACTCCGATGACCCCGAGGACGCCCGACGCGCCGAGCAGCTCGGCGCCGACGGGTTCCAGACCAAGCCGATCGGGATCAGCAGCTACGTCGCCTTCTTCAAGTCACTCCAGCCCCGGCTCATCGCGTGAACAGACACCTGCTCCGCTCGCTCGCCACCGCCTCCGTGTGCCTCCTCCTGTTGACGCTCGGCTGCGACAGCGGCGGCGGAGCGTCCTCGGAGGGCGCCGCCGACGCCGACCCTCAAGACACCGCGACCTCGGACGCGCCCGAAGGCGACGCGCCCGAAGGCGACGCCTCCAGCGGCGGCCCGCGGGTGACGCTGAGCGGCCCGAGCGAGGCGTCCGGGTGCGACGCGGTGACCGTAACAGCCTCGGTGGAGGGCGACGCGGCGTCGCTGGACTGGTCCCTGGAGGGGCTCCCGCTGATCGCGGCGGAGCGCGGCGACGACGGCCTCACGCTCGTGATCGAGGCGCCGGTGGTGACGACGGAGACGACGCTGACCGCGCGCCTCACGGCGACCGACGCGCAGGGCGCCGAGGGCAGCGACGCGATCACGCTCATCGTCGCGCCGACGGCGCCCGGCGAGGGGCTGAGCGAGGGGATGGCGGCCGGGTGTGGGCCGTTCCCGCATGGGGTGGCCTCGGGGGATCCGGAGGGGGACAGCGTCCTGCTGTGGACCCGGGTCACCTCGCCCGGCGACGCCGCGGCGGTGGAGCTGCGCTGGGTGGTGGCCGCCGATCGGTGGTTCGAGCAGATCGTCAGCGAAGGGATCGTGAGCGCGACCGCCGAGCGCGACCACACGGTGACGGTGGAGGCCGGGGGGCTCACCCCGGGCACGACCTATTACTACCGCTTCGAGTCCGGCGAGGCCCGCTCACCGCTCGGGCGCACCCGGACGGCGCCCGCGGGGCCGACCGAGCGGGTTCGGCTCGCCTCGATGTCGTGCAGCAGCATCTTCTCGGGGTACTTCAACGCCTACGGGCGGCTCGCCGAGCGGGACGACCTCGACGCCGTGGTTCACCTGGGCGACTACCTCTACGACTTCGTCGATGAGAACGAGCGGGTGCGGGTCCCGACCCCCGAGCCGCCCGACCCCGACAGCCAGGCGCTGTGGCGAGCGCGCCACCGCTACTACCTCTCCGACCCGGACCTGCGGCGAGCCCGCGCCGCCCACCCGTGGGTCGTCATCTGGGACAACCACGACGTCGATGACGACGGCGACCGCACCCAGCGCGTCGCCGAGGTGTTCCGCGAGTACGTCCCGATGCGCCCCCCGGTCGTCGAGGGCGACCCGCGGGTGGCCTACCGGGCGCTGCGCTTCGGCGATCTGGTCGATCTGATCCTCATCGACGCCCTGCTGCACCGCACCGAAGACGACATCCTCGGCCCCGCGCAGTGGAGCTGGCTGACGGCGCGGCTCCGCGGCGCGCCGACCGCCTGGCGGGTGATCGGCAACCAGAAGCTCGTCAGCACCCTCTTTGTGCCTGGGGGGCTCCTCGACCCCGGCAACTGGGACGACTACCCCCAGACCCGCGCCCGCCTCTTTGAGCTGCTCGGGGAGGCCGACGACAACCTGATCCTCTCGGGGGACCTGCACTTCACCATCGCCGCCGACCTCGTCGACCGCCCCACCGACCCGATGGACCTGTACGACCCGGCCACCGACGCGGAGCGCTCGGTGGGGGTTGAGCTGCTCGCCACGAGCATCTCCCGCGGCAACTTCGACGAGCAGCTCTGCAGCGGCCGCTGCGACGAGGGCAACCTCAACATCATCACCGTGGTGCAGCAGGAGCTGGCGGTCGTCAACCCCCACATCGCCGCCGCCGAGCTGATCGAGCACGGCTACGGCGTGCTCGACATCACCGCCGAGCGCGTCACCGCCGAGCTGTGGTACTCCCCCATCCGCGAACCCTCCCGGGACGAGCGGCTCGGCGCGACCCTCGTGGTCGAGCGCGGCGCCAACCAGTGGACCCGCTCACAGTAGACTCGCAAAAACGACGGCGACCTGTCATGCTGTGAACAAGCCTCCGCCGCGGCCTGGTGAGTCGTGGTGTCGATCAGGCTGCCTTCGGGACCCCCTTGCATCTCTGGCGTACCATGGTCGCACCCCGCACCCCCTCAATCGAGCTGCGCTACCCCTTGACCCACCTGCTCTGCCTGCTGCTGCTCAGCCTGCTGCTGGCGACAGGGAGCGGGTGCAGCAACCTGGACGACATAAGCGGCGTCGAGTACATCGAGGCCGACGAAGGCTCAACCTCGAACAACACGACCGGAGGCGGCAC
>PBBL01000065.1 GCA_002716585.1 Myxococcales bacterium | reverse complement strand
TCCAGGTACTTGACCAGGTCGTGCAGCACGCGATCGAGCCAATCGTCCAGGCGCTTTCGGTCAGGATCCGTCATCGGAAGCTCGTGTTGCAAGGTTGACTCGCCCGCGACCTGGCGCGCCCCGCGCTCCATGGTCGCTCCCGGCGTCGTATGAGTGGGTATAACCCACACCCGCCCTCCGGCGCCAGCACCGGGTCGGGAGGAGCGCGCTGTGGAAAAAATGGCCCCAACCAGGAAATATTTGTGTCAATCGAGATCGTTTGTCCCGTCCAGTACGTTGACGTAGAGTGTAAGCGGTTTGCTGTGGGTGGATGCAGCAGCCACGGATCTACGACAACCACCGGGCGAGGCACCGGGCCATGCACCAGGCGTTGCGAACGAACAAAACGCTCCCCACACGGACGTTGGGGGCGCTGGCGTTGATCTTATGGATAGGGGCGGCGTGTCACCCTGGCCCCAACCCCTTCTCCCTGACTCCGCTGGAGGGGCTCATGCCGTTGGGACCGTCGCTTGAGCCGCTCCAGGCTCCCAGCGCCCCGCTGGCCCCCATCGAGCTGACCGACGCCAGACAGCGCACACCCGACGACAACGACGACATCACCCCGACCGATCACCACAACGCGACGCCGTCGCGGGTGGTGGTGCGCAAGGCGCGCTATGTGCTGATGGGGGTGGACTGCTTCGGCGCGCAGGACGGCGAGGCGTGCCAGCGCCTGACCGCCAGGAGCAGCCTGGATGTGGGGGACAGCCTCCCGCTGGGCTGGCGCGGCGAAGGGCTGGTGGAGCGGCTGCGGCGCTCGGGGAACTACGCCTACGTGGGGATCAGCCCGGTCTTCTACACCGACGGCACGGCGTACGTGACGATCGACGTCGTGGAGCAGGACGACCACACCCGCCTCAAGCTGCTCGACCCGCCGAACCAGACGCTGTCCTTCTCCACCAACCTCCTGGAGCTGTACGGCGAGTACAGCAACATCACGGTGGATCTGATGCAACGCGGCGTCGCGCCGAAGACCACGCCCGAGGAGGGGTTCTGGCAGAGCGACCACGATCAGCTCGCCCCCTACATCGCGTTGTTTCGCGAGCAGGTGCCGCTCCACCGGCAGGAGCTGATCGCGATCGCGACCCAGGAGAAGGATCCCACCTGGCGGCGCGCCGCGTCGGGGCTGCTCGGCTTCGACACCGACGACGCGCTCGCCTCGCGGGTGCTCGCGGCGGCGCTCCTCGACCCCAACCACCAGGTGCGCAGCGAGGCCGCGCACGCGCTCGTCCCCAAGCTGCGCAAGGCGCGCGACACCGGCGAGGCGCTGATCGACACCGGCTCGGTGCTTCGGATGCTCCAGCTGCCCTCGACCGCCGACCGCGCGTCGGCCATCTCGGTCATCAACGAGCTGGTCCACATCCCCTCGCTGCGCAAGCCGATCCTCGATGAGGCGTTCCCTGTGCTGGAGCAGATGCTCCAGGCGTCTCGCCCCAAGGCGTCCCAGAGCGCCATCCAGGTGCTGGAGTCCGCGACCGGGCTCAGCTACGGGCGCGACTCCCTGCGGTGGAAGAAGGCGATCGAGCGCCTCTGAGCCTGTTGCCTCCTCCCTCCCTGTAACGATACCTTGAACCCACAGCGCCCAGGCGCCACGACCACACGTGTTTCTACCCGATGGAGGCCGCCATGTTTCGGACCACCGCTCCGCTGCTCCTCTTCGCGCTGGGGCTCGCGACGTTGACCGCCTGCGCCTCGCAGGCGCCCCTGGTCGTCAAGACCGAGGAGCCGCGCGCGACGCTCCGCATCCAGATCGAGGAGGGGACGTTGACGATCGCCGACGACGAGCGGGTCGAGTCGTCGCTCCGCAAGGACCTCCTCAACAGCCGCACGGCGCTGCCCGTGACCGCGGGGGCGAACGCCGACCTGGAGCTGAAGATCGAGGTGGGCGGGGTCGGGCGCTTCTCCGAGGCGCGCTGGTCCCTGCACGACCTGCGGAGCGGGGTCGTGGTGCTCGACAACAACACCACGATCATCCTCGACATGGACCCGGAGAGCACCCTGGTCGAGACGATCATGGCCGACCTGGCGGCCATGGACCTGAACAACTACGCCTCCAACAGCACGCAGATCGTCAACGTCCCGCCGCCCAACCCGACCGAGACGCCCGCGGGCAACCCGCCCTCCAGGACCAACGGCCGCGATGCCTGGGCTGTGGTGATCGGCATCGACGCCTACCGCGACAAGCTCGCGCCAGCGCGCCACGCCGAGGAGGACGCCAAGGCGTTCGAGGCCTACCTGCGCGAGACGCTGGGGGTGCCGCCGGAGCAGATCAAGCTCCTGCTGGGCAACCGGGCCTCGCGCGGCGACATCGCCTCGGCGCTGGAGGAGTGGCTGCCGCGCAACGCGGGCGCAGCGCCGAGCGGGCCGGTCTACGTGTTCTTCTCGGGGCACGGCGCCCCGGACCCGGAGACGGGCGACGCCTACCTCGTCCCCTGGGACGCCGACCCCGCCTACCTCAAGACCCGCGGCTACTCGATCACCAAGCTCAACGCCACGCTGGAGAAGCTGCCCAACGCCCAGGTCCTGGTCTTCCTCGACGCCTGCTTCTCCGGGAGCGGCGACCGCTCGGTGATCGCCGACGGGACCCGTCCGCTGGTGCCCGTGCGCGTCGACAAGCCCAAGCGCGGCGTCTCCACGTTCGCCGCCGCCGAGGCCGCGCAGACCACCGGGGCGGCCCCGAAGGCGTCGCACGGGCTGTTCACCTACCACCTGCTGGAGGGGCTGCGCGGCGGCGCCGACGCCAACAACGACAGCGACATCACCCTCGACGAGCTGGCGCGCTACGTCACCCCGCAGGTGCAGCGCGACGCCCGCCAGGCCAACCGCGAGCAGACCCCGACGCTGTCGACCCCGCCTGGAGCCAACCCCGCCGGGGTGACGCTGGTGCGCGGGCTGGAGCGCTGACGGCGCCTACTCGAAGCCAAACACGGTGTAGGAGAAGATGGCGTTGATCGCCTGGTTCTCGTGGATGTGGTAGCTCGTGAACACGACCTCCCCCTCGCCGACGCGGCGCGACACGAGCACGGGCACGTCGCGCATGACCCCGCCGCGGACCAGCTCGATGTCCGCGCGCAGGAAGACGCGCGAGTCCGCGGCGACCGACTCGATCACCGCCCAGTTCGGGTAGTCGAAGTTCAGGGTCACCCGATCCTCGCCCAGCGCGGCGCGCAGCTCAGGGTCGAGCACGGTCGCCGGTCGGTAGCCGCTGTGCCCCTGGAGCACGTCCGCCTGCGACGTGTCGTCGCCACCGTGGAAGTCAAAGGAGTCCGGCGAGGCCGACTCCCAGAACAACCAGTCCCAGTCGGAGACGTAGAGGCGCCCGCCTCCGGCGACGTACTCGCGCAGGTTGTCCTCGACGACCGCGGCGATCATCGGGTTGTCGAAGATCCCGCGGAAGGTCGTGCCGCAGTTCATGAAGATGACGTCGAAGCCGCGCATGCGGTCGAGGTCGCCCAACAGCTCACGCGTGCCGTTGTTCTCGGGGTAGCCATCAAAGAGCGAGTAGGTGAAGCCGAGGCGGTCGAGGACGCGCTCGATCTGGTCGTACCGGCCGGTCACGACGGCGATCGCCGTGGACTGGTCGAAGCACAGGTCCCCGAGCGGGATGGTGGTCGTCTCGCCTGCGGTGATCGTCGCCCGGTAGGTCCTGCGGTAGGGGCCCTTGCGGACGGACACCTGGTAGGTGCCCTCGGGGATGCCCGCGATCAGGAAGTAGCCCTGGGCGTCGGTCTGGGTGCTCAAGGTGACGACGTCGCCGTTGCAGTCGGTGTAGGTGACGCTGACGGTGGCGCCGACCACCCAGAAGTCCCCGCTGGGGGCGCACACGCGCCCACGGAGGTTGCCGGTCGGGTCACCGCAGTCGGTCAGGACGGGGTCGCCGCCGCCGGGGTTGTCCGGGCTGTCATCGGAGCAGACGCGCCGCCCTGGCTCCTCGTAGCACTCCCAGTCGCCGTCGTCGGTCGGGGTGTCGGGCTCCCCGACGCAGATGGTGGTGTCGGTGGCGTCGTCGTACTCGCAGTCCCAGCCCGCCCCACCGCCGCCGGGGTTGTCCCCGGCCATGCCGCCCGGCTCGCCGCCGCCCGGGTCGTCCCGAACGCAGATGCGCTCCCCTTCGTAGTCGATGCAGTCCCAGCTCTCGCCGTGGTCGGGCGTGTCGTAGCCCTCGTCGGGGTCCTCCACGCCGGGGCCGTCACCGCCGGGGTCATCGGCGACGCAGACGCGGCCGTCGTTGGTGTCCTCGCAGGTCCAGCCGTCGGTCCCGGTGGGGTTGTCCCGCGCCCGACCGGGCTCGTCGTCGTCGTGGTCGTCGTTGCAGATGCGGGTGTCGTTGTCGGTGACGCACTCCCACTGCCCGCCGCCGGGGCTGTCGTTGGCGTGGCTGGGGTCGTCGCTGGTGCAGGTGGTGCCGTTGGCGTCGTCGACGCAGTCCCACCCGACGACGCCTCCAGGGCCATCGGTGCGGATGCACTCGATCCCATCGTCGGTGTAGGTGCAATCCCAGTTGTCGTAGCCGCCGTGGTCGTCACGGGTGCAGCTCAGATCGCCGTTGGCGTCGTCCATACAGACCCAGCCACCGCCACCGCCGCCCGGGCTGTCCTCCCGGATGCAGGTCGTGTAGCCCGGGTTGGCGTCGTCGGTGCACTCCCACCCCGGGCGGCTGTCCGGGTAATCGTTCCGGGTGCGCTCGCAGATCGTGCCCGACTCGTCCTGGTAGCAGACCCAGCCGTCGCAGCTGCCGGGATCGTCGATGTGGTTGCAGGCCGGTGTGTCGTTGAAGAGATCCGCGTCGTCCTGGCTCCCACCCGAGCCGCCGCCGTTCATGCCCTCGTCGCCTGCGCCTGCGCCGCCGCCATCGCCGCCGCTGTCTCCACACCCGGCGGCGGCCAGCGCCGCCGCGAGCCACCACGCGATCGCGCCGCCTCGTAAACCAACAGACTTTCGGGTTGAACGCGTCATCGCAACACCCCTCACCAAGAAATGACCTGACACAACCAGCACCTATGTCTTTGCAAGACATGCGCCAGCGACACCGCGCCGCCCAGGTCGCTTCAGCGCGCCTCACGCCGGGGTGCGCGCGCCTCGGTGTGACATCGGGACCACAGGGCAGGTGTGACAAAAGCGCACATCACCGCCTTCACCCCCGGCGCCACCCCGCGACGAAGGCGAGCAGCGCCAGCAACGCCGCGAGCGGGCTGGAGCGCGGCGCGGCGACGGTCGCGCAGCCGCTGTCCGAGCCACCGCCGCCGCCTTCGGGCTCGAAGCAGATGTCCGTCGCGCAGTCGCCGAGGGACTCCGGGCAACCGCAGCTCAACCCCGAGCCGCAGTCGGAGTCGGAGGAGCAGGACTCGCCGACGCCGAGAGGGTCCGGCTCGCTGGTGTCAGCTCCCCCGGAGGTGTCGTCCATCCCCGCGTCCACGGTGCTGTTGTTGGTCGGGGGAGCCCCGAAGGGGTGCGGCTCACGGGCGCAGACCGCGTCCTCAGGCGGCATCGACCAGTCTTCGCGGCCTGGCGCGTACAGCTCGCAGATGGCGGCCACGTCGTCGTTGCTCAGCGTCCGCTTGGAGTCGTTGGCCTCCACGAAGAAGGGGCTCATGACGGCGCTGTCGACCTCCGAGTCGCCCAACCCCATGATCAAGCCCAGCTCCCGCATCATGACCGCCTGCACGTCGAACGTGTCCGGCTTCCCGCCATCCTGGGTCGCCCAGTCGGTCCACTGATCGTTGAGGGCGATGCCGAACTCCAAAATCCGCCCGGTGTCCTGCTCGAACTGCACGCGGGTGGTGGCGATCGTGAGCGGATCGTAGGGCCACCCCTCGTTGATGAAGGAGATCAGGTTCTTCTCGTCGCGGAACAGCCCGGGGTCGTAATTCTCGGGGTCGGTGTCGAGCACCCCCATGTACTCGAAGACGAGCTGACCCTCGTCCTCACCGCAGAGGACCTGGGACCAGGTCTCCAGCGCGGCCTCGATCGCCCGCAGCTCGTCGTCGGAGTCGGGGAAGTCCGCCGACCCGTCGACCTGCACGTAGACCGGGATGGGCATGTCGCTGGGGTCGAAGTGCACGTCCGCGCCGTCGCGGCTCGTCCAGATGGTACAGGCCTCCGAGGCCGTCGGCGCCGCGCTCGCCGCCAGGACCGCGACCGCCACACGCACACACCACGCCCAACGATCAGAGGGTGGGGTTGTCATCTCGAAACCTCTCCTTCAAGCCCACCTCGCAGACAACGCGGGCCCTCGATTCAGATGTCACCAGCCGTGCCGAGTGTGGCATCATGTAGGCAAGGATTCAAGCCACCTTGACGCGCCCCGCCCGCTTGAGACATACCTCCACCGAACCTGCGGCCCGAGCGAACCATGCGTGAGACCATCAACGTCATCATCCCCGTACTTGATGAGGAGCAACGGATCGGAGACCAGCTCACGCGGCTGCTGGAGCAACACGACGTGCAGGAGATCCTCGTCGTGGACGGCGGCAGCGCCGATCGCACCTGCGAAGAGGTCGCGCGCTTCGACCGGGTACGGCTGCTGCGCTCACCCGCGGGCCGCGGGCGGCAGATGAACCGCGGCGCCGCGGCGGCGAGCGGCGAGATCCTGCTGTTCCTGCACGCCGACGTGGTGCTGCCGCCAGACGCCACGGCGCATATCCGCGAGGCGCTGGCGCGACCGGGCACCGTCGCTGGAGCCTTCACCACCTGGACCGTCTCCGACAGCGGCCGCACCTGGGTCGAGCCCTGGCTTCACCTCGCCGACTTCCGCTCGCGCTACACCTCGCTGCCCTACGGCGACCAGGCGATCTTCATCCGGCGCCTCGACTTCTTCCGCGCCGGGCGCTACCGCGACGACCTCCCCCTGTTTGAAGACCTCGACTTCAGCCAACGCGTCAACCGCATGGGCCGGATCGCCACGATCCCAAGCTCCGTTCAGGTCTCGGGGCGCCGGTTCATCGCGCGACCGATCTACTACCTCTTCCTCGTCAACGCGCTGCCGCTGCTCTACAAGGTGGGCTTTACAGCCAACACCCTCTCTCGCCTCTACGGGAGGCACCGGTGAGGCGGGTGTGAAGGTAGCCTGTCAGTCAAAGCGCCCAAAAACGTCACCCACCCACCCACGCCGTGCTCACCGGGATCCAGCAAGCGATTGGACCGATGAACGCGTCCGCATGGACCGTTCGGACGCGCATCTTGTCACCGGATCGGCGCCCGAGGTGACGCTGTACGTCACCCGACACGTTGCTGTCACTGCGTGCCAACTCCGTCCAGCGCGACCTCAAGCCCGATCAGGAGGGGGAGGACGCGTCGCGACGCGCCGTTTGTGACACCCTGTCAAAAACTGGCCCGGCATGTGCATTAAGAAGGCATAGAGTCAAACTCTACCTGAACAATCTAATATGCACGGGCCCCACACACCTCCCCCCTCACCTCACATCAGTGGCGAGTCGGCTCCTCAAAGAGCCGAACCGCCTGGCCTGCAGGGGTGATGAGCGGTGTCTCCCAACCCAACTGACGCACATAATCCAAGCCCAACCAGTTGAGGCTCTCGGCGTAGGCCATCTCGGCGAACTGCGCCAGATCCGGCGGCAGGTTGGGCCGCAGCTCGGCGATCAGCTCGGAGGCGCGCTCGCTGCGGTGGTGCGCCAGCAGGATGAGGGCGCGCTGGTACGACTCGACGTCGTCCGGCTCGATCTCGTGGATCAGCTCGTCGAGCGCCTCCTCGCTCCACTCCGGGAGGTCATTGGGCAGGATGTTGTGCAGCTCGGCGTAGCGCATCGCCATGTCGTGCTCGACGGGGACGCACATCGTCGCCCCGGTGGGCATGCAGATGGTCGCCATGTAGGTCACCTCCTCGGCGGGGTTGGTGGCGTTGTGCTGAGTCATCACTCCTCCATGGGTCGTGGCCCGTGACGCGTGAGGGACCGAATTGTCCTGACCGCGTTGGGCTTCATGAAGGGTTATCGCCCCTTTTGAGGCCATGTTGCGTCGGTGCGACAGAATAGTGTACGCCTACGGGTCTTGATGGACCTGGAGCACCGAGGAGCCATGGCCTCAACCCGTCTCTGCACGCTCTTTCAACTGCCTGTCCGCGGCGGCCGCCTGTTCGAGAATGTGGACAACAACGGCCTCGACCTCCTGGTCTTTCGCCTGGAGGGAGGCCGCCTCGTCGCCTACGACGCCAGCTGCCCCCACGCTGGCGCGCAGATGAGGCCCGAGAACGAGATGGGCGGCGTCCTCACCTGCTTCCTGCACCTATGGCAGTTCGACGTCGCCACCGGCGACTGCATCAACGTCCCCCGTTGCCCGCTGACCGCGTTCGAGGTCCAGACCCGGGGCATGGACGTGTTCGTCGAGCTGCCCTCCCAACCCGAGGAACCTGCATCATGATCACCCGACGCTCCGCCCAGACCCCGCTCATCGCCCTGGCGCTGGCGCTCCTCGCCGCATGCGCTGGCGCGAGCGACCCCGCCGAGGATGGCGACAGCAACGCCACCTCGAACACCACGAGCGACACCTCCAACACCGGCGGCGACACCACCACCCCGGACTGCGCCGTCGATGACGACTGCCCCGGCACCCAGGTCTGTGAGCAGGGCGCCTGCGTCGAGGGCCTCTGCGCCCGCGACTCCGACTGCGGCGACGGCCAGATCTGCCTGGAGAACAGTGGCATCTGCGTCACCCCGGAGTGCTTGACCAACGCCGACTGCGACAGCGGTGAGTTCTGCGAGCCCGACGACAAGAAGTGTCGCCCGGGCTGCGGCTCCAGCGCCGACTGCGCCCCGGGGTTCATCTGCAACCCCAACACCCGCGCGTGCGAGTCCGACAGCACCTGCTCCGGCGACGACGACTGCGCTGAACAGGAGGTCTGCCGCGACGCCAAGTGCGAATCGGTCGAGTGCACCACCGACGACCACTGCCCCGCGAGCGAGGCGTGCGACGCGTCCACCAACACCTGCCGCCCGCGTGAGGGCTTCTGCGACGACGACTCCGACTGCGACGCCGACTCCCGGTGCGACCTCGAGCGCAACGTGTGCGTCGAGGCGGGCTGCGGCGATTGCCCCGACGGGACGACCTGCAACGAGGAGGCCGGTGAGTGCTGGGAGTGCGCCCGCGACTCGGACTGCGGCGAGGACGGCGAGTGCAACCTGACCGACCACACGTGCGTGGAGAGCCGCTGCCTGACCGACGACGACTGCCCCGGCGACGACCGCTGCAACCGCATCAGCGGTCAGTGCGAGGCCCGCGAGGCCTGTCAGGCGGACAGCTTCGAGCCCAACAACGCCCGCGAGTCGGCGCGTCAGGTCGGCGTCGGGCAGTTCAGCGGGCTGAGCGTCTGTGAGGAGGACGAGGACTGGTTCACGCTGAACCTCAGCGCGGGCGACACCCTGACCCTCACGATCGCCTTCTCCCACATCGAGGGGAACCTCGACATGGAGCTGTACAACCCCAACGGGCAGCGCGTCGGCGCGAGCAGCTCCAACAGCGACAACGAGGAGATCATCGCGGGCGACCTCGCCCTCTCGGGCGCCTACCGCGCCCGCGTCTTCGGCCTCGACGGCGCCGTCGCCCGCTACAGCCTGACCGTGGACGTCGACACCCCCGAGAACCCCACCTGCGGTGACGACGGCTTCGAGGACAACGACTCCGCCGAGCGCGCCGCGCCGATCATCGCCCAGGAGTTCCCCAGCCTCACCGTCTGCCCCGGCGACGCCGACTGGTTCAAGATCCGCCTCGACCCCGGCGAGCGCCTCACCGTCGCCGCCACCTTCACCCACGAGGACGGTGACCTCGACCTCGCCCTGTTCGCCCCCGATGGGGAGACGCTCCTCGGCGAGGGCCGCAGCACCGACGACAACGAGGAGGCGAGCACCCCGCCGAGCACCGTGAGCGGCGACTTCCTGATCCAGATCCGCGGCGCCAGCCCCGGCGTCGGCAACGACTACCAGCTGTCCGTCACGATCACCGAGGGCGCCCCGATGACCTGCGCCGACGACGGCTTCGAGCCCAACGACTCGCTCGGCGAGCCCGAGACGCTGGAGCCTGGCCTCCAGGAGGGGCTCGTGGTCTGCCCTGGGAACGCCGACTGGTTCGCGGTGGCGCTCAACGCGGGCGACGACATCTCCGTCAACATCGGCTTCACCCACGCCGACGGCGACCTGGAGCTGGCGCTCTACTCGCCCGAGGACACCACCGCGCCGCTGGCCGAGAGCCGCACGCGCACCGACGATGAGGTCGCGGGCTTCTCCGACGTGCCGGTCTCCGGGCTCTACCTGATCCGGGTGTTCGGCGCCGACCCGAACGTCACCAACACCTACCGGCTGCGGGTCGAGCGCACCCGCCCCCCGTCCACCTGCGAGGACGACGCGCTGGAGGACAACGACAACCGGCAGCAGGCCCGCGAGATCACCGACGGCGCCACCTCCGGGCAGATCTGCTCGGGCGACGAGGACTGGTTCTCGGTCCAGCTCGACGCGGGCGGCAGCCTGATCGCCACCATCAGCTTCGACGGGGCCGCCGGGAACCTCGACTTTGAGGTCGTCGGCCCCAACGGCGACCGCCTCGGCACCTCCGCCGACCCTGACGCCAACGTCGAGGAGGTCAGCATCTTCGAGGTGCCCGCCTCCGGGCGCTACGCGCTGCGCGTCTTCAGCCCCATCGGCGCCGAGAACAGCTACACCCTCGATCTGATCACCGAGGCCTCCACCTGCGACGACGACACCGAGGAGAACAACGACAGCCGCGAGGACGCCGCGCTGATCGCCTTCGGCGACCTCCCCGGGCTGACCATCTGCCCGATGGACGACGACTGGTTCGCCGTCGAACTCAACGACAGCGAGGCGCTGACCGCCTCGCTCAGCTTCACCCACGCCGACGGCGACATCGACCTCCAGATCGTGAACGAGGAGGGCACCGTGATCGGCGCCTCCGTCTCGTTCACCGACGGCGAGGAGGTCACCATCGACCCGGTGGAGGGCGCGGGCCTGGTCTACGTCCGGGTCTACGGCTTCCTCGGCGCCTCCAACGCCTACGACATGACCCTGACCCGGATCGACGCGCCCAACCCCTGTGAGGACGACACCTTCGAGCCCAACGACTCCTCGGAGAGCCCCGCCCCGCTCGACCCGGGCTCCTACGACGATCTCCAGATCTGCCCCCGCGACGACGACTGGTTCGCGGTGCAGGTCGATCAGGGCGAGATCATCGACCTGCTCGTCCTGTTCGACCACAACGCGGGCGACATCGACGTCTCCCTCCGCGACCCGAGCGGCGCCCTCATCGGGTTCAGCGTCGACACCGACGACGACGAGGAGATCACCCTCCGCGCCCAGACCACAGGCACCTACCTCGTGCGCGTCTACGGCTTCGACGGCGCCACCAACAGCTACGCCATGGCGCTGGACATCCTCCCGGAGGACACCTGCCTGGAGGATGACTTCGAGGACAACGACAACGCCGACCAGGCCACCGACCTGTTCGAGGGCATCTACGAGGACCTCGCCGTCTGTCAGGACGCCGACACGCCCGACGACGACTGGTACGCCGTCGCGCTGGACGCCGGGCAGGAGCTGAACGCGCTGATCCTCTTCACCCACACGGACGGCGACCTCGACATGGAGCTGTACAGCCTCGACGACACCGAGACCCCGCTGCTCCGCTCCATCGGCATCCGTGACAGCGAGGAGATCACCTTCACCGCCACCGAGGACAACTTCTACTTCATCCGGGTCTATGGCTTCCTGGGCGAGTCCAACGCCTACGACCTGGTGCTGGTCGTCGATTGATCCACGCTCGCGGCGTCGCGGCGCTCACCGCGCCCGCGACGTCGCCTCCTCCGTCACCGCCTCGCGCTGCCGCTCGGCGCGCTGACGGCGCAGCGGCGTCGGCACCCGCGCGCCGAGCGACAGCGCGATCTGCACCACCTCCGCCAACACCCGCTGCTGGGCGTCCCCGAGGCGCACCCCGGAGCGCGCCATCGGCGGCAGCACCTCAAGCTGCCCCTCGTCCAGCTCCAGCTCCAGATCCAGCGCGTCCAGCGACGCGGGAGAGCGCAACCTCAGGTGGGCGCGGCCCTCGATCATGGGATCGCGCGTCAGCTCCAGCGTCAGCCCCTCCTCCAACAGATCGATCGCACCGTGGCGGGAGAGGGCCGGGGGTCGCGAGGCGCGCCGCGGCATTCGGGTCAACAGGTCGGTCTTGATCAGCGCGCCGTCTTCACGGCGGGCGCGCCAGCGGATCACAGGCTGCTCGCCGCTGAGGTTGAACTCGATGTCCACGGGCACCTTGAGCGTCTGGCGCTGCCAGTTGCGCTGCACCTGGCGAGGCCAGCCGAAGAGGGGGACCGTGATCTGGAGGAGGAGGCGCTTGAGGAAGCCGGGGCGCGAGTGTTCGAGCGAGCCCACGAACGCCATCAGCGTCACGCTGGTCGCCAACACCGCGATCACGCTGCGGAGCCAGACGAGGCCGAGGCCAAACAGCTTGAGCAGGAGCGTCGTGAGGCTGAACGTGAAGATGTAGACCAGCGCGAGCGTGAAGAGGAGGTAGAGCAGCAGCCCGACGTTCTCGTGGTGAACGTGTCGGGCGTTGGACAAGCGCGTCCCCTGGACGAGGGCCGCGAGCTTCTCCCGGGCGGGTTCGGAGGAGACCAACGGGACGTGCCGCGTCTCTTTGATGTAACCAGTCACCTTCAACCGACCACCCGTCGCCGGACTTCGGTCACCCATCTTGAAAAGCCTCGCTCCACACGGCCCCTCGCGTCAGGTCACACTATAGCCCAAGCCGGTCGGATTGCGTAACGGTCTAGCGCGGCTCCGCGAGGCGCGTCGTCGTCTCGGTCTTGAAGTCCGTGTGTATCGCCCTCGGCGGGACAAAGCCGGGCACCAGCTTCAAGCGCGCCAGCGCCGGGTTGGGCGCGTCGTGGGGGATCGCCGCCACCCACTCGCCGTCGCCCCCTCCCGAGGTGGTCGCGAACACCGAGCCCTTGCCGAGCAGCACCATCGAGGTCGGCTTGAGCGGCGCGAACGCCGCCACCATCTCCCGCAGCGCGCAGCGCTTGCAGGTGCCGAGGACGACGTCGCCGTAGGCGTTGCTGGCGGCCACGATCGGGCTCCCCAGCCCATCCTCGTCGCCCACGTAGATCGGCGCCCCCGCCACGATGAGCGGCTTCCCCGGCAACAGGCGCGCAGGCGTCGGGACGACGACCTCGCCGCCGTCCACGACCGACAGGCGCCCCTCCGGGCTGACGTTCAGCCCCTGGAACGAGGAGACCCGCCCGAAGTCCGACGTCTCCAGCCACGGCGCCGGGGCCTCCTCGGCGCCGTCGAGCATGATCCCGACGTGCAGCTCGCCCCGCACCCCCTCGCCGGGCTCGAAGCGCCCCCCCTCGACCACCGAGGCGTCGAACCGCTCGGAGTCCAGCGCCAACAGCGTGATGTCGGACGTGCCGCCCACCAGCGCCATCGGCGCGAGCCCCTTGTAGGCCACCGGCAGCCCCCGGCTCGACCACAGGCTGTAGCCCGCCGGGCGCTCTCCGAGGCGCCCGGCCAGGGTCTTGCGCGGCGTCACGTAGAAGAAGTCCTTGGACGAGCGCTTGAGGTAGCGGTACCAGTCCGTGTACATCCGCGTCGCCGCGGGCTCGTGCATCGCCCCGACGTAGCCGGTCTTCTTGTCCGTGGGCGGCAGCTGACCCTCCTTGAGCGGGACGCGGTGCATGATCATGCTCGTGTGGATCGGGTTCATGTCCAGGTGCACGCTGTAGGTGCAGCCCGCCATCAGGTGCGCCTCGCCCAGCTCCTCGGCGCTGGTCGCGCTCCCCCAGATGTAGATCAGCGTCGAGTCCCCCTTGAGGCAGACGCTGGAGCGCGGCGTGGTCGAGCTGTTCAGGTGAGAGACCACCCCGCCCCATCGGTGCAGGCCGGCCGGGTTGATCGTCTCGTTCTCCATCAGCGGCGGCAGGTTCTGGCGGTAGCTGTGCACGTCGTCCGGCACGGGGTAGGCGTTCTCGGACGTCATCCCCAGGCGCCAGTTCTTGTCCCTCGCCTCGTGCGTCGCCCGCGCCGCCCAGGTCCCCATCAAAACCTGGCCCCGATCGTTGATCGCGATCGTCGCCGCGTGCGCCTTCGCCGGGATGATCGTGCGGCGATCGACCATCATCCCGTAGGCGCCGTGATCGGTCTTGAACCCACCGTTGAAGACCACGAAGTCGTCCTTGAACACCTCCTCCTTGTTGGGGAGGAGCCCCGTGCCCCGCGTTCCGGTGGTCGAGGTCGGGTTGGCGACCCCGGCGACCATGTTCAGCTGGAGCTGCCGCAGATCCATCGCCACGAGGACGGTGTAATCGTGCTGACGCTTCGGGTTGACCCGCAGCGCCGTCCGGTAATAGGGCCACGTCCCGTCGCTGGCCTCGGCCCGGGAGCGCCACGGCGGCACCCAGGGCGCCCACTTCCCCTCGTTGGGGATCGGCTCCAGGCCCGGGTTGGAGCGGGGCGTGATGTCCGCAGGCGGCCAGGCGCGCTCCCCCGAGACGTTCACCGCCCCCTCGGCCACCGCCAGCTTCGGCGCGGGCGGCGCCTGCTCCTCCGCCGGGATCGCCTCGGCGATCGCCAGCTCCTTCTTGAGATCGGAGTTGTCGTGCCCCACGACCCCATAATACGCCTGCTTGGCCAGGTCCGCCGTGGTGAACACCGCATGCTCCAGCGCGGCGATCTTGCCTGGCCCGATCCAGGGGATGTTGCGCACCCGGTTGACCGTGTAGGTGGTCCAGCTCCCCAGCACCCAGGGCTCGGTCTGCTCCACCAGCGTCAGCGGCGCGCCCCGGATCGGCTCCAGCACCTCCGCGTCGTGCGCCCGGATGTGGCCACGCACGCGCCCCTCCTCCTCGTCCAGCGCCGACAGGAGCATCACCCCGTCCCGCGCCTCGACCTTCAGATCCCGCACCGGGCGAGCGAAGGCGAACGAGCGCCGCCCCACCCCGCCCGCGCGGCCGTGATCCTGAAAATGGATCAACGCGATCCGCAGCCGATCCGGGGCCGAGCGGGGCTCGCCCAGCTCGTCCTCGGTCATCGCCCGGTCGCCGTGGAGATCGAACAGATCGAGCCCGGTGTAGGTCTCGCCGCGCTGGGTCGCCGTCGCCACGAACCACCGCCGCCCCGAGGTGTCGACGGCGGCGACGGTGTCATCCCCGTCCGGGGTTCGCGTGATGTTGCCGAGGCGGCGGACCGAGAAGGGCTCGCCTGCGCCGTTGAGGAGCCCCTCGAACAGGTAGATGTCGCGCGCCCCGTCCTCAGGTGGGGCGCCAGGGCCATGCTCGCCGACCTCCGCCGGGACCGCCTCCACGAGCCCGAGCGCCCAGCGCCCCGGCTCGGGCGGCTCCAGCCAGGTCAAGGCGCGCGCGTGGTGCGCCCCCTGACGCGCCAGGTGCTCCTCCCAGCTCGCCGGGTAGCGCTCGGATCGGGCGAGGAGCGTTCCGACCGCCGCGATGAGCGCGACCACCAGGATCGCGGCGCGGACGCTTATCCAGTGGCCGATCTTCAGCTCGCCGCTCCGGGCGCGCCGCTCGGCGATGCCCAGATCGACCGCCAGGCCTTCGACGTTGTCCAGCACCTGCTCCACGGGTGTTGTACGCTGCTCGTGCATCGATCCCTACCACGGTCCGCAAATACACGCTCACGCTCAGGGCGCCCCTCGCCGCGAGCCACCCGGGAGATGGGAGGTCACGCCCTGGGGGGCTCTCAACATGAGCTGGTCTTCACCACCTGACGTCCGCTTCCCTGGGACGGGCGCACCTGAAGCCGAGGCGCGGGTGGGGTCTTGAGGCGGCATCCCTGCCAACCGTCTGGGTTCATGACCCGGCCCACTATAATCCATATCGTTCCAGCATGCCGAAAGAAATCAGCGGCTCCATCCAACCGTGAACCACCGTGACTCTCGTCGCCAGGGCTTGGCAAGCGGCGCTGACATGGTGTACCAGTGCGGACGTAGACCGTCACCGCGTGACCCACACCAAGGAGCACCGTCATGAACATCCAAGATCGGCTCGCCCACATGTCCGACGACAGCAGGGCGCGGATCCTCGACTCCCTCGGCCTTGAGAATAAGCAAGACCCGATCCACTTCATCCTGCCGGCCCTCGGCATCTTCAGCGCCGGGCTCGCCGTCGGCGCGATGCTTGGCCTGTTCCTCGCCCCCAAGAGCGGCAGCGATCTTCGCAGCGACATCCGCACCAAGGCGCACGACCTCCGCGAGCGCGCCCCGAAGGCGATCAAGCGCAACGCCGACGGCGCCGACGGCGCCGAGTGACCGCCTCCCGCACAGTCGCTGGACAGACCAGTGGACAGTGCAGGCGCGGGGCCTGACAACCTGCCAGGCCCCGCGCCTCCCTCCCCACGACCTCATCGACCGAGGGGCTCGCCGCCCCTCAACGCACACAAACCGGTGTGGTGTCGCCGCTCAGGCGCGGCCCATGAGCCGACGGCCGACGTCCCAGGCCGCCCCGGCCTCAGGGCGGCCCCCGAGGATGACCATGTCGGGCGACGCCTTGAGCAGCTCAAACGCCCCGAACTGCTCCGAGGACGCCTTGAAGTCGATCGCCTTGAGGTCCTTGGAGCGGATGAACAGCGCGCCATCCTCGAAGATCACGAAGAAGGCCTGGTTCTTCCCGGTCCGCGCCATCCGAATGATGTGGCGCATCGCCCGATCCTTGGGGACCGGCGACTTGAAGAAGTAGAGCGTCGGCTTCGACTCGGCGGCGTCGCGGGACGCGTTCGCCTGGAGCTGGATCAGCGACTCCTCGTAGCCGCTCAACAGCTTGCTCTGCTCCTTGGTCTCCTCCATCAGGTTGGTGACCTTCTGGAGCGCGTCGTCGCGCGACGAACCCACCGCCCGCACCACCTTGTTGAGCAGCTGCTCGGACTGCTGGAAGAAGGACAGCGCCTCGTCGCCGACGCTGTAACGCAGGCGGTAGACGTTGTTCTGGATCTGCTTGACCTCCAACAGCTTGAACAGCGCCGCCTCACGGATGTCCCGCAGGTGGGTCCCGGCGCAGGCCTCGATGTCGATCGCCTCGTCCATCCCGCCCTCACCGAGCGTCACGATCCGCAGCTGATCGAACGGTACGAAGCCGCCCTGGTAGATGAAGAAGCCGTAGCGGCTCTCCGCGCTGCCGCGCTGCATCACCTCGGTCGTGATCGGCGCGCCCGAGAAGATCACCTCGTTGATCCGCCCCTCGATCTCCTGGATCTGCCCGGGGGTGATCGTGCGGTAGTGGGCGATGTCGAAGCGACTCGACTCCACCCCCTTCTGGGCGCCCATCTGACGAACGTGGAACCCGAGCACCTCGCGCAGCGTCGCGTTGAGCAGGTGGGTCGCCGAGTGCGCCCGCATCAGCCCATACCGCCGCGACCAGTCCACCGACAGCGACACCTGCTCACCGCGCAGGTCGTCCCCGGGGGCCTCCGCGAGTCGGTGGAAGATCGTCCCGTTGTGGTACTGGACCTCGACCACCTCCAGCTCGGAGCCGTCGATGTGGAGCGCGCCGGTGTCGTAGGGCTGGCCGCCGCCCTCGGGGTAGAAGATCGTCTGGTCGAGCACGACCCAGTCGCCGTGCACGCTCAGCACCTTCGCGTCCCCCGTCGTCGCGTAGGGATCCTCGTAGTAGAGGCGGTCGGTCGCGGCCTGCCCCTCGGGCCAGCTGCGCGCCTCCTTCTTGGCGTCCAACGCCATGGACTTGTTGAAGAACTCGCGCCACGCCTCGTCCGTCAGCTCCAGCTCCAGATCGGACTCCTCCTCGATCACCTCCCGCGTGTAGTGCAGCGGCAGGCCGAGGGTGTCGTAGAAGTAGAAGATCTTGTCGTTCGGGAAGACGGTCCGCTTCTTCTTCTTGAGCTTCTTGATCTCCTTGATGAGCTGGTTGCGCCCACGCTCCATGGTCGTCTCGTGGCGCTCCAGCTCCGCGGCGATGATGTCCTGCGCCGTCTCGCGCTTGCCCTCCAGCTCGGGGAAGTCGCTCGCCATGGCGTCGAACTGCATCCCGAGCAGCTCCATCGGGGTGATGTCGATCTGCTCCTCTTCGAGCATCACCATGATCCGCTTCGCCAGCTGACGCACCAGGTAGCCCGCGTCCTTGTTCGACGGCAGGACGTGGTCGTTGAGCATCAGCAGCAGCGTCCGGGTGAAGTCGCACAGCGTGAACAGCGTCTCCGCCGGGCGCACCGCCCGCGCCAGCTCCTTCGGGGTCACCCCCAGCTCAGCGGCGATCTGACGCTGCACCTTCTCGTACTGCAGCGGCGTCTCGATGTCCTGGCTCGACATCTTGCGGAAGTAGTCGTCGATGATCCCGCCCTGGATCGCGAAGCCGGTGCGCTCCACCAGCTTCTCCAGGAAGCCCGGCGAGACCGCCGCGTAGATGTTCGGCGTCCCCTGAGAAGCCCACACCACGCGCTCCAGCCCGTAGCCCGTGTCCACGACCCGGGTCGGCATCGCCGTGTAGCGCACCCCCTTGATGTCGTGCTCGCCGTCGGGGTCCTCCGCCAGGCTCATGAAGACCAGCGTCGCGATCTCGATCCCCTCGTACATCACCTCGACGCACGGGCCGGCGTTGCCGCCCCCCGCCCAGGCCGACTCCACGTAGGTGATCCCCTTCGGGTCGGCGCCCAGCTCCTCCGTGAAGAACCGGTGGCACAGCTCCACCGTGCGCGAGATCCAGTAGATCTCCGGCTCCCCCTCGAAGTTGAAGGCGTGGTGCCCGAGCATCGTGAAGCTCGACAGGTGCCGCCCCGAGCGGCCGACGTTCTCCAGGTCGTTGAGGCGGACGCACTTCTGGGCCACCACCAGCGGGTTGGCGGGAGGCTCCAGCTGGCGCTCGATCACGTGCGGCTGGAAGTCGCAGATCGACGCCGAGTTGAACAGCAGATCATCTCGCCACAGGCTCGCCAGCACCGGGTAGGAGCCCATCCGGGCGTGCCCCTGCGCCTCGTACCAGCGCAGCGCGCGCTCGCGCAGCTGCGCCAGCGTGTACTGGCCGTCGAAGACCTGCCTGCCGATGAAGGTGTACTCGACCCCCTCCTGATCGCCGCTGTAGACCCGCTCCGGGTCCAGCGTCCAGAACCACGCGCCGCTTGGGCACTGCTTGCGCAGAAAGCCGGCGCTCTCGAAGAAATCGTTTGAGTAGACGTCCGCCTCGAACATGGGTTTTCCTTTTTCAGCGTGAGCAGCGGGTGAGCCGTGAACCAAAAAGAAAACGGGACCCACCCCTTCACAGGGTGCCGTCCCGTCCTATACGAGCCTCCAGGGGTATGTCCAGCCCCATCAGGGGCTGGCGGAAGCTCACTTGATCTTTGCCTCTTTGAACTCGACGTGCTGACGGATGACCGGATCATACTTCCGGAACTTCAGCTTCTGCGGGGTGTTCCGCTTGTTCTTGGTCGTCGTGTAGAAGAACCCGGTGCCCGCAGTCGAGACAAGGCGAATTTTCTCGCGAACCTTGTTGGCCATGGTGTGTATCCTCGCGTATCTACTATCTGTTTATCATCAGCATTGCGTCCACGCTGGCGCACATGGCCACCGGGACACACAGTCCTAGGGGAACCCAACCCCGATGTCAAGTCCCCAGCGGCACAACCGAAAACGGCGCGGGCCCCTCAGAGGCCCGCGCCGCTCTCATGTGCATCGACGCTTGTCGCGCGCGATCAGCCGCTCATCGAGTTGAGGAACTCGGTGTTGCTGTCGGTCTTGCCGAGCTTGTCGATGAGGAACTCCATCGAGTCCACCACGTTGAGCGGGTGGAGCAGCTGGCGCAGGATCCAGACGCGGTTGAGCACGTGCTTGGCCATGAGCAGCTCCTCCTTACGGGTGCCGCTCTTGTTGATGTCGAGGCAGGGGAAGATCCGCTTCTCCATCAGCTTGCGGTCGAGGTGCAGCTCGCAGTTACCGGTGCCCTTGAACTCCTCGAAGATGACCTCGTCCATCCGGCTGCCGGTGTCCACCAGCGCGGTGGCGATGACCGTCAGGGAGCCGCCGTCCTCGATGTTACGCGCCGCGCCGAAGAAGCGCTTGGGCTTGTGCAGCGCGTTGCTGTCCACACCACCGGAGAGGATCTTGCCGCTCGGCGGCACGACCGTGTTGTAGGCGCGCGCGAGGCGGGTGATGGAGTCGAGCAGGATGACGACGTCCTTGCTGTGCTCGACGAGGCGCTTGGCCTTCTCGATCACCATCTCCGCCACCTGCACGTGACGCTGCGCCGGCTCGTCGAACGTCGAGCTGACCACCTCGCCGTTCACGGAGCGCTCCATGTCGGTCACCTCCTCAGGGCGCTCGTCGATCAGGAGCACGATCAGCACCACCTCCGGGTGGTTGGCCGTGATCGCGTTGGCGATGTTCTGCAGCAGCATCGTCTTACCGGTACGCGGCGGCGCGACGATCAGCGCGCGCTGCCCCTTCCCGATCGGCGTCAGCAGATCGAGGATCCGGGTCGAGAAGTTCTTGGAGTCATACTCCAGCGCCAGCCGCTCCTCCGGGTACAGAGGCGTCAGGTTGTCGAACAGGATCTTGTCGCGCGCCACCTCGGGGTCGTCCCCGTTCACCGCCTCGACCTTCAGCAGCGCGTAGTAGCGCTCCGAGTCCTTCGGCGGCCGGATCTGACCCGACACCGTGTCGCCCGTCCGCAGGTTGAAGCGGCGGATCTGGCTCGGCGACACGTAGATGTCGTCCGGCCCCGGCAGGTAGTTGTAGTCCGGCGAGCGCAGGAAGCCGAAGCCGTCCGGCAGCGTCTCCAGGACGCCCTCGCCGTAGATCGCGCCGTCCTTGTCGGACTGCGCCTGCAGCACGGCGAAGATCAGCTCCTGCTTCCGCATGCCGCTGGCGCCTTCGACGCCCAGCTCCTTGGCGAGCTGAGTCAGCTCACTGATTTTCTTATCTTTGAGTTCTTTGAGATTCAGATCCATGAGAGAGCTAGCTCCTTCGGGCGGGTTCAGACTCCAAGTCTGTTTGATGCTCCTGGCCGGAACGGCTCAGAGCGGCTGGAGTGTGTGGTGATGCGACGCAGCCCGCCATGGGCGCGTCAGGGTGTTGATCCAACGAAACAATCCGTTATCTACGCTGCACGGCGTGGTGCGTCCCTGTACACTCTTCGATTGATGCGCGTGTGCATGAGTCGGTTGGGAGGTGACGCGTCGGTCAGCAACGGTAGGTTAGGCTTATATGATGATGATCAGGCGATGTGAGCAAAGGTGCTTCGAAGGGGGTTGAAGCAGGTTCTCTCACAATGATTGCCGAGTCGGCATCAAGTTATACGCGTCGCACAACGCTGTCAAGGTGTTTTCCACCTCAATTCCAAACTGCGACGACCACCGGCCCTCCAGGCGAGCCGGTCTCGCGACCTGAGCGTTCACGTGGAGATCACTCACCCTCGGCGGGCTTCGTCTCTTCGGTCGGCGCCGCGCCGTCGGCGGGCGCGTCGCCCGCAGGGGCGCTCCCCTCCGCGGGCTTCGTCTCGCCAGCCGGGGCCGCGTCGCCCGCAGGAGCCGCGCCACCCTCGACGGGCTTCGTCTCGCCAGCCGGAGCCGTGCCGCCCGCAGGAGCCGCGCCGCCCTCAGGGGCCTTGTCCCCTTCAGCCGCCTTCGTGTCGCCCGCGGCCCCGCCCGTCGTCCCCTCCTCCGAGGGCGCGACGTTCAACGCGGGGGTCTCCTCGGGGACCTCCAGATCCACGACCGAGTCTGTCTTGCTCGACAGGTAGGCCAGGCTCAAGCTCGTCAGCATGAAGATGACCGCCGAGGCCACCGTCAACTTGCTCAACAGCGTCAGCGTGCCGCCCGCCCCCAGAAACTGGGTCGAGCCACCTCCGCCGCCCCCTCCGCCGAGGGCCGCGCCCATGCCGCCGCCCTTACCCGGCTGCAACAACACCACCAGACACAGGAACACGCTCACGACGACGTGGACGATGATCAGCGCAGTCTCCATTGAACTCTCCAGACAATCTCAAACAGGGGTTCGCCGGGGCCATATCCCGAGAACAAAAGCAAACCCGCGCGGGTATATCCTAGAACGGGGCGTGATGCAAGACTATTGCACCCCTTCGCCCCACCCGCCCTACCGGGCCGCCTCGATGATCGCCGCGAACGCGTCCGCCTTCAGGCTCGCGCCGCCGACCAGACCGCCGTCGATGTCCTCCTGACCGAACAGCTCCGCCGCGTTGTGCGGCTTGACCGACCCCCCGTACAGGATCCGCGTCGCCCCGGCGACCTCGTCGCCGAACAGCTCCGCCAGCAGCGCCCGGAGCGCCGCATGCACCTCCTGCGCCTGCGCCGGGGTCGCCGTCTTGCCCGTCCCGATCGCCCAGACCGGCTCGTAGGCGATCGTCACCGTCGCCATCTGCGCCGCGTCCCAGCCCTTGAGCGCACCCTCGACCTGGCCTCGCACCACGTCCAGGGTCCCGCCCGCTTCGCGCTGCTCCAGCGTCTCGCCCACGCACACGATCGGCGCCAGGCCCGCCGCCACCGCGGCCTCCGCCTTGCTCCGCACCCCCGCGTCCGTCTCGCCGAAGTACTGCCGCCGCTCGCTGTGACCCAGGATCACCGCCGTGACCCCCACCTCAAGCAACATCCCCGCCGAGATCTCGCCGGTGTACGCCCCCGACGCCGCGTGATGCATGTTCTGCGCCGCCAACGCGATCGTCGTCCCGTCCAGCGCCGCCGCCGCTGACTCCAGCGCCGTGTACGGCGGCGCCACCGCCACGTCCACCTCGGTCTGCGCACCGACCGCCGCCGCCAGCGCCTCCAACAGCGCCTTCGACGCCGCCCGATCGCCGTTCATCTTCCAGTTTCCAGCCACAAAGGCCCTACGCTCTCCCACCGCTCTCCCTCCTCACTCGAACCGAAGCGCCGCGATCGCCGGCAGCTCGCGCCCCTCCACAAACTCCAGGCTCGCCCCACCTCCCGTCGAGATGTGGCTCATCGCCTCCTCGAACCCGAACTGACGCACCGCCGCCGCCGAGTCGCCGCCGCCCACGATGGTCGTCCCCCGGCAGCTCGCCAGCGCCGCGGCCACCGCCCGCGTGCCCGCCTCGAACGGCTCGCGCTCGAAGACCCCCATCGGGCCGTTCCAGAAGACGGTCTTCGCCGCCTTGATCTTCTCCGCGTACCGCGCCGCCGTGTTCGGACCGATGTCAAAGCCCGCCATCCCCTCCGGGATCGCGCCCGCGACGAGACGCGTCGCGCTCGCCTCCGCGTCCATCGACGCCGCCACCACGTGGTCGCTCGGCAGCAGCAGCTCCACTCGGGAGCTGGCCACCAGGCTCAGGATCCGCTCCGCCTCGCCCAGCTTGTCCTCCTCCACCAGGCTCGACCCCACCTCCTCGCCCCTCGCCTTGAGCAGCGTGTAGGCCATCGCGCCGCCGACGACGATCGCCGTCGCCTTCTCACACAGCGCCAGGATCACCCCGATCTTGTCCGACACCTTCGCGCCGCCGAGCACCGCCACGAACGGCTTGCCTGGCGTCGTCAGCGCCCCACCGAGGAACTCCAGCTCCTTGCCGATCAGGTAGCCCGCCGCTCGCCGCTTCGCCGGGAACTTGCGCGCCGCGCCCTCCACCGACGCATGCGCCCGGTGGCTCGTCCCGAAGGCGTCGTTGACGTAGGTCGTCCCGAGCGCCGCGAGCTGCGACGCGAACTCCGGGTCGTTCGCCTTCTCCCCCTTGTGGAAGCGCAGGTTCTCCAGCAGCAGCACCTGCCCCGGCTCCATCTCCGACGCGATCTTCTCGATCCCCGGCCCGACGCAGTCGTCCGGGAAGATCACGTCGCGCTCCAGCAGCTCGGCGAGCCGCTCGGCCACCGGCGCCAGGCTCAGCTCCGGGCTGCTCTTGCCCTTCGGTCGCCCCAGGTGGCTCGCCAGCACCGGCAGCCCGCCCCGGTCCAGGATCGCCTGGATCGTCGGCAGCGCCGCACGGATGCGGGTGTCGTCGGTGATCTCCCCGTCCTCCAGAGGCACGTTGAAGTCCACCCGGATGAACACCCGCTGCCCATCCACCACCTTCGCGTCCAGATCATCTACTGTATGGATCGGCATCGGTCGCTCCTCCTCGGCTCCACTCAGAGTTATGCACCACCCACCCCCAGACAACACCGGGGCGCCCACTTCAACGTGAAGTGGGCGCCCCGGGTCGTGAGGGGTGTCACATCTTGCTCGCCATGTAGCCGGCCAGATCGACCAGGCGGCTGGCGTAGCCGAACTCGTTGTCGTACCAGGAGAGCACCTTCACCAGGCGATCGCCCTGCACCCGGGTCTGCTCGCTGTCGAACAGCGACGACTCGGGGCGCCCCACGAAGTCCACCGACACCAGCGGCTCGTCCATGTAGGCCAGCACGCCCTTCATCGGCCCGTCGGCGGCGGCCTTCATCGCCGCGTTGACCTCCTCCACCGTGACCTCCTTGCCGACCGTCACGGTCAGATCGACGAGGCTGACGTTCGGCGTCGGCACCCGCACGGCCATGCCGTCGAGGCGGCCGTTCAGCTCGGGGAGCACCAGGCTGACCGCCTTCGCGGCGCCGGTCGTGGTCGGGATGATCGACATCGCCGCCGCCCTCGCCCGGCGCAGATCCTTCTGCGGCGCGTCGAGGATGCTCTGGCTCGTCGTGTAGGAGTGGATGGGCGTCATCAGCCCCTGCTCGATGCCGAAGCTGTCGTTGAGCACCTTCGCCACCGGCGCCAGGCAGTTGGTCGTGCACGAGGCGTTCGACACGATGTCGTGCTGCGCCGGATCGTAGCTGTCGTGGTTGACCCCCATGACGACCGTCAGCGGCACGCCCTTACCGGGCGCCGAGATGATCACCTTCTTCGCGCCCGCCTCCAGGTGCTTGGAGGCCCCCTCCATCGACCGGAAGTAGCCCGTGCACTCCAGCACGATGTCCGCCTCCAGCTCGCCCCAGGGCAGCTTCGCCGGGTCGCGCTCGGCCGTGATCCGGATCCGATCGCCGTTGATGACCAGCGCGTCGTCCTCCACGACGACCGTGCCGTCGAACCGACCGTGCACCGAGTCGTAGCGCAGCAGGTGCGCCAGCGTGTGCGGATCGGTCAGATCGTTGATGCCCACGAAATCGACGTCCGGGTTGTTGAGCGCCGCCACCAGCGCGCGGCGACCGATACGACCGAACCCATTGATTGCCAGCTTGACCATGTGTGGATCTCTCCTCGTATCACCCCGACCGCTCCCCGCTCGCGAGCCAATCCCTCGCCTCCAGGTGGTCGGGTTTTGGGGGGTTGTCCTTGTACGCTGTCGAACGCAGCGATCCGCTATCCCAACACGCGTCAACTAAGCCGGTTGCAGTCCCGATGTCAAGGCCCAGCCCTCCGGCGTCCGCTCAAGCGCCAGGCCAGTCCTCGGCGAGGTCGAGGAGCATGCCGGAGAAGGCCTGGACGGCGAAGGGCAGGCACCGCTCATCGACGTCGAAGCGCGGCGAGTGGATCGGGTGGACGATCCCGCGCGCCTCGTTGCCGACGCCCAGCAGGAAGTAGGCCGCCGGGCGACGCCGCGAGAACGACGCGAAGTCCTCCGCGCCCATCTGCGGCTCGACCTCGGCCAGCCGCTCCGCGCCGACCTGGCCGCGCAGCGTGGCGAGCGCCCGCTCCACCAACGCCGGATCGTTGGCCGTCACCTCCGCGCCGCGCGAGATGTTCAGCTCCGCGCGCGCCCCCCACGCCTGACAGATCCCGTCCACCGTCTGCCGCAGCGCCGCCACCGCGCGCTCGCGCACGTCATCCTCCAACGTCCGCAGCAGCCCCACCAGCGTCACCGTCTCCGGGATCACGTTGAACGCCTCGCCCGCCTCCACCTTCCCCACCGACAGGACGCAGCAGCGGCGGCTGTCGATCACCCGCGCCGGGATCCCCTGCAGCGCGACGATGATCTGCCCCGCGATCCAGATCGGATCCACGCCGTCCTGTGGGTAGGCGCCGTGCGACTGCCGCCCCCGGATCACCAGCCGCCAGTGGTCCGACCCCGCCCACATCGCCGTGTGGCGGTACCCGATCCGACCGACCGGGATCGACGGCATGCAGTGCGCCGCGAAGATCGCGTCCACCTTCGGGGAGTCCAGCACGCCCGCCTGCGCCATCGCCTCCGCGCCCGCGACGCGATCTCCAGGCACGCCCTCCTCCTCGGGCTGGAAGATCATCTTCACCCGCCCCCGCAGCCGCTCCCGCGACGCCACGAGCCGGGACGCGATCCCGAGCCCGATCGTCGTGTGCACGTCGTGCCCGCACGCGTGCATCACCCCCGGGCGACACGACGCGTACTCGGCGCCGCTCTCCTCATGGATCGGGAGCGCGTCGGTGTCAGCGCGCCAGGCGAGCGTCGGCCCCGGGTGCGCCCCCTCGATCACCGCGACCACGCCGGTCGGGGCGCCGTGCGCGCCCAGCTCCGCCTCCAGCCCCAGCTCGCCCAGGCGCTCCGCCACGTAGCGCGCCGTCTCATGCTCGGCGCCCGACAGCTCCGGGTTGCGGTGCAGGTGGCGGCGCGTCGCGATCAACGCCTCTTCGCCCCAACCTGCCTCAACCGACCCCTCGTCAATTGACATCTCGATCCCCCAAGGTCATCCTCACCCAGGCAAGGGTTCTTCTTCAAGCGGATCCGTCACCCAGGCCTGAGGCTTCGGTGCCTGATCCCAACATCTCCGAGCGGAGGATATGGTGCCTCTCGACAGTCTGCAACACGCCCCAGGTCCGGCGCGCCCCCTCATTCCACCGGGCGCCATCATTCAGGCCGCCATGCCCAAGGTCCCCAAGATGCCCGACGGCATGCCGGACGACCTCGGCGGCTTCGGCGGCGGCGATGGCGATGGTTACGACGACGACCCGAGCTACTACGGTCAGTTCGGCTTCGGCGGCCCGGCCACCCTCGCCGACCTGTTCACCAACATGGGCCTCATCCTCCAACGCGGCTTTGGCCCGCTGTTCGTGGTCTGGTTCGGCTTCGGCCTCCTCTCCTGCTTCTGCCAGTGCCCCGGGTGGCTCATCGCCACCCCCTTCGCCGACACCGCTGGCCTCGGCTACGACGTCGTCCAGTTCGCGCCGCTCGTCATCCGCGTGCTCGCCGGGCTCCTGACCCTGGTCATCGTCGCCACCCTGGCGTCCATGTTCATGCCCATGCGCACCTACATGGTCGCTGGCCCCTTCGCCATCTCAGGCCTCAAGCCCGCCGTCACGAAGGGGCTCCCGAAGATCCCCGGGGTGCTCGTGTTCCTGATCATCGGCGGCCTCCTCTCGGCCATCGGCCTCGTCCTGCTCATCATCCCTGGCCTGCTCATCGGCGCGCTGTTCACGCTCGCCTCCTACCTCTACGTCACCTACGACCAGACGCTCCCCGACTCCCTCAAAGAGGCCCTCCGCATGGCCCAGAGCAACACCGGGATCCTCGGCGTCGCCGTCGGCATCACCTTCGTCGTCGCCCTCCTCTCCGGTGGCCTCTCCTGGGGGTGCATCTCCGCCATCAGCTACCTCGAGAGCTACTGGGGGAGCCTCTACTTCGGGCTCGGCTTCTTCGTCATCCAGTTCTTCACCCTGCTCGTCATGACCGTCCTCTGGGCCGCCACCTGCATCACCATCGAGACGGCGGACACCGGCATCCGCGTCCTCACCGACGAGGACATCGCCCAGATCGAGGCCGAGTACCTCGCCTACTGAGCCCCCAGCCCCAGCCCGCGCCCCAGCCGCGCCACACCCTCCTCAACGGCGTCGCACGTGTACGCCAGCCTCACCCAGCCTCGACCGCCCTCACCAAACGCCTGCCCGGGCACCACGATCACCCCCTCCTCGCTCGCCAGCCTCCGGCACAGCGCCACGTCGTCCTCCCCCTCCTTGAGGTGGGGCCTGACGTCCACAAAGAGGTAGAACGCCCCGTCCGCCGGGGCGCAGCTCAGCCCCAGCCCCTCGACCGCGTCCAGCGCCCGCCGCCGACGCTCCCGAAACAGCGCCCGCACCCCGTCGATGAACCCGGCGTCCTGCCCCTGCCACATCAGCGCGTCGATCGCCGCCACCGCGCCCGCCTGAGACAACGTCGAGGCGCACGAGCACACCGACTGGTGCACCGCCGTCGGGATCCGCGCCTGACCCGCGGGCACCATCAGCCACCCCAGGCGCCAGCCCATCACCCCGGCGCTCTTGGACAACCCGCTCACCACGATCCCCTGATCCGAGAACCGCCCCGGGCTCACGATCGGCCCCGACCAGGTGTAGCGGTCGTAGATCTCGTCGCTCACCCACGGCACCCCCGCCGACGCCAGCGCCAGCGTGATCAGCTCCAGCTCCTGCGGGTCGATCATCGCCCCGGTCGGGTTGGCCGGGGAGCCCAGGACCACCGCACGCGTGTCCGGCGTCAACGCCTCCAGCAGCGCCGCCGCGGTGGGGCGAAACCCCTCCTCCGGCCTCAGCGCGTAGGTCTTGACCCGCGCCCCGACGCAGCGCGCGATCATCGCGTACGCCGGGAACCCCGGATCGGGCACCAGGATCGTCTCCCCCGGCTCACAGAGCGACGCCAGCGCCACGTACAGCGCCTCCTCCGCCCCCACCGTGACGATCACCCCCTCAGCAGACGCCCAGGTCGCGACCCCCTCGGTCGCGCTCCACGCCTGGTACATCGCCGCGATCCGCTCGCGCAACGCGGCGCGGCCCGCGTTTGGCGAGTAGGGGGCGCGGCCGGTCTCCAGCTCGGCTCGCGCCGCCGCGCGGACCGAGGCGGGGACCTCGATGTCGGGCATCCCCAGGCCCATGTTGAGCGCCCCGGGCGGCGCCGCGTCGAACACCGCGCGGATCAGGCTGGGGCCGAAGTCGGCCAACGAACGTCGAAATGGGATCACCGCAGCGCCTCCTCCAACGCGGCGCGGGCGTCGGTGCCCGCGTCGCGGTACTTGACGATCACCGCCGTCTGGAGGTGGATCCCGTGCTCCTGGGCGAACCCGCCCCGCGCCGGGCGGCTCCCCGGCACGACCACCGCCCCGGCCGGGATCTCCAGCGGCGCGTCGGCCGACGCCCGGTAGATCTCCTGGCGCACCAGGTCGTAGACCGGGGTGCTCCCGTTGAGGATCGTCCCCGTGCCGATGACCGCCCCCTCACGCACCACCGTCCCCTCGTAGATCCCGCTGTTGCCGCCGACCAGCACCCCGTCCTCGATGACGACCGGCGCCTGCCCGATCGGCTCCAGCACCCCGCCGATCTGCGCGGCCGCCGACAGGTGCACCCGCTCCCCGATCTGGGCGCAGGAGCCCACCAGCGCATGCGAGTCGACCATCGTCCCGTCCCCGACCCAGGCCCCGACGTTGATGTACATCGGCGGCATGCAGGTGACGCTGTGGCCGATGTAGGCGCCCACCCGGATGGAGCTGCCGCCCGGCACGACGCGGATGTTGCGCGCCTCCACCGGAGGCCGCTGCGGCGGGTAGGTGTGCTTGTCCGAGAACGGCAGCCACGACTCGCCCATCGGCCCGTTCTCGCCCAACCGAAACCCAAGCAGGATCCCCTTCTTGACCGCGGGCTCCGCGACCCAGGTGCCGTCCTCACGCTTGACCGCCGCGCGCAGCAGCCCCGCCTCCAACGCGGCGATCAGCTCCTGGAAGGCGTCCATCGCCCCGTCCGTCTCCAACAGCTCAGCCCGCGAGAGGTCGTAGAGCGCCTCCAGCCTCTCCTTGAGTGGGTTCATGTCCATCGTCTCTCCTCCCATATGCCCGGGGCCGCCGCCCCGATCGTCATGATGACGCCGCACCAACCCGGCCAGGAGCGCCCTGAGCCGGGTAACACGATGTCACGCGTCGTCGTCGTCGTTTTCGTCGTTGTTGTCGGCGAGCACGTCGCCGATCGTCTTGCCCGCCTTGCGGAGCTGCCACACCAGCGCGTCTCGCGTCAGCCCCAGCGCCCGCGCCGCCGCCGACCCCGAGCCGTGCTCTCGGATCGCGGCCACGATCTCATGGTACCGCTCCGCCTTCTGCTCCCGGCGCCCCGCCTGGAGCGTGTCGTACAGCTCCAGCTCCCGCAGCCACAGGTTGAGCGTCGTCAGCGGGATCGGCTCACCGACGCGCTCCAACTCCGCCAGCAGCTGAGGGTCACGCGCCATCGCGCTGGCGTTGTACGCCAGGCGCTCCATCGCCCTCAGCAGCGCGCCGCGCACCACCGCGTCGTCGCTCCGCGCCGAGGCGCCGCGGTCGGGCCGCCGAGGCGCCTCGCCCGCCAGCCCCAGCGCCTCAGCGCCGATGTCGGGCGTGTCGGGCGGCGCGAGGAGCACCGCGCGGTTGATGGTGTGCTCCAACCCACGGATGTTGCCGTGCCGCGACCACGGGTGGCAGACCAGGCGGTGCGCCGCGCCTGGCGTCAGCGCCTCGACGTCGTCGCGACCGAAGCGAGCGCGGGCGCGCTCCAGAAACCCCTCGGCCAGCGCCGGGATGTCCGCCTGACGCTCGTCCAGCGGCGGGATCCTGACCTCGATCTCCCGAATCCGCCAGTAGAGATCCTCGCGGAACGTCCCTTCAGCGACCATCGCCTTGAGATCGTCGTTCGTGGCCGAGACGATCTGGACGTCCACCTCGACCTCGGCGCTGGAGCCGAGCGGCGCGAAGCGGCCCTCCTGCACCAGCCGCAGCAGGTGCCGCTGGAGCTGCGCCGGGAGCGTCCCGATCTCGTCGATGAACAGCGTCCCCCCGTCGGCGAGCTGCGCCTTGCCCGGGCGCCCCCGGGTCGGGGCGTTGGCGTAGCCCGATCGGGCGGCGTAGCCAAACAGCTCGGCGCTGAGCGTCTCCACCGAGGTGATCTGCCCACAGTCCAACGTCACGAACGGACCGCCGCTCCGGGCGCTCGCCTGGTGGTAGGCCCGCGCCAGGTGGGTCTTGCCCGAGCCGGTCGGCCCCAGGATCAGGAGCCCGACCTTGTGCGCCCGCGACACCCGCTTGAGCGGCTCGATCACCTCGCGGGCGAACGTCGGGTCGAGCGTCTCCAGCCCCCCGAGGCGAGCGCCCACGTCGCCCCACCGCTGCGCCCGCTCCAGCGCCGCGCGGTGCTCCTGAAGCTCCGACTCCACCGCGCGCAGGTGGCGCAGCAGGTTGAGGTTCGGCTGGGCGATGTGGGCGATGTCGGTCACCAGCGCCACGTCGGCCTGGGTGAACGGCCCCCGCGCCCCCGCCCGGTGCACGTAGAGGCACGCGCCGAGGTAGCGGCGAGGTTGCTCGCTGGTGACATCCCTCCAGAAGAGGGGCACGGCCAGGACGCTGTGGATGTCGTGACGTTGGACGCTCTCGGAGTGGACCGCCAGCGGCTGGGTCGTCGTCAGCACCGGCGCCTGCTGCTGCACCACCCGCTCCAACACCTGGGTCGAGCCCCGCTTCGAGATCTCCGCCGCGCTCAGCAGGCGCCCCTCGTCGTCGATGGCGCTCCAGCGCTCCCCCCCCGGCTCCAGGTAGGCCACCAGGCCCCGATCGGCCTCCAGCCCCTCGCGCGCCATCCTCGCCAAATCCCCGAGCGCCCCGGCCCAGTCGGCGCTCGTGAGGTAATCACGCGCGAGCAGGCGACGCAGGACCTCCAGGTGATGACGATCGGCGTGGGTCTCGACAGGGGCTGGATCGGCGTGTTCCTTGAGCCAGTCTGGCAGTTCGCCGCTCATGGTGACCTCGGGCGCAGTTCAATGTGGCGACTCGGGATCGCCTATACCACATACGCGCCCCGTCGGTCACCTGCATCGCTGACGACTCTGGACGTGGGGGATGTCCGGCCGCTTCCAATCCCCGCCCCAGATCAACCCCTGCGCCCGCGACGCCCGCCCGAGCGCCTCCCAGAACGGGAAGTCCGGGCTCCTCGCCGCGCCGCGCCAGCCATGGCGCGCGTCGGCGATGTCCACCGCGCGGCCGCACAGGTGCAAGCTGTTCATCGTGCGTGAGTTGCCCGCGGCGACGATCCGCTTCTGCTGCGCCGTGGTCCGCCTGCCTGAGATGATCACCGGCTCCCACCCCTCGGCGCGCAGCGCCTCCAACACCGCGACGACACGCTCGCGGAACTCCGGGTCGAGCGACTCCAGGTGGCGCGGCGACTGCTTCAGCCGCGCCGCCCGCCGCCGCTCCTCACGCGGCGACAGCGGCTCCGCCGCCACGGGCGACCGCCGCGGCTGACGCGAGATGATCCGCAGCCGCACCGGCTCCACCGCCTCCGCCCCACGCCGCGCCGCCTCCGCGTCGCGCTCCGCCCGATCCACCTCGGCGTCGCGCCCCGAGTCGCCCGCCCCCGCGTCGCGATCCAGCACCCGCTCCGCCCCGCCGTGGGCCCTGCCGCCCTCTTGAGCCAACAACAGCGGCGCCGACAACACGCACATCAGCAGGAGCGCCGCCCCGAGTATCTGTTTGTGGACCATCATGAGCACCCGAACCATCCCAGGGCATGTGGAGGCGCCGTGGCCGGTTGTGCCACTCGCCCACCTCACCGTATGAGTAGCATGGTTGGCTGAGGTGACGCGCTTTTCCAGACGATCTTCAACGCTCACAACCCAACTCCCGCGCCCCCACACACAACAGACAGCCACCCGCACCCAGGCAGGCGATGACCCCCAAGCAGACCTTCTCCAACAACGACCCGAGCGCCACCCCCAACCTCTCTCGCCTGTTCAACCGCGCAACGCTCGACTGGCTGATGACCCCTGGCTCGAAGCGCTCTCCTCAGCCCACCCCGGTCGCCGAGCACATCGACCCAGGCCCCGTCTCCGAGCCCTCCGTCACCTGGCTCGGGCATGCCTCCTCGCTCATCGCCCTCGGTGGCCTCCGGCTCATCACCGACCCGGTGCTCTCACCTCGCCTCGGACCCACGATCAAGCGCCGCGCCCCGGTCCCGATCGAGCCCGAGGCGTTGCCCGACATCGACCTCGTGCTCATCAGCCACAACCACCGCGATCACCTGGACGAGCCCACGATCCGTCGCATCGAGGCGCGCTTCACCCCCCACTACATCACCCCCCTGGGCGTGGACGCCTACCTCACGAAGTGGGGCGTCTCCCCCGAGCGCGTCGCCACCCTCGGCTGGTGGGAGGCGATCCGCCCCACGCCCGAACGCAGCGACCTCCAGATCACCCTCGTCCCGGCGCAGCACTGGTCCCAGCGCGGGCTGCTCGACCGCAACACCTCGCTGTGGGGCGGCTTCGTCCTTGAACACCCGACGCACACCGTCTACTTCGCGGGCGACTCCGGCTACTGCGACGACTTCAAGGAGATCGGCGCCCGCTTCCCCAACATCGACACCGGCCTCATCCCGATCGGCGCCTACGAGCCGCGCTGGTTCATGAGGCAGCAGCACATGAACCCCGAGGAGGCCGGGCAGGTCATGCTCGACGTCGGGGCCAGGCGCCTGATCCCGATCCACTGGGGCACCTACAAGCTGACCACCGAGCCCTTCGACGAGCCCCCCGCGCGCCTGCGCGCCTGGGGCGAGTCCAACGACATCGACCCCGAGCGGCTCGCGATCCTGCCCATCGGCGGGCGCCTCACGCTGTAACCCTCACAGCCGCTCCAGATCGTCCAGCCGGTTGATGTTGGCGAGCGCCCCCCGCCACCCCGGCTCCATCGCCGACAGCTCCTCCTCGTCCACCACACGCACCCCGGGCAGCGCCTCCAGCAACCCCTGGAGCGACCGGCGCCCGGTCTGCGCGTAGCGCTCCAGGGCGTCCAGGCAACCGGCGGGCCGGTAGAGCGCGCACAGCGGCTCAAAGCGCCCCGCGACCCGCGGCGCCACCGCTGGCGCTGACGTCATACGCGCGATCTTCAGCAGGCCCGCGAGCAGCCGCGGCGTCAGCGCGGGCATGTCGCAGGCGCAGGCCATGACCAGGTCGCTGTGGCCATGGGCGGCCCGGAGCCCCGCGGCGAGCCCCGCGAGCGGCCCCTGGATGTCGGGCGGATCGGGCAGCGGGCGGAGCCGGTCGGCGCGGGGATCGGTCTGGAGCGCTTCGATGAGCAGGGGGTGGTCCTCCAGTACGCCGACCGCGACGAGCAGCGCGGACGGCGCGACGCCCTCGTCGAGCGCCTCCAGCACGTGTTGGATCAGCGGCGCTCCACGCCAGCGGTGGAGCGCCTTCTCGGAGCCGAAGCGCGAGGAGCGCCCCCCGGCGAGCACGAGGCCGACGGGCGGTTGATGGGGGCTGCGGCGGCCCAGGAGGCCGCTGGAGGCGTTGGAGGTCGGCGAGGCGGTGGGGAGGCTCGATGGGGTCGGGGCGGCCCCGGGGTCATCCGGGAGGCTCACAGGCGGCCCCAGCGGCGGCGGAGCATCCACTCGCTGCCGAGCAGGCTGCAGATGATCAACAGGACGTAGAGGGTGTCCCAGACGTCGATCACCTTGCGGCGGTTGATGCGGACGACCCGCGGCTCCTTGAACTGAAAGCCGTCGTCGGCGTCCTCGACCCGCTCGTAGGTGCCCTGGGTGACCTCGGCGAGCTGCTTGAGCAGCGGCTCGCGGGGTTCGATCGAGCGCAGCTCCTGGCTGTCGAGGGTGACCAGGAAGATGTCCTCATCGACGAGGTTGCCCGACTCCGTCCGAGCCGAGGCGCGGACGGTGTAGGCGCCGGGCTCGTCGGCGGGCAGGGTGACGTCGGCGCGGCCCTGGGCGTCGGTGGTGAACTCCAGCGCCTGGAGCACCTTCGGCTCGGTCGCCACCCCCGCCGGGCCGTCCAGCGCCGACAGCGGCCGGTAGAGCACCTCCAGCGTCCCCTTGACCCCCTCCGCCGGGGCGTAATCGGCGCGCACCACCCGCGCGCTCACCCCCACCTTGCCGCCGGGCGGCAGGACGGTCTGATCGGCCTTGACCTGGAGCAGCTTCAGCTCAGGATCCTTGATGAGCCAGCGGATCGCCGAGTTCCAGAAGGCGTGGTAGGGGCGGCTCGTGCCGCCGCGGCCAAACGCGTGGAAGCTCCACTTCCAGGTCGAGTCGGTCGTCACCGCCATCACCCGCCCCTTCTCCGCCTCGCCGACCGTCACCACGGGCAGCGGGCCGCCGTTGCTGCGCAGCTTCGGGTGGTAGCCCAGGACGGTCGCGCCCGGCTTGGCGCCGAACACCAGGTTCGTCCCCTCCAGCGGCGGCAGCTTGGCCCACAGCTCCCGGTTGAGCGCAGGCTCGAACGCCAGCTGCGTGATCGGGTGGCGCATCCCGGCGTCGGTCAACTCCAGGTTGTACTCCTGCTCGCTGAGCAGCGCGTCCCGGTTGCCCGGCGGCGGCAGCATCACCGGCAGGATGTCCGACAGCGGCGTCCCGGCGTAGCCGCCGCTCGTGAACGACAGCTCCCCGCCGATCATCACGAACCCGCCGCCGTCGCGGACGTAATCGGCGATCCGCCGCAGGTACTGGCTCATGCCGTAGGGGCGGAAGTTGAAGTTCTGGAAGATGACGATGTCGAAGCTGCCCAGCTCCTCCTCGAACAGCTCGCGCGTCGGGAACGGGATCAGGCTCAGCTCGTTGGTCGGCACGACCTGGGCGTTCTCGGCGGTGCGGAGGATGAAGAAGCTGATCAGATCGACGTTCGGGTTCTGCTTGAGGAGCTGCCTGAGGAAGCGCTCGTCCCAGCTCGGGCGTCCGACCACCTGGAGGGCGCGGATCTTGTCGCGGATCACCTTGAGGACGAAGTCCTTGCGGTTGTTCTCGGTGAGCGCCTCGTTCTCGTAGTGGGGCGTGGAGACGGTGTAGATCTCCTTGCCGATCTGCTGCGGCACGAACTCGAACGTGACCCGGTACTCGGTGTTGTCGGGGCCGACCTCGACCTCGCGGGTCTGGAGCAGCTGCCCCTCGCGCTTGAGG
Source organism: Myxococcales bacterium (assembly GCA_002716585.1). Taxonomy (GTDB): domain Bacteria; phylum Myxococcota_A; class Bradymonadia; order Bradymonadales. Next base: position 25,042 of record PBBL01000065.1, on the reverse strand, counting down.
ACGACCGGGATCCGGCGCGGCTCGAAGCCCACGACGCGCAGCGTGACGTCGATGGTGATGCTGTTGCGCACGAAGGCGAAGTCGTCGTACTGCACCGACTCGACCGAGAGGTCCTTGAGCCCCTCGCTGCTGGCGGTCGCCAGCGCGTGGATCGGGACGTCGAGGCGCTCCAGGAAGGCGCTGGTCTCCCGGTCGATCAGCTCCCCGCGGCGCACCCGGCCACCGAGCAGGCCGCTGTCGATCCCGTCCGAGAGGAGGACGAACCCGCCCAGGTCGCGGCGCCCGACGCGGTTGGCCACCTCCTCGATCGCCTCGATGGTCCGGGTGGCGTCGCCGCGCGGCTCGACGCCGCGGCCGACCTCCTCGTAGCTGCTCGGGGTCAGCTCGGAGTCGAAGGTGTAGACGTCGAAGATGTGGTCGTCGTTGGGGGTCGTGAGCAGCTCCTTGAGCTCCTCGCGGACGAAGGTCGTCGCCCGGTCGATGCGGCGCGTCTCGCCGTCGCCGACCTTGAGGGTCTGCGACAGGCTGCTGTCGACCAGGACGGCGATGTGGTTCTTGACCTTGGTGACGTTCTTGAGCTCCAGCGCGGGCTCCAGCAGCAGCGCCACCGCGATCAGGTAGACCGCCACCCGGAGCGCGACCAGCGTCCAGCGGCGGTGGGGGCGCATGTCGCGCAGGTCGTACCAGGAGAGCCCGAAGACCAGGAGCCCGAGGATCACCAGCACGGTCAACACCCCGGGGCCCCACCCCCCGAGGAAGAGCAGCGACCACTCGTTGTACTCGCCCAGATCAGGCCACATCAGTCCACCTTCCACTTACGGCGCTTGAGGATGAACGGCACGTGCACCTGATCCTCCTTGTAATTGAGGCACAGCGAGTACATCACGATGTTGATCCCGAGCCGAAAGGACATCTCCCGCTGCCGATCCCCGCCCGGGAAGACGTCGAACTCGTAGCGCCCGAGGCTGTCGCGCGACCAGGCCCCGAGCAGGTCGTTGGAGCTGATCAGGACCATGGCGCGGTCGTCGTTGAACATGCCGTCCATCGTACGGGCGTTGGCCACCCGCCCGACCGGCTCGGGGATCAGGTAGAAGCTCTTGTAGAGGACGTGGCTGCGCGGCACCCCCTGGATCGGGGTGTTCGGCAGGATCCGGCGCAGCTGCGCGCGCGCCGAGCGCTCGAAGGCGCCGCGGCGGTCGCTGGAGGCGTCGTCGATCACCAGGGTGCCCCCGGCCTTGAGGTAGACGCGCAGGTTGTCCACCTCCTGCGCGCTCAGCTCGGGTGCGGCGGCGTCGCCCGCCCAGAACATGAGCGGGTGCTCCAGGAGCTGCTCGCGGTTGTTCGGATCCACGTGCACCGAGCGGGTCGCGACCGCGATGCTGGTGCGCTTCTCAACCTCCTGGAGCATCTTGCGCAGCCCGTTGGGCCGCGGGTTCCAGTTGCCCGGGTACTTGAGCAGCGCGATGTCCAGGCGGCTGCTCGGGCCGATCGCCCAGGCGGGCGCCGAGGCGCAGAGGCTGCCCGCGGCGGTCTGCGCGGCCAGGAGCTTGAGGAAGCTGCGTCGATTCATGGTGGACGTCCACCTGTCCAGAGCGCGCCGCTTCTGGCGCGCGGGTTCACTCAAGGGCGGCGTGGATGAGCTTGAGGAACTCCCGCCCTGTGCTCTTGTCGTCTTCGACCTCGTCAGGCTCGCCGTGGCGGCTGACCCGAATCACCTCATCCGGGATCTCGTGCAGGAACCGGCTCGGGTTCCGTCGCTTGCGCGCGTGGCCACGGCCGCGGTAGTGCGACGACGTCATCACCAGCCGCTCGCGCGCCCGGGTGATGCCCACATACGCCAACCGCCGCTCCTCTTCAAGGTCTCCATCGGCGCCGACCTCCATGCTCCGGGCGTGTGGCAGCAGCTCCTCCTCGAAGCCGACCATGTACACGCACGGGAACTCCAGCCCCTTGCTGGCGTGGAGGGTCATCAGCGTGACCTCGTCCTCCTCCTCGTCGTTCTTCTCCCGAGGGGCGTCACGCAGCGACAGCCGAGAGACGTACCCATCCAGGCTGCCGCCCCTGTCTTGAAAGGACGCCAGCGATGAAACAATTTCATCGATGTGCTGCAACCGGATCCGGGTCACCTTCTCCGACTTCTCCCCGCGGGTCATCCAGGCCCGGTAATCGAGCTGCTGGAGCAGCTCCTCAAAGGCCAGATCCATGCGCTTGGCCTGGAAGCGCTGGCGGAAGTCTCGGATCAGGTCCAGGTAGCCCTCGATCGACTGCCGCTGCTTCGGGCCGACCCCCTCGACCTCGCGCGCGCGCACCAACGCCTGGTACAGCGGGATCTTCTGCTCCTCGGCGAACTCGCTGAGGCGCCCCAGGGTGGTGTGGCCGAGGCCGCGCGACGGGATGTTGAGGCTGCGGCGCAGCCCGATCTCGTCCGCCGGGTTGATGAGCACCCGCAGGTAGGCGGCCAGGTCCTTGACCTCGCGGCGGTCGAAGAACTCGGTGCCGCCCTGGAGGCGGTAGGGGATCTGCTCGTCCTGGAGCGCCTCTTCGAGGTGGCGGCTCAGGGTGGCGGTGCGGAACAGGATCGCGAAGTCGCGCCAGGGGCGCTTGCGGCTGAGGCGCTCACGGAGGATGTCCCCGGCGATGAACGACGCCTCCTCCTGCTCGTCCTCCAGCTCCACGAAGCGCAGCTGGTCGCCCGAGCCGAGGGCGCTCCAGAGCGTCTTCTTGCGCCGGTGCTTGTTGTTGCGGATGACGGCGTTGGCCGCGCTCAGGATCCGGCTCGTGGAGCGGTAGTTCTGCTCCAGCTTGATGACGCGCGCCCCGGAGAAGTGGCGCTCGAACTCCAGGATATTCTTGAAGACCGCGCCGCGGAAGGCGTAGATCGACTGATCGTCATCGCCCACGACGCAGACGTTGTTGCGCGGCGCCCCCATGACCCGCAGCAGCAGGAGCTGCACCGCGTTGGTGTCCTGGTACTCGTCCACCATGATGTAGCGGTAGCGGCCGCGGACCTCGTGGAGGATGTCGGGGTTGTTGTGGAACAGCTTCAGCGGCAACACGAGGAGGTCGTCGAAGTCCACGCCGTTGAGCGCCTTGCACGCCTTGACGTAGGGCAGGAACGCCTTCTGGGCGTAGGGGACCATCGGGTTGAACCGCATCGCCTTGAGGTCGCGCGGCTGGCAGTACTCGTTCTTGGCGCGGCTGATGATCGACTGCACCGAGCGCAGCTCCTGGCGCTTGAGCGAGGCGCCCTGCACATCCTCCAGCACCTCGCGGAGGATGGCGATCTGATCGCCCGGGTCGAGGATGGTGAACGGGTTGCTGTAGCCCAGCTCCTCGATGTAGCTGCGCAGCAGCGAGACGCCGAGGGAGTGGAAGGTGGACAGGTTGACGCGCCCGGCGAGCGACTTGCCGATCATCTGGGTGACCCGCTCGCGCATCTCGCGCGCGGCCTTGTTGGTGAAGGACACGGCGAGGATGTGCTCGGGGGGGATGCCGCGCTGGATCATGTACTGGACGCGGTGCGTGATCACGCGGGTCTTGCCACTGCCAGCGCCAGCGAGGATCAACAGCGGCCCGCGGACGTGCTCGACGGCCTGGCGCTGCTCTGGGTTGAGAGACACGGTGGGACGACCTCCCTGGTTTGCAAAGTCACGGCCCGTCGTGGGCCATCGTGGCGGGTGTGATCAGCGGCAGAGGCCCAGCTCCTCGCTCTGGACGACGTCGCTGAAGCGGCACTGCTGGCGCCCGGGGCAGTCCCGGTTGCCCTCGTCGCGGCGACAGAGCTGCTGACAGACGAACTCGCCGCCGCCCCCGCGGGCGCAGATGGAGCTGTCGTTGCAGGGGCGGCCCTCATCGAAGCGGCGGCAGGAGCTGCCCGTCATCAGCTCCAGCGAGGAGAAGCACAGCCCGATCTCGCCGCCCTCCAGCGGCAAGCACGCGGTGCCGTCTTCGACGCAGGCCGAGGGCTCGCCCTCCAGCGGGGCGATCGGGCTGCAGAGGCGCTCGCAGGTGCCCTGGAACTGGTCGAACTCGACGCAGATCGTCCCCGCCTCGCACTGCCCGAACGGGCCGAGGTCCACCTCGCAGACGTCGCCCACCCCCTGCTCGCCCGTGGGCACACAGCCGCCGCCGCTCCCAAGCGTGATGCAGCCCTGCCCCTCGAAGCAGCCGGTGTTGGTGGCGGGGTCGCAGGTGTCCAGGCAGAGGCCCTGGAAGTCGTCGATCTGGAAGGCGCAGATGGCGTCCTCGGTGGGGCAGGTGGCGTCGGGGTCGGGTGCGCGGAAGTTGCACAGCCCCAGGCAGATCCCGTCGCGCCCGCCGACGAAGTCGACGCAGAGCAGCTCGCCGTCCTGCCCGGCGAGGAACGGATCGCAGGGCTGGTTCTGAAAGAGGCACTGGTCGATGGGGGCCTCGCGGCACTCGCACTCGACGCACAGGGCGCCGTCGCCGCACGAGCCGGGCTCGCAGCAGTTGTTGCAGACCCCGCCTTCATCGACGCGGCCGTCGCAGTCGTCGTCCTCGCCGTTGCACACCTCCATGGAGGGCAGCGGGGCGCTGCAGCTGCTCCAGGCGCCGTTCGCGCACTGCTCGACCCCGAAGCCGCAGGCGTTGCGGCAGGAGCGGGTCAGGTTCTCGTCGACGGCGCCGTCGCAGTCGTTGTCGAAGCCGTCGCACTCCTCGGCGGCGCCGGGGAAGACGCGGGGGTTGTCGTCGTTGCAGTCCTGCTGCCCCTGGCACCCGGGTCCGGCCTCCACGCCGTCCCCATCGAGGTCGGCGCAGGGGGCCTGCTCGACGCAGCGCCCGCCGCGGCAGACCGTGCCGTTGGCGCAGCGCAGCAGCTGGTAGCCCTGGCCGTCGTCGCGGCAGATCCGCGCCGTCTGGTTGTCCTGGCAGTCGCTCTCGCGCGGGACGCAGGTCGGGCCGGGGACGTCGGGCGGGGCGCCGGTGTCCGTCGGGGGGGTCGTGTCGGGCAGGCCGTCGTCGGGGCGATCGGCGTCCACGCCAGGCGGCAGGTCCGAGGTGGGGACGTCGCGGTCGTCGGGCGGGCGCGTGGCGTCGGCGATGGAGGCGTCGGGGGCGCTCACCCGCTGCTCCGCGGGGGCCTCGGTGCACTCCCGCGCGACGCAGATCAACCCCGGCCCGCAGTCGGAGGTGCTGCGGCAGGTCTCGCCCTCGGCGCCCTGCCGCTGCTCGTCGAGGCAGCCTGTGACGAGCGCGGCGACGGCGACCGCAGCCAGCGCCAGCCTGGAGGTCATGTTCATCATCGTGTGTGTCCTGACTCGGAAACGATCGCCCCGCATGCCCGCCTGGAGCGATCCAGTCTACCGGCGCAGTCTACTGCGACTGAGTTCAGGTTTCCACCCACGGGCGTGATCTGTTTTTCGAGGCGTTGCACAACTTCTGCACAACAACGCCGCGCAAGCTTCACGTCGCGGTCGGCGCGGCGGCACCGCCGTCGCGCACATTGGGCCAGGCCGCGCGAGCGCGCGGCGACACCCTGAACCCAACGGGGCGCCCCAGACGGGCCGCCCCTGAGACGACGTGAGGCCCTATCATGCACCCCATCGTGAGGCTCCTTGGCATCGGCGGCGTGTTCGCGATCGTGACGATCGCCTGGCTCATCTTTGGCGCGGTCATGGTCGATCGCACCAGCAACCAGTCCAACCAGCTCCATGGCCAGGTGGCCGAGCTGTGGGGCAGCGAGCACGCCCAGCAGGCACCCCAATTGACCTTCGAGCGGGTGATCGAGCGCGACGAGGTGAGCACCGAGCAGGTCGGCGACTCCCAGCGCGTGGTGCGCAAGCGGGTCAAGGAGCGGGTGACCCAGCCGCGGAACCCCAGCTCGACCCACGTCACCGCCGACGTGGAGCTGGATCAGCGCCTCAAGGGGCTGATGTGGTACTCGCTCTACAACGTCACCTTCAACGGTCGGTGGACCTACACCCACACCGACGCGGACGAGGGCGAGCTGCGGATCGCCTTCGCGTTCCCCGACTCCCAGGGGCTGTACGACGACTTCCGCTTCGTGGTCAACGGCGAGGAGCGAGCCAACAGCCTGAGCCCGGAGCAGGGACGGCTCCAGGTGCTGATCCCGGTGCAGCCGGGCGATGAGCTGACGGTGGAGATCGGGTACCGGAGCCGCGGGATGAACACCTGGGCCTATGTCCCAGCGCAGGGGGTGGCCAACCTGGAGGACTTCCACGCGAAGCTGACGACCGACTTCCACGACATCGACTTCCCGGCGTTCGCGATGTCACCCTCGACCAAGACCCAAACCGACGACGGCTGGACGCTGAGCTGGGACTTCGCGCAGGTGGTGACGGGGCACCGGGTCGGGATCGCGACGCCGCAGCGGCTTCAGCCGGGGGAGCCGGCGTCGGCGCTGTCGTTCTCGGCGCCGATCTCGCTGTTCTTCTTCTTTCTGGTGCTGTTCGTGCTCGGGACGCTGCGCAGGATCGAGATCCACCCGATGAACTACCTGTTCCTGGGCGCGGCGTTCTTCGCGTTCCACCTCCTGTTCGGCTACTCGGTCGATCACCTGCACGTGGTGCCCGCGTTCGCGCTGTCGAGCGTGGTGAGCATGGTGCTGGTGGTGACCTACCTGAGGTTGGTGGTGTCGGCGCGGTTTGCGTTCATTGAGGCGGCGCTGGCGCAGCTGATCTACCTGGTCGGGTTCTCGCTGGCGCACTTCTGGGACGGGTACACGGGGCTGACGGTGACGGTGCTGTCGATCTTCACGCTGTTCCTGGTCATGCAGTGGACGGGGCGGATCAACTGGTCGGAGGCGCTCTCGCGCAAGTCGTCGGCTGCGCCAAGAACGCCATCGGGCCACGCAGGCTCCGCCGGGGATGTGGTGGCGAGGCGCGCGTGGCCCGATGATCGCTGAGGCCGGGCTGCCAGGGGCGCCCGGAGCGGGCGCCCCTGAGAGGGGGTCAGTGGGCGCAGCCTTCGGCGGTCAGCTCGTTGAGGGCGAGTTCGTCGCTGTCAGCGGACTCCACCTCGAACTTCATGGTGTCGAGCACCTCCCCTTCGGGGCTGAAGACCTCGACGGTCCAGAGGCCCGCGTCGCGCTCGGTGATGGACTTCTTCGACCAGGTGCGCCACCCCTTGCTGACCCCGACGTCGAGGGTCACGTTGGACTTCACCTCGCCGTCGTGCTTCCAGACCATCTTGATAGCGCGGGTGTGCTCGCCGTCGTTGCGGACGCGGACCCAGGCCCACAGGACCTCATCGTCGGTCGAGAAGGTGTCGCCCGCGCCGAGCGGGGTCCGCTTGATGACGTCGATGGCCATGGTGGAGTCGATCACCTTGAGCTGCGACGGGGGCAGCTCCTCGACCTTGCGGGGCTGGGCGGCCTTCTGGGGCCGCGTGGCCTTGCGCGGGGTCGCGGTCGCCTGCGGGCGAGCCTCCTCCAGCTTCTTGGGGATGACCACGTCGGCGCGGGGTCGGATCACCTCGGGGGTCACGGCGCCGGGCTCCTCGTCGCGGTGGTCGCGGGCCGCGTCATCGCGCTCAGGCGCCTCGGCGACCGCCTCCACCTCGGACTCCAGGATGGCCACGCGCTCGGCGAGGCGGTCCATTCGCTTGGCGTCGGCGTCGGCGGGGTCGGAGCCGCAAGCGCTCAAGGCGATGGCGGCGATCGCGACGGGGGCGACGATGGCGCGGAGGTTGGCGAAGCGGCTCAGGGTCTGGGTGGTGGTCGTGGTCATGTCGTTCTCCTGGGTCAGGTGCGGGCGACAAAAGGGTCGCCCGGGTTACAAAGCCTGTGTGATGGCCGGGGGTTGAGCGGCTCAACCGCCCGGCTCGTGCATCTGCCCTGCTCTTAAAGCGAAGGCCGTGCCAGGTTTGCAGATCAGGCACCCGGATCGCCGCCCCGCTTCGCCTCCACACCACATCAACCCCGACGATAACGGGCTTAAAGCCAACCCAACAATCTCTGAATCACGCCACCGGCGCGCTCCCGAGGGGCTGCACCCGCGGAAAACCCCGGCCCTCTGAGGCGTTGCCCGCGAGTTGCTGTATACGATTCAAAGAATTTGCTTGGATAAGCATACAAAGGCGACGCTCAGGACCATACTGAAAAACTTGCCAGCCCTAACCACCGGTGTATGTAGGTTGCAAACCGTATGTCGCGGTGCGCCGCCCACGACGGCTGAGCATCAGGAGGAGCAGACCATGCGCCAGGTGAAGAGGACACAGACGCTGAATGGAGGTTGGAGGCGCTCCGTGCGCCGAGGGGCGTGCGTGTGGCTCCTGTGCGTCGCGGCGCTCTGGGCCTGCGACAGCGAGCAGAGCGCCTCGCCCGAGACCCCGAGCGCCTCCACCCAGGAGCGCCACGTGGACGAGGCCACCCCGGTCAAGCCCTCCCCCGCCCCCGAGCCGATCATCGAGCCCGACCTCGACGAGGCCAACGACGACAACGACGAGGTCGCCGAGGAGGAGCGCGACCCGCCCCGCGCCGAGGAGCGGCGCATTCGCCCCCGCCGCCGCGTTGAGCGCCCCAAGCGGCGACGCGAGCGGCCCCGCCGCGATGAGCGCGCCCCGAGCCACAAGCCTCGCCTGGAGGTGATCGAGGCCACCCTGGCGGCGAACGTCGAGGATCGTAAGCCCGTCGGGAAGGGGACGCGCTTTACCACCGACACGGACAAGGTCTGGGCCTGGATCAAGGTCCGCAACACCGGCGACGGCCCCAGCCCGGTCACGATGATCTGGAAGCACGAGGGGCGGGAGATCTTCTCCACCGACCTCAAGATCGGCGTCAGCAAGGGGTGGCGCACCTGGACCCGCAAGACGATCAGCGACAAGCAGACCGGCCCGTGGAGCGTTGAGGTCCGCGACCAGGAGGGCAAGCTCCTCAAGACCCTGAAGTTCAGGATCGAGGAGCCCACGAAGACCGCGGAGCGCCCCCGCGCCGTCCGCACCGGCGACGCGACGCCGCCCAAGACCATCCAGTAGCCCCCCGGACCCGCCGCCCGCGACCCTCCGAGGGTCGCGGGCGCCGCTCGCTCCGCGGGCGACGCAGACCCCACCGCCGCAGTCGTCCGTGCAGACCCAGGACCCGTCTTCATCACACGAGCACGACGAGGACACGCAGATGTTCTCGTCGAACGAGCACACCTGATCGTCGGGGCAGCCGTTCTGACGGCAGCCCGCCGGGTTGGGGCCTTCGCAGACCCCTGGCTCGACGCAGGCGTTGCCGTAGCAGCACGACGGATCCCCCTCCGAGCACCACGACAGGCACTCCGGCCCGGCTTCACACACCTCGCCACGCCCGCAGTCGGCGTCCACCTCGCAGTCGCTCGTCGGGACACACGCGCAGGGCGTGCAGCCGTTGCGCTGCTGAAGCTCGTACCCCTCATCGCAGATGATGAAGCACGCCGCGCCGCTGTTGTCGCACTCGACGCACTCGCCGCCTTCACACCACTCCGCGCCCCGCAGGCACTGGGCGTCGGTCTCGCACCGCCCGCCGCCGTCGGAGACGCAGACGCCCCCGCCGCAGTCTTCGGTGCAGATCCACTGGCCGGTCCGCTCGTCGCACGAGCAGCTCGACGGGTTGCAGGTGTTGGGGTCGTTCACGCACTCCTGCCCGACGGGGCAACCGTTCTGGCGGCAGCCCGCCGGGTTGGGGCCCTCGCAGGCGCTGGGTTCGACGCAGACGTTGCCATAGCAGCACGACGGATCCCCCTCCGGGCACCATGACAGGCACATCTCGCCCGCCTCGCAGACCTGACCGCGGCCACAGTCGGCGTCACTCTCACAGGCGTTGACGGGGACGCACTCACATGGCGTGCAGCCGTTGCGCACCAGCAGCTCGAACCCCTCCGCGCACGCGATGTCGCACAGCTGCCCGCTGTTGTCGCACTCGACGCACTCGCCACCCTCACACCACTCCGCGCCCTCCTGACAGGAGGCGTCGGTCTCACACCGCCCGCCGCCGTCGTCAGGCACGCAGACCCCACCGTTGCAGTCCGCGGTGCAGAGCCAGCTCCCGCTCTCCTCGTCGCAGGAGCAACCCGAGGGGGTGCACTCCTCGGTGTCGAACGAGCACACCTCGCCGCGCGGGCAGCCGTTCTGGCGGCAGCCCGCCGGGTTGGGACCCTCGCAGGCGCCAGGCTCGACGCAGGTGTTGCCGTAGCAGCACGACGGATCCCCCTCCGGGCACCACGACAGGCACTCCGGCCCCGGCTCGCACAGCTCGCCGCGGTTACAATCGAAGCGTGACTCACACTCATTGATGGGGACGCACTCACACGGCGTGCAGCCGTTGCGCTGCTGAAGCTCGTAGCCCTCCGTGCACGCGATCCGGCACAGCCGCCCGCTGTTGTCGCACTCGACGCACTCGCCGCCTTCGCACCACTCCACGCCCCGCAGGCACTGGGCGTCGGTCTCGCACTGCCCGCCGCCGTCGTCGGGCACGCAGACGCCCCCGCCGCAGTCTCGGGTGCAGGTCCACATGCCAGTGTCCGCGTCACAGAAGCACGACGAGGGGATGCACTCCTCAGTGTCGAACGAGCACACCTCACCGCGCGGGCAACCCGTCTCACGGCAGCCCGCCGGGTTGGGGCCTTCGCAGGCGTTGTCGTCGGGCACGCAGATCCCGCCGCCGCAGTCTTCGGTGCAGATCCACAGGCCGGTCGCGTCATCACACGAGCAGCTCGACGCGATGCACTCGTCATGGGCGTCAGAGCAGGTCTGGCCGCGCGGGCAGCCGTTCTGGTGGCAACCCGCCGGGTTGGGGCCTTCGCAGGCGCCAGGCTCGGCGCAGGTGTTGCCGTAGCAGCACGACGGATCCCCCTCCGGGCACCACAACAGGCACTCCGGCCCCGGCTGACACACACCGCCGCGGCCACAGTCGGCGTCGCGCTCGCATTCATTGACGGGGACGCACTCGCAGGGGGTGCAGCCGTTGCGCTCCGCCAGCTCGTACCCATCCTCGCACGCGATGTCGCACAGCTGCCCGCTGTTGTCGCACTCGACGCAGGCGCCGCCCTCGCACCACTCCGCGCCCTCCTCACACTCGGCGTCGGAGCGGCACGTGTCGCCCTCGGGGACGCAGACGCCGCCGTTGCAGTCATCCGTGCAGGCCCAGGAGCCGGTCTCCTCGTCGCAGAAGCAGCTGGAGGAGGTGCAGTTGTTGGCGGGATCATCCACGCAGGCCATGCCCTCAGGACAGCCGTTCTGGCGGCAGCCCGCCGGGTTGGGGCCTTCGCAGGCCATGCCGCCGGTGGTGCCGCCTGTGGTGCCGCCGGTCGTCGCCCCGGTCGTTCCGCCGCCGGTCGTCGCTCCGGTCGTTCCGCCGCCGGTCGTCCCGCCGCCGGTCGTCCCGCCCGTCGAGCTGGTGCCACCGGTCGTTCCGCCGCCGGTCGTGGCGCCTGTGTTGTTGGAGGTGCTGTTGGACTCGCCGGTGTCGCCGTTGGAGGTGGCGCCACCTTCGGAGTACTCATCGCCGCCGCACGCCGTGAGGCCGAAGGTGAGCAATCCGCTGAGGAGGCCCATGAGGAGGGCTGCGCTGTGTCGTGTCATGGTCGTGTCGCTCGGTGGTGTCGTTTACACTGCCCGGAGCGCTCATCATGACGGCTCGACTCTTGGGACGCAAGCCGATCAGGAGCCCTACGACTGCCCCTTGAGGAGGGCGAGCTGCTGCTGCGCGGCCTTGAAGGAGGCGGTGTTGCCGAGGGCGCGCCACTGGGCGGCGGCCAGCTTGAAGGCGCGCCGCGCCTGGCGCGGTCGAGACGAGGCGAGGGCTCGCCCGGCGGCCTCGGCGGCGAGCGCGATGTCGGGATCGACCGTGGAGGTCTCCTTGAGGAGGCGGATCGTCTCGGCCATGCGACGCTCGAACGCCTCTGGATCGCCGCTGTTGGCCTCACAGGGCAGGAGCGCGGCGTGGGCGTGCGCCAGGTAGACGCGGTAATCGGAGGCCTTGAGGCTGTTGAGCACAGGCTCGATGAGGTAACGGGCCTCGTCAAACTGGTCGCGCGCGATGAGGATGTAGGCCAGGTTCAGGCGACCGATCTGAGCGTCCTTGGCGCCGAGCATCTCGAAGATCTCGATGGCGCGGCGGTAACCCTTCTCGGCCAGATCGAAGTCGCCGTTGTAGCGAAGCAGATCGGAGAGGGCGTTGAGGCAGTCCGCCTGCTGGTGGCGGCAGTCCAGCTCCTCGAACATGGCGAGCGCGAGGTTGTACATCTCCTTGGCGTTCTGGAGATCCTGGCGCTGACGGTGGACGTGGCCGAGGCCATAGAGGCAGGCCGCCTGCTGCACGGCGTCGCCCAGCTCCTCAAAGAGCGCGTAGGCGCGGTTGTAGAGGTCCAGGCTGGTGTCGAGCTGGCCCTGCTCACGGATCAGCCCCGCCATGCTCGCCAGGTTGGTCGCCACCTCGCCGCGGTCGCCGCTCCACTCGAAGTAGGCCAGCGCCTCCTTGTGAAGGTTCCACGCCTCCTGCCGGTGTCCCTGGTGGCGGGCGATGCGCGCCTGGGTCGTGCGGGCCTCGGCGATGATGCGCAGCCAGCTGTGCTCACCCGCCTTGTCCAGCGCCCGCTGGATCCAGCGCAGCGCCTCGGCGAACTCCCAGCGCAGCCGGTGGATGTTGGCGCGGAAGGTCCACCCCTCGGCCCAGGCGACGTGATCTTCGGTCAGGCCGAGCTGGGAGAGCAGCTCGTCGCGCTCATCGAGCAGCTCCAGGGCGCGCTGGTACTCGCTGTCCTCCAGCAGCTCATCGACCGCGATCAGGAGCAGCTCGACGGCGGCCTCCAGGTCGCCCGCCGCGCTCATGTGGCGCGCCTGCCGCTCGGCGATGCCGGGGTAGCCCTCGTGGTAGACCCGGCCGAGCATCGCCGCGCAGGCGCGGTGCAGATCGGGCGCGTAGCCCGCCTCGCGGGCCTGACGGATCAGGACGTTGCGGAACATGGCGTGGGTGAACGACCAGCCGCCGTCCTCGGAGCGCTCGACCTGGCGGCTGGTGTAGAGCGCGTCGAGCCGCTCCCAGGGGAACTCCAGCCCCAGCTCGGCGCACACCTCGTTCAGCTCGTCGGGATCCACCTCGCCGTCGAGCGTCGCGGCGAGCGAGAGCGCCATCCGTTGCTCCTCGGAGAGGCCCGCCAGGTGGCGCTCCACCGTCGCCTCCCAGATCTGCGCCAGATCGGTGGGGAGGAAGGTCTGCGTCCCAGGCCGGAGGATGAAGCCCTCCGGCCCCTGCACCAGCTCCTCGCCGTCGATCCAGTCCCCGAGGATCTGGACCGCGTAGAGGGGGTTGCCCTTGCTGCGGGCGACGAGCTGGTTGGCCAGGCCGTCCGACAGCCCGATGATGTTGTGGACCAGCGCGCGGGAGTCCTCCTGGGAGAGGGGTCCAACCGTCACCCGCCGTGTCTCGGGGAGCTTGGCGAGCCGTTCGAGCGCCTGGCGCTCCATGTCCCGCTCGTCCAGCTCAGCGCGGTTGACCGCCAGCACGAACAGCACGGCGGTCGGGAGGCCCTCCTGGTTGTCGAGGACGTGCTCGACGTAGTTGAGGCTGCTCGCGCCCCAGTGGGCGTCGTCGAGGAAGACGATCAGCGGCCGCTCCTGACCCATACGGGACATCAGGCGCTGGAGCAGGGTGTAGCGCTCGGTGAGCGAGGCGAAGCGGACGGCGCGCAGGCTCGTGGAGAGGGTGGCCTCGTTGCGCCCGAGGAGCAGGCGAGCGAGGGCGTTCCACTCGTAGGAGTCGGTGACCCCCTGACGCTTGAGGATGTCGCGGCAGCGCCGCACCATCTTCTCCTGGGGGAGCCCGGTGCTGCGGTAGAAGCTGCTGACCATGCGCCGCAGCCCGTGCGAGGGGCCGGGGATGCGCCCGTGCTGGGCCTTGAGCACCTCGGCGGCGCCCACCTCGTGGGCGCGCTCGCAGATCCAGCTCGCGATCCGGCTCTTGCCGATGCCGGTGTCGCCTTCCAGGACGACGACCCGGGCCTGTCGCTCCTGGTGGACCTCACGGAGCGCGCTCCACAGCTCCTCCCGCTCCCGCTCCCGGTCGACCATCGGGATCTCGCGCAGCCCGAACAGCCCGAGCCCGGCGCCGACCAGCGCGGAGAGCCCCTCAGGCTCCGGCGCGTCGGGGCTCAGCTCATCGGCGAGGGTGCGCCAGCTCCCGAGGGGGATGGCGGGCGGGGTGCTCCGCTCGGGCAGGGCGTCGGGGTCCCAGGCGGCGTCGAGGGCGGCGCCGTCGGCGATCGTCGCCATGTAGTCCATCTGGTGGGTGTAGCGGATTCGGCTCGGGTCGGACTCCGGCGACGCCGCCGGGGTGTACAGGATGGCCTGGGGGGCGACGTCGCCCAGCTCCCGCAGCGCCCACGCCGCGTCGATCGCCCGCTGGAAGCGGTGCTGGGGCTTCTTGGCGGTGAGGCAGCGCAACCAGGCGTCGAGGCCGTCGGGGACGGCGAAGGCCGGGTCGAACTCGGGCAGCTCGCTCTGGAGGTGCATCAACCCGAGGTTGAGGAAGGAGCGGCCGTCGAAGGGGACCGCGCCGCAGGCCAGCTCATAGACCATGATCCCGAAGCTGTAGAGGTCGGTCCAGGGGCCGTAGTCGCGCCACCGCCCGCGGAACTGCTCGGGCGCCATGTAGAACGGGGTCCCGGAGGGAAGCTCCTCGGTGCCCGAGGTGAGCACGTCGTCGCCCGAGGGGGACTGGGACTCGGAGGCGTGGGCGATGCCAAAGTCGGTCAGCTTGAGGCCAGGGCGAGGATCCTCGTCGGTGCAGACGAGGACGTTGCCGGGCTTGAGGTCGCGGTGGATCATCCCGCGGGCATGCGCGTGGCCGAGGGCGTCGAGCAACGCAAAGAGGATGGCGCGCAGCTCACGGAAGCTGGTCGGGTAGGGGCGCTGGTCGAGCGAGCCGCCGCTGGCGTACTCCATGACAAGGTAGGGGCTGCCCGCGCGCAGCTCCCCTTCGGTGCGCTGCTCGACCTCGGGCGCGATGGTGCCGTAGTCGAGCACCGTCACGATGCCGGGGTGGTTGAGCCGGGCGACCGACTGCACCTCGCGTCGGAAGAACTGGTAGTAGGTCTGGAGATCCTCGGAGTCGTTGTGGGGGTTGGAGACGACCTTGACCGCGACCGGCACCTGCTGTTGGACGTGGAGGCCCTTCCAGATGTCTCCCATACCTCCCTGGGCGAGGCAGGTGTGAAGCTCGAAAGGCCCCAATGGGATGTTCATGCCCAGACCACCTCATGTGTGATGTCTCGTGGCGGTGTCGCCTGCCACGTCGGCGCGCCACGGGTGGAAGTCCCCGGTATCGTAGCACGCGCTACGCTCGCTATCCAAACCGAGCCCAACACCCGCTCACGCTTGAGCCGGGCTGACCCCAACGCGCCTCAGTGGACGGTCGTCTCCGGGTTGAGGCTGTGGTAGAGGGCCGTCAGCTGCTTGGCGCGGTGGCGCGCCTCGTCGGCGGCGGCCGGTGAGGGGGCGCGCTCGGCGAGCTTCCCGGCGGCGTCCGCGGCGAAGAAGGCGCCACGGGCGCGCAGCTCCGGCGGGGCCTCGCTGGCGCTCGCGGCCCGCTGCCCGAGGCTCTCGATGCTTTGCAGCTCGCGGTCGATGCGCGCGTCGTCGCTCGGATCGACCGCGCGCAGGAGGCGGCCGCTGGCCCCGCACCCCAGGAGCGCGGCGCGCGCGACGCTCTCGTGCCTGGCGCCCTCGACGCGGAGGACGTTGCGCGCCAGCTGCTTGACCTCCTCAAAGAGCTTGAGGGCGGGCTCGTGACGCTCGCTCTCGGCGAGGACCTGCTCCAGGATCGCCTGCTCCAGGCGGGCGTTGGCGGCGAGGTAGAGCATCCCGGCACGGCTGGGAGCGGGCACGCCGCGATCCTGGGCGAACTCGATCGCCATGTCCCCGGCGACCTGGAAGGCGTCGCGCGAGCGCTGGGTGTGGTCCTCCTTGAGGAGGAGCCCGATGTTCTGCTGGGTGCGGACGGCGGTGTCGAGCGCCGTCACCCGCATGTGGGTGGGGATGTGGGTCGGCTCGGCGGTGGAGCGCGCCAGCGCGACCGCCCCCTCCAGCGCCTCGATCCCCCCCTCGAAGTCGGTGTGGCGCAGGTAGAGCCCGTAGACGCAGGCGTAGCGGGAGCCGCGCAGCAGCGCGTCGGCCTGCATGATCGCGTCGGCGCCGGGCGACTCGGAGGCCTCCCGAGCCCACCCGAGCGCCTGCTGGAGACGCTCGATCGCCTTGGGCTGCTCCTCCTCGGTCATCGCCAGCTCGTAGGTCGCGTCGGAGAGCAGGAGCCGGGTCTCCACCGCCAGCATGGGGGGGAGGCGGTCGTTCTCAAGCGCCGTCTCGGCGTGCTCCATCGCGATCTCGAAGTGGGTCTTGAAGCGGGTGTCCTCGCGGCTCCGCAGGATATTACCCAGGGCAAACGACGCGGCCGCCGCGTTCGCGTACAGCCTCGCCAGCCTCGCCTGATCGGGGTCGTCGAGGTGAGGGAGCGCCCCGACGCAGCCCACCGCGTCCAAAAAGAGGTCGATCGCCTGCTCGGGGTCCCGCTCCATGACCAGGTGGCCCATCTCGAACGCCGCGCACTGCGCCCGGTAGAGCCCATGGAGGCGGACGTCGCCGGTCAGGTCGTCGGTCTCGTAGATGGTGATCCCGGTCAGCGTCGCCTCCCGCAGCGGGGTGACCTCGGGCGGCTCCTGGCTGGCGGCGGACATCCCTGCGGCGTAGAGGGCGTCGGCGACGAGGCGCGCGGCGGTCTCGCGCTCCTCGCCCGTCCCCGCCGGATCCTTCCAGAGCGGCGACGCGAGGCGCGCGGCGTCCTGGTAGGCGCGCGCCGCCTCGGCGAAGTGGCCCGCCTCGGCGGAGCGGCGCCCCATCTCGAAGTGCTCGCGGGCGTTGTCGATGACTGCAACGTGATCGGCCATGGTGCTTCGCCTCGATGATCCTGG
The DNA here is from genome assembly GCA_002716585.1 of Myxococcales bacterium. Lineage (GTDB taxonomy): Bacteria > Myxococcota_A > Bradymonadia > Bradymonadales. Next base: position 8,138 of record PBBL01000065.1, on the reverse strand, counting down.
TTGGCTCAGGGGTGGTAGGTTTCGCCGGGCGGGTGGTCGCGCCGTGGGTTGGCCTTGATCCAGTCGTACACGGCCTTCGCCCACGCCCGCGACCCGGCGCGGTTGGGGTGGATCCCGTCGGAGCGCCGCTCCAGATCCAGCTCCGAGGAGTTGAAGAAGGCGCACGGCGCCAGGTTCTCGGCCAGGAAGTTCACGATCCCCCGATCCTCGGTCCACATCGGCGGCCCGACCCAGTAGCAGGCCCGCTCGCCCACCAGCTCGTTGGTCCTGTCCAACACGCTCTGGAGCGTCTCGGAGCGGGGGAAGAAGTAATCGTTGCTGCCGAGCACGATGATCACGATGTCCGCGTCGTGCTTCTTGAGCGCGTCGCGCAGCGGCCTGGCCTTGGAGGACTTCCAGGCCCGCACCGAGTCGCTCACCTTGTACTCGAACCGAAACGGGTGGCCGTCCTCCGCCATGAGCGGCTCCAGCTCCACCGCGATCGCCCACGCCATCGAGTCCCCGAGCAGCACGACGCTTCCAGGGGGCTTCGGCGGGACCGCGCGGGCGGCCGTGTCGCTCGCCGCGACGCCGCCGTGCAGCGCGCGCGACACCTCCGCCAACGCGCGCTCCCCTGCCGCGACCCGAGCGCGCTCCTCCGCGACCTCTCCGGCCCGCTGCTCCGCCTCGCCGCGCGCCATCGCGACCTGCGCGGACACCGGCCCCACCTCGATCTGTGGGCGCCGGGCGCAATCCGTCAACGGCACGAGCGCGAGGCCGCTCACCAGCAACAACCCCGCTCCGATGGTCTTTCGTCTTCTCCGCATACCCATGTGTGACTCAGGGACCAGGTGGCACCACCCAGGTCGGACCGATTCTCCGATCCAGCCAGGCCAACCGAACCTAGCCCACCTCGCCGCGAGCGTCCAGCCGTGTCAGGCGCTCATCCAGCGCCTCGGCCCGCGCCGGGCTGCCGAGCCGCCGCCACTGCTCGGCGGCGAACGCCATCACCCGTCGGGCGCGCTCCACCTCGCCTGCGTCGCACAGGACGCCCCCCAGCTCCTCCATCAAGTCGGCGACGTCGCGCTCGGTCGAGTCGGCCTCCCGGATCCAGGCCCAGGAGCGCTCCAAGCAGCGATCACACGCCTCGAACCGCCCCTGGATCGCCGCGCCGAGCGCCAGCGCGGCGCGCACGACCGCCAACTCGCCGCTGCGCTCGGCCTCCTCGTAGAAGACCTCCAGCTCCTTGAGCTTGGCGATCGCCTCGTCGTACCGCCCCAGCCCGAGCCAGGCCAGGCACACGTTGAGGCGGCCGAAGGTGTGCGCCTGCGGCAGCCCCACCGCATAGCAGAGGTCGATGGTGTGCAGGTAACCGGCGAGCGCCTCCTCGTGATCGCCCTGGAAGCGGGCGATCTCGGCGAGGGAGTTGACGCAGTGGGCCGATCCGCGGCGGTGGCCGCACCGGTCGAAGATCGCCTTGGACTCCAGGCAGTCCGCCTTCGCCGCCTCCAGCTCGGAGGCCGACAGCGCGATGCACGAGCGCATCCAGACGCTCCACGCCTCTCCGATCGGATCGCCGCCCTCGCGGGCCGCCTCCAGCGCGCGCTCGGTGGTGCTCCTGGCGAGATCCACCCTGCCGTGCTCGTAGTGGAACCGGGCGACGTTGTGGAGGATGTGCGCCTTCATCTCAAGCCAGTCGGGGAGGTGGCGCTCCAGCACCTCCAGCGCGTCACCAAAGGCCTCAAGGCCCTCGTCGACGTTGCTCAACCCTTGATGGATCTCGCCGAGGCGAGTCAGCAGCGTGCACGTGAGCCGGGTCCAGCCCTGCTCGCGCGCCTCCTCCAGCATGGGCTGGATGGCGTCCCGCGCCTGGACAAACGCCTCCTGGTGGAGGAGCACGACGACGCGGTGCGGCCCCGGGGCGCCGCGGCGGGGGTCGGTGGGGGGCAGGCCGAGCTGCTCGACGAGCTGCGCGTAGCGCTCCAGCAGGAGGAGGCCGCGCTCGTTGTTGTCGATGGTGATGTAGCGCTCCGCGGCCTCAAGGAGCAGCTCCAGGGCGTCTTCCAGGGCGTCCGCCTCGATGAGGTGGAGGGCGCGGCGCTCGATCAGGGTGGTGGTCTTCTGAGGGTAGGCGACCTCGATCATGTCGGCGCAGGCGAGGTTGAGGGCGCCCCAGGCGCGCTGCTCGCGGGCCTCCTCTTCGAGCGCCTCGCGCAGCTTGCCGTGGACGAACGACCACCCCCCGGCCTGCCGCCTGGCCAGGCGGTGGACGACCATCGCCTCGACGAGGGGCTCGATCCGCTCGGCGCCCGGGAGATCGGCCTGTTCGCAGGCGACGCGCCACTCGTGGGCGTCGAGCTGCTGCCCGAGGGCCGCGGCGAGCTGAAGCATGGGGCGCGCCTGCTCGACGTGTTCGAGGTCCACGAGGAGGCCCTGGAGGCGCTCGCGCCAAAGCTCAGCGGGTGTGGCGGGTCGGGGCAGCTCACCGCGGGCCGTGAACCCGTCCGGGGTCCAGGTCAGCAGATCGCGCTCGACCCACTCGTTGACGAGCTGAATGGCGTAGAGCGGCGAGCCGCCCGCGGCGTGGGTGGCGGCGCGCGTCAGCTCCGGGGGGAGCTTGAGGAGGCCCGCGACGAGGCGCTCACGATCGCCCTCGGGGAGGGTGTCGAGGGCGAGCCGGGTGACGTTGTCGTTGTCGAGCAGCTGCTCCAGCAGGCGCGCCTCGTGGGGCTGCTCCGACAGCGCCTCCTCGCGCACGGTCAACAGCACAAGGACGGGCAACCTGGGGGAGCGGGCGAGGAGGTCGGCGAAGACCAGGCTGTCCGCCCCCCACTGGACGTCATCGAGCCAGACCACGACCGGCCGCCGGGCCGCTTCCGCTTCAAGGAGGCGGCGTACGACGACGTGTCGCTCGCGATCGCTCTCGAAGGTGAGGCGAGGCCCCTCGGGCTCGCCTGCGGCGTCCGGGGCGACGATCTCGGTCAGCCCGAGGGGGTCATCGCGCATGAGGAGGTCGGCGTAGGGTGGGCGCTGGCTCAGCGCCTGGAGGCGCGCGAGGGTCTCGGGGCGGCTCAAGCCGACGCAGCCGAGGTGCGAGGCCACCGCGCGCCCGAGGCCGTCGCCCGGGCCCGCGACGGGGCTGTGGAAGGCCGCGAACACCGAGGCCTGCCCGGTGGCGTGGGCCTGCTCGGTCATCCACTCCACGAGGCGGCTCTTGCCCGCGCCCGAGGGGCCCTGGACGACCACGGCGCGCGTCTCGCCGGTCTGGGCGACCTCGGCGAGCGCCCCCCGGATGAGGGCCTGGGCGTCGGCGCGGCCGATGAGCGGGATCTCGCGCAGGCCGAACAGCCCCAGGCCGACGTGACCGTGGGCCTGCTGGGAGGCGAGGCGCCGGCGGGTGGGCTCCTCGCCGAGGCCGCGGAGGGCGTCAGCGGCGCGGCGGGTGCGCTCATGGGGCACCGGGGCGAGCAGCGCGTGGAGCCACCCCTCCAGCGCGTCGGGGACCTCAAAGCGGGCGGTGAGCGGCGGGCGCGGGTCGTTCTCATGTTTGTGCGCGAGCGCCTCGGGGGACCAGGCGAGGAAGGGGGGCGCGCCGCAGATCAGCTCCCAGGCGAGGCAGCCGAGGGCGTAGAGGTCGGTCCAGGGGCCGTAGTCGCGCCAGTCGCCGCGAAACTGCTCGGGCGCCATGTAGGCGGGGGTCCCGGCGGTCACCATCGCCTCGGTGACGCCCGCGTCGCCGGGGCGGCTCACCCAGCGCGCCTGATCCATGGCGCGGGTGCCCGGGTGGGCGAGCCCGAAGTCGGTGAGGACGCACCGGAGGGGCGCGTCGCCCCGCACGAGGACGTTGTCGGGCTTGAGGTCGCGGTGGACGACGCCGCGGGCATGCGCATGCGCGAGCGCCTCCAGGATCTGCACAAGGATCGCGCGCGCCTCGTTCCACGAGGCGCGCGGCTCGCGGTCACGGAGGCTGCCCAGGGGGGCGAACTCCATGGCGCACCAGGGGCTGCCGATCGCGTCGAGGTGGCCGTAATCGTAGAGGCGCACGATGCCGGGGTGGGTCAGCGCCGCGATCGCCTGGACCTCGCGCCGGAAGCCCTCTTTGTAGCGAGGCCGGGTGGCCATGTCGGCGCGGACCACCTTGAGGGCCGCCGCGTGGCCGGAGTGGACGTGGACGGCGCGGAAGACTCGCCCCATCCCGCCTCGGCCCACCTCCGCCTCGACCCGGTAGGGGCCGACCTGCGCCCCGATCAGCTCCGGCTCCTCGATCGACTCCGGCTCCTCGCCGAGGTCACCGAGCAGATCGGCCTCGATGCTGTCGAAGTCGTCGGCGAGGCTGTCCCACGCTTCGGAGTCGAACACCTCGGAGTCGCGCGAGAGGGGGGCGCGCTCCAGCGCGGTCGCGGGCGTCCGCGGTGAGGCGCCCGGGGTCGTCTCAGGGGCGCGGGTGGTCGCGTCCCGGGTTGGGGGCGCGTTGTCTTCGTGTTTGGAGCGCATGACGGCCTCACTGGTCGGTCCTCGGGTATGGTAACCCGCGATCGAGTCACCGACAATCCCGACGAGGCGAGCCTCGCTCGCACCTTGACCGGCTTGATGCGCCGCCCTAGACTCCAGCCGCGAGTCGCCTTGAGGTGAATCACAGGAGGGCTTATGTGCGGGGTCATCGGCTTGTACTCGACGGGCAGAGACGTCTTTGTTGACACCGTCAACGGGCTCTTTCAGATGCAGCACCGCGGCCAGGACGCCTGCGGGGTGGCGATCTCGGACGGGAGGCGGCTGAGGCTGCACAAGGCGCTGGGATACGTGCGCGAGGTGTTCCCGAAGCCACCCGAGGAGGAGTTCGCCGGGCATGCCGCGATCGGCCACGTGCGCTACCCCACCCAGGGCGGCAACCGCGCCGTCAACGCCCAGCCCCACGTCGTGACGACGCTCTCCGGCCCGCGCATGGCGCTCTCCTCCAACGGCGACCTGACCAACTACTGGGACGTGCGCGAGGAGCTGGCGGCGGAGGGGGTCGACTTCGTCGGCACCAACGACGCGGAGCTGCTCCTGAAGTACATCGCCTGGCGACACATTCAGCTCGGCGAGCCCATCCTGGACGCGATCCGCGGGATGCAGCGCCGCATCAAGGGGGCGTACAGCAGCGTGCTGCTGACCCACGACCGCCTGTTCGCCATCCGAGACCCCTGGGGGGTGCGCCCGCTGTGCTGGGGGCACGACGACGGCACCTGGGTCGTCGCCAGCGAGACCAACGCGCTCGACATCAACCACGTGGACATGACCGGCGACGTCCGCCCTGGCTCGGTCCTGGAGATCGGCCCCGGCGGCGCGGTCGAGCACGAGCACCCGGACGTCGTCGCGGCGCGCGGCGACCGCGACGACCCCTCGCACTGCATCTTCGAGTACGTCTACTTCAGCCGCCCCGACTCCATCTCCTTCGGGACGCGCGTCTACGACGTCCGCAAGCGGATCGGGGCCTGGCTGGCCGCCCACGAGGACGTGGAGGCGGACGTCGTCGTCCCCGTGCCGGACTCCTCCAACGCCGTCGCGCTCGGCTACGCCCACGCCTCAGGGCTCCCGTTTGAGTTTGGCCTGATCCGCAACCATTACGTGGGCCGCACCTTTATCAGCCCGACCCAGAAGCGCCGCGACGACAGCGTCCGGCGCAAGTTCAACCCGCTGCGCAGCGTCTTCAACCACAAGCGGGTCATCCTCGTGGACGACAGCATCGTGCGCGGCACCACCCTGCGTAAGATCACCCGCATGGTCCGCGGCGCGGGCGCCCGCGAGGTCCACATCCGCATCGGCAGCCCGATCACCCGGCACTCCTGCTTCTACGGGGTCGACACCCCGACCGCCGACGAGCTGATCGGGAGCCGCCTCGACACCGAGGGGATTCGGGCTCACCTCACCGCCGACTCGCTGCGCTACATGAGCGTCGACGGGCTGCTCTCCTGCGTCGAAGACCAGGAGCGGTTCTGCCTCGCCTGCTTCAACGGCGACTACCCGATCCCGATCACCGAGGCCAAGCAGTCCACCTGAGCGCGCCTGGAGCGGCCCGAAAAACTAGCCTCCCACCATGTCTGGGTTACACCTACATCGCCCTACGCTGTGCGAGGGCGAATCAGGACGGCACGGGTTTTCGCCAGGGAGGCGTCAGACGTTATGCAGGGACAGCTCAAGCCAGGTGACCTCATCTTTCTGGACTACGAGGTGCTCGATCTGGCGGGCGTTGGCGCGACGAGCTTCGTCTACCGGTGCCGGGAGCTGGTCGGCGCCGGGCGCGAGGTCGCGGTCAAGGTGCTGCACAACCGATACGTCTTCGATGAGGCGTCGCGGCGGCGCTTCTTGCGCGAAGCGCGGCTGATCCAGAGCCTGGACTGCCCGCACATCGTCAAGATCCACGACATCATCGACGCGCCGGGCGTGGTGGCGTTCATCATGGAGCACATCGACGGCCCGACGCTCCTGGATTGGCAGCGCGACGACCCGGGGCCCCGGGCGGACCACGAGCTGTGCGCCGTCTTCATCGACGTGCTGCGCGGGATCGGGCATGCGCACCAGCGCGGGATCGTGCACCGCGACCTCAAGCCCGCCAACATCATGCTCGCGCCGGGTCCGAACGACGAGCCGATCGCGAAGATCATCGACTTCGGGGTCGCCCGTCGCCTCGACTCGCCGCCCGACCCCGAGGACTTCAAGACGATCCGCGGCACGGCGGCCTACATCTCACCCGATGAGCTGCGCTCGCCCCACGAGGTGTGCGAGTCGAGCGACCTCTACTCACTCGGGGTGATCCTCTATGAGCTGGCGAGCGGGGCGCGGCCCTTCACCAACCGCCCGGTGCCGGAGATCCTCAAGGCGCACCTGACGGAGAAGCCCACGCCGCTGAGCCACCACAACCCGGACATCAACCCGGCGCTGGAGGAGGTGATCCTGAGGACGCTGGCCAAGCGCCCGGAGGAGCGCTTCCGCGACGCCGAGTCGCTGCGCGGGGCGCTGGAGCAGGCGGTCAACGTGGCCTGGGAGATCCGCACCCACCAGTGGGATCGCCCCACCCTGCCGCCGCTGAGCGACGAGGTGCGCCAGAAGCTCAAGCGCTCGCTCGGCGACGCGCTGCGCCAGTTCGTCGGGGGGCTCTTTCACAGCCTGTTCAACACCGGCGCGACAGGCCTCCAGGGCGACCCCCACCACCTGAGCCGCCCCTACGTCCACATGCCCTGCCTGATCTGACCCGGACGGTTGAGGGTTGACAAGCGCCAGAAGCGACACCACGCTTTGAGCGCGTCAATCGGATGACCGACCAGGTTCCACACCATGCACGCGATCATCACAACCCAAGCGCTCCACACTCTGTGTTGTTGCCCTCTGCCATGGCCGCAGGGGCACGTCCGGGGCGCGTAGGCGCAACCAACCCACACACGACACACCCCTCCGGCGACCGCGCCTGAGGGGTTTTTTGATGCGTCATGTTCAGACGCCGCCCCGCTCGCCGATCGCCGAGGCGTCACCGAGAGGGCCGACATGACGATCGAACTCTTCAACAGCCTTGGGCGCCGCCGCGAGCCGCTGCGCCCCATCGAGCCGGGACACGTCCGCGTGTACACGTGCGGCCCGACGGTCCACGACGTCGCGCACATCGGCAACTTCAGGACCTTCCTCTTTGAGGATCTCCTGCGCCGCACCCTCAAGCTGCACGGCTACCGGGTGACGCAGGTCATGAACCTGACCGACGTGGACGACAAGACGATCCGCAAGTCGCGCGACCGGGGCGAGCCGCTCGGAGCGTACACCGCGCGCTACAAGCGGGCCTTCTTCGCCGACCTGGACGCGCTGCGCGTCGAGCGCGCCGAGCACTACCCGGCGGCGACCGAGCACATCGGCGACATGGTGTCGATGATCGAGGCGCTGCGCGAGCGCGGCCACACCTACGAGGCGGGCGGATCGCTCTACTTCGCGCTGTCCTCCTTCCCCGAGTACGGCCGCCTCTCCGGGGTGAGGCTCGACGCGGCGCCTCGGCGCAGCCGGATCGACCAGGACGAGTACGCCAAGGAGGACGCGCGGGACTTCGCCCTCTGGAAGGCGTGGAGCCCCGCCGACGGCGACGTCTACTGGGACACCCGGCTCGGGCGAGGTCGGCCCGGGTGGCACATCGAATGTTC
>PBBL01000064.1 GCA_002716585.1 Myxococcales bacterium | reverse complement strand
CGCCGCGAACTTCCTGGGCGAGACCTCGCCGGCCCCCGAGATCGACTTCCCCGATTGGAACAACTCCATCAACCGTTACCCGGACGGGGCGGACACGGGGGACAACGCCCTGGACTTCGTCCAGAGCTTCTGGGCGACGCCCGGCGCCCCGAACACGCCTCAGCAGCCGCTGGGGACCCGGCTCACCGGCGTCGGGAACGGGGTGGACACCTACCCGGTCGAGATCCCCGACTTCAACTCGGACAACCCGCAGTCGATCTCGGTGACGATCCCGAACCCGGGCTTCTTGAGCGGGAGCGTCCTCAACTACTACGTGGGGGTGCAGGTCGCGCACACGTACCGGGGCGATCTGAACGTCACGATCACCAGCCCTGGCGGGACGGAGGTGCTCTTGCGCAGCGTCGACGCGCTCGACAGCAGCTTCGATCTGTTCGCGCTCTACGACTTCGTCGATCTGCCCGCCGCCGACATGGCGGCCATCGACGGGGAGGTGCTCAACGGCGCCGACTCGGGCGACTGGACGCTGACGATCGCCGATCAGGGCGTCGGCGACACGGGCTTCCTCCTGGACTGGGTCCTCTGGGTTGAGACGGTCGATCGCTGACCGCGCGCCGCGGTCGCCGTGAGGGCGGCCGCGTGACCCCGATCCCCGCAGACGCGGCGTGGCGCCAGCTACGCCGCGTCTGTCGCTTGGGGGCTGGGCGGGCCAGGGGCGGCGGGCAGCGGGCTCGGCAGGTCGGAGAGCGACCGCGCGGCGGAGTCCCACACCGGCAGGAGCACCCGGAAGGTGGTGCCCTGCCCGACCTGGCTGTCCAGCTCGATCCGCCCGCCGAGGTTCTCGATGATCCGTTGGCTGATGGCGAGCCCGAGGCCGGTCCCTTTTTGCTTCGTGGTGAAGAAGGGGATGAAGATGTTGGCCTGATCCTCGGCGGGGATGCCCTTGCCGTTGTCGGTGATCTCGATCTCGATCATGTCGCGCGCGAAGAGGCGCCCCCCGGTGTTGTGGACTCGCCGCGTCAAACCGGTGGTGAACGTGAGGGCGGGCGCGCGAGGGCCTGAGCCGCGCCGCTGCTCCAGCGGCTCGTCGGCGTGCGGCGAGTCGGGCTCCAGGGGTTGGGCGCCGGTGGCCTGGATGGCGTTGAGGGCGAGGTTGAGGATCACCTGCTTGAGCTGCTCGGGGTCGGCGCTGGCTTCGGGGAGCGACCCCACGAGGTTCATCTCCACGGCCACGCCCCAGGCCTCGGCCTGCGTGCGGAACAGCGGCTCGACGCGCTCGACGAGGCGGCTGATGTCGCACTGCTCGGGATCGCCGCGGTAGGGGCGCGCGTAGTCGAGGAACTGGCTGACGACCTTGTTGAGGCGGTTGGTCTCCTCGATGATGATGTCGAGGAACGCCTCGGGCGACTCGTCGTCCTCGTCGTCGAACCCGTCGTCGGGGGTGAAGGAGCCCGAGATGGACAGGAACTGCACCGCGCCCTTGATGGCGCCGAGCGGGTTGCGGATCTCGTGGGCGAGCCCGGCGGCCATCTCGCCGATGGCGGCGAGCCGATCTTTTTCGCGGAGGGAGGCGACGGCCTGGCTGTTCTCGATGCTGATCGCGGCCTGGGAGGCGATCTGGACGAGCGAGCGGATCTCCTCGGGGGCGTAGGGGTCGCGCAGGCGCTCGTCGTTGACGTTGAGCAGCCCGACGAGGCGATCGTTGCTCACGATGGCGATCACCACCGCCGCCCGCAGCGACTTGATGGTCTGGATGAGCTGCTCCATGCGCTCGATGTTGGCCTGCTCGCCGCTGTTGGACTTGCGCTCCTCGTCGAGGTCGTCCTCCAGGTCGCGCAGCACGAGGAAGCGCCGCTCCCGCGCCCGCTCCAGGAACACCCGCTCCGTCACGGCGTCCAGGCGGTCGGGGGCCTCGCCGATGGAGCCCACGCGGCGCACCCCCAGCGCGTCGTCCTCCAGCAGGTACAGCGACGCCTGGGTGACCCGCAGCGAGTTCTCCAGGCGCTGCATGACCAGGTTGGTCAGCTCGTCCAGCTCGACCACGTTGGCGATCTCGCGTCGCAGCAGCGCGAGCTGGTGGGCGAACTCGTAGCGCTCGCGGAACAGGAAGCGGTTGATGCGCTCCTCGACCTGGACCTTCATCGGCTCGTAGAGGATGACCAGCACGAACGCCATGACGATCGTCGTGTTGACCAGGAACCACGGCGAGGTCTCGCCCGACAGCAGCGACAGCAGCACGTAGACGATCGCGAGCACGAACGCCATGGGGACGAGCACCATGAGCTTGCCGAACAGCTCGCTGAGGCTCATGAGGCGGTACTGGATGATCATCTCGCTCAAGAAGAACATGAAGATGACCAGGATGACGTTGCCGAGCGCGGGGGCGTTGTTGAGCCCCTCCCACCACAGGTCGAGCCGGGGGACGAAGTCGAGGAAGGCGAACGTGATCGACAGCAGGCCGCCGCCGACGAGGTACTTCAGGCGGGCCTCATCGGAGCTGCTCTGCATCGTGCTCTGCCGCTTCCAGAAGGGGACGACGCACAGGTAGAGCCCCAAAAACACGCAGATGAAGACGACGGTTCGGACCCAGGGGCGAGACCACAGGCCGATGACGAACGGGGTCAGCGCGACGGCGCCCACCGCCATGGCGCGCCACAGCGGGTCGCGGCGTGGCTCCTGCTCGTCGAGGAAGAGCTGGAACAGGGTCAGCGCGCTGACCGGGATGAACAGCGCCGCCACCGTCCCGATCCGATCCCACCCGTGCCAGCTGGTCAGGTCGCTCATGAACTGGGCGGCGTTCCAGATCGTCAACAGGCCGCTCAACACGGCGAACGCGTAGAACAGCCAGGTGCGACGCTCCTGGATCAGCATCCGCACCGTCAGCGCGAACGTGATGATCGCCGCGATCAGGGCGCTCTGGCTCAGGATGGACATACCAAACCCTCCGACAAGGCCAACTCCAGCCCGCAGCATACCACGGTGTTGGGCGTCGGCAGCAGCCCGGAGAAACACTGAACGCATCCCTGAACCGCCCCGGCGAGCCGTGGCCGACGAAGTGGCTTCCAGGTCGAAGGGGAGGGCGTTCAAAAAATTGAGTCTCAACAGACACTATACGCTTGACTTGTACTGAACAAAGATATAAGTTATACATGTCTTCAGGGCGGAGGGGCTGGCCCCTCGACGCGCCCGTTGGAATCAGCGAGGACCCTGTCATGGAAATCAACGAGACCCTCTACCGAGTCGAGATCACGGTGCGCTACGGCGATCCGATCATTGACCAGCTCAAGGAGCTGGGGTGTCGCTGGGATGGTCAGGTGCGCGTCTGGTGGCTCAGCCGCCTGGATCCGAACGCCGCGCAGGTGCGTGAGCTGGTCGAGCGGGGGACCGCGCGCCGCAACAACTTCGCGCGTGAGTGCGAGCGCCGCCGCGCCTCGGGCCTGGCGGTCACGATCCCCTACCGCCACCGCCAGATCGCCAAGCAGCACGGCGGCATCTGGGACGCGACGCGCAAGCAGTGGCTCATGCCGTCGATGGCGACGGTGGAGCTGGTGCAGTCCCGCCTCGCCGAGGCGGAGCGCAAGGGCAGCGACACCAACCACATGGCCGCTTGAGGAGGACCTGACGATGATGCTCCACCTGACCCATACCCCAACGGGCGACAGTCGGCTCCTCTTTGTCGAGCTGGCCTATGAAGATGGCTTCTACACCGCCCTCGTGGACGAGGACGCGCTCCCGGAGTGGGTCGATCCCGACATCGTGGACGCCTTCCTTGAGCTGGAGGCGATCCACGGCGGCGGCAGCCACACCGAGGGGCCGGTCCGGCTCGTCCTCCTCCCTGGCCTCGATCGCGTCAACTCCGACATCGAGGCCTCGGAGCGCCGCCGCGTCAGCTTCGCGCGGCCCCGGCTCGCCGTGTAGCCGCCTGAACGAACTTCAACGCTTCCCCCTTCTCACGGGACGCTCAGCGCGTTGACCGCTCCTCTACGGCTTCGGTGCCCTCGATCCCCTATCGATCTGCACCACCCCGTCCGCAGTAGGAGCCTGCGCCGCATACACAACCGCGGCCAGGAACAGTTGCTCGATGACACCGCGGTCGTCGAGGGGTTGTCAGCATGCTCAGCGTCTCGGAGGGAGTTCTCAGCGCGCGGACCGCTCACCACGCGCTGCTCACGCGCCTCACCCCCTCGGGGGTGGGGCGCGTCGGGTTCTTGGTCACCACCGCATCCAGGGCGCCCCCGGCTGACCGGAGCGGGCCAGCGCCTGGAGCGCCTCCTGGTCGCGGCGACCGCCGCCGTCTTCGTGGAACTGGAGGCGCTCGCCTCGCGGATCGGTGCTCGCGGTCAGCTCCGTCACGTGCAGCGGCACGTGGGGTGTCAACCCGACCACGCCGCCGCTCGTGGGCAGGCGAGGGCGCCCGGTGAGCCGCATCAGCCACTGCGCCAGCCGTTGGCTCTGAGGCACCCGCACGGCGGCCCCCGAGCCGAGCGAGCCCACCGTGGCGACCCCGTCAGGGCGGCTCACCGTGAACGCGAGCGATCCCTCGCTCGACGCCCGCACCGCGGTGAGGTGCGCCGAGCCGCTCGGCACCTCGCCGTCCACCTCAACGTCGAACTGAAACACCCGCGTCCCGTTGCGAACGACCTCGCCGCGCCGCGACGGCACGTTGATGCGGACGTAGGTCCCGTTGCGATCGAACGGGATCGCCCGCCAGCGGTGCATGTTGAGGGCGAGCTGCGCCAGGCGCGCCTCGACCGGGACGTTGAGGCGGTTCGCCAGCGCGTCGTCGAAGTCGCCCCACGGGCTCAGCCCGTAGCGCTCCCGCGCCCTCCGCAGCGCGGCCTCCAGCTCCTCATCCCAGGCGCCCTCCGGCTCGGCCTCCAGCAGCCCCTCCAGCGCGAGGCGGCGCCGCAGCGTCGTCACCCAGGCGTCGCGCTCACCCCACCGCGGCGGCGCGTCGGGGGCCTCCACCATGCCCCACCCGCCGTGGCTGGCGAGGCCGCGGTAACGCGCCAACGCCCGGACCAGCCCCTGATACTCGCCTCGGGTCGGCGCGAGCGCGAGGAGCGCGGCTTCGCTGGCGGCTCGATCGTCGCGTGTGTGCGCGAGGCGGCGGAGCGCCTGGCTCAGCGCGTCACGACGACCTGGCGCGAGGCGCGCCGCGTAGAGCGCCAGCGCCTCGCGCATCATCGCCTCCACCCGGCCCAGCTCGCGCGCCCGCTCCAGGCGCGCCTTGCGGTGCAGCTCAAACTGACCCGCGAGGACAGGCTGGCTCATGTTCGGTGCGGCGTCGTCGCCAGGCGCGTTCGCGACCAGCGCCTCGGCCAGCGCCGTCGGGGTCGGCATCCTCGCCAGGGTCGTCAGCGCGTCGAGGAGCCGCTCTCGCGCCTCCTCCGTCAGCTTCAGCGGCGCGCCGCGCGTCTCGGGGGCGGTGGCGGCCTCGCGCGCGGCGTGGATCGCGTCGAGCCCGAACGTGTCCGGGTCCAGGCCGTGCTCGTCGGCGCCCTCCAGGCGCTCGATGAGCACCCGCCCCGCCGCGCTCAAGCCGTCGCGGGTGACGAACAGCGGCGACGAGGGGGCCTTGAGGATGGCGCTGCGCTGCGCGTGGGCTTCGTCGAGGAGGCTGCGGGTGGCGTCCGCGATCTCGGCGCTGGAGACCCGCTCGATCGCGGCGCGGCGGTTGAGGTGCGCGACGGCGCCGTCGAGGCGACGCGCCGCCTCGGCGCGCCGCTCCGCTCGCGCCGCGGCTCGCCCGGGCTGATCGGTCGCCTCGGCGCCGGGTTGCAGGAGGGGCCATCCACAGATCGCCGCGAGCCCGAAGCCGAGCGGCGGGCCAAGCACCCACCACGCCAGCGGACCTCGGCGGCCCCTGGTTGGCGATCTACGCCGCGATGATGTCGCTCGCTTCGCGAACACCGACGTCCCGTGTGTTGTCCAACCCGCCTGCTCTGCGCCCATCGCTCGGCTCCACGCGTTGAGGTGATCCAGAGGCCATCCTCCTGACACATAGCCTAAAACAAGACGGGGCGCTGTCTTGTTTTCTGCGTGCTTTGGTCACACCTTCGCCCAACCGCGACACCCCACCGGGGTCGTCGGTGCAGGTAGGACACCGCAGGCGCCGCGCCTCACGGGCTTGTCCCCAGCCAGAGGTAGCGATCGGGCGAGCGCTTGAAGCCAAACCGCGCGATCATCCCCATCGGGGCCTTGTTGCCCTCCACCACGTGGCAGAACGGGATCCAGCCCGCGGTGATCACCTGAAGCAGCAGATCGGCCGCGACCCGCAGCCCCACCCCGCGCCGTCGATGGGGCGCCAGGGTGTGCATGAAGCCCGGCGAGCCGTCGCGGTGGGTCATGGCCCAGCTGATCAGCGCGTCCCCCTCGAACCAGCCCGAGGTCCGCGCGTTGGAGATCCGCTCGCGAATGTGCGCCAGCGCCTCGGGATCGTCGGACGCGCCGTAGGGCCAGTGCTCCAGCAGGAGCGGGGCATGTTCATCGCGCGGCCGACCCAGCTGGGCGACGTCCCCCCGCAGCTCGCGGAGCTGTGCCTCGACGGCCTCCGTCGGGGTGAGGTGGTGCTGGTGGCAGGGGTTGCGCCAGGTGATCTCGGCGCGCTCGCTGAGCAGGGGCAGGAGCGGCTCCCAGAGGCCTGCGAAGGCCAGCGGCCTGCTCCAGTCGAGGCGATCGAGCAGCGCGCGCAGCGGCGCGGGGTGGTCGGGGTCGGTGAGCATCGACCAGAACCCGGAGCGCGACTGGAGCAGCAGCGCGCGAGGCTGGGGGGCGTCGTCGAGGAGGAGCGTCTCGACGTCGCCCTCCCGAAGCATGCCGAGCGGCTTGAGCCCGACGATGGGGTAGGCGGCGAACAACGGTTGGAGGCGAGTCAGAGTGTCCATGGCCTTGTTGAGGAACCGGGTCGGGGGTTGTATCGTGCGGCGGCCTGGCTCACCGTGAGCGCAGAGCCACGGGCATGGTATCAGGTCGCGTTGAGGAAGGAGGCAGAGGATGGCGCAAGAGGCAATCGCGCGCGCTGCGGTCGCGGCGCTCCTGGGGGCGACGACGCTCCTGGCGTCGGGGGCGGCGGGCGCCGTGGACCTCGACCCCTTCGGGCGGGTCGATCTCCGCTACCACGGATGGTTCGTCTTCGACGACGACTTTGAGGGCGCCGCGCGCTCCGAGGATCTGATCAGCCGCCCCGAGTCGCGCGTCCGCCTCGGGCTGCGGCTCCCGTCGAGCCCCGAAGGCATGGAGGCGGAGGTCAGCGTCGTCACGGGCGACCCGAGCGTGCTGGCGACCCAGTGGCAGCCCCTGGGGGCGCTCGACGACCCACGCACCATCAGCCTGGAGCGCGCCTGGTTCGGCGCCCGCCCCGACGTGTTGCCCGAGCTGCGGGTGCGCCTGGGCCGGGCGCCGATCCCGTGGGCGCGCACCGGCCTGCTCTGGGAGCCGCAGGTGACCCTGCCCGGGCTCTGGGTGGACTACACCCACGACGACCCTCAGGACCCGGACGCGCTGCGCGTGCGGGTCAACGGAGGGCTCGCCTACCTCATCGCCGACGGCCCCAACATCCGTGACGAGAGCACGCTGCTCGGCGCGCAGGTCGCGGCAGAGCTGCCCATGGGCTCCGGGCGACTTGAGGTGGCGCTGGGCTACTTCGATCTGAGCGGCGCGACCTTTGTTGGTCAGGCGATCGGTCGTGAGGAGGCGGTCGTCGCCCAGCGCCCGGCCGGGTTCACCTCGAACACGACCGACTCCGACGCGGAGGACGCTGAGGCGGAGCTGTCGCAGCGCCTCGTGGAGGACGGGTTGGCGAGCGACTTCAACCTCATCAGCCTCGACGGCCAGGTGACCCTGGACCTGCTGGAGCACATGCCGCTGTCGCTCCGCGCCCACGTCACCTGGAACGTCGGCGCGTCAGGCCCCGGCGGCGATCAGGCGCTCGGCCTCCTCGGCGGGGTGGGGCTGGGTGAGCTGGAGCGCCCCGGGCGAGGGCGGGTGCGCGTGCACTACCTGCGGATCGCCGCCGACGCGGCGCTCGATCTGCTCAACCGCGAGCACTACGGCACCAACGTTGAGGGGGTGGAGGTGACCGGCGATCTGGTCGTCGCGCAGGGGTGGACCATCGGGTTCGTGAGCTTGTACAGTTGGCAGGTCGAGCCTGCGCTGAGAGGCCTCGGGGATGGCCGCGGCGAGCCCATCCCCGGTGACCCCAGCTCGCTGCGGACGCTCGTCAACACGGGTTACGCCTTCTAGGGCCCGGTGGGGCGGCGGCACGTGGGAATAGCAGCCCTCAGGCGCGGCTTATGGGAGGACACGCGGGCGACCGGGCCTCTGCCCCGGGCGGTGCAATCACGAGAGGACGTATGGACTTTGACTTCCAACGCTACATTCAGCAGCGCCGCGCCTCGGGCGCGGTGGCCGAGGCGCCGCCGCCAGGTCGCGCGGCGTGGGCCTTCAGCCGCGATCGCAAGGTGTTGCAGACCCTGGACCGGGCGCGGTTCGTCGAGGCCGCGCTCAAGGCGACGCTCTCCCTGGAGGAGCGCCTCCTGGATCACGAGCTGCTCGCCTCCGCCCAGCCCACCTCCCCGGAGGAGCACCCCCGGTTGCACCGGGCGCTCGCCGAGGCGAGCCAGCGGCTCGGGGTGCCGCGGGCGCCGATCGCGCTCGTGGACGCGCCGGGCGAAGACGCCGTCACGGTGTTTGGCATGGAGGGGGAGCCGCAGCTGCTGCTCGCCCCGTGGACGCTGGAGCTGCTCGACGACGACGAGCTGCTGTTCGTCGTCGGGCGCGGCCTGGGCCACATCGAGGCCGCCCACGCGCCCTACCTGACGACCATCTTCGCCCTCGACCAGATGTCCGACGCCTTCTACGGGTGGGTGGTCAAGCCCGCTCAGATGGCGCTCGGGGCGTGGCGGCGGCACGGCGCGGTGACCGCGGACCGCGCCGGGCTGCTCGCGTCGCGCTCCCTCGTGGTCGCGGTCCGCGCCCTCGTCAAGATCGGGCTCTCCGGCGAGCATGGCCTGGAGGAGGTGCTGGAGCGGCTCGCCGGGCGCAAGACGCTGGAGGAGCTGTCCTCGCTGGTCGACCACGACCTGGCCCGCTCACGGCGGTTGCTGGCGCTGCGCGCCTTCGCGCGCTCGCAGCCCTACCGCCAGAGCCTCGGCAAAGAGGACGGCGAATCCTTGACCAGCATTGACAGAGAGGTGGAGAGCATCGTAAAGATCTGGTAGGCCTCGCCTTTGAGGCGGCTATTAGCGTACCTCGCGGTTCGCCCGGGACCTGGGTGTAAACCGGTCGCTCGGTACGTGTCAGCCCGCGGGTCGAATTGATCCAGGGAAGATTCTGGGCGCCGCTCAGTAGGAGACGCCCCCACACAAGTGGGCGTTTCGGGGCTGGGAGGGCGCCACAGGGCAAGACCCTGGTGAAGGCACGTCATGCAGGGCACGTACACGGCGGCTGTGGGATAAACCCAGGGCGGTATGGCGAACCACACGCGATGATGGTGAACGCTGCTCCTCAAGGGCCTGGCCTGGCCAACCCCCTGCTCCCCACCAACATGATATGATGAGCCCATGCGCGAGACGCGGCCCGATGGACGACCCCAGCGGCCCCCTCCTGCTCGGCACGGGCAGACGCACAGGACAGGAACACAGCAACCTGGCGGCCCCCTGGGCGCCCGGCGTGAGGCAGGCTGATGACCGACGACACCCAACGCGACGACGCCACCGAGAAGCCCAACCCGCAGCCGCCCGAGGCCGCTCAGCCACCGGCCGATGAGCCCGCCGCGCCGCAGGACCTGACCAGCCCGGACGCCTCAGGGTGGCTCGATCAGGAGGGCGACGCCGCCATCCCGTTGCCTCCACCCGCCGCTTCGGAGCAGCCCGAGCCCGCCCCTCAACCGGATACGAACCCCTCGGACGAGCCAGAGGCTGTGGAGGCGGCGTACGAAGCGCATGAGGCGGCCTCTCCTTCGCCTGAGCCGCCCTCCATGGAGCCGACCGAGCCTCCCGCGAGCGACATCAAGGCCCCGGCCCCCGAGGCGGCGTCGGAGCCGGACACCACAGCGCCCCCTGCTGACATCAAGGCCCCGGCGCCCGACATCAAGTCGGCGCCCCCGGTTGACCTCAAGGCCCCAGCGCCAAAAGCGGACGAGGTGCCGTCACCCACGCCTGATCCCGACCCCGAGGAGGAGGCGGCGGTGACGCCCGAGGTGGTCGAGGACCCCCAGGTGCGGCTTGAGGACCTGCTCACCGACCTCGCCGCGGTGGCCCGCAAGGAGGGGATGCGCTCGCTCGCGACCGAGATCAGCAAGCACCAGCTGAGCGCGCTGCGCGAAGGCCGCATCACGGCGATCGTCCTCGGCGAGTTCAACCACGGCAAGTCGACCCTGCTCAACGCCCTGCTCGGCGGTGAGGACATCCTCCCCATGGGGATCACCCCGACGACGGCGCAGATCACCCACCTCCGCTACGCCGACCGCCCCGAGGCGATCGTGCACTACGACGACAGCGATCGGGTCCACGTCCCCATCAACGAGCTGGCCGAGCACGTCGCCCAGGACGTGGACGTCGAGCCCCAGTACGTCGAGGTCGGCTACCCGGCGCCGCTCCTCAAGGACAACCTCGTGCTCGTCGACACCCCCGGCGTCAACGACATCAGCCGCCAGCGCGTCGAGATCACCTACGGCTACCTGCCCCGCGCCGACGTCATCATCTACGTCCTGGACGCCAACCAGGTGCTCAAGCAGTCCGAGATCACCTTCATCCAGAACCGCCTCCTGCGCAGCAACCGCGACCGGCTCCTGTTCGTGCTCGGGAAGATCGACACGCTCAGCGATGAGGAGCGCGACGAGGTCGAGACCTACGCCCGCGAGCGCCTCGCCGAGCTGATCGGCCACGTCGAGCTCTACCCGCTGTCGGCGCGCCGCGCGCTGGAGCGTCCGGGCTCCGATGCGGGCTTCACCCACTTCCGCGAGCACCTGCTGCACTACCTGCGCGATCGCCGCTCCTTCATCCTCATCGACTCGGGCGTCAGCGGCGGCCTCCGGGTGGCGGGGATGCTCGCGCAGAACCTCGCGATCAAGCGCCGCGGCTACGCCCTCGACCGCGCCGAGCTGGAGCGCCGCGTCGCCGCCGTCAAGGCGCGCATCAAGGACGCGCGCCGCGCCATCAGCCAGAACCTGACCCTGATCGACGACACGACCAAGGGCCTCAAGGCCACCGCGCGCCACAACATCCGCGAGTTCACCGAGCGCTTCAACGAAGCGCTCCCCCGCGAGATCGAGCGCTCCACCACCGAAGACATCAAGAAGTACCTCCCCGACTGGATCCGCGACACCTACAAGGAGTGGCTGGAGCAGGAGGGCAACGCCATCGCCCGCGAGCTGGAGCGACTCGCCGAGGAGGTCATCGAGACCACCAACCGCAACCTCGGTGAGGCCGTTGACGCCGTGCAGGACGAACTCGGGCTCCGCCCGCAGAGCGTGGACCTGGAGATCGACACCATGCCCTACGACGTCGGCGTGATCGCCGTCGGCGCGCTCGGGGTCTCCGTCGCTGTCTTCGGGAGCATCCTCGCGGGGGGCCTGCTGCTGATCGCGGCGCCCGTCATGGCCTTCATGTTCAAGGACCGGGTCGAGGAGCAGCTCCGCGAGAAGGCGCTGGAGTCGGGCCGCCGCGCCATCATCGAGTCGGGCGAGCGCGTCGAGGCCGAGATGGTCAAGGTCATCGACGAGCACGGCGAGCAGCTCAAGACCTTCGTCGAGTCGGCGGGCGACCGCCTCTACAAGCAGGTCAACGAGGCGCTGGAGCAGGTCGTCCGCGACACCGCCGACAAGGACGCGGACCGCAAGGAGCTGGACGAGCACGCCCGGCGCGCCGAAGGGGAGGTCAAGCGAATCGTCGGTGCGATGCGGACCCTCCGCGCTTCGTTGCTCGAAGGCTGACCCGTTGGGTGACAGGTCAACAACGCAAAACGCCCCAGAGAGCATGTGCTCCCTGGGGCGTTTTGCTGTGAAGGGGTCACGGCCCGCCCGGTGTCATCGACACCGGGCGAGCCGTAGGCCCGCTCGGTGGTGGGGTCACTGGCACTGCACGTGCAGCGGGAACGAGAGGTCGTCATGGGACTCGACGTCCTCGCCACGCGCCTGGAGCCAGTCCTCGGCGCGGACCACCTCACCGTCCTCGACGAACAGGTCGTACACGGTCAGGCTCAGGTCGTAGGTCGCGCCGGTCTCAGCCGAGACGGAGGCGCACTGGATGGTGGTCTCGCCGTCGGAGCTGATGGCGCCCGGCGTGGCGTCAACGCCTTCGGGGAAGTCCCAATCGAACTCGATCGGGTCACCGTCCGGATCGGTCGCGGTCGCGCAGATCTCAACGGTGTCGCCGCAGGTGGTGAACTTCGACGGGTTGTAGGTCAGCGCCTCAAGGGTCGGCGGATGGTTGATCACCGCCACGGTGTCGAGCGCGCCGCGCTCAGGACCGTCGCACTGACTCACGAGCAGGATCTCGGTCGTCTCACCGTCCTCCACCTCAACGCCTTCGGCGCTGGCCGACGCGCAGTCGTCCGAGGGCTCACCGTCCTCATCCAACGGGGTCACGCTCACGTCGTAGCAGCCCGCCGGGACGACCGTGAAGTAGTCCGCGAACAGGTGCTCGGAGTTCTCATCGAGGGGCTGGTCTTCGAACGCGTCGAGCCCGCCCGGCAGCAGCAGGTCCTCCAGGTCCACACTCACGCTCGTCTCCCACGCCTCGTAGTCTTCGTCACCGTCCGGGCACGGCGTCCGCGTGATGTCGTAGCGCATCCCGGCCACGTCGGTCTCGGCCAGGATGTCCATCGTCAGCGCCATCCCTGAGGTCGTCGCCGTCTCGGCCGCCTCCGGGGACTCCGCTGTCGCCGAGTCGTCGGCGACACCGCTGCACCCGGTCGCGATCGAACCCACGCACGCCACAACGCCAAGCCATTTGTGTGATACTTTCATGAAGAAACTCCTCTGGAGCGAATTGAATTACGCCTCCGCACAGCAACACCATTCGAAGGCGCCCCTCCCCAATGCATGCCGCGTACCAACCTTTGCTGAGGGCTCGAACGCGTGTTATTCGGCCTTCGTTGTGTCGAAACGGCTCGGTCTGCCCCCGGAAACACATCGTTTCAGCGCGTGAGCGTGCCCAGACCAACGCATCTTCGGGGGGCAGCGGTGATCCCCCTGCCCGATTTGGATCGTTTCGCTGGCGCCGCCGTTGACACCTGACATGGCCGGAGAGCCCGGCTCAGGTAACACCCCAGGAGGAGGCGTCATGACGCGACGATTTGGTTGGATAGGGTTCGCCTTGTGGGCGCTGGTCGCCTGCTCAGGCGTCGATGAAGAGGGGAGCGATCGCGCGGAGGCGGTCTCTCCCGACACCTGGGGGCAGGTCGAGGCGGTCATCGGGGCGGGCGCGCTGCAACTCTGCGAGGCCGACTGCCGACCGGTTCACCACGGCGCCGAGGTCGTCCTCGGCGCCGGGGTCGCCACCGAGCCCCTGGCGCGGGCGGCCCTCAAGCTCGGCGACGGCTCGCGCCTCTGGTTGGACGCCGAGAGCCGCGTTCAGCTCATCGACCGCGGCGCCTTGCGCGCGGACACCGGCCAGTTCGTCCTTGAGGCGATCGGCGCCGTGACCATGGAGACCCCCGCCGGTCAGGTCGCGGTTGAGCCCGGCGCCTCCGTCTCCATCCGGGTCGAGCCCTCCCCGGACGGTCAGGACCGCACCCGGATCAGCGCCCTGACCGGCTCCTCCACCCTCACCACCTCCGAGCAGCGTCGGGTCCTCGCGCCCGGCGAGGCCGCCATGGCCCAGCAAGGACGGGTCACCTTCCACCCCAGCGCCAACCTCGCCTACCAGACCGCGTGGGCTCGCGACATGCAGGTGGAGGCCGAAGCGGACGAGCAGCGCGCGAGCCCTGCTGGCATCGGGGACATCATGGGGCGCAACCCCGCCAACAAGCAGGCGCTGCCACGCGCGATCGCGATCAAGGAGCTGAGCGTCCACGCCACGGTTCGTGGCCGGGTCGCCCGCACCGAGATCGAGCAGGTGTTCAAGAACACCACGAGGCGCACCCTCGAAGGGGTCTACTCCTTCCCAATCCCCCAGGGCGCCAGCATCGTCCGCTTCGCCATGCAGATCGGGGATCAGTGGATGGAGGGCGAGATCGAGGAGAAGGGGAGGGCGAAGCAGATCTTCGACGACATCGTCAACGATTACATGAGGCCCAAGGACCCGGCGCTGCTGGAGTGGAAGGAGGACAACACCTTCCAGATGCGGATCTTCCCGATCTTCCCGGGCGCCGAGCAGCGCGTCATCCTCTGGTACACCCAGGTCCTGCCCGCGGACGGCACCGAGAGCCGCTACACCTACCCGCTCCCCCGAACCGGGGCCGTGGCCATCGACGCCTTCCGCTTCTCGGCGGACGTCCGGCTGGATGGCCAGCGGCTCCAGAGCGTGCGGATGCCGATGTACGCAGGTTCCATCGAGGCCCACGAGGAGCGGGGAGAGGCCTCGCTGCGGTTCGAGAAGGAGCGCTTCTCGCCGCGGCATGACATCGTCGTGGAGTGGGAGGTGCCTCAGTACACCGACTCCCGGGTCTACCTCGGCGCGGACGAGGAGGGCGGCGACCCCTACTTCATGATGGTGCTCCGCCCGTCGCTCCAGGTCCTGGGCTCCGAGCCGGACCCCAGCGGCGCGGACGTGGTGTTTGTCGTCGACACCTCCTTCGGCACGTCGCCTGGCGACCTGAAGGCGGCGGTGGCGGCGGTGGCGGCGTGGACGACGCAGCTCGGCCCGGACGATCGCGTCGGGGTCGTCGCGGCGGATCAGGAGGTGCGCCCGTGGCCGCGGGGGCTGGTCCCCGTCACACAAGACGCGGTGCAGGACGCGCTGGCCTTCCTGGAGGGGCAGGAACCGGGAGGCGCCTCGGATCTGGAGGGCGCCTTCGCGCAGACGCGGCAGCTCATGGCGGGCTCAAAGAACCCGGTGCTGGTCTACATCGGCGACGGTCACCCGACGTTGGGCGAGGTTCGCCCGGACGCCCTGGTGGACGCGATCGACGGCGCGCTCGGTGAGCTGAGGCCGACCATCCACGCCGTGGGCGTCGGCAGCCGGGTGGAGGTGCCCACGCTGCGCTCGCTGACGCGCCGCTTCGGGGGCGCGATGGTGCACCTGAACCGCGGCGAGGATGTGCCCGCGCGCGTCTCGGCGGTGGCGCTCAACACGCGCCGGGCGTCGCTGCGGCAGGCGATGTTGACCTTCAGCTCGGAGAAGGTCGATTGGGTCTACCCCAGCCACCTGCCCACGCTGTACCAGGGCGAGGAGGTGATCGTCGTCGGGAGGTTCCGCGGGGAGGTGGACGGGCAGGTGACGTTGACGGGGCTGGTCGGGGATCGCCCCTTCGCCCAGCCCTTCCGGGTGGACATGAGCGCCCGCGACGCGGCCCCAAGGAGCTTCGTGCCGCGGGTCTGGGCGCAGCGCCACATCGAGCACCTGACCTTCTACGGCGGCGACGCGAGCCGCGAGGAGATCATCTCCACCAGCCGCCGACACACGGTCATGAGCCGCTACACGTCGTTCCTTGTCCTTGAGAACGAGCAGATGTACCGCCGCTACAAGGTCGACCGAAACAAGGACCGCTCCTACGCGGACATGGACGCCGTCACCGGCGCCGCTCCTGCCGATGAGGCGGCCCTTGGGGAGCGGAAGGAGGCTCACCGCGGCCGCGGTGAGCTTGAGGTGTCTGAGGACGACGATGGGGAGGTCCCCCGAACCGGGCGCGCGTTGTCCCAGAAGGACAGCGCGGCGGCCCCCACCCCGGCGAGCCCACAGGGCGGGGAGGGCGACGTGCTCAAGCTCGTGGAGTCCAACCCCACGTGGGGCGCGGCCAACGAGGATCCCCCGCCGCTCAGCGACCTCCTGGGAGGGGACGACGGGGTCGAGCAGGAGAAGTCCGCCGCCGACCAGCCCGCGGTCACGACCAAATCCGCCAAGCAGCCCGCGGCCAAACCCTCCAGGAGGCGGAGCGAGGCGAAGGCGTCCCCGGATTTCGGCTGGGACAGAGCGCCGAACCGTATGCCCGTTCGGGTTCAGGTCTGGCGCGTCAACATCCGCAGCCTGCCGCCTCAGCCGAGCGCGGTGGACGCGCGCCGGGACGCGCTCCAGGCGGCGATCGACGAGGCGCCGCTCCGCCGCGAGCCACGACAGCGCCTGCTCCGTCACCTCGCCCGGGTGGGGGACACCACCGCTCAACTGGAGGCGGCGCGCGGTTGGCTTGAGCGCGACCCCTACAACCCCCAGGTCCACTGGCTGCTCGGTGAGCTGCTGTCGCGCACCGGGCAGGCGGACGCCGCGATGCGTCGGTTTGGCAACGCGATCGAGCTGTCGCCGGACGACACGCAGCTCTTGAGCCGTTGGGCCCGGCAGCTCAGCCTCCGTGATCGCTTGCCGATGTCCGCCGCGGCGCATCGCGCGCTCGCGGCGCGGAGCGAGGAGCCCGACGACGTCCTCGACCTCGTGACCGTCGAGGCGATCTTCGCGCCACGAGCGGCGCGCGATCGGCTGGCGCGGCTGCGCGCTCGGAGCGGCGATGAGCTGAGCGCCGACCAGCGCGCCCGCGCCGACGCGCTCGCGGCGGCGCTCGCCGGGGAGCGCGTCGGCGCGCGGCCCTTCGCGGAGCCTGGGCCTGAGGCGAAGCTCGATCTGCGAGGCGCGGGCGCCGTGACCCTCACCTGGGAGGGGGAGGAGGACCTCGACCTCTCGGTGCTCATGCCGTATGGGGAGCGCGTCAGCCCCGACTGGCCGGTGTCGCTCAAGGCCAACGGGCGGCGCGGGCGGGTGGTCGCCGAGTCGGCCACCGGCCACCCCGTGGGCTACGCCGAGGGCAAGGCGCCCCGCGAGGCGATCGTCCTGCCGGTCATGCCCCAGGGGGTCTACTGGATCGAGGTGAGCCGCCACGGCGCGGTCGAGCGCGACGTCAAGGCCACCGTCACAGTGCGCGCCCGCGGGCGCGCGCGTACCTACCCGGTCGTGATCCCGGCGGGCGATCACGACGTCCGGGTGGCCAGCGTCCGCGTTCACCGCGAGTGGGTCACCCGGTAGGCGCCTGGCGACGACCAGGACTCGCTGTTTCGACGTGGTGTCGTTCGGAAAGCTCGTCGCTCAAACCTCATGGCCCCCGCGCGGCTGGCGCGGTGGGCGTCGGTTCAATACGTCTCGTGGTCGTGGTGGACGGCGTTGCGGCGGTGTCTTTGGCGATCGCGTCAGAGTTGGCCCCGGTCTTGCTCTATGTGGTGGCGTGGGGCGATGAGACGCCCCGATATCCACCATGAGGCTGGACGCCAGCCTCCAACACCGCGAGGAACGTATTGTGAATTGGGACCAGATTGAGGGCAAGTGGGAGCAGATGAAGGGCAAGGTGCAGCAGAAGTGGGGCGAGCTCACGGACGATGACATCGATCAGATCAAGGGTCGCCGCCAGGAGCTGGAGGGTCGCCTGCAGGAGCGCTACGGCTACCAGAAGGAGCAGGCCAAGAAGGCGATCGACGACTGGTCGACGTCGCTTTGAGTTGAGCCCCCTGCCACCCGAGCGCCGCTTTGAGGCGCTCCCCTCGGGGGAAGGCCAGCGCGGCTGTGCGCGCTTCCTCCGAGGGTGTCACCTGGAACGTTTGTTGACCGTTGAGGAGAGTCATGAGTGAACCCGTTGATCGCAACCCGTCGAAGAACAAAAACCCCAACCCGGAGCAGAAGCCGACCCCGAACAAGAAGACCACGACTGGCCCGAACAACCCCTCCGACGCGAAGTCCGGCCAGACAACCACCCCGAACAACCGCTCGGGCACGTCCGGGCCGATCAACCCGTCCGACGCGGCGGACGGTGTCTGAGGACACCCCTGGCTCGGCCTGCTCGCGCAGGGCGGGCTCCAGGCGCTGCCTCCTCTCCTTCCCCTTCCTTCCCCTCCCCGACACACGTGATGTCCAACACAACCCGATGAGGTCGGAACCCCTCGGCCACCCTGGGGCGAGCTAGGGTTCGTCAGGGGCGAGTCCGATCGCCGCCCGCAGCGTCGCGTGGGCGATGTGGAGGTCGGCGATCGCGTCCACGAGCTTGGCCTCGGACTGCGCGGCGTAGTCTTCAAGGAGGTTGACCTTGAACAGGTCGGTGGAGCCCGCGATGAACCGCCGCCGCTCGGCCTCGGCGCGCAGGTTGGCCATGCGCGCCCCGTCCCGGGCCACCGGGACGCCCGCCTGGGCGGCCTCAACCGCCGAGATGGCGTCCTCGACTTCGTTCAGGAGGGTGTCCATGGCCAGGCGGTTGTCCCAGGTGACCCCCGCCCGGCGCGCCTGGGCGGCGTCGCGCTGCCCGCGGGGCTTGCGCATCTGGAGGGGGACCTTGAGGGTCACCCCCCACTCGACGATGGGGGGGCCGAGCTTCTTGTCCAGCTCCTTGGGGGTGTCGCCGATGTCCCACGAGGTCCTCGCCATGAGATCCAGCTCGGGGGCGACCTGGTTCTCGGTCAGCTCCACGTCGATCTCGGCGATCTGCGCCGTCGCCTGCATCTGGGCGACCTCGGGGCGGTTCTCCAGCGCCAGGGCCGGGGCGCGGCTCAGCAGCCCCTCATCGAGCGGCGCGGGCGGCTCCAGCGTGTCAGGGAGGCGGCGCGGGTCGGGCCGGGTCGGGTCGCCGTTGGCGTCGCGGAGGTAGAGCGCCAGCTTGATCGCGGCCTTCTCCAGCTTGCGGAGCGCCTTGATCGCCTCCTGGCGTCGCCCGAGCAACACCCTGCGGTTCTCCAGGCGCTCGGCGGCCGGGATCGCGCCGCTGCGGACGAGCGCGTCCACGGCGGCCTCGCGCTGCTCTGCCAGCGCCATCAGCCGCAGCGCGATCGCCAGCTTGCGCCCGGCGGCGACCCAGCCCCAGTAGGCGATCGCGGCGTCGCGCGCCGTCTGGAGGGCGTTGGCGTCGAGGGCGCGCTGGTTCGCCTTGAGCTTGAGGTCGGCCTGGAGCAGCTTGGCCCGCTGCGCGTCGATGGCTCGATCGCGCAGCAGCGGCAGCTCCAGGCCCAGGAACGCCTCCCCGGCGGTCAGCGTCTCGTAATTCTCGTAGTAGACCGGCCAGTTGCCAACCCCACGGCGGTAACCGGCGGTCAACATGAGCCCCCAGTAGGGGGTGGGCTGCTCCAGCGCGAGGCTGACGCGGGTGGTGTCGTAGTAGCCGATGGGGACGTCGACCAGCTTACCGACGAGCTTCGTGTCGAAGGCGCCCTGGGCGGCCATGACCTCCGCCTCGGCGGCGCGGATCTTCTGAGCGGCGCTCTCCAGCTTCGGGGCGCGGGCGAGCGTGGCCGCGACGACGGCCTCCAGCGTGAGCGGCGTCCCCTCGCCCAGGGGCGGCACGGCGAGCGGCTCCAGCGGCTCCAGCGGGCCTGTCGGGAGCGGCTCCAGGCTGTCCAGCTCCGGGGTGGGGAAGGGGGGGCTGGGCGCCTTCGTGGGGGCGTCCTGGGCGGAGCCCGGCGAGCTGAGCGCGGTGAGCGCGCACAGGAGGGTGGCACCCACGCGCGCCCCCGACGACGAGGCGCGACGCGGGTCGCGCCTGGAGCGAAGGGTTTGGTTCACTTGGACCCCATCTTGACCGGGTTCTTGCCTTTGCCGTTCTTGCCCTTGCCGTCCTTGGAGTCGCCAGGGGGATCGATCACTGGCGGGAAGCCGTTGAGCTGGCGCCAGACCTCGAAGCCGAGGCTGACCTCATCGAGCATGATCCAGCCGTTGGCGAGCGCCCCCTGGCGGAGGTAGTAGGGGTTGGGCCAGGGCTCGTCGTCGGGGTCGGGTCGGACGAGGATACGGAAGTTCCCCTTGCCGTCGTCTGCGGCGTCGACGAAGGCGACGACCCCGCCGAAGGTGCCCACGGCGACCGAGGGCCAGCCGGTGAACTGGACCGCGGGCCACCCCTCGAACTGGAGGCGGACCTGGCGCCCTTCGCTGATGAGGGCGGCGTCGTTGCCATCGACCCACAGCTCCACAGCGCGGTCGAGGCCGTCCGGCACGAACATGAGCAGCTTGTCGCCAGGCTTGACCTGCTCGCCGCCCTCGGCCACGAGGAGCTTGAGGACGGTCCCGTCGCGGGGGGCGACGACCCGCTGGTTGAGCTGTCGGGCGATCTTGGTGTCCATCGAGACGAGCTTGGCCTGGGCCTGGGCGACGGCGACCTCGGCCTTGGCCAGATCGGCGCGCGCCTTCTCGACCTTGGCGTTGGCCTCGGCGGTGTTCTTGGAGAGGTCGGCGACGGCGGCGTTGACCATCTCCCGCGAGGCCTCGACCTGCTGCTGGGCGGCGGCGCGGTTGGTGCGCGCCTCCGCCTCGTACATGGTGGCGAACTCGACCTTGCGCTTGCTGGTGAGCCCCTGCTCGACCAGGACGCGCTCGCGGGCGAGGTTCAGGAGCTGGGTCTCGTGCTTGGCCTCGGCGGCGCGGAGCTTCTGGCGGCTCTGGTTGAGCTTGCGCTCGGTGGCGCGCTGCTTGGCCTGGAGCGAGGTGATGGTGTGGTCGCGCGACTCCTCGGCGGCGCGGACCCGCTCGCTCAGGACCGCGACCTGCCGCTGGTAGCCCTCAAGCTGGGTCTGCACGGTGGCGCGCTCCGCCTCCAGCCGCTCGAAGTAGCGCGGATCGTTGTCGCTGATCTCCACGAGGGGGTCGCCCGCCTTGACCCGTGACCCCTCCTGCACCCACCAGCGCGTGATGCGGCCCTTGATCGGGGCCTCGACGGACTGCTGCCGCTCCAACGGGGCGTAGGCGGTGACCCGCCCCTGGCCAGGGACGTTCTGGAGCCAGGGGGCCAGCGTCAGCAGCGCGACGCCCGCCAGGAAGGTGAGCGTGACGGTCAACGCCACCTGGCGCGCGCGCCACGGGGTCGCGACCAGCCGGATGGTGGGCAGCTCGTCGTAGTCGATGGGGTTGCGGCTGAACTGGTCGTACATGGGTCAACCTCTGCGGGTGGGGGGCGCGGTGAGCTGCCCCTCTTCGAGGTGAAGCATTCGGGTGCAGAAGCCCTGCACGTGGACGTCGCGGCTGATGGCCAGCAGCGTCCAGGGCGCCTCCGAGTCGGTGAGGGCCTGGAGGACCTGCTGCGCGGTCCGGGCGCTCATCTTCCCGAAGATCTCATCGACGGCCAGCAGCGCGGGGCGACCCGCGATCGCGCGCGCGAGCGTCAGGCGAGTGGCCTGGCTCGTCGAGAGCTGCGGCGCCCCGCTGGCGAGCATCGTTTGCAGCCCGTCAGGCAGGTTGCGGATCGTGTCCAGCATGTTCACCTTGCGCAGCGCGTCCTGCACGGCGGCCATGTCGACCTCGCGGCGGCCGAGCTGGATGTTCTCGTACACCGTCCCCTCGAAGATCTCGGGGCCGTAGACCACCGCCACCCGGTCGCGCAGCGAGCCGAGGTCGAGGTCGCGCAGGTCGAGCCCGTCCAGCTCGATGTGCCCGGACTTCGGCCACCGCAGGCCGAACACCAGGTGCAGGAGCACGCTCTTGCCCGAGCCAGCGGGGCCTGAGATGACCACGCGGTCGCCCGGCTCCATCGTCAGGTCGACGTCCTTCATGAGCAGCGGGCCGTTGGGGAACCCGAACGTCACCTGGTTGAACACCACCCGCGCCCCCCGAGGGTCGTTGGTCTTGATGCACGCGTGCCCCGAAGACCGCTCCAGGGGCAGATCGACCAGCTGCCCGAGCTTGTCCACCGCCGCGACCAGGTCGTAGAGCTGCTCCAGGTAGCGCGACAGCTTGATCAGCGACGCCACCACGATCGAGACGATCAGCTCCGCCGCCACCAGCTGCCCGAGCGTCAGCTGGCGCTCCATGACGAGCCACGCGCCGATCGCGATCAACGCCGTCGTGGCCAACGCCTGCAGCGTCAGCGTCCCGATGATCTGACGAAACACGATCTTGAAGTGGGCGTCGCGCGCCTTGAGGTACTTGCGCGCCAGCGTGTCGGTGCGCGCCACCCCGAAGCGCGCGCCGCCGGTCACCTTGAACGCGTTGGGGTGGCGCACCAGCTCCTCCAGCCACCCCGCGACCGCGTACTTGGCCTTGGACTCCTTGATGGCGGTCTTCGAGCCGCCGCGGCCCAGCACGACGATCACAAACAGCGCGCAGATGATCAGGATGACGTCGAACGCCAGCAGGAGCGGGTGGTAGAACGCCAGCACGAGGAGGCCGATGAGCACCGTCAGCAGGATCTCCAGCCCCTCCAGCAGCATCCAGGCGGCCACCTTCTTCACCGTGAAGACGTCGAAGAAGCGGTTGACCAGCTCGGGGCCGTACGCCGTGTCAAAGGCGGTGGTCTTCACGCGGGGCAGCCGGTGGGCGAGGTCGCCGACCAGGCGCAGGAAGATGCGCCGCTGGATCATCTCGACGACCCACGCCTCAAGCGCGCGGAGCGCCGCCGCGAACCCCAGCCCGCCCAACAGCAGCACGGTCAGCAGCACGAGCGGCTGCAGCGGCGTCCCGAACGCCACCGTGTTGACCAGCACCTGCATCACCACCGGGGTCACCAGGGTGAGCAGCCCGACGGCGACCGCGAACACCAGCACCACGCCCACGTCGCGGCGCTCCATCCGAAGCAGCGCGATCAGGCGCGCGATCGGCGGCGCCGCCTCCCCGCTCGCGATGTCGGCCTGCAAGGGGTTCTTGCGTATGGACGCCGTGGACATGTTCTCCAGCGGCTCGGCGGCGGTCACCATGAACCACGTCGTGGCGCCGTCGGGATCCGACAGGCCCAGCTCCTGGGCGAGCAGCTCACGGGTGATCGGCTCCGGCTCGGGCGAGTCGAGGAGCGACACCTCCAACATCGCCCCCGCCCGACCGCTGATCACCAGCCACCCGGGCTCCTCTCCGCCGCTCCGGGTGACCAGGGGCGCCTCCGGCGCGACGACCTTCGCCATGTCGTCCAGCGTCCCCTCCATGCGCGTGAACCGCAGCCCCAGCACCTCACCAGACGCGCGCAGCTCATCCCAGGGGTCGTCGGTGGCCGCCTGAGCCCAGGCGACCATCCTCACCTGCTCTGGATCCGTCGAGCGGTTCACCGTGTCGAGCAGCCTCTCCAGAGTCAGCTCGACGACATCGCCCGGGAACAACCAGGGGGATCGAACATCCTGCGGGGCTGGTGTCTGCATGGGGTCTACCTTGATACAGCGTCATCGATTGGGCGGGGCGGTCTTCTTCGAACCGTGGCCTGAGCAACCTAGGAACCCCACCTATGGCCGTCTATGAGGAAATGTGACAACGATGATTCGGTTTCTCCGAAGCATCGCGCACATTGAAGCCGACACATATGCTCTATGCACCCAACACCTGGATGAGCGCGCAGCAACTTGACCTTCGCCCGGTGCCCTGGTGTAGGATGATGTCCGATGTGGGCGGACAGGCTGGCGGAGGTGCGGTGAGCGAGGCGCTGGGCGAGTTTGAAGCATTGTTGGGGCTCATCCGTGGTGAGCGGACCCTGGGGAGCGCGCGGCTGTGCGCTCAGGCCGCCGCGGGGCTGTCCCAGGCGGCGGTCGCGCTGGCCGCCGAGCTGAATGATCTCGACGCGCTGCGCGACGAGCTTCAGGAGGCCTGCCGCCGCGCGGCGCAAGCTCGCCCGGCGATGGCCGAGATGATCCGCGTGGGCAATGACGCGCTGCTCGCCCTCGGCGATGGGGGTGTCGCGGCCGTCCAGCAGTGGGCCGAGGGGTACCTGGCGCGCCGTCAGGCGATGCGCGACGCGCTGTGCGACGCCTTCCTGCGCGAGCTGGCGTCCCAGGGGCACCGCAGCATCCTGACCCACTCCAACAGCAGCACCGTCGCGGCGATGTTGACCCGAGCGATCGAGGCCGGGCTCGTCACCCGCGTCTGGTGCACCCTCAGCCACCCGCCCGGCGAGGGCTTGATGACCGCCCGGCAGCTGGTGGGGTCGGGCGTGCAGGTGAGGTTGGTGAGCGACGCGGCGATGGCCCGCGCCGTGCTCGACGTGGACGCCATCTTGACAGGCGCGGACGCCTTGCAGACGCTGGGCGTCGTCAATAAGGTCGGGACCGGGCTCCTGGCGCTGCTCGGGCTTCAACACTCGCGGCCGATCTACAGCGCGAGCACGTCGCTCAAGCTCCTGTCCCCCGGCCTCCAGCGCCTCTACAGCATGAAGGACGGCCTCGCCGCCGAGCTGATCGGCGCGTCGGCCAACGTTGAGTTGAGCGACATCGGGGGCGACCTTGAGATCCACAACCCCTATTATGAGCGAACCGAGTACGACATGTTCACGGGGATCTACACCGAGCGAGGGCTCCATGATCCGGGCGATCTCCCCGAGATGGCCCGCGCGGTCGTCACGGCGGACGGCTTTGGTTGGGAGAGGGGGGGGAGGCATGCTCTGTTACCGCTGTGGCACCAACGTCTCGGACGACGCGTTCACGTGTGAGAACTGCGGCGCGGATCTCGGCTCGGCGACGCGCGCCATGCGCATCCCGCGGCGCTCGATCCGCGCCATCCGCGAGGCGGAGTCGCTCCAGATGCGCGGCGTCAGCCGCGAGGGCATCCCGTTTGACCTCGGCGATCAGGTCGTCGGCCGCTACACCCTGCTCAAGCGCCTCGGGGAGGGGCCCTTCGGCGTCGTGTTCACGGCCTTCGATCAGGAGCTGGAGCGCGAGGTGGCCGTCAAGATCCTGCGCTCGGAGCTGCTGAGCGACGACGCCGAGCGCCAGGTGTTCGAGGACGCCGTGCGCGCGGCGCGGCGCCTCTCGCAGCAAAACATCGTCCGGCTCCACGAGAGCGGCTTTGAGCGGGGCTGCGCCTTCGTCACCATGCAGAACCTCGAAGGGCTCAACCTCCGGCGCGTCATGGAGCTGCGCGCGCAGACCACGGCCGGGGGCGCCTTCTCGGTGAGCGAGCTGGAGCCGATCGCGCGGCAGCTCATCACGGCGCTGCGTTACAGTCACCTCAAGACCTCGCACGGCAACCTCAAGCCTGAGAACGTCATCCTCCAACCCGATCACCTCAAGATCAAGATCACCGACTTCTTCATCCGCCCCAGCGTCGGCGCCGACGCCTTCAGCGACGCCTGCGACGTGGTCCCCTGGATCGCCCCGGAGGTGCGCGCCGACCCCTCCGCGGCGACGCCGCGCAGCGACGTCTACAGCGTCGGCATGCTCATCGCCGCGATGCTCGCCGGTCGCCTCTCGACCGACGGGCTCCTGCCGCCGAGCGCCCACAACCCCGACCTGCCCCCTGCGCTCGATCACATCACCGAGCAGGCGACCGACCCCGACCCCGCCCGGCGCTACATGAGCCTCGACCTCCTCGAGGATGAACTCTTCGCCGTGCTCCAGGGCCCGGACTCCGCGGGGCTCTCCTCGGTCGACGCCGCGCCGATGGGCCGCCTCGGGCCCTACCCGGCGGTGCGGAGCCCCGCGGATGGTCCTGCGCCGATGCTCCAGGGGATCTCCACCGAGGCGCGCAGCCTCATCCGCTCGGGCGAGTTCAGCACCGACCTCGGCGGTGAGACCCCCAGCTCAACCGAGGTCGCCGCGCGCCCGGGGCCGAAGACCCCGCCGCCCATACCCGTGGTGGCCCGCGACGACGACCCCGTCGAGATGTTCGCCACCGGCAACACCGAGGTGATCGCGGCCGATGAGATCCTCGGCGCCGCTGTCCTCACCGACGACACCGCCGTCGCCCCCGCGCCCCTCGGCGACGCCGAGCAGCCCCCGCCCCCCTCTCCTGAGGAGGCCTCGCTGGACGACGCCGTGACGGTCGTCTCAAGGATGAGCGACATCCGCCCCCCATCGGCCGAACCCGCGGAGATCCCTGAGGATGAGGTCACCGAGGTTGAGGCGGTCGAGGAGGATGACGGAGCGGAGGCGGTCGAGGGCGCAGAGGAGCCCAGCGCTTCAAGCAGCGAAAGGACGCTTGAAGCCGACGAAGACGAAGACGACGCCCCGGAGCTGTTTGAGCCGGGCGCAGGCGCTGGTGAGGTGGAGGTGACGGACGCCGTCTCCGCCGACCCGGACGACGTAGAGGAGGACTCGATTCAAATCGCTGAGGAGGTCGGCGGGGCGCCTGAGCCTGCGCCCCGCGCGCCCGAGCCGACCGCCGAGCTGTCGTCGATGCAGCCCGGCGACATCCCGGACGTGTTTCGCGCCAGCGTCAAACCTCCTGGCCTGCCGACCCAGCGGATCGAGGCCATCCCGCGGCCTCAAGACGCGTCGTCCACCCCGAAGGGGCTCGTGGTTGGCCTCGTCGTGGTGATCGTGCTCCTGATCATCGGGATCGTGGCCGCGGTCTCGGTCTCGCTCAAGGAGCCCCCTGAGCCCGAGGTGCAGACCATCTCGGACTTTGGCAAGAAGGGCGACCCCAGGTGAGCTACAGGTTGCCCACCAGGCCCATCGTGAGCCCCACGCTCGCGATGCCCCCCTGGAGGTCGATGAACGGCGCGAAGGAGCCGCGCAGCGCGATCATGAAGTACGGCACCGGCAGGTACTGGACCCCCACCGCGCCCCCAAACGCGTTGAACGCCGTGTCCGAGCCCGTCTGACGCACCAGCGCGTTTGAGATGATCCCGACCCGCTCATACTCCACGTCGAAGAACGGCCGCAGGCTCCCGAAGCTCGATAGCCCGATGGCGCACTGAAGCCTCCCCCCCGGGCGCACCGAGTAGATCTGGAGCCCCCGCGCGATCGGCGGCGGATCCTGGGTGGTCAGGAAGTAGGAGGTCCCCAGCGTCATCTTGAACGCGAACCAGCGGTACTGGAGCGCCTGCCCCACGTAGAGCCCCAGCCCGCTCCCCGCGTCCTCGCCGATGGCGCCTGTCAAAAATCGGTACTCGCTCCCCCCATACAGGATCGCGCCTGGGCGATCGAAGCCTCGATCGTGGGAGCTGGAGATGAACGGGCACCGCGCCTCGGCGTCGCTCGCGGCGCCCACCACGGCGCAGGTCGCCGACGCGGCCAACATCACCCCCAGCAGCCGGGCGCGGCCAGGCGCGCCTCGCGCCTCGCGCCGAGGCTCCCGCCTGCGCCGCGTCCACGCCGCGAGCGCGAGCAGCGCCGCCAACGCCCAACCCCAGGCGGGCATCGGCGCGTGGCGATCGCCCCCCACGTCGCACAGGCACCCGCTTGAGTTGCAGCGGCACGTCGCGCGGTCGCACTCCTGGTTGTTCGGGCAGCTCAGATCCGGCCCGCACTCGATCCCCACGCAGCGACCCAGCGAGGTGTCACACGTCTGGTTGTCGGCGCAGTCGTTGCTCGTCAGGCACTCCCGCTGCGCGGCGATCACCGTGAACTCCAACACCCCCGTCCCATCCGGGATGCAGACCACCTCCTGCTCCTCGCCCAGCATCTCGGGGCAACTCACCTCAATCTCCAGCTCCACCCCGATGCCGCGCACCAGCTCATCCTCGCCAAAGCGCCCCGAGACCGACTCGTCGGGCTCCAGCGCCGGGAGCGACTTGATCCCTGCCACGGTGTCCTGGTTGAGCGCCCCTCGCAGCGGGATGCACACGTTCTCGGTGTAGATCTCCTCAATGACGTCGCCCTCATCCTCCACGCTGGCGTCTGACGCGACGCTGGCGTCGTCAGCCGCGTCGGCGTCTTCCATGGCGGTGGCGTCTGAGGCGGTGGTGTCTTCCGATGGGTCGATGTCCGAAGACACATCGGCGTCGGAGGCGATGTCCGTGTCTGAAGCGACGTCTGAAGCAGTGGCGTCGTCCACGACGCTGACGTCCTCGTCGTTGACGTCTGTGGGCGAGGACGCGTCGATCATGGACGCCCCCCCGGTGTCCTGTGCGCCCGAGTCGGCGTCGTCGCCCCCGGTGACCGTGATCGTGCGCGCGTAGAGCGTCGCCCGATACGCCTCCTGGCCCGTGTTGATGAGGCTGAACTCCACCGAGGTGCGGGCGTCGTACGCGTTGAAGACCCGGATGACGGCGTCATCCAGGCAGCGACGCGCCTGACAGGTCTCCAGCGCGAACTCTCCGACCCCGGCGCACTCCTCCGCGGTGCAGCGCTCCAGCGCGGAGCGCTCGACCACCTGGCCGCGGACGATCTCGAACTCATAGACGTAGATCTCGCTGAAGTCCTGGTTCTCGCACGTCGCCCCCAGCGAGGCGAACGCGAGCAGCGCCGCGCCCAGCGTCAGCCACCGTCGTCTCACGAGGGCAGGGCGGTCCTCAGCGGGTTGATGCGAGGTCACGAACATGCGCGGAACGCCTCAGGGTAGAAGCGGATCAGGTCACTGGCGATGAGGCTCCGCTCGCCGAGGGCGGCCCCGGCGAGGTCGCCGCTGAGGCCGTGGACGAAGACGGCGGCCTGCGCGGCCTCCCAGGGGTCGAGCCCCTGCCCGATGAGGCTGGCGACCAGCCCGGTCAGGACGTCGCCCGAGCCCGCCGTGCCCATCCCCGGGTTCCCGGATGAGTTGACGGCGGTGTGCCCCTCCGGGTGGGCGATGACGGTCGAGGCCATCTTGGAGACGACCACGCACCCGGTCTCCGCGGCGAACTGCTGCGCGGACTGGAGCGGGTGGTTGACCACCTCGCGGCTGCTGGAGCCGAGCAGCCGCCCCAGCTCGCCCGGGTGCGGCGTGAGCACGACCGGGACCCGATGGGCCGCCTCGATCAGCGCCGGGGTGTTCCCCATCGCGACGATGTTGAGGGCGTCGGCGTCGAGCACCAGCGGGCGCTCCGCCTCGGCCAGCAGCCACAGCAGGAGCGCGGCGGCGCGCTCGCTGGTCCCCAGCCCGGGGCCGATCGCGATGACGTCCTTGTTCTCGATCAGCGCGGCCCAGGCGCCTGGCCCCTCGTCGAGCGCCGCGGCGGTCATGATCTCCGGGTGGGTGAGGGTGAGCTGCTCGACCGCGCCGCGCGCCCCACCGGCGGTGACGAGCCCGGCGCCGCCGCGCAGCGCGCTCACCGACGTGAGGGCCAGCGCGCCGACCTTGCCCTGGTCGCCGCCGAGCGCGAGCACGTGACCGAAGGTCCCCTTGTGCCCGGTGCGCTCGCGGTCAGGCAGGAGCATCCCGACGCGTTGGCAGGTCAGGAGCCAGCTCTTGAGCCCGACCTTGTCGTACACGCCAGGGGGGATGCCGATGTCGATCGTCGTCACCTCACCGGCGACCGCGCGCCCGGGGTAGACCCACAGCCCCACCTTGGGGAGCGCGAAGGTGACCGTCTGGTCGGCCTCGAACGCCTCATCGCCGAGCACCTGGCCGGTGTCGGCGCACAGCCCCGTCGGGACGTCCACGGCGAACCGCAGCGCCGACGCCGCGTTGAGGTGGGCGATCACCTCGGCGTAGGGCGAGCGCGGCGCGCTGGACAGCCCGGTGCCGAGCATCGCGTCGATGAACACGCTGTGGGCGGGCAGCACGCCCAGCAGCTCGCCGATCCGCGCCTCGCCCGCCTCCAGCTCCTCGCCCCAGTCGCGGAGCAGGCCGCGGCCCGCGCCGAGGTCCTCGGCGATGATCCGTTCGAGGAGCGCGAGGTTGACCGCGGCGTCGCCCTGGACGCGGCCACGCGGGCTCAGCAGGTAGACGCGGACCTCGTAGCCGTGGGCGAGCAGGGCGCGTGCGATGACGAAGCCGTCGCCGCCGTTGTTGCCCCCACCGCAGAAGACGCCGACGTCCGCGCGGCCCGGCGTCAGGTCGCGCGCCGTCAGCGTCTCGATGAGCGCCCGAGCCGCGCCCTGACCGGCAGACTCCATGAGCGCGATGCCAGGCAGGCCCAGCTCCTCGATCGTGGTGCGATCACACTCCCGCATCTGGCTCGCGGTGGCCAGCCTCATCTCACTCCTCCGCCCGCAGGCTTCAGGCGCCGATCGCCTTCTGGAAGGCCCCGGCGATCTCCTCGGCGCAGCTCTGGATGAGGCGCGGATCGCTGCCCTCCACCATGACCCGCGCCTTGTTCTCGGTCCCTGAGTAGCGCACCAGCACGCGCCCCTCGTCGCCGAGCCGCTGTTCGGTCGCCTGGATGGCGGCCTGCACCCCGTCGAGGCTGTTCAGCGGCGGCTTGGAGGCGACGCCGACGTTGATCAGGGTCTGGGGCAGCGCCTGCATGACCCGGGTCAGCTCGCTGAGGCGCTTGCCGCTCGACTGCATGATCCCCAACACCTGAAGCGCCGCCACCATGCCGTCGCCCGTCGAGGCGAAGTCGCGGAAGATCAGGTGCCCGGACTGCTCGCCGCCCAGCGCGTAGTCGTGCTTGCGCATCTCGCCGACCACGTAGCGGTCGCCGACCTTGGTCCGCACGAGCGCGATGCCGTGCCGCCGCAGCGCGATCTCCAGGCCGAGGTTGCTCATCACGGTGGCCACGACGGTGTCGTGCGGCAGCTCGTCGCGCTCCTTGAGCCACGGGGCGCACAGCGCCATGATGTGGTCGCCGTCGATGCGCTGACCCCGCTCGTCGATCAGGATCACCCGGTCGGCGTCCCCGTCGAGGGTGATGCCCAGGTCGGCGCCGGTCTCCAGCACCCGCGCCGCGGCGATGTTCGGGTTGTTGGAGCCGCACCGGTTGTTGATGTTGGTCCCGTTTGGGGTGTTGCCCAGCGCGATGACCTCGGCGCCCAGCTCATCCAGCACCGTCGGGGCGACCTTGTAGGCGGCGCCGTTGGCGCAGTCGACCACGATCTTGAGGCCGTCCAGCGTCATGTTCTTGGGGAACGCCGCCTTCAAGAAGACGTTGTAGCGCCCGGTCGCGTCCTCGTACCGGGTCGCTCGCCCGATCCGCTCCGGGTCGAGCTGCTGATCGAGCACGTCGGGGCCGTCGCCCCCCAGCGCCAGCTTCTCCAGCTGAAGCTCCACGGCGTCCGGCAGCTTGTAGCCGTCCGCCGCGAACAGCTTGATGCCGTTGTCCTGGTAGGCGTTGTGGCTCGCCGAGATCACGATCCCGGCGTCGGCGCGCATGTCCGTGGTCAAGAACGCGATCCCTGGCGTCGGCAGCGGCCCGACGAACATCACGTCGGCGCCCATGCTCGTGATCCCGGCGGCCAGCGCCGACTCGAACATGTAGCCCGACAGGCGCGTGTCCTTGCCCACCAGGATGCGGGTGCGGCGGTTGCGGTGCTTGAAGTGGTGCGCGACGGCCTGGCCCAGTCGGACCGCCATCTGCGCTGTCATCGGGTAGCGGTTGGCGATGCCTCGGACGCCGTCTGTCCCAAACAGCTTCTTCATCCATGCCCCTTGCGTGAAGCCGCGCCAGCACGCGCGGCGGGCGGTGTCGCAGGCCCCTGCGTCAGGCTCTGATGTATAGCAGATTCGGCCACGGATCCCCAACCCTCGGGGTTCGCGGACCCGTGGCCCGGGTGGTCGATCTCCTCACCCCTCCAGGCGCTCCTTGAGCAGCGCCTTGAGCTTGTCGAGCGCCGCCGCGAACTTGTCGATCCCCTCCGACAGCTTCTCGGTCGCCATGCGATCGTCGGCGTGCATCTGGTCGTACACCTCCCGCGTCATGTCGATCCGCTCAATCTCCATCGCCGCCGCCGCCTCCGGGTCCAGCTTGCGCGGCAGCTCACCCTCGGTCGCCTGAAGCTCGCCGAGCAGATCCGGCGAGATCGTCAGCAGATCGCACCCCGCCAGCTCCTGAAGCTGGCCGATGTGGCGGAAGCTCGCGCCCATGATCTCGGTCTCGTGGCCGAACTTCTTGTAGTAGTTGTAGATCTCCGTCACCGACTCGACCCCCGGATCCTCCTCCGCGGGGATGTGCTCCACGCCGCGCTCCTTCTTGTACCAGTCGTAGATTCGCCCGACGAACGGCGAGATCAGCGTCACGCCCGCCTCGGCGCACGCCACCGCCTGGTGCAGCCCGAACAGCAGCGTCATGTTGCAGTGGATCCCGTCCGCCTCCAGCTCCCGAGCCGCCTCGATCCCCTCCCAGGTCGACGCGATCTTGATCAGGATCCGCTCCTTGGCGATCCCCTCCTTCGCGTACAGGTCGATCAGCTTGCGCGCCTTGGCCACCGTGGCCGCCGTGTCGTACGACAGGTTGGCGTTCACCTCCGTGCTCACCCGGCCCGGGATCACCTGGAGGATCCGGCTGCCGAACTCCACCGCCAGCCGATCCACCGCCTCGTCGATCACCTCGTCCGACGACGCCTCGGGCATCGCCGCGCGGGTCTCCTGGAGGGTCTCGTTGACGATGTCGCGGTACTCCTCCATCCCCGCCGCCTTGACGATCAACGACGGGTTGGTCGTGGCGTCCTGGGGCGTGTACTGCTGGATCGCGTTCAACTCGCCGGTGTCGGCGACCACCGTGGTCATCTCGCGGAGCTGTTCGAGCAGGTTGCGGGCCATGTTGTCCTCCTTGGGGTCTTCGGTCAGTGCCGCGGTGGCAAACCGCCGCTGTTGATACAGATGAATCAAGCCGTTCGTCGATGCGTCGTGCCCCGACACCTCGCTGCGCTCCTGAAGCTCCGGCAGGATCCGCTTCGCCAGCTGCTTGCCCAGCTCCACGCCCCACTGATCGAAGCTGTAGATGTCCCACACGATCCCCTGGATGAAGATCTTGTGCTCATACAGCGCGAGCAGCTCCCCGAGCGTGTACGGGCGCAGCACATCGAGCACAATCGAGGTCGTCGGTCGATTCCCCGGGAACACCTTGTGTGGCAGCAGCGCCTCCAGCGCCTCGCCGCCCATCCCCGCCGCCTCCAGCTCCTCGCGCGCCTCCGCCTCGGTCTTGCCGCGCATCAGCGCCTCGGTCTGCGCCAGGAAGTTGGCCATCAGGATGTCGTGGTGCTCCCCGATCGGGTTGTGCGTCTGCGCCGGGATGATGAAGTCCGCCGGGATCAGGCGCGTCCCCTGGTGGATCAGCTGGTAGAACGCATGCTGCCCGTCCGTGCCCGGCTCACCCCAGATGATCGGCCCGGTCGTGTACCCCTCGATCGGCTGCCCGGAGCGGGTCACCCGCTTGCCGTTGCTCTCCATGTCGGCCTGTTGCAGGTAGGCCGGCAGCCGGTGCAGGTACTGATCGTAGGGCAGGATCGCATGCGTGTGGGCGTCGAAGAAGTTGTGGTACCAGATCCCCAGCAGCGCCATGATCGCCGGGACGTTCGCCTCCAGCGGCGCCGCGCGGATGTGCTCGTCCACCGCGTGCGCCCCCTCCAGCAGCTCCTCGAAGCGCTCCATCCCGATCATGCACGCGATCGACAGCCCCACCGACGACCACAGCGAGTAGCGCCCCCCGACCCAGTCCCAGAAGGTGAACATGTTCTCCGGGTCGATCCCGAACTCCCGCACGCCGGACTCGTTCGTCGACACCGCCACAAAGTGACGCGCCACCGCCGCCTCGTCGTGCAGGTGCTCCAGCAGCCAGCGGCGCGCCGACCGGGCGTTCGTCAGCGTCTCGTGCGTGGTGAACGACTTCGAGCACACGATGAACAGCGTCGTCTCCGGATCGACCTGCTTGAGCACCTCGGCCAGGTGCGTCCCGTCGATGTTCGACACGAAGTGGACGTCCAGATCCTCCATCCAGTACGGCCGCAGCGCCTCGGTCACCATGTACGGACCCAGGTTGGACCCACCGATGCCGATGTTGACGATGTCCGTGATCGGCAGGTCGGTGTACCCGAGCCACGCCCCGCTCTGGATCGACTCCACGAACCGCGCGACCTTCTTCAGGACGGCGTTCACCTCCGGCATCACGTCCTCGCCGTCCACCTCGATCGGGCGGTTGGAGCGGTTGCGCAGCGCCACGTGGAGCACCGCGCGGCCTTCGGTGCCGTTGAGCTTCGCGCCCGCGAACATCGCCTCGATCGCCTCGGGGACGCCCGCCTCCCTCGCCAGCTCGAACAGCAGCGACAGCGTCTCGTCCGTGATCCGGTGCTTGGAGTAGTCGATCACCACGTCGCCCAGCTGGTGCGAGTAGCGCTCGAAGCGCTCGGGATCCTCCTCGAACAGGGTCCGCATGTGCACGTCGGCCATGGCGTCGTGGTGGGCTCGCAGCGCCTTCCAGGCGCTCGACTCGGTGATGTCACTCATCTCGTCCGTCTCCAGGTGCGGGTCCTCGCGTCATACGAAGCCTTCCTATCCCATCCGTTCATGCATAGACAAGTGGACCCTGGCGTGAATCGAGCGCTGCGTTTACCATCAGGGTTCTGTGGCATCAGTTGCACGACCGGCGAGAGGAGAGCCCATGAGCAGACCTGATCAGATCACCATCAAAGACACCCCCGATGACGTCACCCGCGCCCTCATCGGCCACGTTCGCCTGACGCTCCTGGCCGCGATTGAGCAGCGGGGGCGAGCCAGCTTCGGGTTTTCATGGGATGATCACACCAGCGAGGTGCTGCTGGCGATGGTGCGCTTCGGTGGCCTCCCCTGGGATCGCCTCGACACCTACCTGATCCACGAGGATCACCGCCGCACGCTCCGTCAGGAGGCGCTGGATGTCGCGCTGGCCCACGTCGATCTGGACCCGAGCCACTTCTACAGCCTGCCCGCCGAGCACCTGCCCACCGCCTTCGACCTCCTCCTGCTCGGCGTTGGCCCCGGCGGTCAGGTCGCCGGTCTGGTGCCCGGGGCGCCCATCCCGATGGGGCCTCCCATGGTGACCACCGAGGCCGGG
This sequence comes from Myxococcales bacterium, assembly GCA_002716585.1. Classification (GTDB taxonomy): domain Bacteria; phylum Myxococcota_A; class Bradymonadia; order Bradymonadales. Next base: position 5,119 of record PBBL01000064.1, on the reverse strand, counting down.
TTGACCCTCACCCCGACCGCCATCGAGGCCGCACGCGACCTCGTCGTCGTCGCCCTCGGGCCGGAGTGCTCCGGGGACGTCTCCCGCGCCCTCGACGGCCCGGTGCAGCCGATCGCCCTCCCGATCCAGCACGCGCTCCGCGGCTCCTGGTTCCTCGACCTCGACGCCGCCGAGCACCTCGCCGAGGCGGCGCCTCCCGATGACGAGGGCGTCCGCACGTTGGCGATCGACATCGGCGGCTCGGGCATCAAGATGCTCATCTTGAGCGAGGAGGGGGAGGCGCTCACCGAGCGCGCGCGCGTCGAGACCCCTCAACCCGCGACCCCGGAGGACGTCCTCACGGCGATCGCCCAGCTCGCCGAGGAGCAGCGCCCCTTCGCGCGGATCGCGGTCGGGTTCCCCGGGGTCGTCATCGACGGGGTGACCCTCAACGCCCCCAACCTCCACCCCTCCTGGGCCTCGGTGCCCCTCGCCGAGCGCCTTGAGGAGCTGTTGGGGGCCCCCGCGCGGGTCGCCAACGACGCCGACGTGCAGGGGATGGGCGTCATCGGCGGCGCGGGCGTCGAGCTGGTGGCGACGCTCGGGACGGGGTTTGGCTCCGCGCTGTTCGTCGATGGGACGCTCGTGCCCAACCTGGAGCTGGGCCACCACGCCTTTGAGGAGGGGCGCACCTACGAGGAGTCGCTCGGCCAGGCCGCCCTCGATGAGGTCGGCGAGGAGGAGTGGAACGGGCGCTTGAGGAGGGCGATCGCCCAGATCCAGCGGGTGTTCAACCCCGCGACCCTCTACTTCGGGGGCGGGAACGCCCGCCTCGTCGAAGGCGACCTGCCGGACGGCGTGGAGCTGGCGAAGAACATCGCCGGGTTGCTCGGCGGGATCCACCTGTGGGCCGATCAGGGCGCGTCGTCCGGGTGAGGCTCCGGGTCGTTGGGGTCGGGGCTCTCCGGCGGATCGGGGGGCAGCAGGATGAGCGACACCATGGTCGGTGACACCGCCGTGACCCGGACATCCTCGGGGAGCGGAGTCACCTCCGTGATGCGCCTCCTGTAGGTCGCGGGCGGGAGCTTGTCGCCCCCCTCCAGCACCGCGAAGAGTTGCCCCACGTCGAGGGTCGCCAGCGTCTTGGGCGGCCCCTTGAGCGTCACGCTGACGCTCGTCGGCTCCACCTTCGTCGAGAGCGGATCGGCGTTGTGGACCTTCACCGGGATCCCGTTGAAGGTCTGCTGTATCTCGGTCGGCTCGATGATCACCTGGACGTTGACCTGGCTCGGGCTGATCGACACGCGCCGCGATGAGATGCTCCGCACCCGCGCCCGGGTCTCGAAGGTTCGCGTCCGGCCCGTCAGGTCGATCGGCTCCGTGACCACCGCCGACAGCTCCTCCAGCACCGACATCGGCCCGGCGACCTCCACCTTGGGGGGGTCGAGCTTCCACGAGGAGACCCGGTAGCCCTCCGCGGGCTGCCGCACGGTCCGGGGGACCACGTCCAGCGCCTTGAGCCCCTGACGATCCAGCTCGACCGGGAAGCCGGGCGGCTGAATCGAGGTCACCGTCACCCTGGGGGGCAGCAGCAGCATGTCCGGGCTGAACTCGTAGTAGTTGGTGTCCACGTCGCTCAGGTCGATGGAGAGCGGGCGAAACCCCTCACGCTCCAGGATGTTGAGCGCCGAGCGCTTGCCGCGCACCGTCACCTTGATCTGCTCCACCGGCTCCGTCAGCAGCACCCGCTCCGCCGGGACGTTGATGTCCACCTGGAGGTAGAGCGCCAGGACGCTCTCCCGATCCCCTCGCACGAACAGGTGCAGGATGAGCGCCAGCAGGAAGGCGATCAGCTTGAGCGTCGTGTTCTCCGTAAACCAACCCTTCACCCCGGCACCTCCTTGCCGCTCTGGAGCGAGGAGTCCTCGACGGCGGCCGTGGCGGGCTCGGGCTCGACGACCGGGGCGCTGTCCGCGGCGCGACTGCCGTTGTCGCCGCGGCCGAGGCTCTGGAGCAGCGTCTTCAGGCGAGAGAGGCGCTCGGGCTCGTCCTCGCCGTCGGCGCGGCTGTAGCTGAAGATCTTGTGGAGCACCTCGCGCAGGCGGCTCGCGTCCAGGCCGCGGATCAGCTGCTCGCGGTAGGCGACCGAGATGATCCCGGTCTCCTCCGAGACCACGATGACCGCGGCGTCGGTCTCCTCGGAGAGCCCCAGCGCGGCGCGGTGCCGCGTCCCGAGGGTCTTGTCGATCTTGGGGCTGTTGCTCAACGGCAGGAAGCAGCCCGCGGCGACCACGATGTCGCCCTGGATGATGACCGCGCCGTCGTGCAGCGGGTTCTGGTGCTCGGTCAGGAACGAGGAGAAGAGCAGCTCCTTGCTGACCCGCGCGTCCAGCGCGATCCCCTCGGTGGTGTAGGGCTTGAGGTCGGCCTCGCGCTCCAGGACGATCAGCGCCCCGATCTTGCGGTTGGAGAGCATGACGCTGGCCTTGACCGCCTCCTCAAGCACGTGTGTCTCCTGGCCGAGGGACTCGGTGTTGGAGAACAGCGAGGTGCGCCCGACCTGGGAGAGGCCACGACGGATGTCGTCCTGAAACACGACCACCGCGATGAGGATGAAGGAGCCGATGAACTTGTCCAGCAGCCAGTTCAGCGTCGGCAGGTGGAGGTACTCCTCCTTGCTGGCGAAGAAGAAGACGATGATCGAGATCAAGCCGATCAGCACCTGGACGGCGCGCGTGCCCTTGATGAGGAGGAGGATGCGGTAGACGATGTAGGTGACGATCCCCACATCGATCAGGACAACCAGCAGATCGAGCCAGGAGTCAACGGCCAGGAGCTGTTTGAGGGTCTCGATCACGTCGGGCAGCCCTTGTGTTCGAGGTGGCGAGGCCGACCGCCCGGCCCCGGCGTCATATCCGGTCACGATTCCAGGAGCGCGCCGGGCGCACATGATCGGGCGGTGCGATCAGGTACGATCCAGCCAAACGATGGTTCAGGCGTCGCGCACAGCCGCGCACACCTGAATCACCTGAACTGCGGCGAGGACGTCGTGAACGCGGAGGACGTGAGCGCCGTAGCACACCCCCGCGGCGACCGCCCCGGCCGTGCCCCAACCCCGCTCCTCCGGGTTGGCGACGCCGGTCAGCTCACCAATAAAGCGCTTGCGGCTTGGCCCCAGGAGGACAGGTCGTCCGCTGTGGGCAAAGTCCGCTGCGCGTCGTATCAGGGTCAGGTTGCCGTCCAGGTCCTTGGCGAACCCGATCCCCGGGTCGACGATGATCCGCTCACGCGCGACCCCACGCTGGACCGCAGCCTCCACCCGAGCATCCAGGATCGCGCTGATCTCACCGACGAGGTCATCATAGCGGGTTTGACGCTGCATGTCGCGAGGAGTTCCGCGCATGTGCATGAGGATCGCGCCCGCGTCGGCTTCGGCGACGACATCGGCCATCTTCGGATCGAAGGTGAACCCGGTGACGTCGTTGATGAGGTCGGCGCCTGCCTCCAGCGCGGCCTGAGCGACCGAAGCCTTCATGGTGTCACACGATATCAGGACATCTGAGCGTCGCCGCAATTTTTCGATGATCGGCGCCACCCGCTCCAGCTCCTCCAGCTCCGACACGGCCTCGGCGCCGGGGCGCGTCGATTCGCCGCCGACGTCGATGATCGCGGCGCCCGCTTCGACCATCGCGAGGGCGTTGGCCACGGCGCGGTCCGCGTGCAGGTTGCGGCCGCCGTCGCTGAAGGAGTCGGGGGTGGCGTTGATGATCCCCATGACGTGGGGCGCGCCGTCGAAGCGAAGGGTGCGCCGGGAGAGCGTGAGCGGCTCGGGGGTGGGGAGGCTCATGTTCCGCAGTCTGGGGGAGGAGGTGGCTGGGGTGGTGCGGGCGCGGCGACTCGCCGCGCCCGGGCGTCAGGACTCGTTGTGGCCGGGCTTGCTCCAGATGTCACCGGAGAGGTCGGCGCCGTCGTCGGTCGGGTCGCTGTTCGTCAGCTCGTCCCGGATGTTGGTGTTGAAGTCCGTGCGCGGCTTGCGGGTCGGCGCGCGGCGCTTCTCCTGCTCGGCCTTGAAGGCGCGCAGCGGTCCCATGTCCCGCTCGGTGACGAGCAGGTCGATCTCCTCGCTGTCGAGCACCTCGAACTCCAGGAGCGCCTCGGCGAGCAGCTTGAGGAGGTCGAGGTTGTCGTAGAGCAGCTGCCGCGCGGTCTTGTGCTGCGTCGTGACGATGTTGAAGATCTCCTCGTCGATCTCGCGGGCGGTCTGCTCGGAGAACTCGCGGGTGGAGATCCCCTTCTGCCCGATGAACGGGTTCTCCTCGCGGCTGCCGTAGGCGATGGGGCCGAGCTTCTCGCTCATGCCCCACTGGCAGACCATGTTGCGGGCCATGTCGGTGGCCATCTTGATGTCCTGCCCGGCGCCGGTGGTGATCTCGTTGAAGATCAGCTCCTCGGCGACGCGGCCGCCCATCATGATCGCGAGCCGCTTGAGGGCGTAGTCGCGGGTCATGCTCAGGCGGTCTTCGTTGGGGAGCTGCTGCATCAGCCCGAGGCTCATGCCGCGGGGGATGATGGTGACCTTGTGGACCGGGTCGGAGCCCGGCTGGAGCTTGGCGACGATGGCGTGCCCGGCCTCGTGGTAGGCGGTGACGCGCTTCTCCTTGTCGGAGATGATGGCGCTCTTGCGCTCGGCGCCCATCAGGACCTTGTCCTTGGCCTCCTCGAAGTCCTCCATCTCCAGCCGATCCTTGCCACGGCGGGCGGCCATCAGGGCCGCCTCGTTGACGAGGTTCTCCAGGTCGGCGCCCGAGAACCCGGGGGTGCCGCGGGCGATCTTGTTCAGGTCCACGTCGGGGCCGAGCGGGGTCTTGCGGGTGTGCACCTTGAGGATCCCCTCACGGCCGCCCACGTCGGGGCGAGGCACGACGACGCGGCGATCGAAGCGCCCGGGGCGCAGCAGCGCCGGATCGAGCACGTCCGGGCGGTTGGTGGCCGCGATGAGGATGACGCCCTCGTTGGACTCGAAGCCGTCCATCTCGACGAGGAGCTGGTTGAGGGTGGTAGGGTTAGGGTTAGTGGCAGGGTTAGGGTTAGGGTTAGGGCTAGGGCTAGGGCTAGGGCTAGGGTTAGTGGCAGGGTTAGG
>PBBL01000063.1 GCA_002716585.1 Myxococcales bacterium | reverse complement strand
GGAGGAGCTGGAGGAGCTGGCGATCCGGCTGACGATGGAGGAGCTGGAGGGGGACGTCACCGCCGCCCTGAAGGTGCTCGGGACGAGCCGGGCGACGCTGTACCGGAAGCTCAAGAAGTATGGGATCGAGACCGCCTGACGGGCAGGCGGCCCCGTCAGCGCCTCAGAGCACCGGGGCGCCGTAGCGATCGCTGATCTCGGCCACCTCGTAGACGTCCTCGCGCTCGGCGCGCTTGACGTGCAGCTCCAGGAAGCTGCGGTAGCTGCGGGCGAGGATCGCCATGAAGCTCCAGTTGCCGTTGCGGGCGAACTTGAGGTAGTTGCCCGCGATCTGGGTGAACTTCTGGGGGATGCGGACCGCGGTCACCGCTCGGTTGAGGGCGTTCGGGTAGCGGTTGTGCACGTCCTTGTCCCAGAGGAACTGGATGGCGCGGTTGGGGATCCAGGGCTTGCCGGTGAGGAAGTAGTAGTTGATGTAGGCGTTGCGACGGATGTCCTCGGCGTACATCGACTGGGTGCGGCGCTGCCCCTTGGCGGCGCCCACGACGTCGCCCGGCTGGATGAACCCCTCGGCCAGCGCCCGGACCGTGATCGGGTAGCCGGGGTAGTAGGTCATGGTGTGCATCTGCGCCTTGAAGGGCTTCTCCAGGCTCAAGGCGAGGAGCAGCCCCTCCTCCTTGTCCCGCTCGTCCTCGAAGGCGCTGAGGATGAAGTCGTAGTGGCAGTCCACGCCGTAGCCCGCCTGGATCTTGGAGGCGTTGATGATGCTCGGGTTGGTCTCGTGCCGGTTCATGATCTTGGAGCGGACGCGGTAGCTGCCGCTCTCGATCCCCATCGTGAGCTGGCTGAGGCCCGCGTCGGCGAGCGCCTCCATCAGCTCCTCGGTGATCATCTCGGGGTGGGTGTAGCAGAAGAACGGCAGGCCGATCTCGCGCTTGTAGGCCTCGGCGAACTCCAGCACCCACTTCGGGTAGGCGGTGAAGACGTCGTCCCAGAAGTAGATGAAGTCCAGCTCCGGGTACTCGACGAGGGCGTCCTTCAGCTCGTCGATGACGCTCTCGACCGACCGCCGCCGCAGGTAGCGGCCGGTGCCGTTCTCCTTGTTGGCGAGCGCGGAGTTGCCGCAGAAGGTGCACCGGAACGGGCAGCCGCGGGCGGTGTTGATGTAGTAGGTCTGCTTCTGGAGCGGGATCGGGTTGGTGTCCTGGTAGACCTTGTTGTGGATGATGTACTGCTTGTTCGTGTCGCCGTAGTCGATCCGCGGCAGCTCATCCAGCTCCTGCACCAGGGGGCGCGGGGCGTTCTCGATGTACCCCTCGGCCTGGTTGACGTAGATGTTCTTGATCTGCGTCGTGTCCTCGCCCTGCCGCAGCGCGTCGAGCAGCTCGATGAACGCCTCGTCGCCCTCGCCGCGGCACAGGTAGTCGACGTGCTTGTTGTTGTCGAGCACCTCGCGGTACTTGAGCGTGCAGTGGGTGCCGCCCCAGACCACGGGGGCGCGCTTGAGGCCCAGATCCCGCTCCCGCTCCCGGTAGGCGGTCAGGATGGTGCGGCACTCGACGTACCCCATCGAGGTGACGTTGAAGCCCAGCACGTCCGGCTTGAGCGCCACGAGCTGATCGACGACCGTGTCGATCTCCTCGCGCGTCGCCGCCAGCACCTGCTCGAAGGTCTCGCGAAAGAAGATCGTGTGGGCGTCGAAGCCGTTGGCCGCCACCAGGGAGTGAATGTACCGCGACGCCATCCAGTGCGTCCCGTGGACGCACACGAGCGCCACCCGGTAGTCGCCGCGCGGCTTCGCCGTGGTGGCGTCGCCCTCGGGCTCCAGCTCTCGGTCTACCCGTCCTGCGCTGACATCTTCCATTGTGTTGTACCTGCTACGCCTGAAGTCGATATGAGCACCGCCCGCGCCAGACGCGCTGCGGTGGGCGTCTGTTCGCGCGAACCTGTTGTCTGTTCTCGTCTGTCGCGTCAAGGCCTTGGGGCGCCCCGCGCACAGCCCCGTCACCTTGCTATCGTCCCTCTGGCCTGTCAAGTCTCAAAGTGGACGGGTGCAGTCGATGACAGGCTGGGCGGCCTCTCGCCAGGCGCACCCCGACCCGGCGGTCGGGCATCTTCAGGGGTGTGCCACGTTGAGCAACCCAGGCCCCAGGAGCCCCCATGCCCACCCCACCCCCCATCGCGATCGTCGGCGCCGGGCTCGCCGGGCTGACGTGCGCCCGCGCCCTGCATGCCCGAGGCGTCCCGCTGCACATCTTCGACAAGGGGCGCGGGCCGGGCGGTCGGATGTCCACGCGCCGTCACGGCGAGGCGCTCCGCTTCGATCACGGCGCCCAGTACGTGACGGCGCGCTCGGAGGCCTTCCGGGCGCAGCTCCAGCGGTGGGTCGCCGCCGGGGTCGCGGCCCCCTGGCGCGGACGCGTGCGGGTGCTGGAGCGCGGCGAGGTGAGCGACACGCGGCGGGCGACGGAGCGGTACGTGGGGGTGCCGGGGATGAGCGCGCTGGTGTCGCACCAGGCGCGGGGGCTGGAGGTGGCCTTCGGGACCCGGGTGGCGCCGCTGGAGCGGGACGGGGCGCGGTGGCGCCTGCGGACGACCGGAGGGGAGGAGCTGGGGGAGTTCGAGCGGGTCGTGATCGCGGTCCCGGCGCCGCAGGCGGCGGCGCTGCTGCCGGAGGGGTCGGCGCTGCGCCGCGCCGCCGAGGAGGCGGTCATGAACCCGTGCTGGGCGGCGCTGGCCGCCTGGGACGCGCCGCTGGGGTTGCCCTTCGACGGCGCCTTCGTCCACCGCTCGCCCCTGGCCTGGATCGCCCGGGACAGCGACAAGCCCGAACGCCCCGAGGGGTCGCGCTGGGTGCTGCACGCCAGCCACGCGTGGTCCCGGGATCACCTGGAGCGCGAGCGCGACGAGGTCGCCGCGCTGCTGCTCCAGGCGCTGCGCGACGCCACGCCGCGGCCCATCCCGGAGCCGACGTTCCTCACGGCGCACCGATGGCGCTACGCGATCCCCGCCCCAGCGCTGGAGGCGCGCTCCTTCCATGACGCGGCGCTCGGGCTCGGCGTGTGCGGCGACTGGTGCGCCGCGCCGCGCGTCGAGGGCGCCTTCCTCAGCGGGGCGCACCTCGCCGAGCGCGTCGCGGCGCACCTCGGGGTGTGAGCCGAGGCCCCCTGCCCCCCGGTCGAACTGGACCGACGCCCGCCGAATCAACTTGAGCGCCGCCCGAGATGCACGTATCTTGAGGCCCCCATCACCTCAAGCGAAGGGCTGACATGAATCAGAACCCGCCCGTACCACCCCCGCAGCAACCCCGACGCCGCGCGCCCGTCGGGCGGACCCAGGTGCTGGCGGACATGACGCCGCCCGACGACAGCAGCAAGAAGGCGTTCCTGATGAGCTGCGGCGTGCTCATCGTGCTCCTCTTTTTGATGTCGATCGGCTGCCTGATGTTCAACGTCATCGGCGGCTTCATCAGCAAGCCCCTGATCGCGGGGGTGGGGGCCATTTGCGCGGTGCTGCTCGGCGTCCCCTACCTGCTGATCATCCTCTGGCTCGACCGCAATGAGAAGGAGCCGCCCTGGCTGCTCGCCACCGCGTTCCTCTGGGGGGCGGTCATCTCGACCATGGTCTCGTGCGTCTTCAACACGAGCTTCGGGTGCGTCGCCCAGGGCGTCTTCGGCCCGCTCGGGGGGCTGCTCACGGCCAGCTTCAGCGCCCCGTTCATCGAGGAGATCACCAAGGGGCTGGCGCTGGTCGCGATCTTCCTGTTCTTCAAGAAGGAGTTCGACAACGTCCTCGACGGCATCGTCTACGGCGCCGTGGTCGGGCTCGGGTTCGCCGTCTTCGAGAACTGGCTCTACTACGTCCAGGTCTGCAACAGCGTCGAGGACGTCTTCTACCTCGCCTTCATCCGGGGCGTCGTCGCGGGCGTCGGCAGCCACGCCTGCTACACCGCCCTGTTCGGGATCGGGATCGGCCTGTTCCGGGTGATGCGCTCAGGCGGGACCCGCTGGCTGATGCCGCCCCTGTTCCTGGCGCTGGCGATGTTCGTCCACTTCTCCTGGAACACCTTCGCGGGCTTCTTCTTCCCCTCCGGGATCGACGACATCAAGGCCAGCACCCTCAAGGGGCGCCTCGTCCAGACCGGCTGGGAGCTGCAAGGGCAGGTCAAGCGTTACAACGCCAAGAAGATCTCCAAGGGCCACTACTACAAGGCCAGCGTGCGCGCCGACAAGGCGCTCGCCGGTGACCCGCAGCTCAAGGGCACCGTCCGCGTCTTCCAGATGAAGAGTGACAAGGGCGCCGACAAGGTGGTCAAGAAGTACCCCGAGGCGGCGATCGAGCGCGACGGCCGCGTCGTCGTCGTCGCCGACCTGCCCGACAGCGACGCGGGCGAGCAGCAGCTCCTGCGCGCCGCCCTCAGCCCGACGCTCGCCGAGATCGCCAAGGGGCCGATCTTCCTCCCGGCGCTGTTCATCCACATCCCCTTCGTGCTGCTCGTCCTCGTCGTCAGCATCGTCAGCCTCCGCCACGAGACCCGGCTCATCCGCACCTACCTCGCCACCGAGAAGGCCCCGGTGCTCCATCAGGGCGAGCTGGATCGGCTCGTCCCGGCGTCGCGGCGCGGCTGGCACGTGATGTCGCTGCTGCTGCGGTTCCGGTTCGGGGACTGGTGGAGGCGGCGGCAGCGGAACACGCTGCTCATCCGGCTGGCCTTTGAGCGCTGGCACATGGACAGCGAGGACAAGGCCGACCGCAAGATGGACGGCCACTTCCACGCCAAGCGCGTCCTGGAGCTGCGCACCGAGCTGTCCAACCTCGAACCGCCCGAGTGAGCCCCCTCACAGCCCATCGACCATCGGGTCGAAGAACTCGTGGACGTACTTGCGCATCTCCGGCTCGACGAAGTCGAAGTTGAAGCCGCGGTCCGTGATCTCCCAGAACTTCCGATCGGTGACCGCCAGGATCGCGTCGCGGATCGAGGCGAGCCGCGCCGGGGACTCCTCGTCCATGTCCTCACGGATGCGCTGCGCCAGCTCCGGGGCGCCCCGCGACAAAAAGAAGGCACCGAGGATCGACTGCGCCTTGCGGACGCCGAGCAGCGCCAGCTCCTCGGTCTTGCCCTCCGAGGGCTGGTCGAGCGTCAGGAACAGCTCCAGCACCGGGATGACGTCGATGTGCGCCTCGGCGAAGGCGTGCTCGCACATGACGCGGACGTCGTGGGCGGCGGTGACGGTCACGAACGGCAGCCCCATCGCGTTGGCGATCCGCCCGTAGTAGACCAGGTGCTCGACCACGCGCCGCGACAGATCCGGGCGCCGCGACATCGCCGTCACCGACAGCTGCCGGTACTGGTAGAGGATGTTGTAGACCGCGCGGACGTTGCGGGCGTTGAGCGCGTGACGGATGTAGGTGTTGAAGAAGCGCAGCACCAGCTCCAGCGCCTCGCCGTCCTGCTCCTCCAGCGCCCGCTCGCCGATCGCCCGCGACGAGCTGGAGAGCTGGCTCACCAGCTCGGACATCGAGCCCAGCGCCCGGCGCATGACGTGCTCGAACTCCATCAGCGTCTTCGCCTCGACCCAGGTGCCGCGGTGGACGATCTCCTCGTAGAACTCCTCGCTCAGCGCGAAGAAGTGCCGGTGGGGCGCCTTCGACCAGCTCGGCGGCAGATCCACCTTGAAGCGGAAGTAGCGCAGGATCAGCTCCTCCATGGTGCGGATGCTGTGGAGCGCCAGGCTCCGGTCCGACTGCGTGATCGCCGCCAGGCAGTTGTCGGCGATCCGCTCGATCGCCTGCGCCATCTGGATCTGGGCCGCGCTCAGCTCGCCGCGCCCCAGGTGCGCGCGGCCCAGCGAGCGGTAGGCGGTGGTCTTGATCTGGGTGATGATGTTGTTCGGGTGCAGGAAGGCGAAGACGTGCCCGAAGTAGGGCAGCAGCAGCCCGAAGTTGACCACCGCCAGCACCAGGCCAGCGCCCACGGTAATGTCGGGCAGCGCCTGCTCAGGCCCCGCGAAGGCGGGCAGCAGCACGACGTAGATGCACGAGACGACCATGAAGCTGAAGACGCCGACGTTGGTCCAGTCGCGCATGAACAGATCGACGATCTTGGCCGAGTAGCGCTGCGAGGCGAGCTGGACCACGATCGCGACCACCGTCAGCGACAGCCCCAGGACCGCTGCCAGCACCTCGGCCAGCGACCCGAGGGCCTCGGAGAGGCCACCGGCCTGGACGCCCCCGGCGATCCCGTGGACGGTCAGCTCCGAGAGCGACACGTCCAGCGCGAGCAGGACGATCATCAGCCCCAGCGCGGCGCCGACGACCCCGGCGAACAGCGACAGGCTCAAGCGGCCCGACGCCTGGTGGGGCGCGACCTCGTCCAGCTCGCCGTGCTCCGGGCTCATGAGCCGCCCAGCGCGACGTCCCACAGCGCGGGATCGTGGCCCACCACCTCCAGGCGGAGGCGCTCCGGGTCGAGGCGCATCGTCCCCCAGGCGCCGCAGGCCAGCCCCTCAGGCCCACCGGTCATGTTCTCGATCAGGGACTGCACCGTGATGTAGGGGATCCCGCCGTGCCAGGTCAGGTCGTTGCGGTGGAAGTGGCCGTTGAGCACCGCGCGGACCTTGCCGCTCGCCTCGATCGTCGCGCGGATCGCCTCCCGGCCGCGGATCAGCCCCAGGTGCGTGTGGTTTCGGAACCAGACGCTCTCCGAGAGGTCCTGATCCGCCAGCCCGTGGTGCAGCATCAGCAGCACCGGCCCCTCCGCCGCGTCGAGCGCGCGCTCGAACCAGGCGAGCTGGGGCGCGTCGATCCAGATGTGGCTGTCCTTCTCCTCGTGGCTGTGGAGCACGATCAGCTCCCAGCCCCCGATCCGGGTGTGGTAGTAGAGCGCCTCATCGCCGCCGATCGCCTCGGCGGGCAGCCCGCCGAACGCGGTCTGCTCGCGCCACCGCGGCAGGAGCTGCGCCGCGGTCAGGCTGATGAGGTCGTGGTTGCCCGCCACCGGCCAGATCGGCGCCTCAAGCTCCGAGAGGAGGTCGGTGATGCGCTGGTAGCGCGACAGGTCGAGCGCCGCGTCGCCCACCTCCTGAATGACGTCGCCCATGTGGAGGACGAGGTCGGGCTTGAAGCGCGCGTTCATCTCGTGGACGAACGCCATCGTCAGGGCCTCGGACTCCGTGCCCATCTTGCGCAGCTCGCCCTTGAAGTAGGCCAGCGGGCCAAAGTGGATGTCTGTGATGATGCCAATCTTGAGAGTCACCGCGTCCTCCTGTGCAACGCCCGCAGCCTAACACAGGAGCCCGGCCCAGGTCAGCAGGACAAGCGCCGCAGCACGGAGCCGCTGATCACCTCGAACAGCTTCTTCGGCGGCTCGATCGTCTCCGCCTGGCTGATGAACAGGTAGCCCCCCGGCCGCAGCGCCCGCCCGAGCTGCTGGAGCACGTGCTGGCGGCTGTCCTCATCAAAGTAGATCAACACGTTGCGGCAGAAGATGACGTCGAAGCTGCCCCGAAACGGGTACATCGGGTTCATGAGGTTGAAGCGCCGCAGCGTGACCTCCTTGCGCAGCGCAGGCAGCACCTCGATCTGGCCCTGCCCCACCGGGCGCGTGTACAGGCTCTTGAGGTGCCTGGGCAGGCGCATCAGCTGATCCGTGCGATAGACGCCGCGCTGGGCGACGCTCAGCGCCTGACGCGAGATGTCGGTCGCCAGCAACCCGGCGTCCCACTGGGGGTAGGCCGCCTGGAAGTGCTCCATCTGCGTCATCACCAGCGTGTAGGGCTCCTCGCCGGTCGAGGCGGCGGCGCACCACATGCGCAGCTCGCGCCGCCCGGTCTTCTCGGCGCGGGCGGTGATGTCCGGGAGGACGCGCTCCAGCAGGAACTGGAAGTGCGCGGGCTCGCGGTAGAAGTAGGTGTAGTTGGTCGCGATGCAGTCGGTCAGCTCCTGCACGTCCGCCGGGGTCGGGTTGCTCAGCACCTCGCGCCGGTACGCGGCGACGCTGCTCAACCCCCGCGAGCGCAACAACCCGCCGAGGCGGTTCTCCAACAGGCCCTTCTTCTGCTCGTTCAGCTCAATGCCGGTGTGGCGCTTGATGAACGCGTAGAAGAAGGCGGCGTCCTCGTCCGTCACCGCAAGGCGATGGATAATGTGGCGTCCCAGATCCATCACACCCCCAGGTTCGCAGATTGGACGCCGAGCCCCTCGACGAGGCGCTGCGGCTCCAACACGACGCGGATCTCGCCGCCCGCGCGACCGAAGCCCGCCACGCAGCTGTCGGCGCTGTTCTCGCCCAGGGCGCTGGCGGGCTCAAGCGGCTCCGTCAGGTCCATGACGTCCGACACCGTGTCCACCACCAACCCCACCGAGGTGATCCCCACCTGGATGACGATGATGCAGGTCCGATCGGTGTACTCCAGCTCGGGCATGCCGAAGCGCAGCCGCACGTCCATCACCGGGATCACCCGACCGCGCAGGTTGATCACGCCGCGCAGCGCGCGGTTGGACGCGGGCACCTCCGAGATGCGCTGCATCCCGATGATCTCCGTGACGTTCTGGATCGGGATGACGTAGCTGACCTCGCCGAGGCTGAAGCTCAGGTACTTGTTGGCGTTGGGATCCGAGTGTGTGCTCATCGCTGCGCTCCTTGAGGCTCAGGACGCCATCGCGGCGGTGTTGTGGGGCGCCCGCGCTCGATCGCGGATCGACTGACGCATCGCGCTGACGTCCAGGATGAGGCTCACCGCCCCATCCCCCAGGATGGTGCACCCGGAGAGGCCTGGCGTGCTCTTGAGGTAGTCGCCCAGGCTCTTGATGACGGTCTGGAGCTGGCCGATCACCTCGTCCACGAGCAGCGCGAACTGGATCCCGTCCGCCTCAAGGACGAGGACGATCCCCTCCTCCACCCGGCGGCTGTCCGGCTCGAGATCGTGCTGCTCGTACAAGCGCAGCAGCGGCACGCTCCGCTCGCGGAGCGTGAGCAGCTCGTGGCCGGACGGCATCCGGGTCACCTGATCCGCCCGCGCGCGGAGCGTCTCCTGGATCGACAGCAGCGGGATGATGAAGCGCTCTTGCCCCACCCGGATCTGCATCCCCTCCATGATCGCCAGCGTCAGCGGGATCCGCATCGTGAAGGTCGTGCCTTTGCCCAGCTCGCTGGCGATGTCGATCTTGCCCTTGAAGCGCTCGACGTTCCGCCGCACGACGTCCATCCCGACCCCGCGCCCGGAGATGTCCGTCACCTCGTCGTTGGTCGAGAACCCGGGGTGGAAGACCAGCTCAAACACCTCCGTGTCGCTCATCTCCTCACCGCGACCGGCGATCAGGTCGCGCTCACGGGCGCGGGCGAGGATCTTGTCGCGGTTGAGGCCTCGCCCGTCGTCCGCGACGCACACCCAGACCTCGCTGCCCTGGTGGTGCGCCGTCAGCCGCACCCTCCCCTCGGGGCGCTTCCCCGCCTTCACCCGCTCCTCGGGGCGCTCCAGGCCGTGGTCGATCGCGTTGCGGATCATGTGGACGAGCGGATCGGAGAGCAGCTCGACGATCCCCTTGTCGACCTCGGTGTCTTCGCCCTCGATCTCGACCTTGACCTCCTTGCGCTGGCGCTGGGAGACGTCGCGCGCCGCCCGCAACGCCTTGCGGAACACGCTGGCGATCGGCACCATCCGCATCGACATCGAGATGTCCTGAAGATCCCGCGTGATGCGGTTGAGGTGGCTGACCGACTTGAAGAAGTCCTCCAGCTCCAGGCCGAGGAGATCCGGGCTGTGCTTGACCGCCGCCTCGGCGATGATCAGCTCGCCGACGAGGTTCATCAGCTCGTCCAGCTTGCCCAGGTCCACGCGCACGACGCTCCGGCTGGCCCCCTTGAGCTTGCCCGCGGACTTCGACGCCCGCGCGCTCTCAGGTCGGGCGGTGGGCGAGGCGGAGGGCTCATGGCCCTCGTCGTCCTGCTCCGGCCCGCCCTCGTCCTCGTCCTCATCCTCGGGCTCACCGGGCTCACCGGGCTCCTCGGGCTCACCCTCGTCCTCGCTCGCGTCCTCGGCGTCCAATACGAAGGTGTCGGGCTTCTGAAGCAGCACCCCCTCCTGCGGGGCGTCCTCCTGCGGAGGCGCGTCGGTGAACCCCATCGCGTTCCGGTAGGCGGCGTTCAGCGCCTCGACTGTCGGGATGCAGAGCTTGGCGGTGGTTTCGTCGCTCTGGGTCTCCTCGATGACGGCGATGATCTGCACCATCGTGTCGATGGCGACACACAGGACGTCCACCAGCTCTCGTGTGAGCGCGATGTCCCCCTGGCGCAACGCGGTGAGGAGCGACTCGGCCTCATGGGTGAGGCGAGTCAGGTTTCCAAAGCCGAGGAAGCCCGCGAGCCCCTTGATGGAGTGAAAGCATCGAAACGCCTCGTTGAGCGGCTCGCTGGGATCCTCATGGGCCTCCAGGTTGATCAAGACGCCTTCGATGGCGTCGATCATCTCGCGCGACTCGATGACGAACTCCGTCACCAGCTCCAGCCTGTCTTCGGGATTATCGAACAACGTCTCCCCTCCTGGGCAGCAGACCACGTGTCGGCTGTACTCCCTCTCGGCAATTTCGGGGCAAGACTTGAGCAGGAGCGAAGATCAACCCGGGGCGCTAAAACCGCCTCAACTCCCTGCCATATCCAGCCGATACCCTGTTTGAGCCCCGCTTGGATTGGTTAAGCGAGGGACACGTATCATCCAGCTCAACACCGCAACACGGGACTCCCAATGAGCCAGGACAATTCGTTGAAGAAGCCTTCGTCAAAGACCCAAGCCACTGCCAAGGAGACCGCTGACGACTTGAACGCCGTGCTCCAGCAGCTCCCACAGCCCACCTTCACCACCGACGGCGGTGGCCGCATCACATGGTGGAACGACGCGATCGAGGCCGTCACGGGCGTCTCGCGAAGAGAGGCCGTGGGCAAGAAGGTGTGGAGCGCGTTCTGTCCGACACGGACGGTCACCCCCGTGGATCAGGCGATCTTGATGGGCGGCGCGCACGAGGTGAACTTCCCCGTCACCCACGCCGGTCGTGGTGACACGCGCGACTTCACCTGGAGGGTGCACCCCCAGGTGGAGGGGGACGACGTCACCAGCACGGTGGTCACGCTCTCCGAGGAGCAGGCCTCCTCCTCCAACATGCTGTCCGACAGCTCGCCCAAGCCGATGCTGGTGTGCGACAAGGAGCTGATCATCACCTACGCCAACCCGGCGTCGATCGAGATGCTGCGCACGATCGAGGAGCACCTGCCGATCCGGACCAATGAGTTGGTGGGGCAGTCGATCGACTTCTTCTACCAACGCCACCTGATCGCCAACCCGAAAAACCTCCCCCACACCGCACGGATCCAGATCGGACCGATCTGGATGAAGCTGAACATCTATGGGCTGTACGATACGGCCGGGGTGTACCAGGGGCCTGCGCTGACCTGGGAGGACATCACCGAGGAGGTCGCGCGTGAAGAGGAGCGCGAGCAGCTCACCAACCAGCTCGACGCCCTCTACCGCAACCAGGCGGTGATCGAGTTCGAGCCCGATGGGACGATCGTGACGGCGAACGACAACTTCCTCTCCGTCCTCGGCTACACGCTGGAGGAGATCCAGGGGCGGCACCACCGCATGTTCGTCGAGCCCGAGCACACCAACAGCGCCGCCTACCAGACCTTCTGGAGGGAGCTGGGCGCGGGCCGGACCAAGGCCGACCTCTTCAAGCGCGTTGGCCGAGGCGGGCGCGAGATCTGGATCCAGGCCTCCTACAACCCGGTCACCAACTCAAGCGGTGAGGTCACCCGAGTCATCAAGTTCGCGCTGGACATGACCGAGAAGGTGCTCGCCGAGCGGGCCGCCGAAGCTGAGCACAAGGCCAACATGGCGCGGATGCGGTCGCTGATCGAGAACTCCCCGCTCGGGGTGATGACCTGCGACATCCACGACGAGTTCCGCATCAACTACGCCAACCCGGCGGTGTTCAACGTCCTCAACACGTTCCGCGACCACCTGCCCATTCGCCCGGACGAGGTCGTGGGCAAGTCGATCGACATCTTCCACAAGCGCCCCGAGCACCAGCGCCGCCTGCTCTCCGACCCGGCCAACCTCCCCTGCGAGACGCGCCTGACGATGGGGGATGAGGTCGTCGCGCTGACCGTGTACGCCCTGTACGACGACAGCGGCAAGTACACCGGCCCCGCAGTCGCCTGGGAGCTCGTCACCGAGGAGGCCCGCCAGGAGAAGCGCGATCAGGCGCTCAAGCGCTCCGTCGCGCGCCTCCAGGAGTCGCTCCAGGCGCTGTCGCACGGCGACCTCAACGCCCACATCGACGAAGCGTTCACCGAGGAGATGGAGCAGACGCGCCAGGACGTCAACAACATCGTGTCGGTGCTCCAGCGGTTCATGCGCGGCTTCCAGGAGCTGACGCGGTCCCACCAGAACGGCCGACTCAGCGAGCGCGCCAGCACCCAGGGGCTGGAGGGCGGCTTCGCCGACCTGATGTCCCAGGTCAACGACATGCTCGACGCCATCCTCCAGCCGGTTCGGGAGCTTCAGGGCAGCCTCTCCTCGCTCAGCGACGGCGACCTGACTCGCCTGATCACGACCACCTACCAGAACGACCACGCGCTGCTCACGGAGGCCTACAACGTGAGCGTCAAGTCGCTGGGCGGTGTCATCGGCGAGGTTCGTGGCAGCGTGGGGCAGATCTCGACCGCGAGCCAGGAGATCTCCTCGGCGAGCCAGCAGGTCTCGGAGGGCGCCTCCGCGCAGGCCGCGGCGATCGAGGAGATCTCGGCCCAGATGACCGACCTGACCAACAAGACTCGCCGCAACGCCGACGACGCGGGCAAGGCGAACGTGCTGGTCGAGCAGGCGCACTCCCACGCCAGCCGCGGCGACGTCGAGATGCAGAAGATGCTGTCCGCGATGAACGACATCAACGACGCCAGCGAGAACATCTCGAACATCATCAAGGTGATCGACGACATCGCCTTCCAGACCAACCTGCTCGCCCTGAACGCCGCCGTCGAGGCCGCCCGCGCCGGGGTCCACGGCAAGGGCTTCGCCGTCGTCGCCGAGGAGGTCCGCAACCTCGCCGCCCGCAGCGCCAAGGCCGCCAAGGAGACCACCGACCTCATCAAGGGCTCCACCCAGAAGGTCCACCAGGGCACCTCGATCGCCCACAACACCGCCGAGGCGCTGAGCGCCATCGTCGAGAGCGTCACCGAGGTCTCCTCGCTCATCGGCCGCATCGCGGACGCGAGCGGCGAGCAGGCCGAGGGGATCGGCCAGGTCCACCTCGGCCTGGAGCAGATCAACCAGGTCACCCAGTCCAACACCGCCGGGGCCGAGCAGGGCGCGGCGGCAGCGCGGCAGCTCTTTGAGCAGGTCGGCACCCTCAAGCGCAAGCTGGAGCACTTCAAGCTGATCGAGAAGGGCCAGCTCAACGGGCACGAGCTGCCGAGCTGGCTCACCCCCGAGATGTTCGCCATGCTCCAGCAGATGACCGGACAGCAGCCCGGCGCTGCCCCCGTCGCGCCGCCCTCGCCGCCGGCGAGCTTCCATGGGCGCCCCAACGGGCACAGCGCGGGCACGACCCACTGGGAGGCCCAGAGCTTCCCGAGCAACGGCCACGCGTCGTCGTCGTCGTCTCCCAACGGGGTGGACGCTCGACACATCATCGACCTTGATGACCACGAGTTCGGTAAGTACTGACCTCAACCCGACTGACACGAACAGATTCGGCCCACGCGCCACGAGGTGAGTCACGGTCCAGACCAGCCACAGGCTCATCCTCGTGACGCGGTCATGGAGCGCACATGACCCAGCAGCATCAATCAACAAGCTCGGAGGACGTCATCCGCGTGCTCCTTGTCGATGACTCACGACTCGTGCTGCGACTTGTGTCGCACAGCCTGGAGCAGGATCCGGCGATCGAGGTGGTCGGTCAGGCCAAGGATGTCTTTGAGGCGCGGGAGCTGATCGTCCAACTCAACCCCGACATGTTGGTGCTCGACATCCACATGCCCAAGATGAACGGCGATGAGTTCCTCAAGCGCCTCATGGCGCAGTACCCGACGCCCACCATCATCTTCAGCTCCTCGGTCCACAGCAACGAGCGCCTCAAGCGCTCACTCCTCCAGGCTGGCGCGGTGGGCGTGGTCCCCAAGCCCAACCTCGACGGGGGCCAGGCCTACACCAACAACCTCAAGCTGCTCCGCGACGCGTTGGTCCAGGGGTGGTCCCGGCTCAAGGCTCAAGGGCACCAGCGGCGCCAGAGCCTCTACTCGACGCCGCCCAGCCAGACCACGCCCAAGCGTCGGTCGCCTGGCCCGTCGTCCGGCCCGTCGTCGCAGCGGAACACGCCGATCATCGCCATCGGCTCCTCCACGGGGGGGACCGACGCCCTCGTGGAGGTGCTGCCCCAGCTGCCCGCGACCACGCCGGGCGTGTTGATCGTCCAGCACATGCTGGACTGGGCGACCGAGGCGTTCGTGCAGCGCCTCAGCCGGCTGTGTCAGATGAAGGTCAAGAGCGCCCGCAACGGCGAGCCGATCCTCCCGGGGCAGATCCTGATCGCCCCGGGCGACAGTCACATGGCGGCCCGCCGCGGCTCCGGGGATCAGCGCCCCTTCGTCCGGGTCTACAAGGACGCGCCCGTCTCCGGCCACTGCCCATCCGTGGACGTGCTGATGCACTCCGTCGCGGAGCAGTTCAAAGCGAACGCCGTCGGGGTCATGCTGACCGGCATGGGCGAGGACGGCGCGCGGGGGATGGTCGCCATGCGCAAGGCGGGGGCGAGGACGATCGCGCAGGACGAGGCGACGTGCGTGGTGTACGGGATGCCGCGGGCGGCGTGGGAGCAGGGCGGCGCCGAGCGGCAGGTGCCGCTCGGGCGCGTCGCCGCCGCGATCACCGAGCTGGTCTCGGTGGTCACGCGCAAGAGCGCGTGAGACTCACGCGCGCAGCTTGTGGATGATGCGCTCGGCGTAGGTGTTGAGCATGTCGATCTTGTGCTGGAGCGACTCGGTGTCCTGGGCCATGGCGTAGGCGTTGCGGAAGCCGACGACGACGCTGGTCACGCCCATCTCCTCCAGCCGGGCGACCCCCTCCAGGGTGTAGGCCTCGGGGGAGATGATGCAAACGTCGAAGGGGACGTCCTGACGGCCATACTCCTCGCGCAGCTCGTGCAGGCGGTTGACCATCCGAGCCAGCTCGCGCGTGTCGCCGCCACCGTGAAGCCAGCCGTCGCCGACGCGTGCAGCCCGCTTGAGCGCAGGCCCGGAGTGCCCCCCGATCAGCAGCGGGATCGGCGGCGGGGTCGGGCAGATCTTGACGCTCTCAATCTGATAGACCTCGCCGTCGTGCTGGTAGTACCCCCCGGCCCAGAGGCCGCGGAGGACGTCGATGCACTCGTTCATGCGGCGCCCGCGCCCCTTCCAGGGGACGTCGGTGATACGGTAGTCGTCGGGCCAGGGGCTGGTGCCGACGCCCAGCTCCAGGCGGCCGTTCGTGAGGACCGCCACGGAGCTGGCCTGCTTGGCCGCGATCACCGGGTGCCGGATGGGCAGCTTGAGCACGAAGGTCACGAACTTCAGGGTCGTGGTCACCGCGCCCATGGCGGCGATCTGGGTGAACGGGTCGAGGAAGGGCTTGTCCTCCAGGAACTCCCGCTTGCCGTCGTGGCTGTAGGGGTACTTCGAGTCGGACTCCTCCGGGTAGCAGAGGCTGTCCGGGATGGTCATGCCGTCGTAGCCCGCCTCCTCGACGGCCTTTGCCAGCGGCAGCCAATAGCTCGGGTCGATCATCGCCTCAGCGAACAAGAATCGCATCTCACTCTCCTGTTTGAGCACACTCCGCTCAACCTGCGCGCAGACGGATGTCGCTCATCTCCCAGTAGCCGCGCAACGCGACGATCTTCCCCGCGTCGTTGACCGCGTAGGTGAAGATCCCCTTGACCTCGGCGACGCCGCCGTGGGGGAAGGAGGTCTTGAGGGTCATCAGGTGGGCGACCTCGTCGCCGCCGGTGTAGCTGTCGTGGACCTCGACCTCGATCTGGTTGGGGCCTATGTTGCGGTCCCAGAACGTCGCCGCCGCCGCCACCCCGCGGTGCCCCTGCCCTTCCGGGTCGAGCGGCGAGACGCCGATCGGATCCTCGATCACGACGTCCTCGGCCATCAGCGCCAGCCACTCCTCCTTGAGGTGGTTCTGGACGCAGTGCCAGGAGCGGCGAGAGGCCTGCAACGCCGGGTTGGATTCGTTCATGACGCGCCCTCCGAGTCGAAAGTGAAACACGTTTCAGTGACCCGACGACTGTACGGCGCGGACGAACCCGGGTCAACGCCCGAGGCGATCAATCTCCTCGGGGGGGCACACCCGGAGCACCTCCGAGAGGGAGGTCTGCCCGGCGTAGACCACCTCCAGGCCGCGCTCCAGGAGGCTCCGGGTGCCGCCTTCGCGGGCGGCGCCCCAGAGGGCCTCGGCGGTGGGGCGGCGGCACAGCGCCTGGCGCACGCGGGGGTCGATGGCGACGAACTGCTGGATGGGGCGCCGCCCACGGTAGCCCGTGTCGGCGCACCGGGCGCACCCGACGGGGCGCAGGGCGAGGGCGCCGTCAGGGAGGGGCGCGCCGAGGAGATCCTCGAGGCGGTCGCGCTCCTCGGCGGAGGGCGCGGCGCAGTCGGGGCAGAGCTTGCGGACGAGGCGCTGGGCGAGCACGCCGAGGGTCGCGTCGGCGATGAGGTGGGGCTCCAGGCCGATGTTGACGAAGCGCATCAGCGCGTCGATCGCCGTGGGGCTGTGGAGCTGGGAGTAGACCAGGTGGCCGGTGATGGCGAGCCGCAGCAGCAGCGCCGCGGTGTCGGCGTCGCGGATCTCGGAGCAGTAGACGATGTCGGGATCCATCCGCATGACGTGGCGCAGCGCCGCCGGGAAGGAGAGCCCCAGCGAGGGCTGGGTCTGGATCTGATGCACCCCGGGGAGCTGGACCTCGACCGGCTCCTCGACGGAGATGAGCTTGTGGCGCGCCGCGTCGTGGTGCGTCAGCAGCGCGTAGAGGCTGGTGGTCTTGCCGCTCCCGGTCGGCCCGGTCACCATGAGCATCCCGTGGCCGCGCCGCGCCGCCCCGAACACCCGCTCCCGCACGTCGGCCGTCGGGAAGATCGCCTCGCGCCGCGCCAGGGTCTCCAGCACGTTGCCCTTGCGAAGAAAGCGGACCATCCCCGCCTCACCGAGCACCGACGGCCCGATCGCCACCCGCAGATCCAGCCGCCCCTCCCCCTCCAGCTCCATGAGCGCCCGACCATCCTGGGGGATCCGCCGCTCGGCGACGTCGAGGTGGCACAGCTGCTTGAGCTGCGCGATCAGCCCGCGGAGGTCCGCCGAGGTCAGCGTCCGCCGGGGTTGCAGGAGCCCGTCGATCCGAAACCGCGCCACGCCGCCCTCCGGGGTGGGCTTCAGGTGGAGGTCGCTGGCGCGCTCCCGCGCCGCCTGCGCCAGCAGCGCCATCAGCCGGGGAGGCTCGGGGCGCTCCGCGTCGAGCTCCTGCTCGTCGTCGGGGGTCGGCGCGGGCGTCGGGGTGAGCACCCCGGCCGCGATCTGCTCCCCGATCGTCGCCGCCACCTCGTCGAGCCGACCGCGCTCCTCGGCGCTGCGCACCATCTCCACGACGTCGCGCCCGAACGCTGGCGCGCTGGCGAGCGCCTCGGAGAAGCTGGCGCCCGCCTGAAGCGCGGCGATGAGCCGCCGGACCGCGTCGTTCAGCTCGCCGAGGTCGTCCCCGGCGAGCGCCTCCAGCGTCACGAGCAGCGGCACCCCCGATGAGAGCATGACGGCGAACTTCTTCCAGAACAGAGCGTGTGTATCCATCAAAAGGGCCTCCTTCAGCCCGTGTGTCGCGGTGAGGTCTCAGCGGCCCGCGTCGGCCGCCATCAGGCGCAGGTGAGCGCGCTTTTCGCGCGCCTCGATCCAGCGAAAGAGCTGGCTGCGGCGCATGCGGAGCTGCCCGGCGAACTCAAACACCGGCAGGTGCTCCAGCTCCGCCTCCAGCTCATCCAATGAGACGCGCAGCAGCGTCGCCACCTCGTCCATGGTCAGGATCTCGGGGAGCGCCTCGGCCTCGGCGAGCGGCTGACGCCGCTGGGCGATCCGCGCGAAGATCGCGTCGGCTCGCTCCGCGCCGAGGGGAGGCGTCAGCAGCGCCGCGGTCGCCTCGGAGAGCCGCGCGTACTGCGCCCGAGTCTCCCGGCAGGAGGGGCAGCCGCCCAGGTGGGCCTCGACCTGTCGCTGCTCCTCCGCGTCCAGCTCCCCGAGGTCGAGGCGTGAGAGCAGCGCGTCCATCTGCGCGCAGGTCGGTGGGTGGGTGTGGCTCATCGGGCGCTCCCCTGGTGGCGCGACGCGCTCAAGGCGCGGCGCATGCGGTGACGGAGGGCACTGCGGGCGCGGTGCACGTGCGTGCGCGCCGTCGCCTCCGGGATCTCAAGGATCGCCGCGACCTCGGCGTAGGGCAGCCCCTCGCAGATCCGCAGCACGAACGCCGAGCGCAGCGGCGCGCTCAACGACAACAGCTCCTCCTGGAGCAGCGCCGCGACCTCGCGCGCCTCCAGCGCGGCGTGAGGCGTCGCCCCAGCGGCGACGGGCGCCGCGTCGGCGGCGAACAGCGGCACGACGTTGCCCTCGGCGCGCTTGAGCCAGGTCAAGCAGACGTTGAGCGCGACGCGGTGCAGCCAGGTCGTAAACGCCGCCTGCGCCTCGTAGCGGGGGGCGGCCCGCGCGACGCGCAGGAACGTCTCCTGGACGATCTCCTCGGCGTCCTGCGCGCGCCCCGTCATACGCAGCGCCAGCCGATGGACCCGCTCCCGGTTGCGGTCGTACAGCAACCGGAAGGCGTCCTCGCGGCCATGGGCGAACAGCGTCATCAGCTGGGCGTCGGAAAAGAGCTTCAGCTCCATGCCTCCCTCCTCACGTTCCTGCCCCGTTAAACCAGGCTTCGGGCCGTCCGTTTCAAAAAAAACCGATCGCCTCTGGTATGCTCCTCCCAGGCCCGCGGCGCACCTCGGGCTCAGGAGGCCCCGTGGCGACCCACACCGCACAACCCGACGACGCCCTCGCGCAGGTCCCCGGCGACGTCGTGCTCCACCCGCTGGCGCTGGCGATGCTTGTGCTGTGGGCGACGAACGACCACCTGCTCAAGGCGCTCTACCCCGGCTGGTGGACCGGGAAGCTGTCGGACGTGGCCTCGCTGGCGTTCGCGCCGCTGCTGCTGACAGCGGCCTGGGAGGTGGGCGCGCATGCGCTCGGCTCCGACCGCTGGCGCCGCTCCCGTGTCGCGCTGTGGGCGGCGATGGCGCTGCTCGGGGCGGTCATGGTGGGGATCAACCTGTGGGACGGGTGGGCGTGGGCGTACCGGCACGGCCTGGGGCTCGCCCAGTGGCCCTTCTTCCTGCTGCGGGCCGGGCTCACCGGGGCGCCGTGGCCCGAGCCCGCCACGGTGGACCTCACCATGGACCCGACCGACCTGCTGACGCTGCCCGCGCTGCTCATCCCGGCGTGGGTCCACCGGCGCGCCCGTGGCCCGAGGGGCGCTTGACGGCGACGGCGTCATCCTCCAGAGTCCTCAACATCCGCGCAGGGAAGACGCGCGATCGCACACTCAAGGACGAAGGAGCACGCGATGGGTCGGTTTGTAGCCCTCGACTTCGAAACGGCGAACCTCAAGCGCGACAGCGCCTGTCAGATCGCGCTGGCGGTGGTGGAGGACAACACCGTCGTCGAGACCCGGGAGCGGCTGATCCGCCCGCCGTCGCGGCAGTTCACCTTCACCTACGTCCACGGCCTGACCTGGCGCGACGTCGCCGACGCCGACCCGTTCGACGCCGTGTGGCCCGAGTTCGAGGCGCTGCTGGAGGGCGCCGAGTTCATCGCGGCGCACAACGCCGGGTTCGACCGCTCGGTGCTGCGGGCCTGCTGCGAGCGCAGCGGCCTGGAGATGCCCCGGACGCCGTTTGTCTGCACGGTGCAGATGGCGCGTCAGGTCTGGCAGCTGAAGCGCGCGCGCCTGCCGGACGTCTGCGAGGCGCTCTCGATCCCGCTGCGCAACCACCACAACGCAGGCGCCGACGCCACGGCCTGCGCCCGGATCGTCATCGAGGCGCGCCGGACCGCCAGCCCGCTGGAGATCCGGCCGCTCGGCTCAAGCCGCAAACGCAAGCGCCGCAGCGGCGCACCCAGACGGAGGTCACGCACATGAAGGCGCTGGAGATTCAGGGCGAGTTCGGTTTCGAGCACCTCACCTTCGTCGAGCGCCCCTCGCCGCCCTGCGGCCCGGGGCAGGTGCGGCTCGCGATGCGCGCCGCGTCGCTCAACTACCGCGACCTGCTCATGGTCCGCGGCCAGTACAACCCGCGTCAGCCGCTGCCGCTGATCCCCTGCTCGGACGGCGTGGGGGTGGTCACGGAGGTGGGCGACGGGGTCACCGATCTGGAGGTCGGGGCGCGGGTGGCGACGCTGTTCGCCCAGGGCTGGGGCGGCGGCGAGCCGAGCCGCGAGAAGTTCGGCACCACGCTCGGCGGGCCGCTCGACGGGACGCTGGCCGAGGAGCTGGTGCTCGACCGCCGCGGGGTGATCGAGGTCCCCGAACACCTCACCGACGCCGAGGCCGCCTGCCTGCCCTGCGCCGCGGTCACCGCCTGGTCGGCGCTGGTCACCGAGGGCCAGGTCCGCGCCGGAGACACCGTGCTGCTCCAGGGCACGGGCGGCGTGTCGCTGTTCGCGCTCCAGTTCGCGACCGTGCTCGGCGCCCGCGTCATCATCACCTCCAGCAGCGACGACAAGCTCGACCGGGCGCTCCAGCTCGGCGCCTGGAAGGGGATCAACTACAAGGACGACCCGGCCTGGGGGCGGACCGCCCGCAAGCTCACAGGAGGCCGCGGCGTCGATCTCGTGGTCGAGGTCGGCGGCACCGGCACCCTGGAGCAGTCCCTCAAGGCGGTCCGGGTCGGCGGCACGATCGCCATGATCGGGATCCTCAGCGGCGCCCTGGCGCCGCTGCTCATCACCCCCATCCTCATGCAGCAGATCCGCGTCCAGGGCGTCTTCGTCGGCTCCGGCGAAGGGTTCGCCGCGATGAACCGCGCCATCGACGCCCACCAGCTCACGCCGCTCGTGCACCGGGTCTACCCCTTCGACGAGGCGCCCCAGGCGATGCGGGACATGACCCGCGGCGAGCACTTCGGCAAGATCGCCATCACGATCCCGTAACCGACACGACAACCCCCTGTCACCACAACCGATCTGCCTCCTCACGGCGGAAGGTGTGGCGTCCGCGCCACACTTCCCCCGTCGCATCGGCGCGCAGCGGTGTGGCACCGAAGCCACACCGTCCAGCACGGCGTCGATGGGCGTTAAACCTTTGTCAACGGGCCGATTTTATGGTTCAATGGGTGTGGGTTAAAGAAGGTCGGAACAACATCCGAACCTGAACCTTGAGCGCTCATGGGCGCGCAGGGAGCAGGGAATCGTGGGGACCAGGAGGAGCGATGCGACGGCGACATCATCTGCTGTGGGTTGTGTTGGTAGGGTTCGCGCTGGGGGGGCTGACGTCCTGCGCGGACGAGCCGCCGGTGGAGGATGACCTCCTGCACGACGGTCACGATCACGGGCTGGAGGGCTTCGTCGAGGACGAGCTGCCCGAGGGGCTGGTCGACAAGGCGGCGACCTGCTCCAACCGCTGGCAGCTGCCGTCGAGCACGGCCCAGACCGGCCGCGCCCAGAACGTCCCCTACCAGAGCGCCGGGAGCCGCTGCACCAGCGGCGCGACGCAAGGCGCGCTGGCGCTGCGCAACTACCTGCGCGACCAGTTCGGCGACAAGATCAACCGCTCGATCCCGGGCGACGGGGTCCAGATCTACAACTGCCGCCAGATCAACGGCGGCAGCGGCCTGTCGCTGCACAGCGTGGGTCGCGCCCTCGACATCTTCATCCCCACCTGGGGCAGCAACGCCGACAACGGCAAGGGCGACGTGATCGCCAACTGGCTCGTCGAGAACGCCGAGTACATCGGGATCCAGATGCTGATCTGGGACCGCACCATCTGGACCGCCAACCGCTCGACCCAGGCGCGCTGCTACACCGGGAGCCACCCCCACAACGATCACATCCACGTCGAGCTGACGGTCGCCGCCTCCAGCCGCCAGACCGCCTTCTTCCGCGACCTCGCGGGCGGCTCGGTCGAGCCCCCGACCAGCAACGTCGCCGGGTGGATCGGCAGCGGCTGCGACTCCGACAACGACTGCGGCTACACCGACGGCGGCGCCCGCGGCTGGTGCTACCAGCGGGGCCAGGGCAAGGGGGTCTGCACCCTGGACTGCGCGGGCTACTGCCCCGATCGCAACGGCTACGCCACCACCTTCTGCGCCCAGGCCGAGGAGTTCGGCGACACCCGCGAGGACGGCCTCTGCCTCTCGCGCGCCACCGAGGCCAACAGCTACTGCGGCGCCCACCCCGACCTCCAGCGGCTCTCCGTCAACCGCTTCCTCGGCAACTCCAGCGCCCGCCCCTCGCGCGTGGACGTCTGCGCCCCGAAGGTGATCTCCAGCGAGCCCGACCCCGAGCCGCAGCAGCCTGAGCCGCAGCAGCCCGCGCCCCAGGAGCCCGACCCCGAGCCTGAGCAGCCCGCGGACAACATCAACAACAGCGTCTGCCGCGACCCCTCCCTGCCCGCCAGCGAGCACGGCGACTCCTGCGCCGGGTGGCCCGAGAACCACTGGCGCTGCGCCTGCTTCGCCGCCTTCGGGACCTCCGTCTCCCAGGTCTGCCGCGGCGGCCGCTGGATCAACTACGAGCTGAACGTCCGCGACTGCTCCCGCTGCGACGGCGACTACTCCCGCAGCTGCGAAGGCGGCTGAGGCCAGGGATGTTATCGAAGGGCTGCACGATGAGCTGCGCCCTTCTGATTTTATCGAAGGGCTGCACGATGAGCTGCGCTCATCTGTGCAACGTTGCTTCGCAACTGCCCTTCTGATTCACACCAGCGCGCTCTCCCTCCCCGAGTCCATCACGAACAGGCACGTCGAGCGCGTCAGCTCCACCGCCCCCGCCACAAAGTCGAAGTCCGGCTCCTGCTGAAGCCCGAGGATGTCGATGTCCGAGCGCGGCGCGCTCGCCAGGCACGCCTGGAACCCACCCACCAACACGAGCGAGTCCGCAGGCTTGGGGATCCGCGCCAGGTCGAGGAGGTCGGCGAGGAACGCCTCGGCCTGCGGGCGCTCAGACTCGTCGCCGATGACCGTGATCAGGCGCATGTTCGCCTGCCAGCGGACCATGAGCCGGTAGCCCATCAGCAGGATCAGGTTGAGGTTGTTGTGCTCAAAGGCGTCCTGCGTCCCCCAACCCGATCGGGCCGGGCGCACCCAGACGTTGATCTCCTTGAGCTGCCCCATCCCCGACTTCGGGTGGCGCCCCAGGAGCACGACGCCCACGCCGGTCTCGTGCGCCTGGATGATCACCTCCTTGAACTCGTCGTAGCGGTCCTTGAGGTCGGGTACGCGCAGGTAGAGGGTGTTGGGGCGGAAGAAGGCGCTCTGGAGCGCTTGGAGGCCGTGGATCACCCCATTGGTGAAGCCGACGTCGTTCACCACGCACCACGTGCTGAACAGCCCCTTGGCCCGGAAGGAGTCGGAGAGCGCCAGGATCTCCCTGCGGAGGACGTCCTGGTCGCGATCGTGGCTCAACCCCATCAGCTTGACCGACCCCTCGGGGTGGCACATGTCGTGGATGAACAGGAACTCGCCACGCAGCTCGTCGGTGTCCTCGACCGGGACGAGGAAGTTGGGCTTCCAGGCCCGCTGCTCCCCGGAGGGCATCTCGGTCACCTGGGCGGCGGCCCACTCGGCCATCGCCCCGAAGATGCCGCTGCGGACGTCCTCGACGCCGTCCTGCTGCAACCCCTTGCGCAGGATCCAGACGTAGATCGCGACCACCAGCCCCACGGCGATCAGCCCGAAGGTGGGGCTGATGATGAACATCACGAACACGCACCCGACGGCGCCCAGCAGCGGCACCAGGCGCGGCACCCGCAAGGTGGGGCGGAAGCTCACCAGGCCGAGGCTGCTCTCGATGAGCAGGATCAGGTTGATGGCGAAGTAGGTGATCAGGAAGAACATCGTCACCAGGGAGGCGATGGCGTTCAGATCGCGCACCATGAGGGCGGCGAGCGTCAGCACCGCGGTCACCGTGATGGCGTTGCGCGGCTCGCCGCCCTTTGTCCTGGCGAGCCAGTCGCTCTGGGGCAGCAGCCCGCGCTGCCCCATCGCCATCAGGATTCGGGGGCCGCCCACCGCGCCCGCGAGCGCCGACGAGAAGGTCGCCCCGAGCAGCCCCGCGAGCACCGCCGGAGGCCACAGCGCGCCGTCGATGAGGACGTTGTAGTTGCTGACCAGCTCCTCCGGGGGCGCCATGAGGGCGGCGTAGTAGGCGAGCACGAAGTAGATGACGGTGCTCAGCCCGATGGCCCAGAGCGTCCCCTGCGGGATGGCGCGGCGCGGATCCTTAAGGTCGCCGGACATGTTGGCGCCCGCGAGGATCCCGGTCGTGGCGGGGAAGAAGACGGCGAACACGACCCAGAAGTCGACGCCCTGGAACCCCTCCTCCGGGAAGCCCGGGTAGGCCCCCCAGTAGGTCGGCGAGAGCGGCTCCTGCCAGACCGCGGGCGCCAACAGGATCGACACCAGCGACGCGACGATGATCGCCATGATCAGGTACTGCACCCGAAACGCCAGGTTGGCGCTGACGTAGGCCAGGCCGAACAGCACCCCAAACACCGCCAGATCCACCGAGAGCGCCGGGTGATCCGGGAAGATCCAGAGCCACCCCTCGCGGAAGCCGAAGATGTACATCGCCACCCCGAGCGGGCGCGACAGGTAGAGCGGCACCCCGATGCTGCCGCCCACCTCCAGCCCCAGCGCCCGCGAGATCAGCGCGAACGGCCCACCCGCCCCCAGCCGGGTGTTGGTCGCGATCGACGACAGCGACAGCGCGGTCGCGGCCGAGATCCCCAGCGCCAGCAGGAGCACCAGGAACGCGCCGTACAGGCCCGCGTTGCCGACGACCCAGCCCAGGCGCACGTACATGATGACGCCCAGGATCGTCAGCAGCGTCGGGGTGAACACCCCGGTGAACGTCCCGAACTTGGCGGGCGCCGCCTGGGCCTGGTTGGGAGGAGAAGGTGCTGTCGCAGGATCGTCGGCCTGGGCGTCGGTCATGACTCACTCCACAGGTGGGTTGAGGCCTGGAGTGTAGACAGCGCGACGGGCGGGGTCAAGACCGGCCACGAGGGGACTGAGGCGCCGCCAGCGCGCGCCTCTCAGTCCCGCTCGCGCCCTCGCCCCGGCCCCTTGATCCGCGGATCCTTCTTGAAGCCGTGGACCGCGTCCACCTTGTCGCCCCCAGGGCTGGCGTGGACGACGCCGCCATCGACGTCGAGGATCGCCCCGGTGACGTAGGAGGAGGCCGGCGAGGCGAGGTAGAGGGCGGCCTGCTCGACGTCCTCGCTGGTGCCCCAGCGCTTGAGGGGGACCGCCTGGGTGATCTGATCCTTCATCTCCGGGGTGGTGGCGATGACGTTCTTCATCCCCCAGGAGTCCTCGATCGGCCCCGGGGAGATCGCGTTGACCCGCACCCCGGCCGGACCCCACTCGATCGCCAGGCACTTGCAGAGCATGTTCAGCCCCGCCTTGGCCGAGCAGACGTGGCTCTGGAAGGGCAGCGGGCGCGACCCCTCGGGGGCGGTGATCGCCATCAGCGACGCCCCTGGCCTGCGCAGGTGCTCGAAGCTGGCGCGGAAGACGTTGAAGGAGCCGTTGAGATCGATGTCCACCACCGTCTTGAAGCCGTTGGCCGACATCCCCACCGCGGGCGCGTAGAAGTTGCCCGCCTGCGCCGCCACCACGATGTCGAGCCCCCCGAAGGTCTCGGCGACCTCCGCCATGATCTCCGCCAGCCGATCGTAATCCCGCACGTCCCCCGCCAGCCCGATCGCCTCGCCGCCGGTCGCGTCGATGATCGACTGGGCCGCGGCCGCCGTGCGCTCCTCGTTGCGGCTCATCACCGCGACCTTCGCGCCGTGCTCCGCGAAGCAGC
The DNA here is from genome assembly GCA_002716585.1 of Myxococcales bacterium. Classification (GTDB taxonomy): domain Bacteria; phylum Myxococcota_A; class Bradymonadia; order Bradymonadales. The sequence continues at coordinate 4,914 of PBBL01000063.1, read as the reverse complement.
GCGCGATCCCCAGGTTGAACCCCCGCGTCCCGCCTGCGATAAACGCGACCTTCCCCTCCAGGACATTCTCCGCGAACACCTGACTCATGGCACCCTCTCCTCGTCTGGACCGGAGCGGCGCGGGCGCCTTCGCCCCCGCCGCAGCCCCCGGCGTCTTCGTGTGCGCCCAGAGTGCCTCATTGGCGGAAAAATTGAAACACGTTTCAGTCCAGCGACGTGAACCCGGGTTCACCCCACAACAGCTCGATTAAAACCGTTCAAAACTCTACACGTTGCAGAGGGTCGCCCCGAGCTTGAGGATCACCCGCTCGACGTGCCCCCGGTAGGGGAAGACGAGCACGACCTCCTCCGGGGTGATGTTGGCCACGAACATCGGCCCGAGCTGCTCCCCGGCGACCACGACGTGCCCGACCCCGCTGGAGTCCTCCAACATCGCGCGCACCCCGCCTCGCCCCGTCGCGTCGCGGATGAGCGCGACGAGCCGCAGCCCCCGCCGCGGCAGGACGTCGTGCCCCAGCTGCCGCGCCAGGGCGCAGACCCCGGCCGGGTCGTCCTCGGGGGGCGCCTCGGGCGGGGTGACGTACAGCGCCACCCGGGTCCACTCCAGGCGTCGGGGCAGCTCCAGGGCGTCCCGCTTCTCGGCGGACAGCGGGACATGGGTGGTGGGGAGCGGGAAGTGCTCGGGCTGGATCAGCGGCGGCGGCGCGGCGGGGGTCGGGCCTCGGAGCAGGTCGCGCAGCGGGGTTTGGGCGGGCGGCGGGGGCGGCTCGGCCTGGGCGGGTGACTCCAGCGTGTCGCAGCCGATGAGCCCCAGGCCCATGAGCAGCGCGAGCGCGGCGGCTCGGGGTGGGGTTGGGGTGTGCATGGCGGGCCTCCGTGCTCGCGTCCTCGTTCCAGAGAGGTCATCGGCTGTCGGAGGGTGGGATCGGAGCCACGGGCGCGGTTTCCTCAAGGAGGGGGTCAGGGCTTCGGGAGGATGAACTCCAGGTAGGCGCGGTTGCCGGGCGTGAACCAGGGGGTCACCGTGCCCTCCAGCTCGGCGCGCTCCTCAAAGGGGCGATCCTGGCCGCTGTCCATGATGGCGCCCGGCTGGTCGGTCGGGTTGTGGAACTGGGTGCTGGGGGCGCCCTGGGCGTCCTCCTCAAACCAGGTGAGGCCGAGGCTGTGGCCGATCTCGTGGCTGACGGTGTTGCCGATCACGCTCCCGAGGGCGTGGACCGCGTCCTCCAGCGCCAGGGCGCGGACCCCGTCCCGGTCGCCCTCGGTGGCGGGTGAGCCGCCCAGCTCCGGGGAGAACGGCCCGAACAGCTCGTCGAACGCCTCGGAGTTGAGCGGGTGGCCCTCGTTGAGGGTGGGGCTGAACTGGAGGATCGACTCCACGAAGACCCCGCCGAAGCTGTAGAAGCCCTGCTCGCGGGTCTCGGCGTTGTAGCCGCCGATGATGTCGTTGAGGCGCACGTTGCCCGTGTCCTTGCCCTCGGTGTTGTCCAGCCCGAGCAGGCCGATGCCGTTGGGGTCGGGGCCGCCGACCTCGATCACGCTGTACTCGACCACGTCCTCGGGGCGCTCCTCGACGAAGCTGATGTGGATGCCGTCGTAGTCGCGGCGCAGCACCTCGAACACCCGCGCCCGGATCGCCGCCTCGGAGGCGGCGAGGCCGAACCGCCCGAGCGCGTCCACGAAGTTGGGCAGGAAGTTCACGTACACGACCTGGCGAGGGGGGAGCAGCTCCAGCCGCCCCTCAAAGGGGGCGCCGCGGGCGGTGTCGGTGCCGAGGACCAGCACCGGCGTCACCGTCCCCTCAAACACCCCGGAGAGCGCCGACACCCCGGAGAGCACCGTCCGGCCGTCGTCCAGCTCCACCGTCTCGCTGCGGATCACCACCAGCGCTTCGTTGGAGGTGACCACCTCCTCCGGGGCGATCCGAAACACGTCCTCCCCGGTCAGCGCGACCACCGAGCCGTCCTCCGTGGTCAACTCCCCCTCCAGGTCGAAGAAGATCGACTGCCCCAGCGACGGATCGGGCTGTATCAGCCCTCGCCCCAGCACCCGGATCACCTGGCCGCGGCTGAACGCGGGCGGGTCGAGCGCGTCCACGACCGACCGCTTCAGCCGCACCTGGACCGCCACCGGATCGCCCACCACCGGGCCACCGACGAGCGCGTCGTTGCGCGGGATCAGCTCACAGCGGCACACCCCCTCGCGCAGCCCAAGCGCCTCGGCGGGCCACCGCACCACCGCCTCGCCGCGGCTCGACCCCACCTCCAGCGCGACCCGCGCGTGGACCGGGCGAGTCACCCCGCTGTCCTCGTCGAACTCGCCCCAGAGCAGCGCGCTCGTCCCCCCCTCGGAGGCCCGCAGCAGCCCGTCGGCGGGCATCGCCGTCCGCTCACCGAGGTGCACCGCGATCTCATCGGTCGGCGGCGACACGCTCGGCGCCGGGACCTCGACCCATTGCAGGGTCACTTCCATAAGTGAACCCTGAGCCGTCTCCCCGACGAGGCGCAGCGCCCCGTCAAACGACGCGCCGGGCGTCACCCCAGCCGCCTCCTGCTCCGCCCAGGGGAGCCTCACCCGAGGCGCCTCCGCCGCGAGCGTCACGGTCCATGTGTGGGACCAGGGCGCCCCGTCCAGGTCGCCCTCCAGGGTCAACTCCGCGGTCCCCGTGAGCGCCTCGGAGAGGAACAGCTGAAGCTCACCGCCCTGGACGATCGTCGCGTCCACCAGCTCAAGCCCCAGCGAACCTGGCGCGGTCGTGTCGCTCGTCGTCGTGGTCCCCCCCGACGCGTCGGAGGGCTCGTCGTCGCCGCCACAGGCCGTGGCCGCCCCGACGAGCAGGCACACGGCGAACAGGATGAGGGTGTTCTGCTTCATGATGAACCATCGTCACGTCAACCCGCGCGTCAGGGAGCCGCCCTTCGGCACAAGCGCGTCATGCTCGCTCGTGTGTAGAAAGGTAGCTGCGAAGCAGCGGTGTGTTGATGAACGGAGCGAAGCGGAGTTCATCGCACAACTTTTCTACACACGAGTTCATACCAATTGTGTTCCGGGCCACATTCGGCACCGGCCAAAAAGTGAAGCAGGTGTTGCGGCGAGACGCAAGAACCGAGGCGACCTCGAACAAACCGTGCTCCAGGTGGCGCCCTGAGCGCGGGCCGCGCTACCAGGCCACGGCGCCCTGGTGGGAGCGCCACCAGAAGATCGCCGCGAGCGACACGGCGCTGCGGATCTGCCCGCCGCGCACCAGCTCCCCGACCTCGTGGGGCTGGACGAGGAAGGTCTCGACGTGCTCGCCGCGATCGAACTCGGGCTCCGCGACCTTCTGGCACCCCTCGGCGAGGAAGGTCGAGCAGCTGTTCTGCTGGTAGGCGAGGTTGGGCTTGACGACCCCGATCCGGGTGACGCGCGCGGCCTGGTAGCCGGTCTCCTCCTTCAGCTCGCGGAGCGCGGTCTGCTCGGGGGACTCGCCGGGGTCGACGAGCCCGGCGGGGAACTCGACCTCGACCTCCCCCGTGCCGTGACGCCACTGACGGATGAGGATCACGCGCCCTTCGGTGTCCAGGGCGATGATGTTGGCCCAGTCGGGGTTCTCCAGGACAAAGAAGTCCCCGGTGTGGTCGGTGTTGGGGTTGGTGACGCGGTCCTTGCGGACCTTGAAGATCGGGGTGGTGAGGACGATCTCGCTGGCGTGTCGGACGTAGGGTTTGATCATCGTCGGGCTCCTTGGGGGGCGGCGTCATCACCGCTTCAGGGGGTCTCGTCAGGATCCTACTTGCGGCGAGGCGTTGAAACCAGGCCGGTGTTGCTTATCCTTGCATGAGCGGCGTCTGTCCTGACGCCAGACCCTGAGCAGCACCGAGGCCCTGCCATGACCGACCTCACCCACACCCCGACCGACGACGCGCTGGTCAAGACCCTGGCGATGGAGACCCCGACGCCGACCACCTCCGCACCACGGGAGCTGGCGCTGACCATCGACAGCGTCGAAGATCCGGGGCGGTGGGTCGTGGAGACCTCGCCCGACGCGGCGAAGACCCGCCAGGAGAGCGACGCGGAGGCCGTCGCCCTGGCGATGACCCTCGACAGCATCGAGCCCGAGACGTCGTGCGAGGGCGCGATGCGGCCGACGGCCACGAGCCAGAGCCACACCACGGTGCTGCCCCGCGCGGTGGTCGGCGAGGGGGCCGAGATGAAGCTGACCCGCGACTCCCGAGCGCGCTACCAGCCCCTCTCCAAGCTTGGCCAGGGCGGGGTCGGCGAGGTCCTGCTGGTCCACGACAACGACATCGATCGGGACGTGGCGATGAAGCGGCTGAAGGCGGATCTCAACGACAACACCGGGGCGGTGCTCCGGTTCGCTGAGGAGGTCCGCGCCATCGGGCAGCTCGACCACCCGAACATCATCCCGATCCACGACGTCGGCGTGGACGCGGAGGGGCATTACTTCTTCATCATGAAGAAGGCCCAGGGCGAGACCCTGGAGACGATCATCGACAAGCTCGCGGAGGGCGACCTCGCCTACCACGCCCGCTTCACGATGGAGGTCCGCGTCCAGATCGTCATGGAGCTGCTGCGGGCGCTGCGGTTCGCGCACGAGCGCGGGCTGATCCACCGCGACATCAAGCCCTCCAACGTGATGGTCGGCCCCTACAACGAGGTCACGCTCATGGACTGGGGGCTCGCCAAGCGGCTGGGGGAGGAGAGCGCCGCGGACGACTGGCAGGGCGCGGCGGGGCTCGACGCGCTGGAGGTGGGCGACGCGCTTGAGGTGAGCGGGGAGCGCTCGCTGCGCCTGATCAAGACCGAGCACGGCGCGATCCTCGGCACCCCGGCCTACCTGGCGCCCGAGCAGGCGACCGGCGACAGGGACGCCATCGGCGTGCGCAGCGCCATCTACAGCGTGTGCGCGCTGTT
>PBBL01000062.1 GCA_002716585.1 Myxococcales bacterium | reverse complement strand
CGGAGTTGAGGTACAGGGGCTTACTCGACATGAAGACACACGGTCATGAAGGGCTCTGCATGTCGGGACCAGGACATCTGGTATCGTTCAGGGAGGGCCGACGCGCTGGGGTGTGATACCCCTTGCTGAACGTGCCGCGACGAGTGGCCCCAGCACGGGCCCCCGCTGCGCGGGGAACCTCCCCTCACTGGCTGCCTCGCCACAGGCTCTGCTTGGCTTCGGACCCCGCTGTGTCGGGGCGCCTTCAGTCGCCCCCCTCTCCTTCGCTCGCCTCGAACCGCTCGCGCTGTTCGGGGCTGAGCCGCCCGAGCACCCCCCGCAGGTTGCGCTTGAGCCGCGCGTCGTTCGGCCGCAGCGCCGCCGCGCTCGCCAGCCGCGCGGCGGCCTCCTCAAAGCGCTCGTCCGCCGCCAGCAGCAGCCCCAGCGCGTAGTGCGCCTCCGCCGCGTCTGGCACCCGGGCGATCATGTCGGTCAGCAGCGCCTCGGCCTCGGGTCGCCTCCCCTGCCCCTCCAGCAACCCCGCCAGGTTCACCGCCGCGGGCGCGTAGAACGGATCGAGCTTCAGCGCCGCCCAGTACTCCCGCTCCGCCCCCGCCGCGTCTCCCTGGGCTCCCAGGACCGCGGCGAGGTTGAGGCGAGCGCCGGGGTGATCCGCGGTGGCGCGCTGGGCGGCGACGTAGGCGTCGAGCGCTGCGGCGAACGTCCTCGCGGCCTCCCCCTCCAGCCCGGGGCCGAGATCCACCAGCGCCCGCGCCGCCTGAACCCGGACGGCGCGCACGGGGTCGCCCAGCAGCGGCGTCAGCGCCGTGAGCCTCGCCCGAGGCGACCACCGGAGCGCCCCCTCGACGGCCGCCGCCCGGATGAGCGCCTCCTTCGCCCCGAGCGCCTCCTGGAGCGCGGCGCGGCTCGCGCGCGTCGGGTAGCCCGCCAGCAGCTCCGCGGCGGTGGCCCGCACGATCGCCGCCTGGTCGGCGTCCTTCAGGATCGCGATCAGCGCGCTCGCCGCCTTCGGATCGCCGCGGCGCGCCGCGGCGATCGCCTCACCGTAGTGCGGGGGCCGCTCGGCGCCGTGCGCGTCGGCCACCTTCGCCGCCGCCCAGGCCGCGCCCTCGTCGGCGTGGCAGGCGGCGCAGGCGTTGGGCGTCCCGAGCGCCTCGGAGAGGTCGGGGCGAGGGATGCGGATGCTGTGGTCGCGCCTCGGATCGACGCCCATGTAGGTCCGCTCGGGCATGTGGCAGACGACGCACCGGGCGCCCTCGCTGCCCTGCGGGTGCATGTGGTGCGCGGGGACGGCGTAGGTCTCGGGCGCGTGGCAGCGCACGCACAGCTGCGCCTCAGGCACGACGAGGCGGCCGCTGTGCGCGTCGTGGCAGTCTCCGCACACCACCCCCTCACGGTGCATCCGGCTCTGGACGAAGGAGCCGTACACAAACACCTCGTCCTTGATCTGGCCGTCAGGGAAGTAGAGCGCCTCCCGCAGCAGCTCCGGCGCGTAATGGTCCAGGAACGGCGCGCCGACCGGCGCCTCCGCCGTGAGCGCCTGCCGCCGGGAGTGACACGGGGCGCACACCTCCAGCTGACGCGCCTTGGCGATCGCGCCGGACCCCTCGCCGAACCCCTTGTGGGCCAGCGCGCCGTCGCCCTCGGCCCAGGCCACGTGGTTGGAGGCCGGGCCGTGACAGGCCTCACACCCCACGTGGATCTCGGACCAGGCGGTGTCGTAGCGATCGGCCTCGGCGTCGTAGTTCTTCTGGAGGTGGGTGGAGTGGCAGTCCGCGCACATGACGTTCCAGTTCGCGTACACCCCGCGCCAGTGCAGCGGCGTCCCCGGCGGGTGCCCCCCTCCGAGCCCCTGCGGGTCGAACCACCTCGCCCCCTCCACGTCCCACGCCAGCGGGAACACCTGGAGGCGCCCACGCTCCGCCTCCACCAGGAGCTGCTGCAACGGCGCCCGCCCGAAGGTGTACGCCGCCCGGTAACGCTCGGGCTCCCCCTCGCCCCACCGCAGCGTCGCCTCCAGCCTCCCCTCCTCGGTGACGAAGCTCGCCTTGAGCCGCTCCCCCTCAAAGCCAGACGCCCCCGAGAAGTCCCCCTGAACTCGCCCGGGCGCCGCCTTCGCCATGGCGTGGGCGTGATCCGAGCCGCGCCACGCCTCCATCTGCCCGCCGTGGCACCCCACGCACCGCGACGCGCCGACCCAGGTCGCCTCAGGCGCCTCAGCGCGCGCCGGGGCAGGCTCGGGGGTTGGAGCGGGCTCGTCGTTCGGGGCGGGTGGGTCGCTCGGACAGCAGCCGATGAGCGCGGCGACCTGGGCGATCGCCAGGAGCGTCGCGACAGCGGGGGCACGGGGAATCCATCTCATACGAACCCTGGGGACTCAAGCAACGGGATCCTGCGCGGGTCGCCCCCGCCGCGAGGACGTCGGTGACCGGGGTGGGCGCTGTCGGGCCATGGTACCACACGCGGCGCTGGACATCTGCGCGCGGCTTCTCTACGCTTCGTAAACGCGTCCACTGTCCACACCGGAGCAGCACGCACCATGGATTCAACCCCATCCCTACGGCTTCGAGCCATTATCCTGATCGCGGCCCTCATCGGCTTCACGCTGGGGGCGATCGCGACCACGACCTTCGACGTCTTCGCCGACGGGGACGCCGCGACCGACACCGTACCCCGACGCATCCCCTATCAGGGCTACCTGGAGCTGGACGGGCGACCGCTCAACGCCATCGGCGAGGCGGCGATCCCGATGCGCTTCGCGATCTTCGACGGCCCGAACGCGGAGGTGCCGGTCTACACCCAGGCGCTCGCCGTCGAGGTGTTCGCAGGGCGGTTCACGGCGATCATCGGCCCAACGGGCGACGGCGGTACGCCGATCGCCGACGTGGTGGCGGGCGCCGACGACCTCTACCTGGGCATCACCCTCCTGGGCGAGCCCGACACCGAGGAGGACGACGTCACGCTCGCCAACCGACAGCAGATCCTGGCGACCCCCTACGCGATGTGGGCGACCTCCTCGACCAACCTCAGCGTCGGCAACGACGTCGACATCGCCCGCAACCTCAGCGTCGGCGGCCAGGCCACCGTCACGGGCGGCCTCACCGTCGGCGGCCAGGCCACCGTCACCGGCGGCCTCACCGTGGCGCAGGGCGCCAACGTCACCGGCGAGGTGCGCGCCACCGGCGCGATCCGCTCCGACGCCGAGATCATCCCGAGCAACGGCGCTGGCGGGAACGGGATCAACTTCCCGGACGACCCGGGCGGCGGCGTCGGCGACGACGCCTGGATCCGCTACTTCTCCGAGAGCGGCGAGAACACCCGCCTCCAGATCGGCGTCGATAACGACGACGACGACGACATCGAGTTCTACCAGAACGAGAGCTGGAGGATGCGGATCCAGAACGGCGTCAGCGTCCGCGACAGCCTGTCGGTCGGCGGCAACCTCACCGTCGGCGGCCAGCTCCGGGTGCCGCTCGCCGGACGCACGAGCAACGACGACGGCGTCAGCTTTGAGTTCAAGCGCCAGGAGAGCTGCGCCGGGCAGCGCGGCCGGATCATCGTCCGCCGGGTCGGCAACGACGACGACGACGCCTTCTGCGCCTGCCTCTACGGCGGCGAGCGGCACGGCAGCCTTGAGCGCTGGTTCTGCATGGAGCCCGAGTGAGCCTCGGCGATCGCCGTAACCTGGATCAGCGCACCGTTCGATGGTATGGTCTGCTGCGGTGGATCAGTTCAGGTGAGCGGTCGTGGCGTGTCAGGATCCACGCGCCTCGTCCAGCACACTCATCTCGGTGAGCGCGGTGACAGGCTCGGAGACCAGCGGCAGCAGCCAGCAGACCCCCAAGAGCCACGAACCCCAGATCGGCGACGTTCTGGCCAACCGGTACCGTCTGGAGTCGGTCATCGGTCGAGGGGGGTTTGGGATCGTCTATAAGGCCACCCACCTCGACATCAACCGCCAGATCGCCCTCAAGGTGCTCCTCCCCGAGTGGATCAACCAGGACCCTGAGCTGGCGATCCGCTTTCGGCGCGAGTCGCTGCTCGCCAGCCGCCTGCGCCACCCCAACACGATCACCCTCTACGACCACGGCCAGTGCGACACCGGCATGCTCTACATGTCGATGGAGTTCGTCCAGGGCCGCCCCCTCTCCGCCGTCCTCCGCGAGGAGTCGCCCATCCCGGCGGCGCGCCTCGTCCCGATCCTCCAGCAGATCCTCTCCAGCCTCACCGAGGCGCACAACCAGGGGATCGTGCACCGCGACCTCAAGCCCAGCAACATCATGCTCACCCCCGGGGTGGACGGGCAGGAGTTCGTCAAGGTGCTCGACTTCGGCGTCGCCAAGGCGCTCAGCCCCCAGCTGCTCACCGGCCCGGACATGGCCCAGACGCTCACCCAGGCCGGGCGCTTCTGCGGCACGCCGCGCTACATGGCACCCGAGCAGTTCCGCGGCGGCAACATCACCCCGTCGTGCGACCTCTACGCCCTGGGGCTCATCAGCCTGGAGCTGCTCACCGGCAAGCCCGCCATCCGTGGCCGCAGCATGGTCGACATCATCGTCGCCCAGGTCACCGAGCCCGACCTCGTCGTCCCGACCGAGGTCGACGTCAGCAACGCGCTGCGGCAGACCCTCAACACCGCCCTCAAGAAGGACCCGACCGAGCGCTACCCCACCGCCGAGCGCTTCGCCCGGGACCTCGGCTACTGGCAGGCCACCTCCCTGCCTGGCCCCGAGGAGCTTCAGGACGAGGCCGCCTCGACCATTCGGATGAGCCGCAAGTCGCTCCCCAAGGCCCTCAGCGCCGCAGCCGCCGAGGCCGAGCTGGCCGCCTTCGAGGCCGACGACGAGGCCCGCACCAGCCTGTGGCAGCCCGACCACTTCAACGGCCCCGATCAGGACGACGCCACCCAGGCCCACACCCTCAGCGAGCTGCGCGACCCCGGCGAGCAGCCCCGCGACACGCTGCGCAGCGACTCGACGCCCAGCCTCAAGCAGGTCGAGCCCTACGAGGGCTCCGAGCACCTCCGCATCCGCGGCGCCTCCTTCGCCGAGCAGGCCGGGGGGCTGTCGCTCGGCGAGGCGAGGCTCAACATCGAGGTCGCGCCGCCGCCGATGCATCGGAACGAGCACGACGCCCTGCTCGGCGCCCCGGCGGCCAGCCGCGACACCGAGCAGAGCGACGCCATCCCCTCCATCGCCGACGACACCGCCACCAACCCGGTCCTCCGCATCGTCGATGGCGTCCCTCAGCGCCCCGGGTCCCGCGACACCGAGCTGACGCCCTCCCCTCCCCCCGGCGAGCGCCCCTCCTCGTCCGCGACCGAGCTGATGACGCACCCCCCGCAGCACATGGAGGGACCTCCCGGCGGCTGGCCCTCCGCGCCCGAGCAGGAGGGCGGGCGGTCCGGCTTCGCCCCCGATCCGCGCGAATCTCCCGTGGTCCACCCCGATCAGGCCTTCCTGCGTCAACTCCCCGACGCCGACACCACGCTCGACATCTCGCGGAACGACGCGTTCAGGAAGCGCCTCATGGAAGACCGCAGGCGCCTCGAACTCGCCGAGGAGGCCGAGCGCGCCGAACCACCGCCGCGCGCCGAGCCACGCGCGCGGGTGCGGACCCCCAGGAGCGTCCAGACCCCTTCGAGCCCCTCACCCAGACCCCAGACCCCCGCTCCGGCGCCGCCCGAGGAGACGCCGCCCGAGGAGGCGCAGAGCGAGCCACCGCAGGCGATGCTTCGCTACGTCGGGGTGGCCGTCGCGGCGCTGGTCGTCGTGCTGCTGTGCGCGTGGGGGTTGTGGGCGCTGATGGCCTGAAGCCGCTCACCGAGGAGGGGCGAGCCTGAGGGAGGGTGTCGGGGCGGGCCTCAGCCCTCTTCCGCCGCGTCGGCCGGATCGGCCTGAAGCTGAATGTAGTTCTGGAGCCCCATCTGCTCGATCAGCCCGAGCTGCGTCTCGAGGAAGTCGATGTGGCCCTCCTCGTCCGCGAGCAGCCCCTCAAACAGCGCCATCGAGACGTAATCCTTCTCCTCCTGGCAGATCTCGCGGGCCCGCGTGTACAGTTCGTGCGCGCTGATCTCCGCCGCCAGGTCCGCCTCCAGCACCTCCTGGAGGTTCTGCCCGATCCGCAGCGGGTTGAGCTGCTGCATGTTCGGGAACCCCTCCAGGAAGATGATCCGCGTCGTCAGGTTGTCGGCGTGGTGCATCTCCTCGATCGACTCCTCGCGCGACTTCCTGGCCAGCGCCGCGAACCCCCAGTCGTCCAGCAGCCGGTAGTGCAACCAGTACTGGTTGACCGCCGTCAGCTCGTGGCGCAGGGACTCGTTCAGGATATCAATGACCTTCTGACTGCCTTTCATCTCTACTCTCCTGTGATCGTCTGTGCGTGGGCGCACGGGCCAGAAACCAGGCTACCGCGTGAGGCGCCTCGGGCCTTTATACACCGCATATGCACTCAGAGGGGACACGAATGCGGCGTGTCTGGTGACTCAAGGGGACCGCGCGGGCGGCCCCTCGCGTGATTCATGGTAATCGGGTGGGGGGTGGTGGGAGCAGGGTGATCGCCCGGAAGAGGCGCAACCCCGGGGACTCAGTGAGACTCGGGAGAGGCGGCGGCGCGGAACCCCGCGGCGGCTCCGCCGGTGGCGCCCGAGCGCCGTCGACGGCTCGGCCGCTCGGCGCTCTGAGGATCCAGCTCCGCCAGGAGCTGCATGGTCAGCGGCAGGCACCCGCCGCAGTTGAGCTTCTTGCCGAGCGCCTTGTACACCAGGCCCACCGTCACCGGCCGGTGAGGGTTCTCGCGGCGGACCGTGGCGATCCCTTCCGCGAGGTCGGTGTCGGAGATGACGTTGCATGAGCAGACAATCACGGCGAGCCTCACGTGCCTGGGTTCTACCGACGAGGTGGCCCTGAAGTTGATAACCGTTTTCAGGACCACGGACTCTCTACGCCTGAAAAAACCGTGCATCCCGCACGGTCAGCCGGGTGAGCCTCGTGTAGAACGGGAGGGACCCGGTTGGAGCCAGAAATTGAAAACCAATTTCAAAACCCCACGCCATTAGATTTAGGGCAAGGGCCACCAGGAGTCAAGGCCGATCGTGGCATCTGGCCAAGAAAAACAACGACCTGATGTGGGCAGGGGTGGGCGGGGGTGGTTGAAAAACGACGAAACCCCGAGGCGCTCCAGGCGCCTCGGGGTTTGTCGGTGTCCTACGGGGGTGGTCAGAGCGCCTGAACAGCGCTCAAGCCACCCTCAGGGTCCCGCGCGACCTCAGAGGGTCGGGTAACGGAAGCCCATGTCCCACCACATGCTGCGCAGGCGGTCGAAGTAGGTGAGCTTGTCCTCGATGTCGCCCTGGATCTCGACCAGCTCCTCGTCGTCGGAGGTGTAGTCGGTGTCCCGGATCTCCTCGTAGCCGTAGGTGTCGTAGGCGTCGAGGATGAACTCGGCCATCTCCCAGGTGGGGGAGGCGAGGCGCTCACAACCGAAGAAGCAGGACTGACGGTTGTGACGGAAGACGACGAACTCCTGGCCGGTGCGGATGTCGGGCACGATCAGGTAGTCCTGACCCTCGACGAGGCTGTCGGGGATCTCGCGGTCCTCACCGAGGAGCTGAACGTTCATCGCCTCGGCGTAGGGGTTGTCCGACGAGAGGTCGAACAGGATGCCCGCGTAGAACATGGTGTAGAGCCGCGAGGTGAAGGACTCATCGGGCTCGATGTAGGCCGGGTAGCGGACGAGCCCGGAGAGGGCGCCGCCGAACAGCTGATCGAAGCCCGAGGGGAGGGTCTTGACCTGCGGGTTCATGTTGTCGTCGTAGTCGATGCCGATCGCGTAGCCGCGGGGATCCTTGAAGACGTAGGAGGACAGCGTCTCGAAGACCTGACCGGGGAAGACCGTGGCCAGGTTGAGGGCGTAGCTGGCGTCCGCGCCGGTGTCGGTACCGACGATGTCGATGTAGGGATCGGCGGCGAGCTGGACGGCGATCAGCTTGCTGATCCAGTTACCGTAGCGGACCGGGCGGTAGTAGAAGTTGTAACCCAGGGTCGGGTCGTACTCCGCGCGGCTGTAACGGGCGTCGCCCAGCTCGAGGTCGATGTAGTCGGCGTGGTCGAGGTCGTCGTCGTTGTACTGGTCCATGGTCCGGTACGTGACGTAGCCCTTGGTGAGGAGGGTGCGGTCGTCGCGGTAGAGACGCGCCACCTCGTAGATGGGCTGCGAGGCGTAGGTGCGCTCGCTGGAGGGGACCTCCTCCATGACACCGTCGCTCTTGCGGCGGAAGCGGACGCGGTAGCCCTCCTCCGGCATGGTCGGGGTGGCCATGAACTCCTGCCAGTGCTCGAGGACCTCGAGGGCGCCGAGGAAGCCGTCGTAGCCACCGCTGGACTCGATGAACCAGCTGTCGTGGTAGGGGCGGTTCTCGATCAGGCCGCGGTTGATCCAGTGCTTGTACTGGTTGAGGATGTAGTCGAACTCGTACATCGTGGCCTGCAGGGAGTAGTAGTAGGGCACGTACTCGGGCTCACGCTCCCGCGCGAAGTAGCGCGAGTAGTAGGAGAACTCGGAGTAGCGGATGCTGTTGTGGATCCGCTCCCAGCTGTCCACGCCGAAGTCGTAGCTGGTGCACCACTCGACGCGACGGTCGAGGCTGTTCTGACAGGTGCGGAAGGGGACCTCGATGAGGTTGGGGTCGGCCTCAATCTGCGACGCGGGCACGAAGCGACGCCCCTCGGTGAGGGCGGCGGCCGCGGTGTAGAGCACCTCGGTGATGGCGTCGATGCGGCCCTGGTTGACCTCAACGGTCACGCTGCCGTCCTGCTGCTCGGTGCCCTCGACGAGGACCTCCCAGGTGTTGGTGTCGAACGGCTTGACCTCGAGGCTGTCGAACTTGAGGTTGCCCGGGTCGAGGTTGACGCGGACGCGCTCCTCACCGAACACGAAGTTCGGGAAGTAGCTGTAGTGGAACTCGTTGGCCTTGGCGCGGATCTGCGGGTCGAACTGGATGGCGTCGGTGCGCACCTGGGCGGTGTAGCTGTTGTCGGCCTCATCGACCCAGGTGACGGTGCTGGGCACCATGCCGGCGTCGTAGACCTCAAGCAGGTCACCGTAGGCGTAGGCGATCGCGGCGCGGTCGCTCTTGCCGAGGCCGCTGCGGCCCTCGCGCTCCCCGGTGGACTTGAGGTCACGGACGATGTCGTAGGCGGCGTAGTCCATGATGGACGCGAACTGCGAGCCGCGCAGCTCCTGGTTGGTGTCGAACACCTCGCGGCGAGTCTCCTCGCTGACGAGGTACTCGGGCATGAAGCCGAGGCGGGCCTTCTCAAGCCAGTAGGTCTTCTCGAAGTTGAGGGAGTCGGAGGAGGAGCCGAAGCTGTGCTGCAGGCCCATGTTGTGGCCGACCTCGTGCGCCAGGGTGTAGTACCAGGCGAGGTTGCGGACGTAGTCCTTGAGCACGGAGCGATCGACGCCCTTGAAGCGCTCGGCGAGCGAGGCGTACATGGGCAGCGCGGTCAAGCCGAAGACGGCGTCCTTGTGCAGGATGTTGTTGTCGGCCATGTAGCGCATCCGGGCCTGATCGCGCTCGATCAGCTCGCGGGGGGTGTTGACCAGGGGCATGGTCTGCATCATGCGCTCCTCGTCGAACTTCATCTCCTCGGGCCAGTTGCGGGTCTCGGCCTCCATCTCGGAGCGCAGCAGGGAGACGAGCTGCCCCTTGTCCTCGGCGAGCAGCTTCTGACGGCGCGCCTCGAAGACGGCGACGCCGCCGCCCTCCTGCTGCTTCTGGATGCGGCGCTGGAGGTTCTCGCGCACCTTGTTGAAGTCGATGTCGGGCAGGCGCTCACCGGTGGGGGCCTTGCGGGAGATCATCTCCTTGCGCAGGTCCTTGATGGCGTCGAGCATGAGCATCGGGCGAGGCGCGGTGAGGTTCTGCGGGGTGGAGATGACGTCGGGGGAGCGGCGCTCCTCGACGCGCTGGCGCTTGTACTCACCAGAGACGTAGTCCTCGAGGGGGAGGTCGCCGTTGATGAGCTGGATCATGTCCACCATGCTGGCGATCGAGCGCTCCTCGGTGGCGTAGTACATGTTGGTCTTGGCCGACAGGATCTCACCGGTCTCGATGTCGGCGTGCCAGGGGCCCATGCCGAGGATGCCGAAGGTGATGGCCGTGTTGTGCATGACGAACATGCTGAAGCGGATGTCGCCGGGGGCGATGTAGCCGTTGCGGGTGATGTCGCGGATGTCCTCGGTCCGCTTGGTGAAGCGACCGGCGACGTCCTTCTCGTAGGTGACGCGGGTGCGGCACACCTCGGGGTCGTCCGCCTTGACCGGGTTGTTCTCGCAGACGACGAAGAAGTCCTTCTCCTGGGCGTTGGGGTAGCCCATGTCCTCGGCGACGTTGCGGAACATCTGGTTCCAGTCGTTGGCCGTCTTGCGGGTGGCCCACATGACGGCGTCGTCCTCGCGGGGGTAGTTGGCGCTGAGGTAGTAGACGATCGGGCGCACCTGGCGCTCGGCGATCGGCAGGTTCTCGTTGTCCCAGATGTTGAAGATGTTGGCGTAGAAGCGCTGGTTGGGCCAGGTCTTGCCGTACTCCTCGTCGTAGCTCGGGCGGGAGGTGCGGAAGATCTGGAACTTCTTATCCTTCTTGTCGCTCCAGACGCGGGGGATGTACATCTCGCGGTCGGCGGTGCGCTTGGCGAAGCTGGTCGTCACCTTGATGGTCTGCTCGTAGCAGTCGGCGCTCCAGCTCAGCCAGCACATCGGGATGTTCCCGTAGCGGCTGTTGTAGTAGATGCTCTCCGGCATCACCGCCCACTTGCCCACGATCTCGATGTACTCGTTGGTGATCAACGGGCGATCGAGGTTGTCCGTGTCCGTCTCGGAGACGAAGTAGGACACCGGCGAGGTGTGCGAGCCGTTGGCGTCGTTGATGAAGCCCCAGTCGGTGGCCACGTTCTGCGACCAGTCCACGCGCATCCACTTGCGCTCGTTCCAGGGGCGGTCCGAGGTGTTCTCGGAGATGACGTTGCTCTGCTCGCCCGTGGACGAGTTGTACTGCCGCTGGATGTCGAAGTGGCTCGTGATCCGGTAGGCCGCCAGGATGTTGTTGGCGCCCTCATCCGACAGCTCGATCGTCCCGTCCTCGTTCTCGTTGAACGACGTCCCTCGCCCCGTCTGGGCACCGTCGAGGTACTCCACCGCCCGACGCGCGATCAGGTGATCCTGCTGGATCTCCCAGACGATCCGCTCACCGTAGTTGCTCTGAACACCCGGGAAGGTGAACTCCGTCGAAGGCGGCACCTCGTCCACCGTGTGCTGAACGTACCACTCGCCGTTGAACAGCTCCTTGCTGACCCTGTCCGGTTGGGTACGGTCGATGTCCCCGACCTGCTGGGCGCATGCCCCCAGGACCAGGAGCGCCGTCACCAACAGCGACAGCCTTACCGCTTGACTTCCATGCGATCGCATCTTGGCCTCCTGCAACTTCTTGCCTCTTCGTTCCATGTTGAGCGTCCTCGTCTGCCTTTCAGACGTGAGCTATCTGATTGTGTCGAGGGTGACCCCTCGCCCTTGCGTGCGTTTACTGTCCGAACGTCGATCACCCTCCGCGAGCACCGATGAATGCGTGCGCCGCCCAGGTGACCAACCCGGCATGGGTAATACCATGCAAATCCCGTTCCAGCATCTCGCGTTAACTTGCTAACATCCAGGGCTGACGGTGGTTCGTCAGATGCATCCGGCAGAACCTACAAGCGATCCACCGGACCCGTCAAGCGCCCGCTCCACAGAGCGCGCCTCCCTCAACGACGACGCCGTCAGCCGCTCGCCTCACCCGCTCTGCTTCGGCAGGTGGATCGTCGGCTCCTCCGGGTGGGGGCGGTACACCAGCAGGGTCGCCCCCACGATCTGCACCGTCATCCCGCCCAGCTCCGTGAAGATCTGCCTCGCCGCCTCGATGCGGTCCGGCGGGGACGCCCCCTTCCAGCGCACCTTGATCAGCTCGTGATCCAGCAGGCACTGCTCCACCTGCGCCAGCAGGCCCGCGTGGATGCCGCGATCGCCGATGCGCACGAGGGGCTTGAGGTGATGCCCCAGCCCCCTCAGGTGCCGCCGCTGCGCTCCGGTCAGCTGCGGCGAGTAACGTTGGACCGCCTCACCCGTGGTCTGAGGCGGCGCGATGGGTTCTGATGTGTTCGGACTCATGAATGATTGTTGCTCCTTCCATGTTCTCGGGCTATGTGTCATACACCGACCCACCGGTCGGTGCAACGCGTTGGTGTCCGCGATCGCCTCGGGCTGCGGTTGCGCGGCCAATTTTCCGTGTGCTACCATGCCACGACTTCGGGCGGTGACCATAGCGCCGCACAAGCCGTTGCCGGACCCTGGCGACCAGGCCGACCATCCGGGCCTGCCACCGTCCAACAACCATAATACAGACCCGGGCCTGGCTCACCGCTCACCCGAGCGCGCCCCACCCCGGAGATCAGGCTGGAGTTGGGAGCGTGAAGACAGGTGATACCATCGGGGAACACAAGCTTGCGGAGCAGCTGAGCTCGGACCCCTTCGGCGACGTGTTCCGCGTCGAGGGCGACGACACCCTCGCCGTCAAGATCTTCAACGACGCCATCGGCAACCACAGAGCCCAGTCCGGCAACTTCGAGGCCGACCTCGAGGCCGCCCAGCACCTCACCCACCCCGACCTCGCGCGCTGCCCGGAGTTCTCCCTCGACCACACGCCCCGCTGGGTCCTCACCACCTGGCTCGCCCCCGACGACAAGCCCATCTCCCTCAAGGCCCTCATCGAGCGCGACGGCCCCCTGCCCGCGCCCGCCGCCTTCCTCCTCTGCGCCCGCGTCGCCGGGGCCCTCGACCAGCTCCACGCCTGCCGCGTCTTCCACCGCAACCTCAACAGCCGCAGCCTCCTGCTCGGCGACATCGACCGCGACGCCCTCCTCGACGACCCCACCCTCATCACCCGCACCCCCATGCGCGTCGAGGGCTGGGCCCAGGCCCAGATGGTCTACGTCCGCGACCCCATCGCCCGACACCAGAAGGACCCCAGCCTCTTCCTCGGCTACGGCGAGTACTTCAGCCCCGAGCAGGCCCAGGGCCGCGTCGCCGACGAGCGCGCCGATGTCTACGCCCTCGGCGTCCTCCTCTACGAGACCCTCACCGGCAAGCCGCCCTTCACCTCCGACAGCTTCGTCACCACCCTCAAGCGCCAGGTCTACGAAAAACCCCTCCTCCCCCACATCGCGCGCCCCGACCTCAACCTCAGCGCCGTCGAGGAGGACTTCGTCATGGCCTGCATGGCCAAGCGCCCCGAGGAGCGCTTCCAGGTCATGCGCGCCGTCATCGGCGCCATCGCCGGCTGTGGACACCCCGTCGAGATGCCCGAGCCCCTCGACCTCGCCGCCGCCACGTCGTCCGACCCCTCCGACGCCGGCGTCATCGTCCGCGTCCCGGTCGAGCTCAGCGACAACCAGGTCGAGGCCCGCTCCGAGGAACCCGCGGACGACGAGGACGACGACGTTCAGGTCGACACCGCCGCCCGCCCCGACGACGACGCCCCCGACGCTGGCCCCACGGTCGTCATGCCCACCCTCTCCAAGCAAGCCGACGCCCCCACAGACGCCCAACCCGAGGCGACCGCCGAAGAAGACGACGGAGACGACCCCGAGCCGACCGCTTCCGAGGACGACACCTCCGACGCCGAGGCCACTTCAGACGCCTCAGACGCCGAGGAGACCGCCCAGGCCGACGCCCCCAAGGCCAACGACGCCTCAGACGCCGACAGCAGCGACGGCGCAGACGAGCCCGAGGCCGCCACAGGCGACGAGGACGCAGACGCTGGGGAGGCCGATGAACAGGACGACCTCACCGAGTCCGGCTGGACCAGCATCGCCCTCCCCTCCCTGAGCGACGGGACCGAGCTTGTCCCAGGCGACGACAGCGACGACGCAGACGCTGAAGACGACAAGGCCGCCGCCGATGACGATGAGGCCACGGGCACGCCGGAGGCCGACGCGAACGAACCGGAGGCCGACGCAGACGAGCCCGAGGCCGACGCAGACGAGCCCGAGGCCGACACGGACGAGCCCGAGGCCAACGCGGCCAAGGCCGACTCCTCCGAGGCGGACGCGGCTGAAGACGAAGCCACCCCCGACGACGCCGCGGCTGACGCCGACGGGCAAGACGACGCCGAGCAGGACGACGTCCCCGAATCGGGTTGGACCAGCCTGGGCCTCTCGGCGATGGACGACGACGCAAGCCCCGAAGCCGCTGCGAGCGACGACAGCGACGACGCGGAGGCCGACACCACGGCAGAGGCCGACGCCGACAACAAGGCCGACGCCGACGACAAAGCCGACGCCAGCGCGAAGGACGAAACCGAACCCACCGACGCCAAGGCAGACGACGCCAAGGCAGACGAAGCCAAGGCGGACAACACCAAGGCGGACGACGCCGAGGCGAAGTCCTCACAAGGTGACGGCGAGGACGCCCAACCCGGCGCTGACGCGAAGGAGCAGGCCGGAGAACGCGACCAGACCAGCGACGACACGAGCGACGACGAAGACGAGGACGACGATTCGAGCAGTTCGCGTGGTGGGCGACGCAAAGGGCGCCGCAAGGGTCGCAAGAAGCGCAAGGGCCGCAAGAGCAAGACCAACATCAAGCGGGTCGCGAAGTCCTCCGACAACGAGAAGGACGACAACAAAAAGGACGACAAGGACGAGAAAGACGGCGAGGACGAGAAGGACGCCCCGAGCGAGGAGGGCGCCGACGACAAAGAGGTCAAGACCCTCTCGGGCGACGCCGAGCGCACCGACGACCCGCTCGCCGACCCTCCCCCCCGCGCCGGAGGCACGACGCGCGAGATCGCCAAGAACGAGCAGCCCTCCGAGGCGCCCTCCGCGGCGTCGGAAGGTGAGTTCGGCGACGACTGGTTCAGCCGCGACGTCAGCGACATCGACGATGAGCCTGAGGACGTCGGCCCCTACGGGCGCCGCAACGACATCGTCCTGATCGCCGTGGTCGCCGTCCTGCTCCTGCTGATCGTCGGGGGCTTCCTGTTCATGACCCAGCGCGGCGGCGGCGAGAAGAACGACGACGGCGCGCAGGCGAAGCACGAGCAGGAGCTGAAGGACACCCACCAGCAGATGCTCTCCGAGGTGAAGGCGGCGATCGCCAAAAACAACCTCACCCCGCCCGAAGAGGGCAACGCCTTCGACGCCCTCCATCAGCTCAAGATCTCCGAGGGCGGCGCCCAGTCCGACGCCTTCTCCGAGGGTCGGTCCGCCTACCTCGTCGCCGCGACCCAGGCCATGGACACCGCCCTCACCGAGGAGAAGAAGGACGACGCCGTCAACCTCGCGGGCTACATCCGGAAGCTCGACCCCGAGCACGCCAAAGCCCAGGAGGTCCTCTCCGGCGCCACGCCCGACGAGGAGCCCGACGGTGAGGAGCCCGACGGCGAAGACCCGGACGCGGGCGCCGCCGTCGAAGAAGACAGCGGCGAGCAGGTCGCCGAGGAGGACACGGGCGCCGGCGAAGACACCGAAGAAGCCGCCGCCGAGGCGGACACCCGCGTTGCTGCGGCGGCCAACACCGAGAAGGACGACCCCGCCGAGAAGGACGATCCCGCTGAGAAGGACGACCCCGTCGAGAAGGACAACGCCGCCGCCAAGGAGAAGCCCAAGCCCGAGGTCACCGAGGCGATCACCCGCGACAAGACCGACGACGAGGCGACCAAGCGGCGAGAGCGCGTCGCGCAGCTCCTCAAGGAGGCCTCGGGCAAGCGTGGCCCCGCCGCGATCCCCATCTACCGCCAGGTGCTCCAGCTGGAGCCCGGCAACCACCGCGCCAACTACCAGATCGGCGTCCTCCTCAGCCAACAGGGCAACTACAGCGAAGCCCTCCGCTACCTGGAGCGCGCCGTCCAGGCCAACGGGCGCAGCCCCGCCTACCGCCTCTACCTCGGCAACGCCTACTACCGCACCTCGAACGTCGCCAAGGCCCGCGTTCAGTACAAGAAGGTGCTGGAGCTGGACAAGAACAACGCCGCCGCCAAGAAGATGCTGGAGCGCATCGGCGGGAACTGACGCCGACCCCGGTTGTGTGAAGCGCTGCTGGTGTGAAGACCCGCTCTTGTGAAGCTCTGCATGTCGGGACCAGGATGTCTTGTACAGCTCTGCTGAGTTGAGGACCCGGTTGTGTGAGGCTCTG
>PBBL01000061.1 GCA_002716585.1 Myxococcales bacterium | reverse complement strand
CCTGCGGCAACGGCCCCTACACGTACTCGGACATGGCGGGCTACAACCTCCGCTCGGTCACCCTGCGCTCCGGGACCTGGCGCGCGGTCCACGACAGCGGCCAGGCCGACCTGGAGTGGGGCTCCATTGGCTGGAACAGCCAGGAGTTCGACGACACCACCCTCCGGATCCGCGTCCGCGCCGCCGACGACGCGGAGACGCTCGCCGAGCGCCCCTTCCTCAACGTGCAGAGCGGCGACGCGCTGCCGCTCCGCGGGCAGCTGATGGAGGTGGACGTCTTCATGTTCACCCGCAACGACTTCATCGGCCCGATCGTCGAGGACATCACCGTCAGCAGCGTCTGCATGTTCGAGCCCGAGGTGTGTGACGGCTTCGACAACGACTGCGACGGCATCATCGACAACGGCAACCCGGGGGGAGGCCAGGCGTGTGACACAGGGCTCGTCGGCATCTGCGCCGAGGGCGTCCGAACGTGCGTCAACGGCGTGTACGAGTGCGCGGTCGATATCGACCCCGTGGAGGAGGTGTGCAACGGCGAGGACGACAACTGCAACGGCTTCGTCGATGAGGGGGTGGTCAACCTGTGCGGGACGTGCGGGCCGGTCCCGACGGAGGTGTGCGACGGGGAGGATAACGACTGTGACGGCATCTTCGATGAGGGCACCTTCAACGCCTGCGGCGAGTGTGGCCCGCCCCCCGAGGAGGTGTGCGACGACGAGGACAACGACTGCGACGGCCTCTTTGATGAGGGGGTGCGCAACACGTGCAACACGTGCGGCCCTCAGCCGGTGGAGCTGTGCAACGGCGAGGACGACGACTGCGACGGCTTCGTCGATGAGGGGGTCGCCAACCCCTGCGGCGACTGCGGGCCGACCCCGGACGAGGTGTGCGATGGGGAGGACAACGACTGCGACGGCCTCACCGACGAGGATCTGATCAACCGCTGCGGGACGTGCGGCCCGGCCCCGGAGGAGGTGTGCGACGGGGTGGACAACGACTGCGACGGTCGCACCGACGAGAACGTCCTGAACGCCTGCGGCTTCTGCGGGCCGCTGCCGGAGGAGGTGTGCGACGGGGTGGACAACGACTGCGATGGGGACACCGACGAGGGGCTGCTCAACGCCTGCGGGAGCTGTGGGGAGCTGCCGGTGGAGGTGTGCAACGGGGTGGACGACGACTGCGACGGCGACACCGACGAGGGCGTGACGAACGCCTGTGGCAGCTGCGGGCTGTTGCCGGAGGAGGGGTGCGATCTGCAAGACAACGACTGCGACGGTGAGGTCGATGAGAACGTCCTGAACGCCTGCGGCGGCTGCGGTGAGCTGGGGCCGGACCTGTGCGACGGCGAGGACACCGACTGCGACGGCGAGATCGACGAGGATCCCGAGTGCGCCGAGGGGCGCACCTGCGTGGCGGGCGAGTGCGCTGAGCCGTGCGCCCAGGGCGAGTGCCCGCGCGGGTTCGTGTGCCTGGAGGAGTTCTGCGTCGTGGATGAGTGCGTCGGGCGCGAATGTCAGGAGGGCGAGGCGTGCTACCTCGGGGAGTGCTACGACAGCAGCGAGCTGGCCTGCCGCGGGGTGACCTGCTCGGGCGAGGGTGAGGTGTGCATCGACGGCGCCTGCGTCGTGGACCCGTGCCCGGGGGTGACGTGTGAGGCGGGGGAGGCGTGTTGGCAGGGGGAGTGCGTGGATGAGGCCGTGGCGGCCTGCCGCGAGGCCAACTGCGCCCCTGGAGAGATCTGTGAGGAGGGGGCGTGCCGCGCGGACCCGTGCGCGACGATCAGCTGCGCGCGCGGCGAGGCGTGCGTGGAGGGGGTGTGCGAAGACGCGTGCTTGAGCATGACGTGCAGCGCGGGGTTCTTCTGCGCGGAGGGGATCTGCGTGCAGGATCCGTGTTTCCAGGTGGAGTGCGCCGAGGGGCAGGCCTGCGCGGAAGGCAACTGCGTCTGGGAGGCCTGTCTGGGCGTCACGTGTGGCCCCGAGGAGCAGTGCGGCGCGACAGGCTGCGAGCCGCTCGGGGCGTGCGGGGAGGTGGTGTGCGCGGCGGATCAGATCTGCGCTGAAGGGGCATGCGTGACCATCTCAGGCGATGGGGCCGGGCTGGGCAACGGCGGCGACGGCGCGGACGGCGGCGCGGGCGCAGGGGAGGGCGACAGCGGCTGCGCATGCGCCACCACGCCGGGGCGACCCTGGAGCGGCGCGGTCGGGTGGTGGCTGCTGGCGCTGGTCGCGCTGCTGCGGCGCCCGCGACGCCCGTGAGCGCCCTCGCCGGGGCGTGAGAGTTCTCACCCTGGGCACTTCGCGCTGTGTGGACTGAGGGTTTGCTGGACGCTTGGGGAGGCCCCTGGTACCATCGGCAGAGTTGACCCTCCTCGTTCAGGTTCATTACGCCATGACTGCGAACAACGCACCCCCACAACAACAGCAACCTCACAGCAGCGCATTTGCTCCCGAGGTGGTGGAGCGCCTGAGGGCCTCTTCGCGGTTGAGCGTGGAGTTCATCCTGTCCGACCAGCAGGTGGCCAACGTCGGGCTCTGCGTCCACCCCGCGTTCCCGCTCCTGGTGAGCGCCTACTACGGGATCGAGAGCCGGATCGACCTGTGGGATCTGTCCCGACAGGAGCGCGTCCAGGCCCTCGACCTGATGGGCACGGGGCATGACTTCGAGCGAGACGGCGTCGCGCTCCTCGGGGACGGCCCGCAGCAGCCGCTGCTGCCCATCCGGGACCTGGCGCTCTCGCCGGACGGCGCCCGGGTCGCGGTCGCGGCGGGGAACGACGTGCGGCTGCTCGACCTCGATCCGAACTCGACCAACTTGTACGAGTCGGGTGAGCTGGAGGGGGAGCAGCAGAGCGTCCAGGTGGTGCGCTTCAGCAACAGCGGGCGGTTCCTGTTGAGCGCCGACGCGCAAGGCCAGGCGCTGCTCTGGGATCTGACGACCAACGCGATCATCAACCGCTACCCGCTCAAGGGGGCGAGCTTTCAGGCGGCCGCCTTCAGCGCCGATGACAAGCTGCTCGCGCTCGGCGATCAGCGCGGCAACGTCGTGGTCTGGGACTTGAGCGCCGGGCAGCCCCGCGCGCACTTCCAGGCGAACCAGGGCGAGGTGAAGGTGCTCGCGTTCGCAAGGAAGAGCTACCTGTTGGCGACCGGGGGCGGCGACGGGCGCGTGGGCTTGTGGGACATGGGCGCGACGAAGCCCTTCGGCAAGCCGCTCATGCACGACGACACGATCTACGATCTGGCCTTCGCGGCGAACGATCAGGTCCTCTACACCTGCTCCTTTGATCAACGGATCGGTGTCTGGAGCACCGCCGATCAGACGCTCATCGACTGTTACATCGGGCAGGAGCCCATCCTGTCGATGGCGACCTCGCCGGATGACAGCCGCCTCATCTTCGCGGCGGCCAACAGCCTCAAGATCCTGGTCAACGCCGGGATCCCGTTGGCGCAGCCCACGGCGGCGCAACAGGGGCCGCCGCCAGTGCCCGGCGCAGGCGGGCCGCCGCCGGTGCCACAGCCGTCGCCGGTGCCAGGCTCTCAGGCACCGCCGCCTGTCCCTGGCCCCCAGGCCCCACCCCCGATGCCTCCGCAGGTGAGCGCCGCTGCGGGGGAGGAGCTGGTCGTCTCGGGGCTGTCGGACGATTACATCAAGGCCCGCCAGGCAGCGATGCAGGGCGGTCAGCCCGCGCTGAGCCGCCCCAACCCGAGCGTGGGGATGTCCTCGGGGGGTTACGCCGCGGCGGGCTCGGGGTCGTCTTCGAAGTCGGGCTTGTACAAGCTCCCGCCTGACCTCTCAGGTGGTGGTCGCCCGAAGCCGAAACCGAAACCGAAGCCGAAGCCCAGGTCGATGGGGCCAGCGCCGGGCGCCAAGCGCGGAGGGCACGTCAACTCCATGCAGCCCGATGAGCTGTTGGCGGCGCTCCGCCGCAAGGGCGACGAGCCCCCTCCGTCTCCGGCGAAGGCGACTGAGGAGAGCACGCCGTTCTCGTTGGGAAGCTCCGTGTCTCAGGTGCTGGAGGCGGCCAGTCAGGCGGTCGATCGCTCGATCGCGCCCAGCCCGGACGATCAGTTTGAGCTGGACTACGTGGAGGCCGAGCCCGATCGTCGGGGGCTCCCCCCGGAGGGGGCCGCCGCGGGCAAGAGCTTCCGGCACGATCGGGAGGCCTACGAGAAGGCGGAGAAGCTGCGCAAGGCCCAGTCCAAGCTCTATGGTCAGGGGCTCGGCGCTGGGTTCGTGCTCGCGATCCTCGGGGCGCTGGTCGGTTTCCTCGTCACCCCGGCGCCGCAGGATCACGAGGACTGGCCGACCCGGTTGGAGGCGCTCAACACCGAGTTCACGGGCAAGAAGGCCGAGGAGAAGACGTTCCACGAGGAGCAGGTCAAGCCGCTGGAGACTCGCCTGGAGCGGCTCAAGACCGTCGCGGGCGAGGACGACTCCGAGGAGGTGCAGGACACGCTGACCCAGCTCCGCAAGGAGATCTCGGACGAGCGCAACCGGCACGGCTCCGAGATGGCCGCGCTGGACAAGCGCAAAGACGAGGCGGTGGACGCGCTTGAGGACGAGCTGTCCACGAGCCCGCTGCCCTACATGGGGAGCGGCTTCATCGGCACGCTGGCGATCTCCTTCATCATCATGGCGATCGCGCTGGCGATCATCAGTCGCCGCCTCAAGGCCGAGGAGGAGAAGCAGGGCGACGCTGAGGAGGCGGCGATGTGACGCCGCCCCGCGCGCTCGCCGTGACGGCGCTCGCTACTGCGCCTGACCGCGGTGGGCCTTGACCGCGGCGCGCGCGGCCTCCAGCGCCAGCTCGTGGCAGGCGCCGTTGCTGGCGATGAGGACGGCGTGGTTGGTCGTGTCTTCGAGCCGGTAGTCCAGCAGCTCCCCGTCGATGTTGGTGAAGCGCCCGCCCGCCTCGCTGAGCAGCAGCTCCGGGGCGCACGTGTCCCAGAAGCAGGTCCTCCCACCAAAGTTGACGTAGAGGTCGGCCTTCTCCTGAGCGATGCGGCCGATCTTGACCCCGACCGAGCCACACGGGGTGACGCGCTCGGTGCCGAGGTGCGCCATGAACGACTTCAGCTCGTCGTCGGGGTGGGAGCGCGAGACGATGATCTGGATGGTGTCGGGCGTGCCGTGGTCGGTGACGCGGAGGCGCCTGGGGTCGGCGCCCGGGGCGTCCTCGGTCCAGGTGCCGCCGCCGAGGGTGGCCCAGGTGAGGCGGCCGGTCGCGGGCTCCGCCACCGCGCCGACCACGGGGCGCCCCGAGGCGCGCTCGACGAGCGCGACCATGACGGCGAACTCCCCGTTGCGGCGGATGAACTCCTTGGTGCCGTCGAGCGGGTCGATGCACCAGTAGCGGTCCGCGGTGAGGCGCCCCATGTCGTCGGCGGACTCCTCGGAGAGGATGGCGTCCTCGGGGAAGGCCTCGCGCAGCGCGGCGACGACGACGCGGTTGGCGCGGCGGTCGGCCTCGGTCACGGGGCCTCGGTCGTCGGCCTTCTGGACCACGCCCAGCTCGGAGTCCCCGCGCCCGACCGCGTCGTGGACCTCCATGACGGCCTTCGCCGCGTCGCGGGCGGCGCGGCGGACGACGTCCAGCTCGTGGGTGTAGGCGTCGCTCATGCGTCACCTCCTGCGATCGCGTTGATCCGGGTCGCGGCGTCGAAGTCCTTGTGGGTCAGGCCGTCGGCGTCGTGGGTGGAGAAGGTGAGCTTGACCTGGTTGTAGACGTTCCAGATCTCGGCGTGGTGATCCAGCTTCTCCGTGATGATGGCGACCCGGGTCAAAAAGGCGAAGGCCTCCTCGAAGTCGGAGAAGGTCCACGCGCGCACGATGGCGTCGCCGTCGCGCTCCCAGCCGGTCAGCGACGCGAGCTGCTCGGCGATGGCGTCTTCCGACAGCCGGGTTGGTCTGGTGCTCATGATCCTCCTCCTTGGATGTGGTGTGGGTCCTCGCCTGTTCTACAAGGCCCGGCGAGTGTGGTATCCCCTGAAGGTACCAGCTCAAGGCAAGCCATGTCATTGCGGACGACAGGTGGCCTGTCAATGGTCATAGCACACAAACCTCCTCCCAGGTGCAGGGCGACATCATGATACGTATCGAGGCGACTGGAGCGACCCACCCCGGACAGCGGCGCGACAACAACGAGGACAACCTGTACGTGAACGACGAGCTGGGGCTCTACATCGTGAGCGACGGGATGGGGGGGCATGCGGCGGGTGAGGTGGCGTCTCAGATGGCCGTGGAGGTTGTGGTGAAGCGGCTGGAGCACTCGCGCAAGGTGATCGAGCAGGTGCGCCGTCACCTGATCCACCCCGACACGCTGGCGACGCTCATGATGCGCGCGGTCGAGGAGGCGTGTGAGCAGGTCTACCCCCACGCGCAGGAGGAGGCGAGCCGCACCGGGATGGGGTGCACGCTGACCGCGCTCCTGATCGCGGGCTCCAAGGCGATCATGGCGCACGTGGGCGACACGCGCCTCTACCTCCATCGCGAGGGGGAGCTGCACCAGCTCAGCACCGATCACACGATGGTCGCCGATCTGATGAGGGCCGGGGTGTTCACCGCCGAGCAGGCCCAGGGAAGCCGCTACGCCCACGTGTTGACCCGCTCGGTGGGCACCCAGGCGTCGGTGCAGGTCGAGAAGCTGTGCTCGACGTGCTGCCCTGCGATCGGTTCGTGATCTGCTCGGACGGCTTGAGCGATTATCTGTTCGAGCAGCAGCACTGGTTCCGCGAGCAGCTGGAGCAGCAGCCCCTGGAGGATCTGCCCTCATCGCTGATCCAGTTCGCCAACAACGCGGGCGGCCACGACAACATCACGGTGGTGGCGGTGGACGCGCTCCCGGACGACGAGGCGGGGTTGAACGTGGAGATGCCCCCGGGGAGCCAGACCGGGGTCGATCTGGCGACCGTGCGCGAGGTCTTCCTGTTCCGTGGGCTGAGCCTGGCCCAGATGTCGCGGGTGATGAACATCTGCGTCGTCCAGACCCTCCGAGACGGGGAGCACGTCATGTCCGCCGGGGGGCTGTGCGATCGGATGATCATCGTCATGGAGGGCGAGGTGAACATGGAGCGGGTTGGGGCGGAGCCTCGCCTCGTTGGGGTGGGGGAGCACATCGGCGCGATGACGCTGCTGCACCCCTGCCAGTGTCGGTTCAGCCTCGTGGCGTCCGGCAGGACGCGGGTGCTCTCCATCGAGCGGGCGGCGTTCCGGCGGCTGCTCCAGATCAAGCCGCGGCTGGGGATCGTCCTCCTGGAGCGCCTGGGGCGCGAGGTGAGCCTGGAGCTGAGCCAGGCCAACGACCTGACGGAGCACGCC
The DNA here is from genome assembly GCA_002716585.1 of Myxococcales bacterium. Taxonomy (GTDB): domain Bacteria; phylum Myxococcota_A; class Bradymonadia; order Bradymonadales. The sequence goes on along the minus strand of PBBL01000061.1, from coordinate 30,157 downwards.
TTCGCCGCGGTCGAGGGGATGGAGCCGACCTGAGGCGGCTCAGCCCGCGTCGCTCGCGTCGTCGCCGCTCTCCAGCGTGTCGCCCGGCTCGGGGGGGTTGAGGTGGTCGTGGTAGACGACGAGCTGATCGAAGGGGATCTCGATCTCGGCTTCGTTGAGGGCGTTGTAGATCGCGACCTTGACGTGGTGCTGCACCGGGACGAAGTGCTCGCTCTTGCACCAGGGCATGACCTTGAAGTTGAGGGAGCTGGCGCCAAACTCCACAAAGGCGACGCCAGGCGGCGGGTCGGCGAGGACGTGCTCGGCCCCGCTGGCGGCCTCGCGGAGCACCTCCTGGACCTGGGCGAGGTCGGAGCCGTAGGCGACGCCGATGTCGATGATCGCGCGCGAGGTGCCGAGGGCGGTGTGGTTGACGATCGTGTTGCCCGTGATCGCGCCGTTGGGGATGATGATCCGGTCGTGGTTCGGCGTGCGCAGGATCGTCGCGAAGAGGCCGACCTCCTTGACGACGCCGGTGTGACCCGACAGCGTGACGCGGTCGTCCACCACGAAGGGGCGGAAGAAGAGGATCATGACCCCGCTGGCGAAGTGCGACAGGTTGCCCTGGAGCGCGAGGCCGACGGCGATGCCGGCGCTGCCCAGCAGCGCGACGACGCTCGTCGTCGGGACCCCCACCCGGTCGATGGCCGCGATGACCGTCGCCGCGAGCACCGTGTACTGCGCCATGGAGGCCAGGAAGCGCGAGAGCGACTCCTCGGCCTTGGTGCGCTTGAGCGCCTTGTGCGCGAGGCGGTGGACCCACTTGCTGATGAACCAGCCCAGGATCAATATAAAGACGCAGACCAGCGCGGCGTGCGCGAACGCGATGATCTGGGGCATGTAGGGTTTGATGAACTCAGGTATTTCGGGCATGGAGACCTCCCTCGGTGTGCATGGGCCGCCTGATTTGCCCACGTTGTCGTGCCTGGACACCTGCAGTGATGCCCGATGTGCCTATGATTTTCAACCGGAGGAGGTGCGGCAGCTCCTCGCCCAGTGCCGCGCGCGTCGGCACAGGAGGATGAGGCGCTCGATCTCGTCGCGAAGCTCGGCCGGGGAGCGGCCCACCTCGCGGTACTCGCGTTGGATGATCGCGGCGCTCTGGGAGATGGGATCGAAGCCCACGAGCGCTCCGGTCCCCTTGAGCTGATGGACGCTCTGGACAAAGTCCGGGTGGACGTCGCCTTTGAGGGACTCACGCATGGAGTGGATCTGGATGGGGAGGCGAGCGACGAACATGTCGATCAGCTCATCCATGTCAGGATCGGAAGCGTATTGGCTCTCCAGTGGTTCAAGGGTGGACATGCACGCAACCTCGACGCATGATCGACATTCAAGCACTTTCGACCGCGTTCATATTCTGGGTGCTCTCGGCGGCGCGCGCAAGAGCTTTTGAGCGTGGCCCCACGGCAATGAGGTGAAGAGAAGCATGCACGACGAACTCCAGAAGCGAGCCATGGACAAGCTGCAACGCCTCAGGAAGGAGCTGTCCGAGCAGTTCATCGAGCGGGAGGCGGTGATCGACGGCGCGCTGGCGGCCCTGCTCGCCGGGGAGCACGTGTTGCTGCTGGGGCCGGTGGGGACCGCCAAGAGCATGTTGGCGATGGAGCTGTGCGGCCACCTGAGCGGCTCGCGCTACTTTGGCTGGCTGCTCACCAAGTTCACGACCCCCGAGGAGATCTTCGGCGCCATCAGCCTCAAGGCGCTTGAAGCGGATCGCTACCAGCGGATCACGACCGCGAAGCTGCCCGAGGCGGACATCGCCTTCCTGGACGAGATCTTCAAGGCGAACAGCGCCATCCTCAACAGCCTGCTGTCGTTGATCAACGAGCGGGTCTACCACAACGGCACGGAGGCGCAGCCCGTGCCGCTCAAGGCGCTGTTCGCGGCCAGCAACGAGCTGCCCGAGGAGGGCGAGCTGATGGCCCTCTTCGACCGCTTCATGCTGCGCTACACCATCGGCTACATCGAGGAGGACTTTCGGTTCCTGAAGATGCTCTCGCTGCCCGAAGGCCCGAGCGAGCGCGACGTGACCCACCTCGGCGCCGACGAACTCAAGGCGCTCCAGGGGCTGGTCGGCGCGGTCCCGATCCACGACGGCTACCTCGGCGACCTGGTGGAGCTGCGGCGGCGGCTCCGCAAGAAGGGGGTCGTGGCCAGCGACCGCCGCTACCGCAAGGCGCTGCGGGTGCTCAAGGCGTTCGCGCTGGTGGACGGGCGGCGCGAGGTCACCCAGCGCGACCTCAACCAGCTCCAGCACATCCTCTGGAGCGAGCCCGAGCAGCGCGGCGAGGTGCTGGAGACGCTCCGCGAGGTGTTCCATGGGCACGTGGAGCGGGCGCAGGGGCTCCTGTTTCAGGCGCGGGAGGTGCGCGACTACGCGCTGCGCGGCTGGGATGACGCCGAGACCTCGATGCGGGCCAGCATCGAGGCCCACACCAAGCTCAAGCGGATCCACAACGCCGTGCAGGAGGTCCTGCGCGACGCCCGGGAGCGTCGCCGCGAGATCAGCGAGGTGCAGGGGTTCCTGACCGAGATCGAGGCGATCCAGAAGAAGATCCTGATGGAGGTCAACTGATGGCCGACGACCAGGGCGACGCCGAGGGCGGCCTCCGTGAGAGGCCGCACCCCACCGTGGTGGAGCACGACGCCTACGATCGGGCCGCCTGGGGCCGGGTCCGCGACGAGAGCCCGACGCTGCGCGAGCGCCTGGAGGCGGGCCAGCGGATCTTCCCGGGGTTTGAGGCGCTCGGCCAGGACGTCTTCTGCGCGCTGTTCAAGTACACGCTGACCCTCGCGCCGCCCGCCGAGGCGACCGAGGGGCGCACCGCGCTGGCGAGGCAGGTGCTCGGCTGGGTGCGCTCGGCGAAGGGGTTGGAGCGCCTGCGCGCCGAGACGGTCCTTGACGAACCCCGCGCCGGTCTGGGGACGCTGTGGGTGCTCGACCGGGTCTATCAGATGCTCACCCACCCGGAGCGCTTCTCCCAGCGTCGCCTCCTCGCCGAGTTCGAACTCAAGCAACTCGAAGAGCAGGTCGAGGAGCTGGAGGAGCAGCTCTCCGAGGCCGCCGAGCTGAGCGAGACGCCGCTCGCCGAGCGCGACCCGGACGCGTTCCAGAGCACGCTGGACACCCTGGAGGGGGAGCTGTCCGAGGCGCGCCGGGACCTCAAGCGGATGCGCGGGGAGCAGGCGCGGAGCCTCAGCCGCCTCCCCGCCGACACCCAGACCCGGATTCGTGACCTGCTCGACACCCTCCCCGAGCGGATCGAGGAGAACGAGCGGGAGCTGAGCGCCTTCGGGCAACACCTCGGCCTGCCCGACGGGGCGACTGGGGGCAGCGCGGCGGCCAAGATGGAGCTGGGCGACGAGCTGGCCCAGAGCCCGAAGCTCCGGCTGCTCTCTCGGATGGTCGGGGCGTTCCGCGAGTTCGCCCAGGCCCAGCGGCGCGCGACCTTCGAGCGCCGCCCCGCCGAGGTGCATGCCATCGACATGGGGCGTGACCTCGCCCGCCTCCTCCCCGCGGAGCTGAGCTTGCGGCGCCACCCGCTGCTGCGCCAGGAGTTCATGCGCCGCTTCGCGGAGGCGAAGCTCCTGCAATACGCCGTCGAGGGCCAGGAGCGCGCCGGGCGAGGGCCGATGATCGTCTGCCTGGACGGCTCGGGCTCGATGCGCGGCGAGAAGGAGCTGTGGGCCAAGGCCGTCGCCCTCACCCTCCTGGAGATCGCCCGCAAGCAGAAGCGTCACTTCCGCGCCATCGTCTTCTCCGGGGGGCGCCACGACCTCCGGGTCTTCGACCTCCTCCAGATGCCCTCGCCGGGGATCTCCGAGCCCCCGAAGGTCGAGCTGCGTGACGTGATGGAGTTCGCCGACCACTTCCCGGGCGGCGGCACCCACTTCGAGGCCCCGCTCGACCAGGCGCTTGAGCTTTTGGAGGCGCACCCCGACCTCAAGCGCGGCGACATCGTCTTCATCACCGACGGCGCTGCGTCGATCTCCTCGGCCTGGCTCACCCGCTTCAAGGCGGCGCAGGCGCGGCTGGAGTTCTCGGTCTACGCCGTCCTCGTCGATGTCGGGCGGCGCATCGGGCAGGCGCCGCAGGCCGACGCGGTCGCCCGCTTCGCCGATCGGGTCACCTCGGTGTCCCGGTTGACCTCCGACGCCGTCAAGGACATCTTCATTCGCATCTAGGTGCCCCATGAACACACCCATCGCCCGATGGCTCGTCGCGCTCGCGTTGCTCACCACGGTCAGCTCCTGCGGCGGCGGGTGCAGCGGCTCCGGGGCCACCTCGCCCGAGCCCACGGCCGCTCCGGCCCGGCTGGACCTCCCGGTCCCGATCGCGCCGCTCCCCGAGGCGACGCAGCGCGGCGTCTGCCTCGCGCACAACTGGCAGCTGGGCGGGATCAACGGCTACGGCTCCGACGACTCGCTTGAGAGCAAGAAGGAGCTGGTGAGGCTCGGCGTCCGCTGGGTCAGCCTGACCCCGTTCGCCTGGCAGAAGTCGGTCACCAGCGCCCGCGTCGGCTACGACCCCGAGATGGTCGCGGGCGAGAACGACGACCGGCTCACCCGCGAGATCCAGCAGGCGCGCCAGCTCGGGCTCAAGGTGATGCTCAAGCCCCACATCTGGATCAACCACAGCGAATGGCGCGGTCACATCGAGCCCGACCCCGCCGAGGGCGGCTGGGACACCTGGTTCGCGACCTACTCCGCCTTCATCCTGCACCACGCGCGGCTGGCCGAAGAGCACCAGGTGGACGCCTTCGTCATCGGGGTGGAGCTGGCCAGCTCCAGCCGCTCGCAGCGGGCGCGCTGGGTGGCGCTCATCGACGCGGCGCGCGCGGCCTACTCGGGGCCGATCACCTACGCCGCCAACTGGAACGAGGCGGAGCAGGTCGTCTTCTGGGACAAGCTCGACTGGATCGGGGGGCAGTTCTTCGCGCCGCTGACTGACCAGCTCGACCCCAGCTACGCGGAGCTGGAGGCCGGGGTTGAGCGCCAGCTCCGCGGCTACGAGGCGCTCAGCGTCCAGCACGACAAGCCCGTGGTCTTCACGGAGTTTGGCTTCAAGGCGATCCGGGCGACGGCGCTCTCGCCGGGGACCTGGCCCGAGCACCTCCCCGACGAGGCGAAGCGCTACGACGAGCGCAGCCAGGCGCTGGCCTACGCGGCGGTGCTCAACGTCGCGGCTCAGAAGCCCTGGCTGCGGGGGCTCTATGTCTGGAAGTGGTTCACGGACGTGGACACCGACGAGGAGGGGCCGCTGGGCTTCTCGCCGCGTCGCCGTGAGGCGGCGCGGGTCCTCTCGCGCGCCTTTGGCCCCTGAGCGAGGTGAGCGCCGGTCGGCTCAGGAGCCGACGCTCGCCTGCGCGACGGCGTTCTCCGGGTCGTGCTGGAGCGCGACCCGGAACATCTCGGAGGCCTTCTCGGCGCGCCCGGCGGCGGCGTGCGCCTGGCCGAAGGCCGCGTAGAGCCTGGCGCGATCGGTCGCCTCGGAGAGGGCGTCGAAGTGATCCTCAATGATCTCAAGGAGCTGTATCGCATCGGCGTGCTTGCCGTGGGCCAGCAGCGCCTCCGCCAGGCCGATGCGCGCGGTCATGCGCTGGCCGTCCTGCTCCAGCGCGCGGATGAAGTAGCCCTCGCTGGCCTCCAGCTTGTCCGCCTTGAGGGCGACCTGGCCCAGCTCCTCGTACAGCGCGCCGAGCTGCTCCGTGCTGGCCTCCAGGGCCTGCAGGTGGGTGAGGGCGGCGGCGTGATCCTGGAGCTGGAGGTAGAGGTCGGCGAGGTGGCGGTGGATGGCGTGGGCGTCCTCGGGGGAGAGGGCGTCGGGGTCCTCGTTGGCTTCGACCAGGGCGCGCTCGAGGTAGCCAGCTGCGCGGCGCGGATCCCGCTCGTGGGCCTCGACGGCGCGGGCGAGCTGGCGGCAGGCGAAGACCACCTGGGCGGTGGTGAGTTCGTCTTCGTGGTCGAGGGTGCTGCGCCACAGCGAGACGAGGTCGGCGTGGAGCCCCTCCGTCTGGTACAGCTCCGAGAGCGTGGAGAGGACGGCGCGTTGCCCGGGCTGGAGCTTGCGCGCGCGCTCCAGGTAGCTGATGGCGCGGGTGTTGGAGCGGACCTCCATGCGGGCGACCTGGGCCATCTCGATGAGCATCGCGGCGATGTCCTCGGGCGCGTCGAGGTGTTCGAGGAACGCCTCGCTGCGCTGGAGCGCCTCCTCCCACCGCCCGAGGCGGCGCGCGAGGTCGATCAGCCGCTCCAGCTCGGAGGGGCGGGTGTCGCTGCGGAGCTTCATGAGGCCGATGATGGCGGTGCGCTCCTGCGCGGGCTCCTTGAGGTGGTCGCGGGCGATCTCGACCTGCCGCTCCTTGAGGACGGAGGCGGCGACGGCGCTGTCGCTGTGGGTGAGCACCAGGTCCGAGTGGCGCTCCAGGCTCTCAAAGAGGCCTCGCCAGTTGGCGCTCTCCTCGTAGAGGCGCTCCAGCTCGGTGAGCACCTGGAGGTTGTTCGGGTCGCGGTCGAGCAGCTCGCGGTAGTGGGCCGCGGCCTCGTCCGGTGAGCCGAGGGCGGTCTCGGCCATGCGCGCGAGGCGCTTGAGGACCTCGACCTGCTCGGCGCGCATCTCCTCGGTGCGCGCGTGGCGCGCCGAGCCCAGCTCCTCGTAGAGCGCCCGGAAGGCGGCGTAGGCCTCCAGCTCGCGCTCCGCCCGGAGGTAGAGCGCCGAGAGGCGGCGGAGGATGCGCAGGCGGAGCGCCGGGTCGGAGGGCTCCTGCGCGCGGAGGCTGACCAGCAGGTCGATCGCCTTGTCGAGCTGCTCCTGCTCGATGAGCAGGCCGACGCGCTGCATCTGCACGGCGGTCCGCCGCTGCTTGTCACGCACGCTGTAGGCGTGGCTCTCCATGATGTCGGCGAGCGCGGGCAGGTGGCCGGTGCGGCGGTAGAGGGCGAGGACGTCGTCGATGGGCTGCTCCAGCTCGGCGAGCAGCTCCAGGAGGTTGGCAACGTGGTCGGCGGCGCCGCGCGGGTCGTGCAGCTTCTCCAGGCTCACGACGGCGATGCGCGTCAGCAGCTCGGCGCGCTCCTCGGGGTCGGTGCTCGCCTCCGCGCGGGACTCCAGCACGTCCAGCAGCGCCATCCAGTCCTGCTGGGCGGCGTAGTGCTCCTCCAGCAGGTTGAGCGCCTCCTCGTCGCCGGGCACCTGGTGGAGGATCTCGGCGAAGCGCTCGGCGGCCTGCTTCTCGTCGCCGAGCTGGTCGCGGTAGATGCGCGCCAGCTTGCGGAGCCAGGGGATGCGGCTGTCCTCCTCAAGGATGTCCTCCCAGATCAGCGCGACCTCGTCCCAGCGGTTGTGCTGCTGGGCCAGATCCTCCAGCATCGCCTGGGCGTCGGCGTTCTGCGGGTCGACCTGCACCGCCTTGGCGTAGTAGAGGAAGGCGCGCTCGGGATCCTGGAGCTGGATGAGCTGGATCTGGCCGACGCGCGCCCACAGGCGCGCGCTCTCGGCGGCGGTCGCCGGGTCGTCGCCGTAGGCGGCGGCGAGCCGCTCGTAGGTGGCGACGATCGCCTTGTGGTCGCCCGCGGCGCTGTGGAACTGCTCCAGGCGCTCGGCGAGCTGGTAGGCCACGGCGTGGTTGGAGCGCTCGATCAGCTTGTGGGCCATCGCCATGACCTCCTGCGCCTCCTCGGTGCCGGGCGACACCTCCGAGAGCGCCTCCTGAATCATGGCGACCGCGACGTCCATGTCGAGGACGTCGCGCGACTTGGGCGGGGCGTTGGCGTCGAGCCCGGCGGTGCGAAGCCGCACGATCTGGAGCAGCACCTCCAGCCGCTCCGGCCCCTGAGCGACGTCCACCATGCGGCGCAGCACGTCCAGCTGGGCCTCCAGGTCGCCTTGCAGCACATAGAGCGCGCGCAGCTTCTTGAGCGCGTCCACGTTGTCCGGGTCGATCTCGCTGACCAGCTGCCAGGAGCGCCGGACCCCGTCGAGGTCGCCGAGCTTGCCGTACAGCGCCGCCAGCCGCGCCCCGACCGTCACGGCCTGGTCGGCGTCGAGGCGATCCATCTCGTCCTCGTAGATCGCCGCCAGGTCGCGCAGCGCGTCCAGGCGCTCGGCCAGCGCCTCCAGCCGCATGAAGGTGTCCTGGCGCCCCGGCTGGCAGGAGAGCGCCTGCCCCAGCGCGACGAACGCCTCCTGGTAGCGCTCGTTGGCCTGGTGCAGCGACGCGATCCGGCTCATCACCTCCGCCGCCATCGTGCGCTCCTCCTGCCGCATGAAGGCGTCAAAGAGCCCCTCGTACAGCCGCACCAGCAGCTCGGGCTGGGCGGCGTGGCCCCAGTGGGCCTCCAGCAGGCCCGCGGCGCCGAGCAAGAAGCGCCCGTTGCTGCCGCCCTCCTGGATCAGCTCCGCCAGCGCGACCAGCACCTCCTCGCGCTCGTCGGTCGCCAGCTCCTCCTGGAGCAGCTCCCGAAACAGGTTCAGCGCCAGCTCGCCCTCGTTGAGGCGCAGCGCCAGCACCTCCGCCTTGCGGATCGTCAGATCCAGCTCCAGCCCGGGGTCCTCGACCAGCTCCAGCTCCTGATCCACCAGCTCGGCCAGCTTGCCCCAGTCCTCGACCTGCGTGTAGAGCTGGTCGAGCGTCTCGAACAGGCTGGCGTCCGGGGCGATCTTGAGGGCGCGCTCGTAGGCGTCGATCGCCTTGTGGGGGTCCTTGAGCTTGCGCTCGCAGATCACCCCGGCGTTGACCAGCACCTTGCGCTGGTCCGCGGGGCTCGGGAACAGGTGCAGCTTCTCCAGGTACAGGTCGACCAGCTTGTCCCAGGCCTGCTCGTTCATGTACCGCCGCCGCAGCGCGTTGAGCTGCTTGACCTGCACCTCCATGGTCGCCTTGGAGACCGCGTCCGGCGCGTCGCGGTCGTCGCCGAGCGCCTCGGGCAGCTCCTCGGTGTGCGTCATCGGCCCGTCGGCGCCCGCGGAGCGCTCTCGGGGCCGGAGCTGAGGCGCGGCGGGCTCGGCGGGGCCTTCGGCGGCGCGGCGCTCCGCCTCCTCACGGGCGCGGATGAGCGCCTCGCGCAGCCCCCCGCCGTCCTCGTCGCCTTCGCCGCGAGGCGCCTGGAGGGCGATCAGGTCATTGAGGCTGCGGCGTCGCAGCGACGGGCTCGCCTCGGAGCGCGCCAGCTCGCCCGCGGGCTCCTCCAGGGGCTCCGTCGGTCGCACCTGGGTTCGTTGCGTGGGCGGCTCGGTGGAGGAGTCGTCGCTCACGTTGGAGCGCGCGAGCGTCGGCGCGAGCGACGGGGCGATCTGACGGGACGGGCTGGGCGAGAGCCCATCCTCCTGGGGCTCGTCGTCGGCCACGTGGAACCGGGGGGCGTCCGCCGGGGTGAGCACCGGGAGCCGCTCGGGCGCTTCAGGGGACGGCGGCGACGTCTCCGGGGGGCTCGGGACCGGGCGCGGCATCGTCACGGTCGTCCGCGTCGGTGAGGAGCGGGTCCGACCAGCGGCCGGGAGCGGCTGGGGGCGTAGGAGGAGCGCGCCAGCCGCTCGGGCTCCGAGTTCGGCCCCAGCCGAGACGCCCCGCCGAGCGCCTCCAGCGCCGTCGCCGAGTCCGTCTGCCGCCAGATGCGCGTGAGCAGATCGCGCAGCAGCTCAACCATCAGCGCCTCGCCGCGCATGCGCGAGCGCAGCTCCGGCCTCAGGTAGGGCAGCAGCTCGCCCAGCGCGCCGAGCGGATCCTGCTGCTCGACAAAGCCGCCGAGGCGCTCGATCATGTCCTCTTGGGGGGGCGCCAGCTCAGGCGTTGGCCCATCCTCGACGTAGAACCCCTCCACCAGGGTGTTGAGCACCAGCGCGTCCACCTTCAGGCCAAGGAGCGCGTCCTCGTCCACCATCCCGGCCTCTCGCCAGGGGTGGCGGTGGATCGTGATGGCCTGGAAGTACCTGGAGATGAGCCACAGGTGGGCCGGGGCGTACCGATCCGACTCCTCGCTGCCCAGCGGCGCGATGAACTTGTGCTCGACCATGGCGCTCAGCGTGGCCGGGGTGAGGGTGAACCCACACCGGCGCGCCAGCCCCATGAACTGTTCGGCGTTGAGGAGGCCGTTGACCTGTTTGCCCAACCCTGCTCGCGTCGCCATCCCTCACCCCTCGTCGCTGCTGAACGTCTCGGGGCCGGCCACCATGGGCCCCTCTCGCTTCATGAGTTCATCGAGCACCACGGTCGCGTACGCCCCCTTGGGGAGGTCGAAGCGCAGGACGAGGCTGCCGTCCTCCCCCGCCTCGACCGCGTGGTGCTCCAGGTAGATCAGGTTGTGGCGTCGCGTCCCGCGGGCGAGCTTGCCCAGCGCCTTGAACGCCGCGAGCTCCAGCCCTGCGTCGGCCAGCACGGCCTCTTCCAGCGCGCCAGCGTCCTGCCCGGCGCGCCGCATCCGGTGCCCGTATATCGGCCCGGTGGGCACGATCTCGCCCGCCGAGAACCGGGCCTGCTCGGTCTCCACGTCCTCCACATCAAAGAGGCCGCCCGTGTCGCGCGTCGCCATGACGTCGCCCGCCAGCGCCTTGTGGAGCGCGCCCTCACGGATGCGCCGCGCCAGCGCCAGGTTGAACAGCCACGCCTGCAACGCGCTGACCACCATCCGACGGTTGAAGCGGCCTCGCCGACCGCCTCGCTTGCCGCCTCGCAGCATGCCCAGCCCCGCGACGACGTTGGCGTTGCCGTGCCCGAACCGCTGCGGGCCGTAGAAGTTCGGGGTGCCCTCGCGCGCCAGGATCTCAAGCCCCTCGCGCGCGATCTCAAGCGCCCCGGGCTCCACCCCGCGCAGCGTGATCTGGAAGCGGTTGCCCCATAGGTGCCCGGTCTTGAGCTTGTTGGTGTGGCGGCTGACCTGAAGCACGCGCATGCGATCGCCCAGATCCCACTCGGACGGCGAGGTGTCGGCGCTCCACCGCTGCGCCTCGTCGGGGACCGAGAACCACTGGCGCGTGACCGCGCGGCGGTCCTTGTTCCCGGCCTGGCCGACGTCGCCGTTCGAGACTCCGAAGGCGCGGGCGATGATCCGCTGGGCCTCGGGGGCGGCGACGTCGCGCTTCTCTACCCAGAGGTAGAGGTGGACCCCCTCACCACCAGGGAGGTAGGCGGGGCGCTCCTCGACTACGAAGTCTTCGGGCTCGGACTTGATCTGTCCGCCGATCCCTTCCAGCGACGAGGTTGCATAAAGCGGATTGGGGACGTATGACACTTGGCTCACCGTGGCCGGCTGTTCGCTCTTCGTCGCGAACCGTAACATGAGCCGTCCACACCGGCAACTTCACGCCTTCCGGGTGGGAACATCGCGCGATGTCGTGTAGAATCACTGCTTGTTCATGTGGTTGTCCTTACACTTCCAGGTCAGAACGCTATGAGCGCCAGAACACGAAGCCACGTCACGACCCAGACCATCCGCATCCTCGTGGTGGACGATGAGGTCGACATCTGCGAGTACATGAAGCTGCTCCTCTCCAAGAGCGGCTACAAGGTCACCACGCTGACCGACCCGACCGAGGTCATCCCCGAGCTGCGCCGTGAGCAGTACCACATCGTGGTCCTCGACCTCATGATGCCCAAGATGAACGGCATCGAGGTCCTCGACCAGATCCGCAAGATCGACTCCGACATCGCGGTCGTCATCTTCACCGGGCACGCCACGGTCGAGACGGCGGTGCAGTCGCTCAAGCAGAACGTCTCCGATTACATCCGCAAGCCGTTCGACGCGGAGGAGTTCAACGAGACGATCGAGCGCATCCTGCGCGACAAAGGGCTGCTCACCAACCCGGAGGAGGAGCTGCACAAGACGATTGGCAAGAACATTCGTCACTTCCGCAAGGATCAGGGCCTCACCCTCAAGCAGCTCTCGCGCCGCACCGGGCTCTCCGTCTCCCTGCTCAGCCAGATCGAGCGCGCGGAGTCGAGCGCCTCGGTCTCCTCGCTCTACAAGCTGTCCGCGGCGCTCGACGTCCGCCTCACCGAGCTGTTTGGTCGGTTCTGAGCCTCACGGGGCGCTGTAGCGCTTCGACGCCGGGCCGACGAACAGGAACATCAGCGCGAGCAGCGCGAGCACCGTGAAGAAGTAGAGCAGCGCCCCCACGTAGGCGACCGTGATCAGGTCCGCCCCGGGAGAGCCCATCCAACGCAGCGCCAGCTTGGGGACGACCACCAGCGGCGCCAGGTGCAGCAGCCACACCCCTGGGCGGAGCGACCACTTGGCGAGGTGGAACAGCCGCGTCCCGAACGAGAGCGAGCGCTCCTCGATCGTCACGCGCGTCGCCGGGTTGTGCGCGACGCGCAGCCGCATCCCCGAGAGCACGGCCAGCAGCTCCAGCAGCTCATCGCGATCGACCCGCGCCCCGGACTGCTCCAGCATCGGCAGCCCGGCGAGCAGCTCCTCGGGGACCGCCGCGTGCGCCCCGACGCGCAGGCCCGTCCGGTGGCGCAGCTCGACGTGGAGGCGGTGCTCGAAGGCGCTCCCCCCGAACATCTGGAACAGCCACCCGAGGCGGCGCCTGTGCTGGGAGCGCGACAGCTGGACCACCCCGCCGTCGCTGTCCTCGACGGTGTGCGCCGTCGCCCCGGACGCGTCGCGGACGACCACCCGATCGACCTCGGCGGTGACGCTCCGACCGTCGGACATCGCGAGCGTCAGGGGGCGCTCGGGGAGCTTGAGGTGAGCGAGCAGCGCGTCGGGCCAGACGTTGGACCCCTGGGGTCGCGCGCTCGGATCCTCCTCGGTGGTGACCTCCGGCTCGGGCTCCTGGTTGCCCTGGAAGCGCAGCCGAAGCAGCTCGGTCAGCTCGGCGCTCATCTCCCCGAGCCAGTCGCGGCTGATGACGCCCACCTGCCCGATGCTCTGGGCGCCGAAGGCGAGCTGCCCGAGGGCGAAGAAGAAGCCGAGGCTGAGCTGGCCGAAGCTGACGAGCCCGCCCATCCCCTGCCCGATGCCGAACAGGACGCCCGCCCCGACCTGGGCGAAGGCGATGAGCCCGTAGCCCGCCTGGGCGATCACGACCGCGCCCGCCGCGTCGACCTGGCCGATGGCGATCACGCCGCGGGCGCCCTCCTGGGCGATCTGGACGACCGGGTAGCCCATGAACTCGCCGACCGAGGTCCACGAGTCCGGGTGGAACTCGGTGGTGACGATCAACAGCGCCAGGGTGAGGAGGATCAGCGCGACGATTTTGGCGAGTCCAGCCATGGTGGGGCTCAGTGGGCTTTGCCCTTGCCGCCGCCGAGGGGTTTGGCGCGGGCGATGTGCTTGTCGAGGGCCTGTCGCACCCGAGGCTCCTCCTTGATGTCGATGTCGAGGGGGACCAGTTCGGGGTTGAGCCAGCTCGCGGCGCCCTCGTCCCCGGCGCCCTTGAGGTCGATCTGCGCAGGAAGCTCCGCCTCGATCTTCTGGAGGCGGCTGGCGCTGTAGGTGAGGCTGCGGGCCATGCGCTTGACCTTGTCGTCGCTGCTCTGGGCGCGGCGGGTCTTGTGGAGGTTGCGCCGGGCGTTGTGCAGGGAGCGGTAGGTGTTCATGTAGTCGCGGACCAGCTTGGACTGGCCGTCCTCGGTCGGCGCGAAGGCGACCGAGCCGTTGAGGACGTGGAGGTCGGCGCGGCCGAGGTACTTGCCGCGCGAGCCCGACTCGATCATGAAGGTGCTCTCGTGCCAGACCGGCTTGAAGGTCATCCGCCCGGTGCCCGACACGATCGCGGTGTGCACGGGGAAGGCGCCGCCGAGCTGATCGAGGACCTTCTGCGTGTCGCGGATGCCGAGGTTGGAGAGCAGCACCACGAGGTCGGGGCGAGCGGCTTTGATGGCGCCCGCCTGCTTCTTGAGCGCGGCCGCCGGGTCGTCGATCTCAAAGCCCAGCTCCTTGAGCGCGTCGCCGCTCATCCCCGGCTGGGTGAGGCCGACCAGCGCGATCTTCATGCCCGCGGCCGAGGTCGTGACGAAGGGCTTGAACAGCAGCCCCCTGGTGCCCGCGCGCCGCAGGTTGGCGCTGAGCCAGGGGAACTTCGCCCGGGCGTGGAGCGCGCTGAGGGCCTCATGGCCCATGGCGAGGTCGTATTGACCGACCGCGAACCCATGGCAGCCGATGAGGTTGAAGGCGTCGATGATCGCCTCGGCCTCGATGATCGAGACCTTGCGGGCGTTGTCCTTCTGATCGCCGACGCGCGGCGACTTGAAGAGGAGGTTGCCCGCGTCCACGATGAGCGCGGCGTCGGGGCGGTTGACCTCCTTCTTGTCGCGGGGGGCCTCGGCGATCACGGTGGCCTTGCGGGCGAGCCCGCCGAGCGGCCGCTTGGGGCAGCCGCAGTCCTCGCGCTCGCCGTGGACGTTGCTGGTGTGCCAGATGGTCAACAGGGTGCCCTTGTCCCGAGACACCCCGGAGCGCGCCGTCGGCGGCAGGGCCTTGCCCGGGAGGGGCTCCCCGACGGGGGTCGTGGTCGGGTTGAGCTGCTGATCGAGGTCACGCATGGCGTGGTAGAGGCCCTTGTAGATCGCCGCGTCGACGATCTGGCCCGCGGTGGCGGGGTAGGTCGCCTTCCGATCGCCGAAGTCGCGGGCGACGCGCGGGCCGTCGTCGGGGGCCGGTTGTTCGGAGGCGCCTGGGTCGGGCTTGCTCTTGTCGGGCGCCGCCTTGCTCGCCGCGGCCTTGCTCGCCGCGGCCTTGTCAGGTGTCGCCTTGTCGGGCGCGGCCTTGCTCGCCGCGGCCTTGTCCGCGGGCGCCTCGGGGGTCGCCGCGGGGGGGCCGTCGTTGGGCGCTGGGGGGTTGCAGGCGAAGCTCAGGAGGAGCAGGGCGAGGAGGGCGAGGGCCCGGAGGGGGAGGAGGTGCATGATGGTGGACCTGGCTGGGTTACTTGCAGGTGCCGGTCTTCTTGATGTCCCGAATCTTACGGACGGCGTCCCTGCGGTACTTGGAGCGCGGGTAATCGGCGACGAAGCTCTCGTAGAGCGCCCTGGCGTTGTCGCAGCGCCCCATCGCCGCGAGGGCGTCGGCGCTGCGGTAGATGGCCGCGTCGGCGACGTCCGAGCGGGGGAACTCGACCACCTTGCGGAACTCGACGATCGCGTCGGCGTAGCGCCCCTGGCTCAGGTAGGTCTCGCCGATCTGGTAGAAGGCGTTGTCGGCGCGGCTGTCGTCCTTGTTCTGCCGCGCGAACTGGAGGTAGGCGACCCGCGCCGCGACCCAGTTGTTGGCGGCGTAGCGCTTCTCGGCCTCCGACCACAGGTCTTCCTTGTCGGCGGGGAGGGAGCCGCTGGCGCCGCCCAGCCGCGAGTCGACGTCCTTGACGAACAGGTCGAACTCCTTGACCAGCTTGTCGTGCTCGCGCTGAAGGTTCTCCAAGCGCCCGGTCATCGTGTCGATCGCCTTGCGGACCTCGATCATCTCGGCGCCCAGGTCGGCGTTGTTGCGCGACAGCAGATCGCGGGCCTCCTTGATGATGGTCTCCAGGCTGTCGATCTCCTGCTTGGACCGATTCAGCGTCTCGGCGAGCTGCTCGCGGTCGCGCTGCATGGTCTTCTGTGTCTCTTTGAGGGCGTTGATCTCCTTCCACATCTTATCGCCCTCGCCGCTCGAGACGCAGCCCGACAGCGACAACGCCCCGATGAGCAGGAGCGCCAGACCGGCCGCGCTCACAAACACACGCTTCATCCTCAACACAAGCTCCTCCCCTCGTTGGTCCACGCCAGGGACGGCAACAGGTTCCACTATAGCAGGCGGCTCACTTCCAGACGAACTCGCAGCGCCGGTTCAGGCTCCAGACCGACTCGCCCGTGCCGTACTTCACCGGGCGCTCCTCGCCGTAGGAGATCATCGACAGGCGGTTGCGCGCCACGCCGAGGCTGACCAGGTAGTCGCGGGCGCTCCGGGCGCGCCGCTCGCCGAGGGCGATGTTGTACTCGGGCGTGCCGCGCTCGTCGCAGTGACCCTCGATCTGGACGGCGGAGCTGCGGTTCTTGATGCACTCGGAGTGGTTGCGCAGCCTCTCCCGGGCGGTCGTGGTCAGCGCCGACTCGTTGTAATCGAAGTTGATCGCCGCCAGGTTGGCGCACGGGTCGGCGATCTGCGCCTGTCGGATGCAGCGGCCGCTCTGGCAGTTGTGGTTGTCCGGGCAGTCCGTGTTCACGACGCACTGCACCTGGCAGGTGCCGTCCTCCTTGCACACCATGCCGTCGCTGCAGTCGGCGTCGCTGATGCACTCGGGGCCGCAGCGGTTGTTGCGGCACCGCTGCTTGCCCGTGCAGTCGCCGTCCGCCTTGCACCAGTTGAGGATCTGCTCACACGCCCCCGCGACGCACTGGAACCCCTCCTGGCAGTGGGTGTTCTGACGGCACTGGGAGCACGTCCCCTGCAAGCAGTACGCGTTCTCATGCCCCTCGCAGTGATCGTCGGTGTCGCAGTTGGGGTAGGTCGGGCCACAGGCGCTCACCCACCACATCATCGCCGTCAGGGCCATGAACAACAACCACAGTCGCCCGGTGGTGACTCGTCCCACGTCTTGTGCCATCTCACTCCTCCTCATGCTCACCTCCAGGGAAACATCGCCGCGACCCGCCGTCGCGGGTCCTCGGTGTATGGGTTCTGGTGCGAATGTTCGGGAACCGTGTTGTTGTTCCCGACCGCTTCGGTTCGTGCGCAGGCTGCGCCGCTCCCCGGGACGCCCCTTCGCACTGGCGCTTGACGCCATGCCCGGGTTCAAGGGGGCTCGTCGCCCCGACTGTCGCCCACGACGAACGGCCTCGGGGTCATGAGGCGTTCGGGCGACGTGACCGAATGTCTTCCTGTCTACTTATCCAAGCCGACACCCACTGTCAACCACGGTGACCCGCCGCGGAGCGCGGGCGGGCGCCGTGGCTGTGTGCCTCAGCGGGGCCTTTATGGCCCCCGCTCCAGGATGACCCCGCCGCGCCCGACCGCGATCACCGAGCCGTCGGGGCGCGCCGCGATCGCCGTGAGCGTCGTCCGCCTCCCGCTGCGCTCCGCGGTCCAGGTCTCGCCGCCGTCGGTGGTGCGCAGGAGCGCGCCGCCGACGCAGGCGGCGTAGCCCACCTCCCGGTCGATGAACGCGAGATCGGTGGGCTGGGTTGGCAGCGCCATCAGCACCTGCCCCCACCGCTCCGCTCCGCCCGCCCAGATCCCGCCTGGGCCAAGCAGCCACGCGCGCCCGCTCGGGTCCTCGCTCAGCCGCCGCAGCGGCGCCTGCGTCACACGCTGGGGGGAGCCCTTCAGCGCGGCCCAGCTGGGCTCCGCGCCGTCCAGGCGGAGGCTCCACAGGCCCACGTTCAAGCCCACCAGCGTCTCCCCCTTCGGGCGGTAGAGCAGGTCGGCGACGCGAGGCTCCTCGCTCGCCTCTTTCGGCAGCGCGACCTGCCGCAGGCGCTCGCCGTCGCGGCGCCACAGCTTGCCCGTCGCCGCGACCACGAGCAGCGCCCCCCCCTCGGCGAGCTTGATGTGGCGGATCTCGCGCAGCACCTCGCCCTCCTGCGGCGTCAGGTGGGTCCAGCGCCCGTCGCTGCGCAGCCAGACGCCCCCGACCCCTCCGATCGCGAGCCCCCCGTCGGAGGCGGCGTCCATCGCCGTGACGTGGCTCTTGCCGAACCCCTCAGGGAGCCCCTCCCAGCGCGCCCAGGTCGCGCCTTCGTCGGCGCTGCTCAGGCAGACCCCGCCAAACCCGCAGGTGAGCAGCGTCTCCTGGTCGCGGCGCACGGCGTTGAGCGTCTGCCCTACCACCTTGGGCAGCGCCGTCCAGGTCGCGCCCGTGTCCGTGGTGCGCTGGATCGTCCCCCCGTGACCGACCGCCACGAAGGTCGACCCCGACACCCAGGCCAGGTCGCTGACCAGCTCGTCCAGCGTGTGGCGGAGCACGCGCCAGCGCTCGCCGCCGTCTTCGCTCATCACGAGCGTCCCGCTCTCCATCACCGCGATCGCCTCTCCCCCTTCGCCCCAGGCGATGTCGACCATCGCACCTCCCGGCGGCAGCGCCACGAGCTGCCAGGGCGAGCCCGCCGCGTCCTGACGAAGCACCACGCCGGTCTGATCCAGCGCCCAGACCCGCCCCTCGACCGTCTCCAGGTCGACGAGCGCCCCCATGTGCCGGATCCCGACCGCTGAGAACTCGCGCCGCGCCGGATCCTTGACGAACAGCTCCCCGCGGTCCGCCCCGATCCAGACGCCGACCTGATCCTGGCGAGAGCCGATGGCGATGCTCATCACGTCCGGGTCGCTGACGTTCTTGGCGAACGGCAGCTTCAACGGGAGCCAGCTCTTGCCGCCGTCGCCTGAGGTGAACGCCGTCCCGCGCGAGCCCCCCGCGAAGACGTTGAGCGGATCGAGCGCGGCGAGCGTCAGCAGGCGCCCCGAGGTCACGG
Source organism: Myxococcales bacterium (assembly GCA_002716585.1). GTDB lineage: Bacteria > Myxococcota_A > Bradymonadia > Bradymonadales. The sequence continues at coordinate 11,732 of PBBL01000061.1, read as the reverse complement.
CCTGGCCCAGGCTCCAGGTCCGGGCGCCGTCCTCCGTCCGCAGCACCGCGCCGCTCCCCGTCGCCAGCCACCCGAAGCGCCCCTGCTTCATCTCGATCGCGGTCAGATCGGTGCCCTTCGGGAGCGTCGCCGGGAGCGCGCCCGCCTCCCAGCCTCCCCCCTCACGGTGGAGCCGGATGAGCCCGCGCTCCCCGACGGCCACCTCCAGCCCTCGCCCCGACCACAGGCCGAGGAACGTGTCGATCCCGGCGCCGCGCACATCGTCCCAGCGCCTGCCCCCCGCGGCGCCGCGCAGCAGCAGCTCCGGGCCGAGCGCCACGAGGGTGCCGTCGTCGGTGACGTCCAGGTCGATCAGCGCGCGGCCGTCGCTCGTGTAGAGCGGGGTCCAGCGCCGCCCCGCGTCGCGGGTGACCAGCACCGCCCCCTCGAAGGTCGTCGCGTACCACTCCCGCTCGCTGCGCGCGCTCAGCGCGGAGACGCTGAAGCGCATGATGTCGCGGCGCTCCCAGCCCTCGGCGCTCGGCGGGCGGACGGCCAGCGTGTCCTTGAGGCCACCCACCACGAGGAGCCCCTTCGGGGTGACGGTCACCGCGCGCCATGGCTCCTTGGAGCCGCTCTTGAGGTTCTCCCACTCCTCGACGCCTGGAGGGAGGCGGTAGATCTGGCCGCGGTTGCCCACCGCGAGCAGGGCGCCGTCTGGCGTGATGGCGCCGCGGTACAGCGCGTTGCGCCCGCCGAGATCCTTGTGCGCCCAGGTGGCGCCGCCGTCGCGGGAGTAGTGCGCCCAGGTCGTGCCGCCCAGCGCCAGGATCGCCCAGGTGTCCTTGACCCGGCGCAGCTCCAGCCGCTGGTAGGGGCTCCCGATGGTGCTCTTCACCGGATCGAAGATGTCGGGCATCGTGCTCGGGCGGTCGCTGATCAGCGCCCAGGTGGCGCCGCCGTCTTCGCTCAGGCGGATCCGCCCCTCCTCATCGAGGGTCGCGATCGCGGTGACCCCCGCCGAGGGGGTCGCCACGGCGACGTCCAGCAGCGCCACCGCCGCGGGCGCGGTGAGCGCCTTCCACGCCCCGTCCGCCCCGACCTGGAACAGCTCGCCGTCGCGGGTGGTGACGGCGAGCCCGTCGCCCAGCGGCGCGACCCCGGTCAGCAGGCCGCCGGTCACGGCCGGAGCGATCCGTCGCCAGCTCCCGTCGGCGGGAGCGCGCAGATCGGGCGAGGGGTGGTGCGAGAGCGGCGGCGGGCTCGCCGCCGCGGTCGTCGTTGTGGTGCTCGGTGCGGGAGGCGAGCCCGTCGCCGCTGGCGTCGGGGCGTCGCTTGAGGTCGGTTGGCAGGAGAGGGTGAGGCCAGCGCAGAGCAGCAGCGCGCGCCTCGCCCAGGTCGAGAGTGCTGAAGGAGCAGGTTGTCTGGTTGGGTTCATGACACGCCAGGTGAGAAGATGGGTCAGGGTGGTCAGTCCTGAATCGACGTGCCATGAGAGATATCAGTTGTTGGCGCTCAACTCCACCTTCAGGTCGTATGTCGTCGGGTATCGACCCGGCACGACCTCGATGTAGTACTGGCCACGGCGCGCGGTGGTGGTGTGGCTGGTCTGGAGGCGGTCGAAGCCCAGGGCGGTGCCCTTGACGAGGCCGCCGCCGCCGTGCACGACCATCCGATCGACGCCGTCCGGGTGGCGCCAGGTGAGGGTCACCATGAGCAACCCCTCGCGATCGAGGGTGAAGGTGTAGTGGTGGGGGATCCTGCCGGTTTTGATCTCCACGTCGGTGACCGCCTCTCCAACGGCCAGACGCGTTGGGTTGGTGTCCCGCTCCTTGGGGGCCTCGGGCGCGCTGGCGCAGCCCGCGATCCACAACCCGGTGATCATCAGCCCGGCGGCGATCAGGCCTGCCTTGCTGCTCTGACGCATGTCTCTACCCTCCGTGTCGGCCCTGGCGTTGATGGGTGACGGGCGCCGTCACGGGGCGCTCGCCGCCCTGGTTGTACCACAGCCGCGCGCCCCTGGCCCGAAATCAAGCCTACGATAGCTCAGGAGCCCAGCGACTCAAAGAAGTCGTCGTCTGCCTGGATGGTCTGGACGGGGACGGCGTGAACCCCGATCTGGTGCTCGACCAGGCGCTGCGCGAGCAGCGGGGCGTTGAGCAGCAGGATCGGGATCCGCCCGATCGCGGCGCTCTCCTCCAGCGCCCCGTCCGTCGCCCCGGCGAACGTGATCACGGTCGCCTCGTGGGCGCCGAACTCCAGCATCGTGTCCCGCAGCGCCTCGACCCCGTCGGCGTCGAGCGCCTCGGCGCCCAGGCGCAGCGCGATGAGCGCGGTCCGCTCGCTGAGGCCGACGTGGGTCCGCGCGGTCAGCAGCGCCGCGCGCCCCTCGGAGCGCTCCAGCTGGATCCGGGTGTGGCCCGTGCTACCAAGGAGAGCGCGGACGAGCGCGACGAGCGCATCGGTGGAGAGCTGCGTGAGCCGACGGGCGATGTCCGCCTCGGCGTCGGCGCGCAGCTCGGCGACCAGCGTGTGCAGCTCCTCCAGGCGACCCAGCGGCGAGTCGGTCGGCCCTCGCCGCGGCGGCAGGGCAGGGCGCTCAGCCTCCGCGGACGGCGAGGTGACGGCCGGGGCGACGTCCTCGGGCTCCTCCTCGGGGTCCGCCTCGGGCTCCTCCTCCGCGCTCTGGGCGCGGGCGGCGCGCTGCTCCTGCTCGACCTGACGGCGGAGGCGGCGGCGACGGCGAAGGCGGCGGCGCTCCGCCGGAGGCTCGACCTCGCTCTGCTCCTCGGCGGGGGCGTCCTCGGCGTCCGGCTCCAGGTTGACCGTCTCCTCGATCGCGTCGGCGACGCTGTCGTCCTGCCAGGCGCGCAGCGCGAAGACGCCGGGCCGCGTGCAGACCACCAGCGCCGTCCCGTCGTCCTTGCGGATCTCCTGGTTGAGCCGGGTGCTCATGGTCAGCTCAGGGGTCTTGCCGACGTGGCTGAGCAGACCGCGCTTGATGGCGATCTCGGTTATCTTCTTATAGTGAAGCGGCCTGCCTGCGGCGCGCAGGATCTCGATCGCGGCCTCGTAGAAGGTCATCCGTGCGCCTCCGAGTGAACCCGGCTCGCGAGGGCTGACGCTCGCTGCGCGATCCGGTGTGGGGTTGGGCGTCGATGTGCGGCGCTGCGCCGCGTGAGCGCTTGTGTATACCACAACGGGGCGAGGGGTCGTCCAGCGACAGAGCTACAAACCCCCTCACGGGGGTGTGTCCCGGAGGGGGTCTGTGGGGCAGGATGGGGGAGGGCGCCTACTCGAGTTCACCGACCGCCGCGTCAACGGCCTTCATGAGCTTGTCGAGTTGGTTGCCCTTGAAGGAGCCGATGGGGTCGCCGTGCTGGTTGACGACGACGACGGTGATGAACTTCTTGGTGTCCCAGTACTTGTACTTCTTGATGATCTTGCCGTCCCAGTCGAGCACGATGTGCATCTTGCGGTCGAGGCCGCGGATCGGCTTCTTGCCGGCCTCCTTGAGCCAGCCGTTGATGCGCTTGACGGTGCGGTCGTGGGTCTTGGCGATCTCGCTGGTCACCTTGCCGGTGGCGGCCTCGGCGGCGGACCAGGTCATGGGGGCGTCGGTGAGATCGACGATCGTGATCTGATCGACCTTGTTGTTGTCGCCGTAGCGCAGCGTCAGCTTCTTGCTCAGCGGCTTGACGGCGTCGCGCTTGTCCGGCGAGTTGATGATGACCATCGTCACCTTGCCGCGGTACTTGTCCGTGCTCACGGAGCGGCCCTTGACGTCCTTGGCGCTCCAGTCGGTGGGCTTGGGCTCCGCGAGCGCCGATCCGCTGGCCAGGAGCATGGACATCCCAACCAGGGCAGCGATCATCATAAGGCCCCAGGGGCGACGTGAGAGGCCAGTGGCGGCTTGAGGGGTGTGAAGCTGGGCATTCATGTCAAAGGGCTCCTTCGCTGTCCCCTCTCGGTGGAGGGTATGCATCGTGTCCGTGGGTCATTCATTCTGTGTCCGCTCAAGCGCGGCAGTCTCTTCGACGGGGGGTCACGGGTGATATTCACCGTCGGGTGATTTTGCCCCGGCTCGCCAACCGGCCAGGGCTCCTCCAGCTCATCCTGAACGTCGAAGGGCAAGATATCCTACACCAAAACACGGCGCGTTGGGTAGCGCCAATGTGCCGCCCTGGTTGGACGCTGTGGTGTCGCTGTGCTAGGAGGTGTCTGCTCGGTGGGCGAGCGCTCAACGAGGAGCGTGGAGAGCGGACTATGCGGATCATCTCAGGGACAGCCCGAGGGCGTCGCCTGGCGACCCCCGGACGCGGGAGGCGTCAGATCCGCCCGACCACCGATCGGGTGCGCGAGGCGCTGTTCAGCGTCCTCCAGGCGCGGCTTGAGCTGGAGGGGGCGGCGGTCCTCGACCTGTTCGCCGGGACGGGGGCGCTGGGGTGCGAGGCGCTCAGCCGCGGCGCCGCCCGCGCAGTGTTCGTGGACGCCGATCGCGGCGCGCTGGCGCTCGTCCGTGAGAACCTGACGCGCGTAGACGCCGCTGAGAGGGGCCGAATCGTGCGCGGCGACGCCGTGCGCGCCCTCGAGCGCCTGAGCGGCCCCTTCGGCCTCGTCCTGCTCGACCCGCCCTACGCGGATCACCGGGTGATGCCCGTGCTGACCGCCCTCGCCGAGCGCCGCCGTCAACTGCTGGCGCCTGGCGCGCTTATCTGCGCCGAGCACGGCCCGGATGAGCCGCTGGCCCCCTGTGGGCTGCTGGAGCACCTCACGACCCGCGCCTACGGTGACGTCCGGGTGTCGCTGTGGGCGGTTGAACCCGACCCGGAGGAGGAGAGCGCGCCGTGAGCCGAATCGCCATCTACCCGGGATCCTTCGATCCCTTGACCTGTGGACACGTCGACATTATACGTCGCGGCCTGGCGATCTTCGATCAGATCGTCATCGCGGTCGCGGTGAACATCCGTAAGCAGCCGCTCTTCTCCCTCGACGAGCGGCTCGCGATCATCGAAGACGAGTTCCAGGGCCACGACGGGGTGGTGTTGGACACCTTCTCCGACTGCCTGCTGGTCGATTACGCCAGGCGCAAGGGCGCCGTGGCGATCCTGCGAGGGCTGCGGACCTCGGGTGACTTTGAGTATGAGCTTCAGATGACCCACATGAACCGCACCCTCGCGCCCACCATCGAGACCGTCTTCCTCGCCGCCTCCCCGCAGACGACGCACATCAGCAGCAGCCTGATCAAGGAGGTGGCCCGGTTCGGTGGAGACGTCTCCTCCGCGGTCCCCGACCACGTCGCCCGGCGCCTGAGCGCCCGGTTCCCGTCATGAACACGCGCACGCACGAACGCTAAACACGGCAACTCCGGTCCCGCTCTGGTGACCGCCCTGAAACGAGCGACCCCATCGCCATGTCCAATCAGACCCAACCCATTCAGCTCAACCAGCTCATCCAGACCGTGCAGCCGTCGCCCACGCTCGCCGTGACGGCGTTGGCGGCGCGTCTCAAGTCGGAGGGGCGCGACATCGTCAGCTTCGGCGCAGGTCAGCCGGACTTCGACACCCCGGAGCGGATCCGCGAGGCGGCCAAGCGCGCCATCGACGAGGGTCACACCCGCTACACCAACGTCGGCGGGATGCCCGAGCTGCTGGAGGCGATCGCCGCGGACTACAACGCCCGCGGCTACGACGTCACCCCGGCCAACGTCGCCGTCTCGTGCGGCGCCAAGCACACCCTCTACGCCTTGAACCAGGTGCTCATCGATCCGGGCGACGAGGTGATCATCCCCGCCCCCTACTGGGTCTCCTACCCGAGCCAGGCGATCCTCGCCGGAGGCCGCCCGGTCTTCATCTCGGGTGGCCTGGAGCAGGGGTTCAAGATCACCGCCGAGCAGCTCGCCGCCGCCATCACCCCGAAGACCAAGGCCCTCGTCCTCAACAGCCCCAGCAACCCCACCGGCGCGGTCTACACCCGCGAGGAGCTGGAGGCGATCGCCGACGTCGTCCTGGAGCACCGGATCGTGGTCCTCTACGACGCGATCTATGGGAAGCTGGTCTACGGCGGGGCGGAGGCGACTGAGTTCGCGCTCCTGCGCGACGGCCTCGCCGACCTGACGATCACCGTGGACGGCCTCTCGAAGTCCCACGCGATGACCGGCTGGCGGATGGGCTTCATGGTCGGCCCTGTGCACGTGACCAAGGCGGTCGCCAAGCTCCAGAGCCAGTCCACCTCCAACATCACGGCCTTCGTGCAGACCGCGTCGATCGAGGCGTTCAACAGGCCTCAGCCCGAGCTGCCCGCCATGCTGGAGCACTTCGACCGGCGCCGGAAGCTCACCGTCAAGCTGCTGCGGGCGATCGACGGGGTCACCTGCCTCGAACCCAAGGGCGCCTTCTACGTCTTCCCGGACTTCAGCGCCTACATCGGTCGGACTGGCCCCGACGGCCCCATCGCGGACGACGTCGCGCTGGCCACCTACCTGCTCAACCACCACAACGTCGCGATCGTGCCGGGCTCGGCCTTCGGCGCCCCTGGCCACGCGCGCCTCTCCTACGCGACCAGCGACGCCAACATCGAGAAGGGCTGCGCCCGGATCGCCGAGGGGCTGAGCGCCCTCTCCTGAACCAACCCCCACAACACGGGGAGAGCGGCGAGGAGGTTGACAACGACCCACCTCGCCGCTCTCATATGATCGGTACCACGCGAACCCTTCACGGCTTCCACCCCAGACGGAGATGTCATGATGCAGAATACGTTCACGCTTGTGATCGTGGGTATGCTCCTCAGCTCATTCTACCTAGGTTGCGCTGATGACGACCCCGGTGACAGCAACATCGACCCAGGCACGAGCAGCAACACGACCGGCTCAGGCACCGGCGGGACGACCGGCGGAACCACCGGGACGACCGGCGGAATGACCGGCGGCACCACGGGGGGGACGACCGGCGGCACCACGGGCGGCACCACAGGAGGCACCACCGGGAGCACGACCGGCTCCGATCCCTGCGAAGGGGTGACGTGCACCGATGGAGAGATGTGCGTCGATGGCATGTGCGTCCCGGACCCCTGCCCCGAAGACCAGTGCGATGAGGGCGCCAGCCGCTGCACCGAAGGCGGCGACGTCGAGACGTGTCAGGAGGGCGAGGACGGCTGCTTCGCCTTCGCGGTCGGCGAGGAGTGCGCGGACGGTGAGATCTGCGTCGAGGCCGACGGTGAGGCGTCCTGCGAGTTTGACTGCCCCGAGGCCTGCACCCCGGACGCGCAGCGCTGCGGTGAGGATGGGGACGTCGAGACGTGCGAGCTGGACAGCAACGGCTGCTTCACCTTCGGGGTCTCCACCGCCTGCACCGACGCCGAGATCTGCGTCGAGGCGGACGGCGCGGCGACCTGTGAGGAGCGCTGCCCGGACGAGTGCCAGAGCGGGACGAGCCGCTGCACCGAAGACGGCGACGTCGAGACGTGCCAGGAGGGCGAGGACGGCTGCTTCGCCTTCGCGATGGCGACCGACTGCACCGACCGCCAGTCCTGCTCCGAGGCGGACGGCGTGGCGCAGTGCGTGGACAACTGCCCGGGCGAGTGTGAGCTGGACGCGACCCGCTGCAACATGGACGGCGACGTCGAGACGTGCCAGGAGGGCGGCGATGGCTGTTACGTGTTCGAGCTGACCGAGGACTGCCAGGGCGGGCTGGTCTGCGACGACATGGACGGCTCGGCGGCCTGCGAGGTGGACTGCGGCGTGGAGTGCTCCGCGGGGACGACGCGGTGCAGCGAGGGCGGCGACGTCGAGAGCTGCCAGGAGGGCCCCGACGGGTGCCTCATCTTCGCGCTGGACACCGCCTGCGGCGGGCTCCAGAGCTGCGTGGATGACGGCCTGGGGGCGACCTGTGAGTGCGCCGATGAGTGCGAGGCGCCCAACACGACCCGCTGCAACGCGGACGGTGACGTCGTCACCTGCGAAGCGGACGCCGACGGCTGCCTCGTGCTGAACCTCACCGAGGACTGCACCGAGGGGGAGGTCTGCAACGACCAGGACGCCATGGCGCAGTGCGTGGTGGACTGCGGCGTGGAGTGCATGCCCAACGACACCCGTTGCAGCGCGGCGGGTGACGTCGAGACGTGTCAGGAGGACGTGCGGGGGTGCTTCGCGTTCACGCTCACCGAGGAGTGCAGCGACACCTCGACCTGCGACGACATGATGGGCCCGGCGCAGTGCGTGGTGGACTGCGGCGTGGAGTGCGCCGACGGTGAGACGCGGTGCAGCGAGGGCGGCGACGTCGAGAGCTGCCAGGAGAACAACGACGGCTGCTTCGTGTTCGCGCTGGACACCGAGTGCACCGGGCGCACGAGCTGCGACGACAGCGGCGAGGTGACCGAGTGCGCCTGCGACGACGCGTGTGAGGCGCTGGACGCCACCTCGTGCAACGGCTCGGAGGTGGCGGTGTGCGTGCAGGACGAGGACGGCTGCCTCTACCCGGAGTTCGCCGAGGACTGCTCGGAGGCCGGGCGGCTGTGCGAGGAGGGCGCGGAGGGCGCGTTCTGCGGCGCGCTGGCGTCGGGCGACGACTGCGGCAACCCCGCGCGGATCGACGACGAGACCACGCTGGCCGGTGGCAGCTTCGCGGCGGACTTCACGGACGCGTTTGTGCTGACCGACGCGTCCTGCCAGGAGCCGGGCGGCGACGCGCGCGAAGCGGTCTTCGAGGTGATCGTGCCCGCGGGCAGCGCGGTGCAGATCGCGGAGCTGGGCGAGGTCGAGGCGACCTTCTCGATCCAGGACAGCTGCGGGGCGACGGAGGCGTGTGTGTTCGCGGCGCGCGACGACCAGGCGATCACGGCGACGGCGCCTCCGGCGGAGGAGCTGGTGTTCACGCTGATCGTCTCGGTGCCGGAGGAGCTGGCGGGCGGCGCCTACGACCTGCGCTTCCGCTACAGCCAGAACGAGATCTGCGACAACAACGAGGACGAGGACTTCGACGGCCTGGTGGACTGCTTCGACCCCGAGTGCAACGGCGTGGGTGACTGCCCGCTGATCGAGGGCGCGCGGGGCGTCTACGAGTACTTCGACCAGGAGCCGATCGACGTCGAGGAGACGATCATCGTGTTCACGCCCGATCTGGGCATCGCCGCGGGCTACACGTACGAGGCGACCTCGGACAACGTGCTGCCGGTGCAGCCCGGCAGCGGCACGGTGTCGCTGCCCGCGCAGTTCACGACGCCGGACGACACGATCGTCCTCGACCTGGGCGGCGCGACGTTCACCTACTTCGGGGTGCCCTACACGGAGCTGTACATCAACGCCAACGGCAACATCACCTTCGGGGATCTGGACACGACCGAGCCCTCGGCGGACGGCCTGACGCTGTTCAACCTGCCGCGCGTCGCGCCGCTGATGGCGGCGCTCGACCCGACCCAGGGGAGCGTGACGGTCGATATCTTCGACGCCGAGATCGTGGTGACGTGGCTGGACGTGCCCGGCGTGGGGCTGATGGAGCCCAACACCTTCCAGGTCGTGCTGAATCAGGACGGCACGGTCACCTTCGCCTACGGCAAGCTGGACCCCGACCTTCAGGAGGCCGTGGTCGGCCTCGGCGACGGCGATCCGCTCAGCTCCCTCTTCTTCCCCGAGGAGAGCGACCTGGTGGGCGGCGGCGGCGGCTTCGTCTGTGAGGAGGCGCCGGTGGTGACCGCGGGCTTTGTGGCGGAGGGGGCCAACTTCTTCAACGACTTCAGCAATGTGCTGGAGTTCAACGACGCCTCGTGCGACGTCATCGGCGCGAGCCCGACGGCGCCTGACGCGGTGTTCGCGATCGACCTGGAGCTGGACGACGTCCTCTACGTGCGCGAGGAGGGCGGCGTGGACTCCGTGCTGCGCCTCCAGGCCGAGTGCGGCGACCGGGGCTTCTGCCCCGCGGCGGAGGACCTCGGCGTGGACGAGTCGGGCGGCTTCACCGTCCGGGCGCTCGCGAGCACCCGGGTCTTCGTCGTCGTCTCGTCCTACGACGCCGATCCTGGCGAGGCGACCGACTACCGGATCGTGATCGACGTGGGCGGCCCCGAGATCTGCGACGCCGCGGGCGACGAGGACTTCGACGGCCTGGAGGACTGCGACGACCCCGACTGCTCGGGGGTCGGCGAGTGCCCGTCGCTCGCGGCGCGGGGCATCTTCGAGTACTTCGACGACTCCCCGGTGGATCTGGCGGGGACCAGCATCGCGTTCACGCCGAACGTGAACGCGCCGCAGGGCTACACCTACGAGGTCACCGAGGGGCTGGAGACGCTCCCCTTCACGCCGGGCGGCGGCACGTTCAGCAGCTTCCCGCTCAACTTCCAGGTGGTCGATCCGGTGCCGTTCAACTTCGGCGGGCAGGCGGTGCCCTTCTACGGGCAGCTCTTCACCGACATCTACGTGAGCAGCAACGGCACGGTGACCTTCGGCGCGCCCGCGACGGGCACGCCGGCCAACGAGGGCTTCAACCTCTTCAACCTGCCTCAGATCGCGGCGCTCCACACGGCGCTCGATCCCGCGAGCGGGGCGGCCACGGTCGACATCTACGACGCCTTCGCGACCTTCTCCTGGGTGGGCTTCTCGCGCCCCGGGGTGGACGAGGAGCTGACCTTCCAGATCGTCTGGTCCCAGGCGACCGGCGAGGTGTCGCTGCACTACCTGACGACGGGCTCGGGCGTCCTGGACGCCATCGCGGGCCTGTCCAACGGCGTCACGACGCCGCCGCTGCCGCCTGAGGTGGACTTCCTGGACACCGCGCCCCCGGCGGAGCGCGCGTTCGGCATCGACGAGTTCTTCGGCGCCCAGAACGTGTACGACCTGTCGGGCGTCAGCCTGATCTTCGTGCCCGACTTCACGGCGCCGGAGGGGTACGTCTGGTTCCCGAACCCGGGCATCCCCGAGTTCATCGAGCAGCCCGGGAGCAGCCCGGCGACTCAGCAGATCGAGCTGGGCGACGAGGAGAGCTTCTTCTTCTCGCTGACGCAGATGGGGTCCTTCCCGTTCTTCGGGGTGCCCTACACGGACGTCTACATCTCCTCCAACGGCTACCTGACGTTTGGTGAGGAGTTCCAGGTGTTTGAGGTGACGCTGAACAACTTCTACGCCGTGCCCCTCATGGGGATGCTCGCCGACCTCGACCCGGGCGCTGGGGGTACGATCACCATCGATCCGTACGCCGATCGTCTGGTGGTGAGCTTCGACGGGGTGCCCTTCTGGGGCGACGACTACCCGAACAAGTTCCAGTACACGCTGTTCGTGGACGGGTCGTTCATCCTGCACTTCATCGACGTGAGCCCCGGCCCGTCGCTGACCCAGGTGGGCATCGGCGACGGCGACCCCGACTCGACCGGCATCGCGCCGCTGGGCTACGACCTCAGCTCGGGGCCGACGACCGCGCTCAGCATCAACGAGGTGGTCTACGACAACCCGAGCACCGACGGCGCCGAGTTCATCGAACTCTACGGTCAGCCGGGCGCGTCGCTCGAAGGGCACACGCTGGTGCACTACAACGGCAGCAACGGCGCGATCATCTGGGAGATCGACCTGACGGGGCTGGCCTTGAACTCAAGCGGCTTCCTGGTCATCGGCGATCTGGGCGTGGCGAACCTCGGCGTGGACTGGGCGACGCTGGGCCGCAGCGGCGGCGACACGAGCGACCTCCAGAACGGCGAGGAGTCGCTCGTGCTCTACACGGGCTGGGACTCGGAGCTGAACACCGGCACGCCGGTGGACGCCGTGGGCTGGG
>PBBL01000060.1 GCA_002716585.1 Myxococcales bacterium | reverse complement strand
GGGGCGGGTGGGGATGGTGATGACGCGCTCGGCGCGGTCGATCTGGGCGTTGGTGAGGCCGCGGTCCTCGCGGCCGAACAGGAGCGCGACGGGGCCGAGGGCGGCGTGTTGGAGCAGCTCGGGGGCGGCGTCGCGGGGTCGCTGGACGACCTGCCGGGCGGCGCGGCCGCGGGCGGTCATGGCGACGGTGAGGACGGTGTCGGCGAGCGCGTCGTCGAGGGTGTCGAAGACCTCAATGGACTGGATGAGGTCACCGGCGCGCGGGGCGCTGATCTGGATGACGTCGGGGTTGGGGTCGGCGGGGCGCACGAGGCGCAGGCGCGTCAGGCCCATGTTCTTCATGGCCCGGACGGTGTTGCCGATGTTGATGGGATCCTGGGGCTCGCAGAGCACCACCACGACCCGCCGAAGGATCGGCGGGGTGGTGGTGGGCTCGGAGGCGTCAGGGGGAGAGGCGTGGGGTTCGTCCGGGGTCGTCACGGGCGGGCTCACAGGTTGGAGAGCGCCTCCTTGCTGGGGGCGTGGTCACGATCAACGCCGAGGGCGCGGGTGAACATGTCCTTGGCGCGGCGGGTGTCGCCCTTGGCGAGCCGGACGTGGCCGAGGTGGAAGTAGACCTCCAGCTTCTGCTTCTTGTCCTTGATCTTCATCTGGTGCAGGAGCAGCGTCTGGTAGACCTTGAGCGCCTTGTCCCAGTCCTCGGCCTCGAAGTAGAGGCGCCCGAGGGAGAGGAGGTTGGGGATGTAGGTGGCGTCGAGGTCGTAGGCGGCCTGGTAGGACTCCAGGGCGGCGGCGGCGTCCCCGCGCTGCTCGGCCAGCTGGCCGCGCAGGTGGTGGAACTTGAACAGCTGCCGGAACTTCCGCTTGGCGGTCAGCGCCTCGATGATCCCTTCGAGGATCGGCTCGGCCTTGGTCGCCTCATCGGCGTCGATGTAGGCCTGGAGGAGCGGCTCGGCGATCTCCAGGTTGTCGGAGTCGAGGGCGTAGGCGGCCTCAAGCGCCTCGACCGCCGAGGCGGCGTCCCCGACCTGGTTGCTGGCGATGTCGGCCATCTCCAGGTAGAGCGCGATGCGATCGCTGTCCTCGGTGAGGTTCTGGGCCTCGATCCGCATGAGATGGACGAGCGCCTCCCAGTTCTTGGTCTTGCGGTGGAGCGCCTTGAGCGCCTGGAGGACCGCGTCGTTGGAGGAGTCGAACTCCATGGCGGCGCGGTAGTTCTCCTCGGCCTTGGCGAGGTCGTCGAAGTGCTCCTCAAAGGCGCGGCCCTTCTGGAGGAGCAGCTCGGCCATGCGGGCCTCGTCGCCGCAGTGCTCGATCTGGCGCTCCAGGATGGACATCGCCTGCTCCCACTCGCCGTCGGCCTGGTAGAGCTTCCCGAGGACGCCGAGGGCGTCGAGGTTGTTCGGGTCGGCCTCCAGCACCGCCTGGAGGTGCTCCTTGGCGGTCTCGGGCTCGTAGAGGTGCTGGGCGGCGACGTCGCTGATGGCGACGTGCAGCCGGACCTGCTCGGCGGGGTCCTCGGCGGCGTCGAGCTGCTGGATGAGGATCTCCTTGAGGTCGTACCAGCGCTCGGTGCGGGTGTAGAGGCGCTCCATCTCGGCGAGCGCCCCGGGGTGACCGGGGGAGCTGGCGAGTATCTGGCGGTAGTGCTCAAGGGCGCCATCGACGTCCTCGAACTGCTCCTCGGCGAGCCGGGCCGCCTTGAAGCTCAGCTCGACCCGCGCCTCGTCGCTCTCGGCGTGGGTGAGCTGCTGCACCAGGATCTCCTGGAGGCTGAACCAGTTCTCGGTCTGGCGGTAGAGCCCCTCCAGGACCTCCAGCGTGGGCTGGTGCCCGGGGCTGTGGTCGAGGGCGTAGCGGTACGCCTCGATCGCCTCCTCGGGCTGGTCGAGCTGGTTGTGCTGGATGGCGCCGACCTGACGCCACAGCTCCACGCGCCGCTCATCGGACTCGGCCAGCTCGGCGAGGCGGCGGAGCGCCTCGATCTGCTCGTGGTACTGCTGGGTCGAGTCGTAGAGGGTGGCGAGCTGCTCCAGCGCCTGCTTGTCGGTGTCGTCGGTGGCCCGGAGCTTCTCGTAGGCGTCGATCGCCAGCTCGGTGTCGCCCAGCTCGCCGATCGCGAGCAGGGCCATCTTGTTGTAGAGGGCCTTGCGCTCGGGCAGCTCGTAGGTGACGTCCGCCTTGCGCGACAGGGCGTCGTAGAGCGCCCGGTGGTCGCCCAGCTCCTCGTAGATGGCCACGAGCGCGGTCATCGCCTCCATGTTCTCGGGGTCGGCCTCCAGCACCTTGCGGTAGCACCCCTCGGCCCGGTCGGGCGAGTTGAGCTTGTCGCGGTACCAGCGGGCGACCTTCGAGAGCAGCTCCTGGCGGGCGATGGGGTCGTCGTTGACCTCGCTCAGCTCCTCGTAGAGGGTGGCGGCCTGCTCCCAGGCCCCCAGCTCGGCGGCGAGCGCCTCGTAGCGCTCGAACGCCTCCGGCTCAACCGAGTCGAGGAGCAGCGACTCCCCGAGGGCGTCGAACGCCGCCTGGGGCTGCTCCAGCTGGTCGGCGTAGACCTCGGCGGCGCGCCACCACAGCCAGGCCTGCTCGGCCGGGTTGTCGATCTGCGCGCGCTTGAGCCCGTACAGCTCCACCAGCTTCTCCCAGCGCCCCGCCTCGCGGTGCAGCGGCTCCAGCTGATCGGCCACCTCCAGGGTGTAGTCCGGCATCCGCACCATGCGGTCGAGCGCGGCCAGCGACCCTGCGTGGGTCTCGGACGCCGCCAGGATCTCGCGGTGCACCGCCAGCGCCCGGTCGTACTCCTGGAACTGATCCTCCAGCAGGGTCGCCAGGCGGAACTTCAGCTCCAGCCCCTCCTCGGGGGTGTCGGCGGTCTGGCTCTTGCGCTCCAGCACCTCCGACAGCTCGTGCCACTGGCCGGTCTGCTGATACAGCCGGTCGAGGGACTCCAGCGCCGGGGCGTTGTAGGCGTCCGCCTCCGCCACCCGCTCGTAGCGCTCGATCGCCGTCGCCTGGTCGCCGAGCTTGTCCTCGTAGATCTGCCCGAGCCGCAGGTTCAGGTCGCGGACCAGGTCCACGTCGTAGATATCGACCAGCTTCTCCTCGTAGGTGGCGACCAGGTCGGTGTAGTTGTCCATGTCCGCCGCCAGCCGCTCCAGGTTCGCCCGCGGCTCCTCGTGCTCCGGCGACGCCGCGAACGCCTCGCCGTACTTGACGAACGCCATCATCGGGTTGTCGAGCCTGTTCTCCTGGATGTTGGCGATCGTCTGCAGCTGCTCGCGCTTCGTCTCCGGGTCGTAGGCGTCCGCCTGGACCGTCTCCAGCGCCTTGACCAGCTTGCGCCACTCGCCGCGCCCCTCGTACAGCGGCCGCAGCACGGCGAACGCCTGCTCGCGGTGCTCGGGCTGGTCCATCAGGTGCTCCAGCGACTCGACCGCCGGCAGGTGGTCCGGGGTCCGCTCGGCGATCCGCCGGTACACCTCGATGGCGCGGACGACGTCGTACAGGTGCTCCTCCAGCAGCTGCCCCATGCGGAACTCCACCGCGCTGACCGCCTCCGGCCCGTCCTCCTCGGCGAAGTCACGCTCCACCGTGAGGATGTCCAGCAGCTCGCCCCAGGCCTGATCGCGCACGTAGAGGCGATCGAGCGACTGGACCGCGCCCCGATCGGTCGCGTCGAGGCTGCGGATCGTGCGGTAGGTCGAGATCGCCTCGGGGATGTTCTCCTGCTCCTTCTCGAACACCTCCGCCATGGCGCGGTAGACCGGGATCTTGTCCTCCGGCGTCTCCATCAGATCGACCTTCATCCCCAGCGTCACGATGAGCTGGTCCCAGCTCGCGATCCGCCGGTAGAGCCGCTCCAGCGCCTCCATCGCCGCCAGGTCGGACTCGTCCTGGCCCAGGATCTGCTGGTAGGTCTCGATCGCGCGGTCGTCGTCGCTCAGCTCCGACTCCCACAGCTCCGCGATCTGGTAGAAGATCTCCTTGCGATCCAGCTCGTCCTCCGCCAGGTCGGCGCGGACCTCCAGGATCTCGACCAGCTCCTCCCACTGGGCGCCCTCACGGTAGAGCGCCTCCAGGCGCTGCACCGCCGCCCGGTCGCGGTCGTCGATGATCAAGACGTCGCGGTAGGCGTCGATCGCCCCGTCGCGGTCCGACAGCTTCTCCAGCCGCAGCTCCGCCACCCGGTGCAGCAGCTGCACCTGGCGCCGCGTGTTCACCGTCTGGTGCTGGGCGTCGAGGTAGATGTCCACCAGCCGCTGCCAGGCGACCAGCTCCGCCGCCAGCCGCTCCAGGTGCCCGCGCAGCTCCTCGCTGTCCACGTCCTCCGCGAACGCCCGGGCGTAGGCGTCGAACGCCGCCTCCCGGTTCCCCTCGCGGGTCTCGTGCAGCTCGGCGATCCGCCGCAGCACCCTCGCCTTCTCCGTGTGATCCTGGATCGCCTCCAGCTGCACCCGGTTGACCTCGATCAGCTTACGCCACTCGGTCTCCTCGTTGTACAGCGGCTGCAGCATGAGCGCGATCTGGAGCCGCAGCTCGTCGTCGAACACGCCCCCGTGACCGGCCAGCTCGTGCAGCATCGTCTCCAGCGACCGCCGCGCCGGGGCGTACCCGGGCGCCTCCGCCAGGATCTGCCGGAAGATCCCGATCGCCTCCGACGGCTCGTCCAGCTTCGAGAACAGCACCAGCGCCCGCTCGTGGCGCATCGCGATCGACGCCTCCGGGCTCTCCGCCCGATCCGCCTCGCGGCGGTACAGGTCCGCCAGGTCGATCCAGCGCTCCTCCGCACGGTACAGCCGCTCCAGCGACTTGACCGCCACCTCGTCGTCCGGCTTCAGCTCCAGCGCCTGCCGATACGCGTCGATGGCGCTGTCCGGGTCGAGCAGCACCTCCTCGTACAGCGTCGCGATCTTGAACTGCATCCGCTGCGACACCGCGTCGTCGTCCGCCAGCTCCGCCTGGCGCTGGTACAGCGCCACCAGATCCATCCACTCCCGCTGACGCGTCGCGATCCGCTCCAGGGCGTCCAGCGCCTCCGGCTGCAGCTCGTCGTACACCAGCGCCTCGCGGTACACCTGCCGCGCCGCGTCGATGTCGTCCAGGCGATGGTCCAGCACCCTCGCCCGACCCAGCGTCAGCGACAGCCGCGTGGCGTCGTCCTCGATCTTCGGGCTGTGCAGCAGCACCTCGCTGTAGGTGTCCGCCACCTGCGCCCAGTTGCCCAGATCCTCCGCCAGCCGCTCCAGCTGCGACCAGACCCCCGCCTCCAGCGGGTTCTCCACCGCGAGGCGCTGGTACACCTCGCTCGCCGCCTCCGCGTTGCCCAGCTTCTCCTCGTGGATCCGCGCCATCTGCGTCAGCAGCGCCTCGCGCCACTCCGGCTCGCGGCGCGCGTCGCGGCGCACCTCCAGCACCTCCGTCAGCGGCTCCCACCGCTCGCGGCGCCAGTAGATCGGCTCCAGCAGCTCGGCCACCGCCTGCGCCTCGATCCGATCCGCGAACATCTCCTCCAGGCTCGCGATCGTCTCCTCGTGATCCGGCGCCTGCGCCAGGATCGACCGGTAGACCTTCGCCGCCTGCTCCGCGTCCATCAGCTGCCGCTGGTACACCTGCGCCAGCTCGTACCGCAGCGCCACGACCCGCTCCGGGTCGCCCTCGGCCATGCCGATCTCGCTGTGGAGCAGCTCCGTCAGCTCGAACCACTGCCCCTCCGACCGGTACAGCCGCTTGAGCGCCGAGATCGCGTCCTGGTTGCTCGGATCCTGGTCCAGCACCCGCAGGAAGGTCGTGATCGCCCCCACCGGGTCCATCAGCCGCTCGTCGTAGGTGGTCGCCAGCGCGAACAACATCGCCTGCGCCTCCTCCTCGCGGCCCGCCCCCTTGAGCACCTGGACCTTGTCCTCCAGCACCCGCAGCAGGTCGTTCCACCGCTCCTGGCGCTCCAGCAGCCGCTCCAGCGCCTCCAGCGCCTCCAGGCAGCTCGGGTCCTCCATCAGCGCCCGGTTGTAGGCGTCCTCGCTGCGCGCCGCGTCGTCCAGGTGGTCGCGGTACACCGCCGCCACCTTCAACAGCACCCGCAGCCGCTCCGCCCCGTCCGCCACCTCCGGCAGCACCTCCTCGTACACCTGCACCAGCTCGTCGTACTCGCCGGTCTCCTCCGCCAGGCGCTCCATCGCCTCGACCCGCTGCGTCGCCATCGGGTCCAGCCGGTACGCCCGCCGCACGGCGTCGAACGCCATCGTCGGCGCCTCCAGCGACCCCTCCTGCAACGTCGCGATCTCGTCCAGCAGCCCCAGCCGCGCGTCGCGCTCCTCGGTGTCCTCCAGCTGGATCTCCAGCAGGTCCACCAGCGCCGACCAGGACGACTCCGCCCGGTAGCGCGGCTCCAACACCTTGCTCGCCCCGTAGCGGTGCTCCGGCTCCAGCAGCAGCCCGCGCAGCGCGTCGCGCGCCCGCTCGTCCTCCGGCTGGGCGTCCAGGATCTGCCCGTAGGTCGCGATCGCCTCGGTCACCATCCCCAGCTCAAGCTGCTGCACCTGACCCAGCCGCATCCGCAGGTCGCCCTGGCGCCCCGCGTCCGACTCGATCTCCAGCTTCCGCTCCAAAATCGCCGCCAGCTGCTCGTGCTGCCCCTGATCCAGGTACAGCCGATCCAGCGCGTCCAGCGCCCCCTGATCCTCCGGGAACAGGTCCAGCACCCGGCGGAACGTCGCGATCGCCTCGTGCGGGTCGTGCAGGTTGTTCTCGTGGATGTCCGCGACCTGCTGCAGCAGCTCGCGCTTGCGCCCCGGCTCCTCCGCCTGCGCCACCTTGCGCTGGAGGATCTCCACCAGCTCCACCCACTGCTGCTGACCGGCGTACAGCCCCTCCAGCGCGTCCAGCGCCGCCGCGTCCCCCTCCGAGATGTCCAGGATCCGCCGGAACGTGTCGATCGCCGAGAACGGGTCCTCCAGCTTCTCCTGGTACAGCCCGCCGACCTTGTGCATCACCGCCACGCGGGCCTCGCCGTCGGCCAGGTCCGCCTTGCGCTGGCAGATCTCCACCAGCTCCTGCCACTGCCCCTCGGCCTCGTAGAGCCGCTCCAGGTTGTCCAGCACCGTCGCCGCCGCCGGGTCGATCTCCATCAACCGCACCCAGGCGTCGATCGCCGCCGGCACGTTGCCCAGGCGCCGCTCCTGCAGCTCGGCCACCCGCTCCAGCACCTCCGCCCGCAGCCCGTCGTGGGCCACCGGCGAGCTCACCAGCAGCTCCTCGTACAACAGCACCGCGTCGCCGTGACGCTCCGTGCCGTCCGCCAGCGCCTCGAACTCCGCCCGCAGCGCCGCGTCGTCAAACCGCAGCGCCACCGCCTGCCGCAGGTGCTCGAACGCCACCCCCGGCTGCTCCAGCCGATCCCGGTGCAGCCGCCCGATGCGGATGTGCAGCTCGGCCTGCTCGGCCTCCAGGTCCGTGTACCCGAGCTTCAGCCCCAGCACGTGCACCAGCTTGTCCCAGGCCGACGCCTCCGTGTAGATCGGCTCCAGCGTCTCGTCGATGATCCGCCGCAGCTCCAGGTCGCCCTCCTGCGCGTTCAGCTCGGCGCTCAGCCGCTCCATCGCGCCCAGCGCGTCCGCGTGCCCCGCGTCCACCGCCAGGATCTGACGGTAGGTGTCCACCGCGCCCGCCAGATCGTCCAGCTCCCGCTCCAACACCTGACCCAGCTGGAACATGATCGGCAGCCGCGCCGCCTCGTCCTCCGCCAGGTCCATCCGCGACGACAGCTGATCCACCAGATCGCGCCACCGCCCCTCCCGGGCCAGCAGCGCCTCCAGGCGCTCGGTCGCCGCCCCGTCGCGCGGGTCGTCCAACAAAATCCGCCGGTAGGTCCCGATCGCCTCGTCCGGCTGGTAGGCCGCCTCGCCCTCGTGGATCGAGGCCACCCGGAACAGCACCGCCTTGCGCTCCTCCGCCGTCTCCACCAGCTGCGACTTGCGCTCCAGCAGATCCACCAGCTCCGGCCACGCCTCCAGGCGGCTGTAGACCTCCTCCAGGCTCGTGATCGTCAGCATGTCCGCGCTGTCGCGCAGCAACAGCGTCTCGTACGCCTCGCGCGCCTGCGCGTCGTCGCCCAGCTCCTGCTCGTACACCCGCGCCAGCCGCCGCAGCAGCTCGAACGCCCAGGCGTCCGCGCCCAGCTCGTCCCGGCTCGGCGTGATCTCGCTGTACAGCGTCGCCACCTCCGGCCACCGGCCGCCCGCCGCATCACCCTCGCCGCCAGCGCCCGCCAGCCGCTCCAGCTCGTCCCAGACCTTCCGGTCGTCGTTGGCGATCGCCAACAAGCGCCGCAGCGCCCCGAACGCCTTGCCCGGCTCGCCGATCTCCTGCTCGTACAGCGTCGCCAGCTCCCACAGCGTCGCCCGCTGCTGCACCGGCTCGTCCATCGCCGACAGCCGGATCTCCAGCATCTCCGCCAGCCGCGCGTGGTTGGCGTCCTCGCGGTGCACCGGCTCCAACAAGGCCGCGATCCGCACCGCCTGCTCCGGCTGACTCTCCTGCTCCAGGCGCAGCAGCCCCTCCAGGGCGCTCACCGCCGGGGCCCGCGCCTCGCTCGGCGCCCCCAGCAGCCGCGCGTACCAGCTCACCGCCTGGTGCGGGTCGCTCAGCTGGTGCTCGTACACGTTGCCCAGCTGAAGCGTCAGGCTCCGCGCCTCCGCCTCCTCACCGGCCTGCTGCAGCAGCCCCAGCTCCTGCTCGATCGCCTCGGCCATCCGGCCCCAGTCCTCTTCCTGCTGGAAGATCGCCTTCAGCCCCCGCACCGCGTCCAGGTTCGTCGGCTCCAGATCGAGCACCGTGCGGTAGCTGTCCACCGCGTCCAGGCGACGCCCCAGCGCCCCCTTGAGCAGCTCCGCGATCTCGAAGTGCAGCGCGATCGCCCCGCCCTTGTTCTCGTCGAGATCCACGAGCTGGACCTTGCGCTCCATGATGTCCAGCAGCTTCTCCCACCGCTCCAGCGTGTCGTACAACACGTGCAGCGCGTCGATCGCCTCGCTGTCCTCCGGCTCCTCCGCCAGGATCCGCTCGTAGTACTGGACCGCGTCCTCGAACCACTCCAGGTCCTGGAACGCCGTCCGCGCCACCGTCCGGTACAGCGTCAGCCGCAGCGCCGGGTCATCGACCTCCTCCGCCACGTCGCGGTAGGAGTTGACCATCTCCGCCAGGCGCCCGCCCGGCTGCTCCACCTGCCGCGCCACCTGCTCCAGCCGCGCCCGCAGCTCCGCGTCGCCCGGGCGCATGCGGAACGCCCGCTCCTCCCAGTCGAACGCCTGCTCCAGATCGCCCTGCGCCTCGCGGTGCAGCCGCGCGATCTCGCACGTCAGCTCGAACGGGTCGCCGCCGTCGTTCTCCAGCACGATCAGGTTCGCCTGGATCTCCTTGCTCGACTCGCCCGCCTCCCGATAATACGGCAGCAGCTGGCTCGCCACCGACACGTCCGTCGGCCGCAGCTCCAGGATCGACTCCAGGCTCATCATCACCTTCTCGGAGTCGTCCAGCTGCTCCCGCGCGATCCGCGCCATCCGCTCATACAGCGCGATCTGGTCGTCGGACGACGACACCATCGTCGCCCCCGAGTCCAGGATCTCGAACAGCCGCGACCACTCGCCGCGGCCCCCGTAGAGCGCCTCCATGTCGTTCCAGCGACCGTTCTCCACGTAGAACCCGGTCAGCTGATCCAGCGCCGCCGTCTGGTTCGGGTCGATCGCCAGGATCTGGCGCCACAGCTCCACCGCGCGCTCCGCCTCGCCGCCCGACTCGTGCACCAGCTCCGCCAGGCGCTGCAGCACCTTGATCCGGTCGCGGTCCTTCTCCGCGATCCGCAGGCTCCGCTCCAACACCCGGATCAGCGCCTCGGTGTCCCCCTCGTCGTCGTAGAGCTTCTCCAGCTCACCCAGGGTCTTGCGGTACAGCGGCACGTCGCCGATCGCGTCGCCACCCTCCAGCGCGTCCAGCACCCGCTCGTTGAGCGCCCTGGCCTGCTCGGGGTCCTTCATCCGGCGACGGGCCATCTCGGCCATCTTCGCCAGGTGCTGCGCCAGGGGCTTGCCCTCCAGCAGCGCCGTCTCCTTCTCCAACACGCTCAGCAGCGCCGTCCAGTCGCGGCGGTGCTCGTAGATCTTCTTCAGCTCCGCGATCGCCTGGGCGTCCTCGGTGTCCAGCTCCAGGATCCGCTCCAACACCGGGATCGCCTGCGACGTGTTGCCCAGCCGCCCCTTCCACAGCTCCGCCACCTGGTGCAGCAGCGGGATCGCCTTCTCCGGGTCCTCGTCCAGCAACACGTCCGCCTTGCGCTGCAACACCCCGATCAGGTCGTTCCAGCGCTTGGACGCCTCGTAGCGCTCCGCCAGCGCGTCGATCGCCGCCTCGTTCACCGGGTCGATCTGGAGGATGGCGTTGTAGGTGTTGATCACCATCACGTCCAGCCGCAGCCGGTCGCGGTAGATCTCCACCATCTTCAGGTGCAGCGCGACCTTGGCCTCGGTCAGCTCCGGGCTGTCGCCGCTCTCCTCCAGGATCTGGATCTCCTCCTTGTAGAACTCCAGCAGCGCGTTCCACTTGCCGGTCTTCTCAAAGAGCGCATGCAGCTCCTCCCTCGCCCGCGCGTCCTCCCCGTCCAGCTTCAGGATCGACTTCCAGGCGTCGATCGCCTTCTCCGGGGAGTTCATGTGCTCCTGGGCGACCTCGGCCATCTCGACCAGGATCTCCGCCTCGCGCGCCGGATCGTCCGCCGCCTGACGCAGCGTGTTCAACGTGCTGTACAGCTTCCGCCAGTCCCCGCGGCTGCGGTAGTAGTGCTGGTAGAAGCTCAACATCTGCGGGTTCTTCGAGTCCGTGATCTTGACCCGCCGGTACTGCTTGTCCGCCGCGTCCAGGTCGCCGACCTTCTTCCAGAGCATCTCGCCGAACTCAAGCTGCAGCTCCAGCTCGCCCGGCTGCCGCCGCTTCAAGCGCAGCGCGCTCTCGTAGAGCTTGATCAGGCTCGGCCAGTCCTCGTTGCGCTCGTAGAACGCCTGCGCGCTCCGCAGCGCCGCCGGGTTCGTCGGATCCAGCTCGAGCACCTGCTCGAACGCCTCCATCGCCCCCGACTCGTCGTCCAGGTGCGTCAGCTTCAGCTCCGCCAGCTCCGCCAGCGCCGCCTGCACCTCCTCCTTGCGACCCTTCTTGTCCTCGGCGCGCGACTCCAGCAGCGCCGCCAGATCCTCCCACCGCTCCGCGTCGCGCAGCAGGTTCGCCAGCAGATCGCTCGCCTCGCCGTTGCGCGGGTCGTGCTCGACCGCCAACGCCAGCTCGCGCTCCACCGCGTCGTTCTCCGGGTCGTGCTCCAGCAGGATCTTCGCGATCTCCAGGTGCAGCTGCGATCTCGCCCGCGGCGCGTTCGTCGCCCCGAGCTGCTGCCCAGGCTCCTCCAGCTTCACCTCCCAGTCCGCCCGGGTCGTCGTGTAGCGCCTCAACAGCGCCGCCGTCTCCGCGTTGTCCGGATCCAGCTTCATCGCCCGCTGCAACAACTCGACGCCCGCCTCGACGTCCCCCATCTTCCCCGCGCGGATGTCCGCCATCTCGCGGAAGATCGCCGCCTGGCGATCCTTCTCCTTCATCACCTGAAGCTCCAGCTGGTAGAGCTTGAGCACCAGCTTCCAGTTCTCGTCCTGGGCGTAGATGCTCCGCGCCTTGTCCAGCGCCTCGGTGTTGTAGGGCCAGGTCTTGAAGGCCTTCTGGTAGGCCAGCATCGCCTTGTTCTTGCGACCCACCCGATCCTCCCAGACCAGGCCGATCTGCATCATCACGTTGGAGCGCTCCGGCACCTCCTCCAGCTGAGGCAGGATCATCTGCTCCAGGTTGTCGATCAACCTCGGCCAGTAGTTCTCCAGCTCCTGCGAGAGCACCGTCTGGGTCTCAAACAGCCGCACCAGCTCGCGCCAGCGCTTGGACAACACCAGGTTCTCCTCTAGCGCATCAAACGCGTCCCGGTTGTGCGGGTCCGCCGCCAGCGTCTGTTGCCACTCTTGAATTTCCTTGGTCGTTGAGCTCATGCCTGCTCTACTCTCGGTGGTGGGTGGGCGGCTCGCCGCCGTCGCTGAAGAACCACAATGTTCACGTCACGGCCCCGATCCAGGGCCTGACCCGAGAGACGCGCCGGGTCGAATGAGGCGCTCCCCCGCGCCGCGTCCCTCTCCCTCAAGACTCGCTGAGACCCGAGGCGACCCTAAGTCGCCCCGCTCCATACGCACCTGATCACGGACCCTCCACAGGATACTGCGACCAGCCCCCTCCGCGGCACGCCATCGCGAACACCGTCGAGGCCGTGGTCATCGTTGTAGAGTGCATTTGGAGGACAGGCATTGAAGTCCATGCCAGATTCATTTAGAGCGTCCCAGCCGTCGGGACAGCGACACTAACAAATCGTGTTCGACTACACAAGGCCCATCCGAGAGGAACCTCACCCCCCCTCGTCACTCGCCTCCGCCTCCAACTCGGCCCCTGACGCCTCCACCAACGACAGCAGCCCCCGGTCGCGACCCCACAACATGACCAGCCCCGGCGCCACCTGCACCACGAACTGCACCACGTGCATCGACGCCACCAGCGCCGCCCCCGCCACCACGACCTGCGCCTCGGCCACGAACAGCCCCAGACCCTGCATCGCGAACAGCTCGTAGTTGCCCGCCAGCCCCGGCCCGGTCGGGATCATCAGCCCCACCACCAGCACCGCCAGCACCGTCATCCCCTCCCACGGCCCCAGCTCCAGCCCGAACCCCGCCGTCGCCAGGAACGCGATCGACAGCCCGTTCACCGTCCAGTACGCCACCGTCACCACCAGGAACGGCGCCAGCGCCCCGCCCTCGCGCAGCCCCTCCACCCCGTCGAGGAACGTCCCCAACAACACCACCACCTTCTCCGTCAGCGACACGCTCACCCGCTCGCCCACGCCCCGCAGCAGCCGCAGCGTCCACTCCCGGCGCCACAGCGCCGTCACGCACACCACCAGCGCCCCGCTGAACACCGCCAGCGCCACGTACCCCACCCCCAGCGCGAACGCCGTCGAGCCCTGCTCCCCCGAGTAGGTCCCCAGCGTCACGAACAGCAGCAGCGTGATGAACAGCCCGTCCACCACCCGCTCCACCACCGCCGTCCCCAACGCCGCCGCCATCGGCGCCTCGGTGTCCTTCGCCAGGACGTACGGGCGCACCAGCTCACCCAACCGCAGCGGCAACACCACGATCGCCATGAACCCGATCGACGCCGCCCGGAACACCGCGCGCGCCTCAAACTCTCCGATGGGTTTGAGCAGAAACGCCCACCGCCACATCCGCAGCAGGTGGACCACCGAGAACAACACCCCGTACACCGCCAGCGCCGCCCCCAGCCGCCCGGGGTCCGCCTCCTGGAAGTAGGCCACCACCTCGCCCAGCGGCAGGTCCGCCGCCGCCAGGTACAGCAGCGCGCCCCCGATCGCCAGGCTGATGACAAACGCCAGCGCGAGCTTCATCCAGCCTAGTCCTCTTCCCCTTCCAGCTCACGACGGAGGCGCTCCTTGAGCGACGACAGGTCGCGCTCCACCTCCATGCTCCGAAACCGGCTCTCCGGCGCCGGGCGCGACCTGCTCGGCGGCCCCACCGGCGACGGCGGACCCTCCGGCCTCGGCGGCCTCGGGCCACCCCCGCCGCGGCTCGCCCGGACCCGCGACTTGAGCTTGTCCTTCTGCGCCCGGATCCGCTCCAGCTCCTCCTCGAAGCGCGCGGCGTCGTTCTGGTGGGCATGCAGGCGGCGCTCCGCCTCCACCGCCAGCTCCGTCTCGTTCCACTGCCGCGCCAGCTCCAACCGCTGATACCACTGCTCCTGATCGCGCTGCGCCTGCGTCAGCTTCCGCTCCAGGTCGCGCTCCACCATGATCAGCGCCGCCAGCTCATCCTTCGCCTGCGCCGCCGACAGCGGCGAGGCGGTCGGCGCCGACGCTCGCGCGTCGGGTCGCGCCGGGGGGGCCGGGCCGGGCTCGGGCGCCTCACCGCCGCCGCCGCCCCCGATGGGAGGCAGCGTAAAGCCCCCGCCACCATCGCCGCCGCCGCCGATCGCCTCAAAGGGGCCGGTCGGCGCCGCGGGGGCCGCGCTTGGGCGACCGCCTCGGGAGCCGATCAGCTCAAAGGGGCCGCTGGTCCGGGGGGAGTCGGGCTCGTCGTCGCCGGAGTCTCCATCGACGCGCCCTTGCAGCTCGGCGCGGCGCTCCAGGATGAGCGCCAGCGCGTCGGCGACCTCGACGGAGCCGGTCACGCGCCCGACGCGGCCCGCGGCCTCGGCGAGCCCGGCCAGCCGCTCCGGCCCGAGCGCGACCTCCAGGTCGGCGCCGAGGCGGAGGATGTCGGCGGTGTGCCAGGCGCACCCTTGATCGAGGAGGAAGTCGGTCTGGTTGGCGACCTCCGACGCCCCGCCGACCAGCAGCAGCGGCCGGTCGAGCGCCAGCGTCGGCACGACGCGGGCGCTGGTCGGCGGGGCCACCACCAGATCCGCGACCGCGATGAAGTCCTGGAGGTTGGGCACCTGCCCGAGCCG
>PBBL01000059.1 GCA_002716585.1 Myxococcales bacterium | reverse complement strand
CGCTCCACGTCCACCTCCAGCGTCAGGCTCCCCTCGGGGATGGTCGCCGTCTCCAGCACCTCACCGTAGGGCAGGCTCGCCTCCGCGCGCTGGCGCCCGTCGTCGGCGAGCAGCCGCAGCGACGCCCCACCCCAGGCGGGGTGGCCCTGGATCAGGTTGAGCCGGGTGAAGCCGCTCGGCAGCTCGGTCGGGTTCTCGCGCAGCACCACGAGCCGCTCCTCACCGGCAGGTCCGAAGAACACCGCCTGACGGCGGTCCCAGGGGAGCATCTCCAGCGCCGCCTCCTGCTCGACGGCGCCGTCGCTCACGACCAGCGTGCCAGCTCCGGCGCGGACCTGGTCCGGGGCGTGGGACATGCGCAGGCCAGGCAGCGGATCCTCCAGCAGCTCAAGGGCGCCGTTGTCCAGCGCCACCGTCACCGGCTCGGCGTCCCAACGGACGTGGCTGACGGTCAACGTCGCGGGCGGCTCCAGGACGGTCCACCCCTCAGCCGCGTCCGCGATCCCCAGCACCCAGTCATCGCCGCGGGGCACGATGAACAGGGTCACCTGCCCGCCAGACCAGGCCTCGGCGCGGAAGAAGTTCCAGGAGTAGTCCGGGTCATAGAACCGCAGACGCCACACCCCGGACGCCATATCGGCCACCTCGGACGCCTCACCGTAGCCCGCCTGGAAGGTCACGTTCTGACCGCCGTGCTCGTCCGTGTGCAGCCGATAGCTCTCCTCCGACTCCGTCGCGTCCGCGCGCTCGGGCCACGACACGAACAGCCTGGCCCGCAGGACGCTCTCCGGGGCGCATTCCAGGGTCTCCGGCTCGCCCAGCTCGGGGTCGAGGACCGCCACCTGAGGCTCGGCCCAGGTCCCGAAGGCGACCACCATGAGGTGCTGCGCGTCGCCCCGCTCGCCCCACTCCGAGAGGTCCACCGTCGCGAACGTGTCTTCGCCGAGGCTCCACCGGAGGGTCACCTCGGAGGTCTCCGCGCCGATACGCAGCAGCGGCGACGCCGACTCGTCGCTCAGCCCCCAGGCGATGGGCGTCGAGTCCACGAGGGCGTCGATCGCGCGGCCGTCGATCAGGTTGATGAGCTGGATCGCCTGCCCCTCGCCCAGGTCCTCAAACCCGGGCGTCGGGGTCGTCTCGCCGCCGCCGGTCGTGCCCGAAGTGGTCATGCCCGAAGTGGTCGTGCCCGAGGTGGTCGTGCCCCCTCCGGTCGTCGGGGAGCCGCCGGTGGTGGCGCTGGTCGCCCCGGTGGTGCCTGAGGTGGCGTCGTAGGTCGCGGCGGTGCCGGTCCGGGCGTCCTCGTCGCCGCAGGCGTAGAGCGCGGCGACGAGGCCGCCGACCACGAGGAAGCGGGTCATGGAGAGGTGAGGAGTGTAAAGCGGGCGCATGGTGTGTTCTCCAGTTGAGGGTGACTGCCCCATCATCTGAAGAAGAAGTTACGAAACACGCGCCGTCGCCACCACTTAAAGAATCTTAAGGTTTCCTCCGGTCGCCGCCGAGGAGGTTGCGCCCCGCATCGACGGTGACGGTGCGGATCAGCTCGCGCCAGACGTCGGTGTAGTCGATGGCGCCAGTGAGCAGCCGCGCGGCGATCTGACCGAAGGCGGGGTTCTTGATGCCGAGCTGGTAGCAGATCCGGGTGAAGTTGAAGAAGAACTTGGCCATGGCGCGGACGTCGAGCAGCTCGCGGCAGATCTCGCGGCGGACGCGCTCGCTGTAGTGGTCGAGGAGGTCGTCGCCGTGCCAGAAGGCGTGCTTGATGACGTCCACGGCGATGTGCCCGGAGCGCATGGCGGCTTCGAGGCCCGCGCCGGTCATCGGGTTGACGATCCCGGCGGCGTCGCCGAGCAGGAGGACGTTCTTGTGCTGGAACGTGCGCTGCCCGTGCCAGCGCGGCAGGTGGTGGCCGTAGACCCGAGCGCGGCGCGGGTCGTAGTGGAGGTTGTGGCCGTCGAGGAAGGTGAACAGCTCCTCGCGCTTCCAACCGCCCTGCTGGGTGAAGGAGAGCAGCCCGACCGACAGGTGGTCGGACTTGGGGAAGACCCAGCCGATTCCGTTGGGGAGGCGCCCGAAGTCGCCGCCGATGGTGCCGCGCCACTGCTCCAGGAGGTCGGGCTCGACCGGGATCTCGGCTTGCAGCGCGAAGCCCAGCTTCTCGACCGGGGCCAGCCCGACCGAGCGGGCGACCGCCGAGTGAACCCCGTCGGCGCCGACCACGACGCGGGCCGACATCTCGCCGCGGGTGGTCCGCACCCGGACGCGGCTCCCCGTGGGATCGACCCCGATCACCTCCACCCCGTCGAGGATGCGGGCGCCGCGGCGCGCCGCCTCGCTGATGAGGGCGTGGTCGAAGCGGTCGCGCCGCACCATGTAGACCAGGGGGCGCTCGGAGCGGATGACGACCGGATCGCGGTTGCGGTAGGTGAGGCGGACGCGGTGGATGACGTCCTCAAAGAGATCCTCGGCGCGATCGTCGCTCAGGGGGATCAGCTCGCGGCTCTTGGCCGGGAGGCCGCCCGAGCAGGGCTTGAAGCGAGGCAGCTGCGCCTTCTCGACCACCGTCACCCGCAGGCCCGCCTCGGCCAACCCGCACGCCACGGTCGCGCCAGCGGGGCCAGCGCCTACAACCAGAACATCCACGACCAACCTCCTGAGCTTCCTGGGCTCGTCTTGAGGCGTCACCCATCCGGGCCACACCCTAGGAGTTGCCGCCGACGCCGTCAAGGCGCCAGCGGTCCCAGGCGACACAGGGGCCGTATGCGCGAAGCGCGCGGTCAGGTGTGCGGCTCAGTCCGCCGCGCCGTACCGCCACCGGGCGAGCCCGAGCGACGGGACGCCGCCCGCCTCGCTGAACAGCCCCCCGACAAAGAGGCTCTCGTCGTAGACGACGCCCGCCTCGGCGAGGTCGTTGAGGCCGACGTCCAGCCCAAACCAGGCGTCCTCCTCGGCGTCGTACCAGGCGGCGTGGACCGCCTCGGTGAAGGGGGCGTCGGGGTCGTCAAAGACCACGTCCGCCGGGTCATCCCAGGCGCGCTCAAAGAGCCCCACCACGAACACCCCGTTGGCCTTGGGCGCGACCGCGGCGACGGTGGGCGGGCTGAAGTCCCAGGGGGTCGTCACGCCGCCCCCCAGCGCGTGCCAGCCCTCGCCGTCCCAGCGGGCGACGCCCCAGGCCGGGACCCCGTCCACCTCGCTGAACTGACCGCCGATGTAGAGCTGATCGCCGTAGGCGGCGATGGAGGCGACGCTCCCGTCCAGCTCGGCGCCGACCTCCCAGGCCTCCCCGGTCCACCGGGCCAGGTAGGCGCTCTCGCCGCCCTCCAGCTCGACCTGGCCGCCGACCCAGATGGCGTCCTCGGCGCAGTGGATGGCGCGGATCTGGATGAACCCGTCCCCCACAAAGCCATCCCCGAGCGGCTCCCAGCGGGTGCCGTTCCAGCGGCCGACGCGGTTGAGCGGCGCCCCGGCCGCCGAGGTGAAGTCGCCCCCGGCGATGACGCTGCCGTCCGGGCAGGCGGCCAGAGCCGTCACCGGGGCGTTGGGCGCGGAGAGCGACGGGGTCCACACCTCGTCTTCAAACGCGGCGAAGTGGTTGGAGAACGCCCCTCCGGCGTAGACCACCCCGTCAGGGGTCACGGCGAGCGCGAAGACGGCGGCGCCCTCCCCGGCGAACACCTCGTCGTTGCCCATGGCGAGGTAGGCGCCGCCGTCCGGCGAGATGCGGGCGACCCGGGACGCCCCCTCGGAGCCGAGGCTGGCGAAGGTGCCGCCCAGGTAGAGGGCCTGGCCGTCCGGCGAGGTGGCGAAGGCGAGCACGCGCCCAGCGACGCCGACGAGGTTCTTGCCCGGCTCGATGAGGTTCTGCCACCGCGCCTCGGCGCCTCCGGTCCAGCGCACGACGTTGTTGGCCTCCAGCGAGGCGCCCGCCCGCGAGAACCGCCCCCCGGCGATGAACCCGCCCTCGGGCTCGGGGAGCAGCGCGTCCACGCCATCGACGAGGACCTGGTTGACCTCGTTGACCAGCCCCGGCTCAAAGCCGCTCCAGACGCCGTCGGCGTACTCGGCGACGTTGACCACCGGCTGCCCGCCCGCCGAGCGGAACGAGCCTCCGATCAGCACCCGCTCCTCCTGTACGACGAGGGCGCGCACCTCGGTGACGCTCCCCCCGAAGACCCCGCCGCCCTCGAAGGGCTGCCACGCCTCGCCGTCCCACAGCGACAGGCCGATGACGAACATCGGCTCCGCGTCCGTGCCGACGTTGAGCGCCTGACCGCCGCCCACGAGGACGCGGCCGTCGTCGTACAGGTGCATGGCGTAGAGGGTCGAGTTGAAGCCGTCGCCCAGCGGCGCCCAGGTCAGGCCGTTCCAGCAGGCGATGCTCTGGGCGGCCACGCCGTCCACCTCCGTGAACAGCCCTGACACGCAAGGATCCCCCTCGTCGTCGAAGGCGATGTCCTCGACCGTCCCCAGGATCCCGGTCGTGGTCCGCGCCTCCCACGCCTCGTCGGTGGGGTTCCACCGCGCGAGCTGGGTCACGACGCCCCCTTCCCCCTCGGACTGGATGGTGGCGTGGAGCGCCCCGCCGGGGTCGATCTCCAGCGCGTTGACGATGGCGCCCGACGGCAGCTCCGGCCCCAGCTCGCGCCACGACTCGCCGTTCCACGCGTACACGAAGTTGGGGCCGAACCCGATGAAGCCACCGCTCGCCTGCCCGCCCGCGTAGATCGTGCCGTCCTCGCCCGCCGCCAGCGCGTAGACCGTGATCTCCAGCCCGTCGCCCAGCGGCTCCCACGCCGCCCCGCTCCAGGCCGCGACGTTCAGCGCGGGCGTCCCCGACACGTACGCGAAGTGACCGCCGATCACGAGATCGCCCTCACCGTCGCGGACGATGTCGTGGACCCACACGTCGAGGTCGCCCACCGCGCCCGGCCCCACGAAGGCGTCCGACCACGCCCCGTCCAGCGGGTCGAGGTCGTCGTCGCGGGGATCGTCCGGCGGGGTCGTCGTGCCACCTGTCGTTCCGCCTGTGGTGCCTCCGGTCGTCCCACCCGTTGTACCTCCGGTCGTGCCCCCGGTCGTACCCCCGGTCGTGCCGCCCGTCGTGCCCCCGGTCGTTCCTCCCGTCGTGCCCCCGGTCGTTCCTCCCGTGGTCCCGGTGGTCCCGCCCGTCGTGCCACCTGTCGTACCTCCGGTCGTTCCGCCCGTTGTGCCTCCGGTCGTCCCGGTGCCGCTGCTGGTGGTGTCGCCGGTCGTGCCGTTGCTGGTCGCCCCGCTGTCACCGGAGCCCCCGTCGTCGCCACACGCCGCGAGCGCGGCGGCGACGAAGATCAGGAGCAACCAGGCGCCGAGGCGGCGTGGGGGGGCGGAGGAAGATCGCGTCGTCATGGGTTCTACCCTACCTGAAAAATGGAGCTGCCCGGCAGCGCCGACCGTGAACGGCCAACCGCTGCCCCTTCAGGCTAGGCGCGGAGGGGCGCGAGCACAATCGCTCGGGGGGCGCTTCTAAGGCGACGCGGCGCAATCTAAGATCCTAAGCGTGGATGGACAGCCTCCGCCGTTCGCCCTACCTTGAGTGATGGAGGGCACCTCGCCACCACCTCAACCCATGGAGAGCGTCACGCCATGAACCACCACCGCACCGACCTGCTCTACTTCGTCAGCCTCGCCCCGTCCATCTCCCTGTCCACGCCGTCGCGCGCGGCGCGGTTCCTCACCTGGCAGCTGAGCCAGGAGCAGGCGCACCAGCTGCGAGACCACGCCAACGTGGACGCGGCGATCGAGGCGCTGGAGTTCCACCTGGCCACGGTGCGCGGCCTGGGCGCCCTCCAGGTGGGCGGCCCCGACTTCCTCCACGCGATGATGTGCGGCGACGTGTGCGGCTGGCGCGGGCTCGTGTGGGGCGGGTGGCTGGCGCTGATGGCCGAGCCCACCCCGGCGATGGAGGCGACGCTGCGCCAGGCCGTGGACATGCTGGCCCACCCCCGCGCCATCGAGAACGGCTGGGCGGCGCGGGCCGCGCTCGCCGCGCTGGAGGGGCGCGAGCCCGAGGAGGAGCTGCGCGAGGTGCTCGGGCTGGTGTCTCAGGTCCGCGACCTGCTCGACGGCGTCCCGATCCGCGACATGCCGCTCCGCGACGCGACCGACGCGCAGGCCGCGCACGTCGTGGCGGAGCGCGAGGCGATCCGGGCGGCCTACCGGAGCGGGGGGCTTGAGGCGGCGCAGGTCGCCAAGCGCGGCACCCGCGCCGAGGAGCTGGCGATGACCTACCCCGACTGGTACCGGCTCAAGACCGGCGAGGTGCTGCGAGGCTGAGCGTCACGTCGACGTGATCTGCCCCTCCCCGCTCATGAACAGGTCGTTGCCCCAGTAGAGCACGAAGTCGCCGCCCTCCACCCACCGCTTGATCGACTCGGCCATGTACCGCTGCTCCTCCGGGGTCTCCGCGTCCGGGTCCTCCAGGAAGCTCTCGTAATGGCTGGGGAGGTCGGCGATCCCCACGTTGGGCTCCGACAACGAGAACATCTTCACCCGGATCAGCCTCGGGCTCCACCCCAGCTCACGCTGCCACGTCTCCAGCGCCAACCGGCTCGGCCCGTACTCCGGTTGCCCCTCGGCGCGCCCCTCCATCGGGCGATGGGTGGCCACCTCCGTCAAGCGGCCCTCCCCATCGAAGAACAGCGCGAAGGTGCTCTGCCAGAAGGCCGCCATCAACACCTGGCGACCGTCGGCGGTCCCCCCCGCGTCGAAGTTCCCCTGCCCCGCCGCCAGCGGGTACAGCCGATCCGGGATGGCCCGGACGTCCGCGCGCCCCTCCCGAACCCGCTCGATCAACCCCTGACACCGGGCGCTGAAGGAGCCCTCCCGCTTGCCCTCGATCCAGGTCTGCGCGTCGCGCGTCGGCCACCACTTGACGCGCGTCTCCCCCGCGCGGCCCAGCCACAGCCCGAACCAGATCCGCTCCGTGAACATCCAGCCCACGCCCCACTCCCCTCCGACCTCCGCGCGGACCAGCTCGCCCGCCGCCGCCCCGAGCCGCCGAGACGCCTCGGCCAGCTCCGAGGCGCCCAGCGCCCCCTCCAGGTGACGGCGCTTGAGGTCCGCGACGATTGGGTCCAGCCCACTCAACGCCTTCAGGTCGGCCCAGCGCGCGGTGGCCTCCTGAGCGGTCTCGCGCGCCCACGCCTCGGTCTCCGGGTGGGGCTCGATGGTGAGCCTCGAAAAATAGGGCTGCTCGCGCTCCGGGGTTCCCTGGCACGGCTTCACCTCCCAGGCGAAGGGCGGCGCGTCGCGCTCCTGGCACAGCTCCCGGGCTGGGGCGCCCCCCTCCAGCGCCACCGCTCGAAACGCGACGCCGTCCCGCGCCACGCTGTCCAACAAGCTGGCGAGTCGCCAACTCAGGGCGTCGACGTCCACGACGTCAAAGAACAGGTGCATGCGGTCGCGGGTTGTCCGGTGGTGGGTGAACGCCCCAAACCCCACCTCCTGAAAGCGGCGCGGCAGGTTCGTGAGGACCACGTTGGCCGCGAAGGCGTTCTCCTCCAGGCCACACGGCGTCAGTTGCACGGCGATGCGCTGGTTCAGCGCGCGCTCCGCGTAGCCCTCGGCGCGCTTCGCGGCCACCAACGCCTCAAACCGGGCCAGCGCCTCCTCCCGAGGCCGAGGCGGGTGAATCCGCCCCCCCCCCTTCCCCCCCGGAACCCCCTCGCGCGTGAAGATGTCCACCCCCCGGCTCGGATAGGGCGCGCTGCCGACGCTCGCGTACCAGAACCGCTCCTCGCCCGAGTCATCCTGGCCATAAAGGCAGATGTGGCGCTCAGCGCGCACGTGACGCCGCACCGACAGGTAGCTGCCGGGGAACCGCAGCGTCCCCTCCGCAGGCCACTCGGAGAACTCCACGAAGCCCAGCCCGTGCTCGTGGTGCTCGACGATCTCCCCATCCCCGAACCCCTCGAGGCTGTTCATGGCTCGCACCGCCGTGCTTCGCCGCAGCGTCTCCTCGATCTCCTCGGGCGACGCCTTCTTGCTCCAGGCGCTGAGGTCGCAGATCGCCACGGCGAGCGTCTCGTTTTCGTCCTCCTCCGCCATGATCTGGCAGACTCGCCCCGGCTCGTCCCACGCCTGGGCGTAGGCGTCGCGCCCGTGGCCGATCACCAGGCAGGCCCCCAGCCAGGGGTCCTCGTACACCAACCAGTCTTCGGCGAGCCCCTGCACCTCACCCCGCTGAATGGCCGCGGTGACCCGGTCGGCGAGCGCCTCCGCGAGCTGATCCGAGCGCGCGCAGAACGCGACCGCCGCGAGCAGGTCCATGAGGCGCAGCGCCTCCTCCTTGACCGCCTCCTCGCTCTCGCGCGAGGGCCAGTCGAGCTGGGCGATCAGCTCCCAGAAGCGCTCGGGCTCCATGGGCGGCATGTTGCACGCGGTCGACTCCAGAAAGACCGCGATCGTGATGGGATCAAACATGGCTCCGTGACCTCGGCGGGGGGGTGGCGCGACGCAACCACCATTTCCCTCCCCTGCGCGGGCTGTCAACCCTCAGGCGCATCAGCAGCGCGACCGACGGTGACCTGCACAAGCGGAGCTGCGCAGGTGAAGGAGCGCGAGGGAGGCGACCGCTTGACGCGTCCCCCCTCTTTGCCTACCGTGCCAGTGCTGACGGGTGCTTCAGAAGCTCACCCGTGCCTGGCCAGCCGCCCTCACCGCACCTGCGACGCTGGCCCACAACCCCTGACAACCACGCGCGCCATGACCCAGACACCTGACGACACCCAGACCTCGGACGAGCCGAACGACTCGGAAGCCCCCACCCCCGAGGAGGAGACGGAGCGCCAGGCCGACGCGGCGCCCGGCGAAGACGCCGAGGCGAGCGCCGAGGTCGAGAGCGCCGCGCGAGGCGACCAGGACGCCGCGAGCGACACCAGGACCGCCTCGGCGGCCGAGGACGACCCGGAGGGTGGCGAGCTGCCGACGGAGGGCTCCAGCGGCGCCTCAGCGGCCGACGCGACCTCGACCGAAGGTGCGACCTCCGCGAGGTATGCGAAGGAGGCGGCGGCGAAGTTCTCGGAGCTGAGGTGGTCGGACCCGGCGCAGGGCCAGGTGTGGCGCGACCGGGGGCTGGTGCTGCTGGTCGCGGTGGCGCTGCTGCTGCCCTTGCTGGGCAGCTTCGGGCTCTGGGACCCGTGGGAGACGCACTACGGCGAGGTGGGGCGGCAGATCACGGAGCGGAACGACTGGATCTCGACGTGGTGGGGGAGCCACTGGAAGAACGCCGAGGGCGGCCAGGAGGGCACCTACTTCTACTCCAAGCCGATCTTCCTGATGTGGATGATGGCCGGGGGGCTGGAGCTGTTCGGGTTCTCGGAGTGGGGGATCCGGCTCGGGGTGTGCCTGCTGTCGATCGGCGCGGTGGTGATGGCCTACTCGATGGGGGAGCGGATCTGGGACCGGCGGACGGGCTTCGTGATGGCCGCCGTGCTGGGGACGAGCCCGTTCTTCTTCTTCCTGTCGCGGCAGGCCCAGACGGACATGCCGTTCGTCGGCAACATGACGATCGCGCTCTGCTTCTTCATGATGGCGACCTTCGGACGCGACAAGCACGCCCCGGTGACCCGGCGCGGGCTGCTGGCGATGCTCGGGCTGATCGGGGTGACGGTCGTGCCCCAGATCATCCTGATCGGGGTCGGGCTCAGCCGCTGGCGGCAAGGCCCGAACGTCAACGCGGTGGAGGCCTTCTTCTACTGGGGGCCGGTGCAGGCGGCGCTCTACAGCGCGATGCTGATCGGGGTGGTCTGGGCGACGCTCAAGAGCAAGCGCAAGACCCACCAGATGATCTTCATGTACGGGTTCTACGTGTTCGTGGCCACGGCGTCGCTCTCAAAGGGGCTGCTGGGGTTCGCGCTGCCCGGGGCGTTCATCTTCTTCTACCTGCTGCTCACCGGGCAGTGGCGTCGCCTCAAGGGGATGGAGCTGCTGCGGGGGATCCCGATCTTCATCCTGGTGGCCTTCCCGTGGTACGTCGCGATGCTCGTGCGCCACGGCAACGCCTACTACCAACGCTTCTTCATCCACGACCACTTCAAGCGCCTCGCCACGGGGGTCCACCAGATCGACAGCGGGTCGTTCGAGCACTACGTGAAGTGGATGTTCTACGGGCTGTGGCCGTGGGGCAGCTTCCTCCCGGCGGCGTTCGTGCGGCTGTTCGTCGCCCGCGACGACGACCCCGGCGAGGCCGGTGACCAACACCAGGCGACCTTCTTCCTGCTGATCTGGCTGGTGTTCTCCTTCTCGCTGTTCACGCTGGCGAGCACCAAGTTCCACCACTACATCTTCCCGGCGGTCCCGGCCGCCGCGCTGCTCGTGGCGCTCCTGATCCGCGACCTGATCCGCCCCCGCTCCGAGACGGGCGCCCGGCCCCTGTCGTGGGTGATGTACACCTCGGCGCTGGCGCTGTTCGCGCTCGTCGCCTGGGACCTGATCGAGGACCCGCAGAACCTCAAGAACCTGTTCACCTACCGCTACGACCGCAAGTGGCACACCCCCTGGAACGCCGAGTTCCAGCCCGCGCTCGGCGTGATCGCGTCAGGCGCGCTGGTCGGGATGCTGATGCTCGGCGCCCGCAAGCTCAAGCTGCGCCGCGTCGGCGCGGGCGTCGTCGGGGTGGCCGCCGCCGCGATGCTGCTGTTCTGCCTGGACGTCTACATGCCGACCATCAGCAGCAGCTGGAGCCAGAAGGGGATCTGGGACACCTACTACAGCGTCTGCGAGCGCACCGAAGGCCCCCCCGGGCACGACGAGAAGAAGCGCTACTGCGCCGAGCAGGTGCTCAGCTACAAGCTCAACTGGCGCGGAGAGACCTACTACACGCAGAACGAGGTGATCCCGATCCGCGAGGACGACGAGTTCGACTACTTCATCCGCAACAACGACGGCCGCCCCTTCTACGCCATCATGGAGCGCAGCCGCTGGAACGGGGAGTTCAAGCGCAAGCTCCCCGACCCCTTCAAGGGCAAGGCCTGCGCCGTGCACGAGGACAACATCAAGTTCGTGCTCGTCCGCGCCCCCTGCGGCCCCGGCGGCCCCGCGAAGAAGGACGCGCCCCCCCAGGACGCGAAGAAGACCCCGTGAGGCTGGAGGCGTTCGGGCACGCCGCGATCGGCTTGAGCTGGACCGGCGCCGACGGGCGCCCCTGCGCGCTCCTCATCGACCCCTACGAGCCCGGCGGCTTCGGGGGTCGGATCGGCTACGGCCCCATCGACCTCGACCCCGACCTCATCCTGGTCACCCACGACCACCTCGACCACAACCACACCGCCCCCTTCCCCGACGCCCCGGTCGTCGGCCCCCGAACCCTGCGCGCCCTGCCCTCCGGCGAGGCGTCTCAGGCCCCCGACCTCCTCCCAGACGGGCTCGCCCGGTCGCTGGAGCTGCGCGCGCTGGAGGTGGACCACGACCCCTTCGGGGGGCGCACCCGAGGCGGGCAGAGCTGGATGCTGCGGGTCGTCGTGGACGGCCTGGTCGTCGTCCACAGCGGCGACGTGGGGGAGCTGCCCGAGCAACACCGCCTCGACGCGCTGCGCGGCGACCGCGGCGTGGACGTCCTGTGCGTGGTGTGCGGCGGCTTCTACACCGTCGGGGGGGCTGAGGCGGCGGAGCTGGCGAGGCGGCTGGGAGCGCGCATCGTGGTGCCGATGCATTACGCGACGGCGCGGTGCACGCTGCCGGGGATGATCGGGGCGGAGCCGCTGCTGGCGCGCCTGGGCCGCGTCTGGCGCGAGCCGGGGCGGGCCATCGAGCTGACGACGGCGCGGGTGGAGGAGCTGCGGGGGAGCGTGGTGGCGTTGGCGCTGTAGGTGAGCCTGGATGGGCTCACGTCAGCGAATGACGAAGGGGAAGTTGATGGTGAGGGCGTTGCCGCTGAAGGAGGGGAAGCGCATGCCGCGGACGACGCGCGCGACGCAGCTGGCGACGGGGGTGCCGCGGAACTTGCTGCTGGTGACCTGAGCGCCGCCCACGGCGCCGCTGGGGGTGATGGTAAAGCGGACCATGATGGTGCCCTTCTCGTCGCTGCCCGAGGCGCAGCCGTTGACCTGGCCGTAGTGACGACGGACGACGCCCTGCACCTGGGACTTGGAGAGGCCCTCGGGCTTGGTCTCCTTGGCGGGGGTCTCCTTCTTGGTCTCGGCCTTGGCGGTGGTCTTCTTGGTGGAGGCCTTGCCGCCGCCGATGCCGCCGAGGATGTCGTCGATGCTGTCGCCGCCGCCGCTCTTGCTGGCGACGTTGTTGGAGGCGGCCTTCTCGCGCTTCTCGGCGAGGGCGGCGCGGCGCTCCTCGGCGCGCTTCTTGCGCTCCTCGGCCTTCTTCTTGCGCAGCTCGCGCAGCTCCTCCTGGCGGGCGAGGAACTTCTCCCGGTACTTGGGATCGTTCTTCATCTTCTCTTCGTGCTCTTTGCGGGCCTCCTCGCGCTTCTTGCGGGCCTCCTCGCGCTTGGCCAGCTCAGCCGGGGACAGCTCGTCGTCCTTGCGGGTGTCCTCCTCCTCCTCGTCGAGGTTGGCGAGCGCCTCCAGGTCGGGCTCGGACCCCTCGTCGTCCTTCTCGGCGACCTCGTCCTCGTCCTTCTCCTCGTCCTTGGCCTCGTCGTCCTTCTCGTCGTCCTTGGCGGCGACCTCGTCCTCCTTGGCCTCGTCCTCCTTCTTCTCCTCGTCCATGGCGGCGGCCTTGTCGCCGCCTTCGGCGGCGGGGGTCCCACCGGCGGGGGTGTCGGTGGCGGCGGCGTTGGCCGGAGGCGCCTGCGCCATCTCCGTGGACGGGTTCATGCGCTCGTAGAGGAGGTAGCCGATGATGCCGGTCAGGGCGATCACGAGGACGCTGACCACCGCGATGAGGGCGATCAGCGGGGTGTTGCTCTTGCGGGTGCCCATGGGCATGACCGCGGGGACCGAGATGGCCGGCGCGGCGCCCGCGCCGAAGGGGTCGGCGGAGGGCATGTCGGGGCCGTCCGCGCGGCTCTCGTTGAGGGCGGCGGAGGTCCCGGCGAGGGTGCGGATGTCGATCAGGCCGCTGGCGTCGGTGTTGGTCGGGCCGTCGTCGTCCTCGTCGGGGCTCGACGAGGAGGAGACCGACTGGAGGCTGCTGAGGCTGAACAGGACGGAGTTCTCGTTGCGCTCGCCGACCATGCCCGAGCCGTGGCGCGCCGAGCCGTTGGAGGCGGGCGCGGGGGCAGGCTGGGAGGGGGCGGGCTGAGGCGACGCCTGGGGGGCGCCGGTCGCGAAGCCGCTCATCAGGCCAGAGTCGGGGCCGACGCTCTCGGGCTCGCTCGCCATGCCGCTGAAGGCGGCGGCGCTGAAGCCTCCGCCCGCGGCGGCTCCGGCGGCGGCGTAGCCCCCGCCGCTGCTCGGCTGCGCGGCGGCGCCTCCGTACCCGCCGCCAGGCTGGGCCGCGGCCGCGGCGCCTCCGCCGAGCGACGTCAGCGACGAGCCGGCGGCGGCGACGACGGTGGCGTCGTTCTCCGCCTCATCGGTGCTGGGGCTGCTGGCGCCGAGGATGCCCTCGTCGCCGAAGTCGGGGTACTGGCTGACGACGCGGGTGGCGTCGTCCTCGTCGAAGCCCCCGGAGTCGCCGAAGCCACCGAAGTCGGCGCTGCCCGCAGCGGCGAAGTTGTGCTGGCTGCTGACCGGGCTGGCGAGGTTGGTGTAGCTGGGCACGGAGGGCCCCTGGGGGGAGACCGAGAGGCCGGAGTCGTTGACGGTCATCCCGGCGACGAGGTGTTGCAGCTCGTCGGAGTCGGCGAGCCGCTTCCAATCGCCGTACCCCTCGCGCCAGGCGAAGGTGTCGGCGGTCAGCTCGCCGCTCTGCACCATCGCGCCGACCTGCTCGACCGAGTAGGGGCCGTCCTGTTGACCGCTGCGCACGACGAACCAGACCGCGCCCGCGGAGGCCGCGGCCCCCCCAGCGGCTCCAGCTGCGACGGCGTCACCGGGCTCCTCACCTCGGACGACGATGACATTGCTGCACTTCTTGCAGCGGATCTTGAAGACCCGCCCCTGAACCTTGTCGTCGCCGATCTGATACTTCTGACCGCAGCTGTCGCAGACGATTTTCATCTCTGGTGCTCACTACACTGGGCGCGGCCTCGAAACGCTAGGAGAGCCGCGCGCTGCGCCCTACCCTGTCGCGGGGCGCGAACCTTCAACCCATGTGGGCCAGCGCAGCCCACCGTGGCCGACCTTCGTCGTCGGCCGATCGCGCCCCACGACGGGGCGCGATCTCGGTCGCCTCACTTGAGGACGTCGTCCTTGGCCGTCTCCTCGATCTTCGGCAGGAAGCTCTTCTTGAGGCTGAGCAGGCGCTCGAACTTGGCGCGCTCCGTGACGCCGTACACCATCCCCTCCGGCTTCTTGATGTCACCGTCGATGAGCATGTCGTCGAAGTCGTAGAACTTCGTCTTGACGTCATCGTCATCCTGGGCGAACGCGACCGACCCTGTCAGCACAAGCCCCATCGCCACCACAACGCACACGGCGAACTTCTTCATCAGACCCTCTCTTTGTCTCTATCTCGTCCTCGCTCTCCAGGCGCGCCCGATGGCTGTTCTTCGCTGCCCTGTACGCACGTTGGGGCTTGCCCGGCGAGTTCGATGTTGAAAGAACCTGACAGCGACCACCGCGCCCGACACGTCATGCCTGGCGCGCCCCCTTCAGGAGGGAGCCACTGCCGATTTAGCGTACAGGAACATATCACGGCACCAGACCCACAATCAACCAGTCGGCCGGGAACCTGCTCCCTACCAACGTGGAACAGCGCGGCGGCGATCTATCTTCGAAAAAAACGCCGCCCCACCCCCTCCCCCTCCAAGAACGACAAAGCCCCCTCACCGGGAGGGGGCCTGTCTCACGTCGCTGTGGGGCAGATCAGCCGTCCAGCGGCTCCATCCCGTCGCCTTCCGCGCCGTCGTCGAGCGGCTGAAGCTCCTCGCCGCCCTGGCCGTCCAGCTCCTCCATCCCCTCGTCGTCGAGGGGTTGAAGCTCCTCGCCGCCGTCGAGGGGCTGAAGCTCCTCCCCACCGTCCATCGGCTGAAGCTCGTCACCACCGCCCTCCCCACCTTCACCGGCGGGCTGCATGGGCTGGTTGGCCATGTTCTTCATGCTCTCCAACGACTTGCAGTAGGCCGCGTTGATGTCGTTGGGGTCGCCGGAGGGCTCGCCGTGCTTGACGTAGAGGTTGCAGTGGGCGATCGCGTTGTCGAAGTTCTGCTCCCGCTCGTGCAGGCGCACGAGCTGGTAGTGCACCGAGGGGTCCTCGGCGTTGCAGTTCTTGAGGTAGATGTCGTAGTTCTCGATCGCCTTCTTGCGGGTCCCGGCGCCGAAGTGGCTGGCCGACAGGCCGAGGCGCGCGGTGCAGTTGGACGGGTTCGCCTTGAGGGCGTCGCTGAACAGGTCGCGGGCGCCGTCGTAGTTGAGGTACTGCAGGTAGATCGCCCCGGTGTTCAGCCGCGACTCCACGTCGCCCGGATCGAGCTTGGCGGCGGCGTCGAAGTTGTACACCGCCAGCGGCATCTCGCCCATCTGCATGTACATCATGCCGAGGTTGTTGAGGATGTCCCCCGCCTGGGCGCCGTCCACCTTCTCCAGCTTGACCTTATCGGTGAGCACCAGCACGGCGGGCTCGACGTTGATCTCGTCCTCGGAGTAGGCGTTGAGCGAAGCGCGCGCCGCCTTCTTGAAGACGTAGACCGCCATCGACTGGTTCTTCTGGGCGGCGTAGATCTGCGCCAGGGTGTTGAGCGCGGTGACGTTCTCGTTCTCCTCGCGCAGGACCTTCTTGACGAACTCGATCGCCTCGCCCGGCTTCCCGGCCTTGAGGTAGGCGGCGCCGACCGAGTTGAGCAGGTCGATGTTCTCGGGGTCGAGCCGCAGCGCCTCCTCAAACGTCTTGACCGCCGCCTCCGACTTGCCGGCCAGCGACTGGGCGCGGCCGATCGCCAGCAGCACCTTGGTCGAGTGGGAGTTGAGCTTGTCGAGCTGCTGGGTCTTGTTGTACGCCGCGATCGCCTCGTCGTAGCGCTCCAGGCGCTCGGAGACGATCCCCATGTTGTACTGGGCCTCCAGGAAGTTCGGGGACTCCTTGAGGGCCTGCTCCAACAGGCCGCGCGCCGCGTTGAGGTCGGGCGCCTTCTTGTCCAGCTCGACCGACGCCTTCTCGAACGCCTCCAGCGCCTTGACGCTGACGCCGAGCTGCTTGGCGAGGATCTCCTTCTCCTCGGGGGTGGTCGGGGTGGGGTCGGTGGTCGCGGGCGTCGTTCCACACGCCGCCGCCAGGGAGCCGACCAGCAACAGCGCCGCCAACAGGCGCCCGATCTTGATCTGTCTCTTCATCTCTATCGCCTCGTTGCTCGTTCGCGCGGGTCCTCCCGCCTGACACGTCAACGCGCGACCCGGGCTCGGGTTACAGGCGTTGACGCGTCGGCGAGGTGACCGCATCCGCGCGTTGTGCTCAGTTCACAGAGCTCTGGGCTCCGGTGGGGGGCGTGGGGGGCTCG
This sequence comes from Myxococcales bacterium, assembly GCA_002716585.1. Taxonomy (GTDB): domain Bacteria; phylum Myxococcota_A; class Bradymonadia; order Bradymonadales. Next base: position 7,267 of record PBBL01000059.1, on the reverse strand, counting down.
GGCTTGGCGGGCGCCTTGGCGGCGTCCTCGGCCCGCTCCTTGACGTCACCCATGCCGAACGACCGCGACCGCAGGTAGACCTCGGAGGCGTGCTCGATCGCGACGCCGTCCTGCTCGGTGATCGGGTAGGCCTCCTTCTCCAGGCGGCTCATCTCCTTGGCGGACTTGGCCGACCACTCGTTGTAGGCGCGCAGCTTGAGCGCGAGCTTGACGGCGGTCTGGAAGGCGGTGAGCGCCTTCTCCTGGAGCGGGAACGCCAGGTCGTCAACCGAGAAGCGGTAGGCCTCCTCCACCTCGGGCGGCAGCCCCTCGGGGATCGGCAGCGCGTAGAGCTGCTCGGCGAACTCCTTGTACATCTGCCCCACCCGGTAGGCCGCGGCGGCCGTCCACAGCGGATCCTCCAGCGCGATCGCCTCGAAGTAGAGGGTCTGCGCCTTGTCCACCAGCTCGCCGCGCTTGGTCACCGTCGCCACCAGCACGTCGTCCGGGAACGCGAGGGTGATCTTCTGGCTGTCCTCGAAGACCTGCTCGGCCTTGATGAACATCGCCCGCGCCGCGTAGGTCCGGGTCGCCTTCTTCTCCTTCTCGTCCTCGAGCGCCTTCCAGGTCGCGATCGCCTTGTCGAGGTCGTTCATCGCCGCCTTGCGCGCCCGGAAGCTGTCGCCGGCGTTCTTGAGCCCGATCAGGCCGAGCTTGAGGTAGGCGTGGACGTGCTTGTCCTTCTTGTCCTTGTACTTGCGGATGAAGTTCTTGTACGCCTTCAGCGCCTCCTTCTCGTCCCCGGCCTGCTCGTGCAGCTCGGCGATGTGGAAGGCCAGCTCCGGCACCTGCTCCGACTTCGGGTAGAGCTTGATGAACTTCTCGTAGGTGGCGATCGCCCCCTTCCACTCCTCAAGCGCCTCGCGGATGACGCCGGAGTTGTAGACCGCGTCGCGGGACTTGTCAGGCAGGTCCTCGCGCCACTTCTTGTTGTCGCCGACGCGCTCGAAGAAGCCCGCGGCGCGCTCGAAGTCGGTGCGGGCCTCGAAGATGGCGCCCATGACGAACAGCGCCTCGGGCGCCTTCGGGTCGTTGGGGTACTCCTTGATGAGCTTCTCGTAGTTGGCCACGGCGAGCTTGATCTTGTCGCCGCGCTCGTAGATGGCGGCGGCGTTGAAGATCGCCGTCGGCGCCAGGTCGCTCTTGGGCCACTCGTTGGCGAGCCGCAGCATCTCCTCGGCGGCCTCGTCGTAGCGCTTCTCCTCCTGGAGGTCGTTGGCCTTCTGCGAGATGGCGAACGCGATCGCGCCCTGGAGGTTCTCCTTGGGGTTGACGTCGAACATCTTGCGCTCGAGCATGAAGCGGGCCTGCTTCTCCAGCTTGGCCCACTCGCCCAGCTCGTTGTAGCACTCCAGCAGGCTGTTGCCGGCGAACGAGGCGTAGCGGTGCTTCGGCGCGAACTCGATGATGTGATCGTAGCGGCCGACCGCCTTGTCGTACTGCCCGTGCTCGCGGTAGACCTCCGCCGCGACGAACATGACCGTCGGGGTCTCCTCCTTCTTGGGGTAGGCCTTCGCCCAGGCGTCGGACGCCTCCACGAACGGCTTCTCCCACTTGAACAGCTCGCTGCGCTCCTTCTTCTGGGCGTCCTTGTCCATCTCCTCGGCCTTGGACGGGGTCTCGACCGCCTCCTGCCGCTGGGAGTTGTTCGCCAGCCGCACCACCGCCGACTTCGGGTGGTTGGCGGTCACGAGGTTCTCGTAGGCGTTGAGCACGCCGTAGGTGCTCAGCTCGTGGTGCTCGCCGTCGGCCTTGGCGTCGGCGACCATCTTGTACTGCCTGGCCGCCTCCTCGTAGTCCTTAAACTCGTAGGCGAGGATCTGGGCGCGGTAGAAGCGGATGTTGTAGGCGTCGTCGCTCTCGGGGAACTTCTCCAGGAAGAGCTTGTAGTCCTTGGAGGCCTGCGCGTAGAGCCGCTGCGCCTCCTTCGGGTCACCCTCCTTGTTCTCCTTGTCGGCCAGCTGGTTGTACTCGACGGCGAGCTGCGCCAGGTAGCCCTCGGCCATCAGCCGGGCGTTGTTGATCGCGCGCTCGTTGCCGCTGTTGGCGCCGTGCCACTTCCCCTTCGGGTCGAAGTAGCCGATCATCTTGCGGACCGAGTCCTCCCACTTCTCGCGGACCCCGATCGTCTTGCGGGCGTCGATGATCGCCTCCCAGTAATCGGGCGCCTTCGGATCGACCGGGTCGTCCGAGAGCATGTACTCGAACAGCTCGATGCGGGGCTCGTTCTTGCCGTCGTTCTCGTAGAGCGACGCCATCTGCCGCAGCTTCTTCTTGGCGTAGGTCTTGTCCTTCTTCTTGATGAGGTAGTCGCGCGCCTCCTTCCAGCCGCCGTCGATCTCGGCCCAGGAGACGATCAGGTCGTTGAGCGCCTGGTTGGCGAACGACAGCTTGCGGATCTCGGAGTTCGGCGGCGCCTTCTCGACCAGCTCGATGACGTCCTTGAAGGTGTTGACCGCCTCGCGGAACTCGCCCTGGTTGTAGAGCACCCACGCCAGCTTGTAGTTGGCGTAGCCCGCCAGCGGCGTCCCCTTGAACTTGAGCGCCTCCTTGTAGCTGTCCGAGGCGGCCACCAGCAGCTTCTGGTCGAACCAGAAGTCGCCGATCGTGACGTAGGCGTCGGGCAGGTACTTGGACTTCGGGTAGTTCTTGACCAGGCGCGTCAGGAAGGAGATCGCCTCCTTCTTCTTCTCCGCCTTCATCAGCCCGTCGCCGAGGCGGAAGATCACCTCGTCGAGGCGCGGGTAGGAGGGGAACTGCTGCAGGACCGCCTTGTAGATGTCGAGCGCCTCGCTGTAATCGGGCACCGGCTCCTTGCAGGAGCTGACATCGACCGTCTTCTTCTCGGCGGCCTCCAGGCACTTCATCCACTCGGCGCGCTCGACGAGGCTGTCGGCGTTGAGGACCTCGTAGGTCAGCTCCGCCTTCTGGAACATCATGTCGGCGCGACGCGGGTGATCCGGGTCCCGGTCGAGGATGCGCTGCAGCTTGTCGATCTGCGACTGGTTGAGCCGCCGGATCTTGTCGAGCAGCTTCTTGGTCTCGGCCGGATCGCGGCCCGCCTGGGCGTCCGCGAGGGTCGAGGAGGGGCCTGCGCGCAGCTCCTCGGCCGCCTTGGCGGCCTCGTCGGCCTTCTTCTTCTTGTCCGCGTCATCCTTGACCAGCGCCTTGGGCTTGTCGGGGATGTCGCTCTTCTTGGCGTCCTTCCCCTTATCCTGGCCCGCAGCCACGCCGCCCAGGACCGCGACACACAACAGGCTCATCAGGGCGATCACGGTCGCCCGGCCCAACCTGTGCCACCTGGGATGTGGGACTCGTCTGCTGATCTTCATTGTTCAATGCACTCCGTACGCAGGAAGCTCCGGTAGTTGGCTACCTCGTCGATCCAATACTCACCCTCGAAAGGCCAGAACTGCCAGTCGTCGGCGACGACGAACAGGGTCGTCCCCTCACGCGCCTCGGGCGGCACGTAGTCGGGGTTGACCAGCTGACGCTTGGCCTCCTCCACGCGGGCCGAGTCGATCTCGAAGTCGATCTCGTCCCGCTTGATGCTCCATTCGGTCAACTCCTGGTCGAGGCCGGTCAGGATCTGCTGAACCTTGATCCCCGCCTCCAGGAGCTGGTTGGTGCGCGCCTCCTGCACCTGCGTCAGGACCGTCTGACCGAAGTCGCCCAGCCCCGTGAGGTTCGCCTGAAGCGCCTTCTCCTCGCGCGCGAGGTTGTTGATCACCCCGTAGCTGTTGTAGAAGTCCGCGTCGTTCAACACCGCCTGCACAAACACCATCGGCAGCCCCTCGTCCTCGCCGGTGCCGAGCTTCTCGTAGATGGTCACGATCGTGTTGTAGTACTCCTCCGGGCTGCGCGGGCTCTGGAGGTACTTCTGGAGGATCGGCTGCTTGTCGAGGTACTTCTCGTTGAACGCCGCCAGCGCCTCCTTGGCGTTGCCGAACTTGCAGAGGTTCAGGTAGACGGTCGCCTCCAGCACGTAGATGTCCGGGTAGTACCACTGCTCGAAGTAGGGCGAGTGCAGCGAGTGGAACGTGCCCATGGCGCGCTTGTAATCGTTCTTGAGGAAGTAGGTCCAGCTCGCCTCGAACAGCGCCGTCGAGCGCCGCGGGCTCAGCTCCCTGATCTTGTTGTAGTAGAACAGGGCGCCGTCGTAGTTGGTCGCCTCGTACGCCACGCGCGCCAGCGCCAGGTAGCCCAGCTCCCGGATCTCCGGGTCGGTGTCGTCGATCGTCTCCGCCGAGATGATCGCCTTCTGGAAGTTCTGCACCGCCGACCGGTACTTCTTGACCTCCGGGTTGATCTGCGCCACCCCGGTCAGGTACTGCGCCCGCGCCTTGATCGGCGACTCGTCCGAGACCTTCTCCAAAAAGGAGATCGCCTGATCGATGTTGCGGTAGTCGTAGAAGTACTTGCCCAGGTAGTAGTGGAAGTCGTCGCGGAACTTCGGCTCCAGGTTATCGACGTAGAAGCTCGTCAGCTGCTGCAGCTGCGGCGGCGCGTAGCCGGTCTCCTTCGTGATCGTCTGCAGCATGTAGAAGGCGTCGGTGAAGCAGGGCTTCTCCGGGCCCTTCATCAGCACGTCCAGCGTCGGCACCGCCGCCCCGGAGAAGACCTTCTCCTTGAACAGCGCCTTGGCCAGGCCGCAGTTGGCCTGGTAGAACTCGTCGCTCTCCGGATCCGGCGTCAGCGCCAGGAACTCCAGGTAGACCGCCGCCGCCTGCATGTTGTTGTCGCGGTCCAGCGCCCGGTCCGCCTCCAGCAGCTTCGCGGCCATGCGCTGGATCTCGGCCTGCTTGGCCTCGCGCTCCTTCTCCGCCTGCCGCAGCTTCTCGGCCTCGGCCTTGATCCGGGCCTCCTCCTCCGCCTTGCGCCGCGCCTCCTCGGCGGCGATGGCGTCCGGGTCGTTCTCGGCAGGCTCCAGCCCGCCGCCCCCGTTGCCGCCGATGTCGGCCAGGATGTGGCCGTTGGTCTCCAGCCAGTCGAGCAGCACGTCACCGGCGCCCAGCTTCTTGAGCTTCTCGATGTCGTTCTTGTTCAGGTTCAGCGGCGCCGATCCCTTGGCGACGCTGAGCACGACGGTGTCGGGGACCTTCTGCTCCTTGAGCTTGAACAGCTCCTCCTTCGACAACGCCGACGCCACCGAGGCGACCAACAGCACCAGCAGCATGGCGACGCAGGGCAGGATCCATCGAGCCCAGCGTGAAGCGGCCTGCTTCCTCATCCTTCTGTTCTCCTTCATCGTATCCTCTCAAGGCGCGCGTCACTTCACGGGCGCGCTCTCTATCAGCGCCCGTGGCCCAGCGTCGCGTCCACCTGATCTCTACGCGCGTCGCGCGCCGCCTGGTGGTTTAAGTTCTGCGGCCCCGTGCTCTTAACCGAGCCAGGCGCCGCTCATGTTCCCTTCACTGCAACTTCGCGTCCCCTCCCCCTCGTCGCTCAGTCGTCGCCGAGCAGGAAGAAGGACGCCCCCAGGCTGATCTCGCTGGGGGTGGACACGCCCCCGCCCAGCTTCTCGAAGATGCCCTGGCGGTAATCAAGCCGCACAGACGTGAAATCGTTCACGAAGAACCGGATCCCGGCCCCCAACACCCCCTCGGGCTTCGGGTCGACCTCGTTCGCCGTGCCCGCCGGGGCGCTCAGCGGCGGCGGCGACTCCGTCACCACCACCCCGAGCCCGCCGACGAGGTAGATGTCGAAGTTGCTCAACCAGGCGTCGATCAGCGCGAACTTCCCGTAGAAGGGGCTCCAGGTCACCGCCGCGTTGAGGCGGTAGTTCTGGCGGCTGAGCAGCCGGACGCTCGCCTGCAGGTCCTCGTCGTTCCGAAGGTCGTCGGAGAGGCCGCTCTCGATCTGGAGCGCGCCGCCGGAGTAGGCGCCGCTGACCTCGACCCCGATCGACTCCACGAAGTAGTACCCCACCCGGCCGCCGACCGCGATGTAGGTCATGAAGGAGTCGTTGGGGATGACCCCCGAGTAGGCGGTCACCTCCAGGCGACCGTCCTTGGTGAACAGGCGCTTCTGGACGACCGACACGTCGCGCCGATCGCCCCAGTAGAGGTCCCGCTCGGTCGGATCCTCCAGCTCAAGGCCCGCGCCGCCCCCAGCCTCGCCGCCCGCGGCGGCGTCCTCCGCCACCGCGGCGTCTCCGCCGCCTTCATCCTGGGCGAAGGCCTCGGGCGCCCAGAGCGCCGCCGCCATCGCCACCGCGATCACCGCGGTCCACCGTCGCCTGCCTCGCGCCATCGTCATCGTCTCCACACCATCCAGGTTCCAGCCGTTGTTCCTCATCATCATTCACCACCCAGCAGATAGGAGATCCCCAGCGAGAACTCGACCGGGGTCAGCACCTCGTCGGTGGCCCCCGGGATGATCCCCTGGCGGTAGTCGAGGCGGAGCGCGAAGTCCTCCGTGAGGAAGACGCGCGCCCCGGCGCCGAGGATGATCTCAACCTGGATGGAGTCCTCGGTGGTCAGCACGGCGTCGTCGGTCGGCGAGGTGAGCTGCACCACGCCGAGCCCACCGGAGACGTTGAGGTCGAAGTGGCTGAGCTTGCGCTGCAACAGCGCCAGCTTCCCGTAGAAGGGGCTCCAGACCGCGACCGCGTTGGCGCGCCACTGCTGGGTGTTGGCCACCTCGTCCGTGCTCTCCCACCGCTCCTCGGCGAGCAGGAACGTCGTCAGGTCGGTCTCGCTCTGGAGCCCGGTCCAGGAGCCGCCCGCCTCGACACCGAGCGAGTCGGTGAAGAAGTAGGCGAACCGACCGCCGATCGGGACGTAGGAGAGGTAGGGGTCGTTGGGGATGATCCCGGTGAACAGCCCCAGCTCGAACCGCCCGCCCTTCTCGTGCAGGTGGCCGACGATGACGTCCTCCTTGCGGTTGCCACCCCAGTACAGATCGAGGTCGCCCTTGATCGTCCCGGTCCCGGTCGCCTCCTTGGGCTCCGGGGGTGGCTTGAAGTCCTCGTCTGCCAGCAGGTCACCGTCGTCATCCTGAGCCCAGGCTGCTCCAGGAGCCTGAACCGCCATCGCGGTGACCACCATCGCCACCATCCACAGCCACCGCCTGGGGCGGGCGCTCAACCCTCGCTTCATCATGCCTTCAGTCTCTTGAACGAAATCCAGTGTTTGTTCAAAAGCCTGGAACGCACATGCTCGTCGTGACGTCATGCGAAACCCCTCCAGGCTCCTTTCGAAAGGGTCCGTGTTCGTCGGTCGGTGCG
>PBBL01000058.1 GCA_002716585.1 Myxococcales bacterium | reverse complement strand
TTGGCGAAGTTCTGGTCGAACTGCGAGACGAACTGGGGCTCGGGCGGGATGACCGCGGCCCCAGGGGTGCGCAGCGACGACAGCATCTCCTGACCCATCGCGGGGCGAGGCTCGGGGGGCCGGGCCACAGGCGCCGGGCCGGAGCGAGGCGCCGGGGCGGGCCGCGGCGTCGGCGCGGCGGGCATCGGCTTCGGCGCCGGAGGCGACGGCTGCGGCGGCGTCGGGGCGGACGACGCGGGCGGCGGCGGCGTGATCGGCCGCGACGGGCCTGTTGGGCGCTGCGGTCGCGACGGCGGCGTCGGGCGCGGCGGGGTACCGCCGCTGAGGCCGTTGCCACCCGGTCGAGGCGGAACGCCCCCGCTCGGGGAGGGCGGTGAGATGCGGTTGAGGCTGGGGCTGCTCGGGCGCGACGCGACGACCGCCGGGGTCGCTTGAAGCGTCGGGTTGCCCATGGAGCCGGACGGCGGCGGTGGGGTCAGCTGGGACCCGGACGCGGGCGAGGGACGGGGCGGCACCGGAGGCGCGGGCGGCGCGATGGGCGGCGCCGGGGCCGGGGGCGCGATGGGCGCCGCGGGCGGCGCCGCGGGAGCCGGAGGCGGCGCGATCGGCGCCGAGCGCGGGCTCATCTCCTGGATGCCCGACGGCGGCCCCGGCGGGGGCGCCGCCGCGCCACCTGCGCCGATGCTGTTCGGGTCGCCGGTGACCGTCAAGACGAAGTCGCCGATGTAGACCTTGTCCGCCGACTTGATCACCTGAGGGCTCGTGATCTTGCGCCCGTTGACGTAGGTGCCGTTGGTGCTCTTGAGGTCGATGACGATGAACTTACCGTCCTTGACGACCACCCGGCTGTGCCTCTTGGACACGTTGCCCTTAGGCAAGACGATGTCGTTGCCTTTGACACGGCCAATCCCGATCTCGGGCTTATCGAAGTTGAAGGTCGACTGTTGGCCGTCCTTCTCACTGACCGTGACTGTGAACATGCCGTTCGTCTCCTCAGGTGCTGCGACGCCTGGTCAACCCAGCCTCCCGGCTGATCATCGACGTCCGAAGGTGTTTGAGTTCATACGAGGTAGAGCGTCGCTGAGGTGGCTGCTGTTGGTGAGCGTTCTGTGCTGCACCATGAGCCCCTCACCTGATACCGAAGCCCGTTAACACGACCCTGATGAGGTTGCTCCGCCCGCTTTGATGCCTCGTAAGTGTTACGCTGGCCTGACCGCCTTGTCAAGTTCGACACCCTGACGCGCGTCTCGAACCCCCGCGGGAGACCACGGCGCCTTCAGAAGGTCACCGCCGACCCTGCTCCGATCTGCCAGTCGTGGACTGTTTCATAACGGCCCGATTGCTGCAAGCGCCACTGGCGACCGTACTGACCCAACAGGTACAGCCAGTCGACCACGGGGTAGCGGACCTCGGTCACCAACAGCGCGTTGTCGAACTCCAGCAGGTCGTCCATCCCGTTGAACCCCACCTGCCGGTAATACAGCCCCAGGTTCGCCGGGCCCACCCGGCGCACCCGCAGCCTCGCCAGCGCGCTCGTGTTGTTGGGGCCTTCGTGATCCGCGTAGCCGAGCGTCAGCTCGGCGCGCTGCCAGAGCACCATCGTCAGCTCACCGGCGCCGCCGTACGCCACCCCCGTGTCCAGCTCGTCGCGCAGCACCTTGAGCTTGGGGCGCTCGGCGCCGTTCCAGGCGAAGAAGGCGTCGCGCTCCACCTCGTAGAGGCTCCCGAAGTACTCCGGCAGGTACTGCCGACCGAGCCAGCGCACCTCCATGCGGGGCTTGAGGCGAAAGTCCTCGCTGGCCCGGATGTCCACCAGCGCCCCCAGGTGGAGCCCCGGGTCGCCGTCGAGGTGCGCGTTCAGATCGAGGTAGGGCGTGAAGTCGACCAGCTCCGTCTTCACCAGCTCAAGCGCGTTGTCGATCCCCACCACCCCGGTCACCGAGCTGGTGCGCGCGATCAGGTTGTTCTGGTCATCGACCCGGTTGGGCTGGTTCAGATCCACGCTCGCGTCCACGCGCTCGAACGTCAGCGGCGCGTGGATGTCCAGCACCATCGTCGCCCCCACCGTGTAGCGGGACCACCAGGACCCCGGCGAGGCCAGCTCGACGGGCTGGACGTAGACCCGGCCCCCAAAGACGGTCGGGTCGGCGACGTTGTCCAGCATCAGCTGCGCCCCGCCGTAGCGCGAGTTGACGTTGCTGTTGATCCCCAGCTGGTAGTGATCGACGTCGATCACGTTGTAGTAGCGGTTCATGATCGTGCCGTGGCCCAGGATCACCCCGGACAGCTCACCGGCGCGGGCGTACAGCGGGTCTTCAGGGACGCCATACTCCGCCAGGCGCACCACCCGCATGAACTCGGCCGCCTCGTCCCAGTCCTCGGCGCGGATCAGCGCGTCGTCCTGGGGGTCCCGATCGCCGATCCGCAGGCGCATCGGCAGCTGCGCCGCCAGGCGAAGCGGCGAGACGCAGTCGTCTGGTGGGTCCGACCCCAGCTCGGGGAACCAGCCCCGGCAGGCGACCTTGCTGACCTCGAACTCGAAGGCCGCGGTCGCGGTCGTCGCGAAGAAGATGTCCTCGTCGATCTGGCCGATCCCAAGCTCCAGGCCCAGGTAACCCAGCGGTTCGGTGGGCGCTCCCTCCTCGGAGGGCTCTTGAGCTGACAAGGGCGCGCTCATCGACAAGGCGATGAGCGTCACGAGGAGGGCGGCGGTACGATGGGGGGTCGGCGTGTGTCGGGTCATCGCTCCGGTCGAATTGAGCGGCCAATGCCGTAATAGGTGAAGCCCATGCGCGCCATCCGATCCAGGCTGAAGATGTTGCGCCCGTCCACGATGAGCGGCGTGTTGAGCAGCTCCTTGACGCGGTCGAAGTTGGGGTTGCGGTACTGGTTCCACTCCGTGCAGACGATCAGCGCGTCGGCGCCGTCGATGGCGTCGTACTCGTTGGCGACCAGCTCCAGGCCGTCGAGCCCCTCGAACTCCGCCGCGGCGGTCTCCATGGCGACCGGGTCGGTGCCTCGGACCGACGCGCCCGCGGCGAGCAGGCGCTGGATGGTGACCGCGCTGGGCGCCTCACGCATGTCGTCGGTCTTGGGCTTGAAGGCCAGCCCCCAGACCGCGATCGTGCGCCCCGTCAGATCCGAGCCCAGCTCGTTGAGCACGTGGTCGACCAGACGCGCCTTCTGCCTCGCGTTGACGCTCTCGACCGCCTCCAGGATCTGCATCCTGGCCCCGTACTGCCCCGCGGTGCCGACCAGCGCCTTGATGTCCTTCGGGAAGCAGGAGCCGCCGTAGCCGCAGCCGGGGAAGATGAAGTGCGGGCCGATGCGCTCATCGGCCGACATCCCCAGCCGGACGTTCTCGACGTCCGCGCCCACCTTCTCGCACAGGTTGGCGATCTCGTTGATGAACGAGATCTTGGTCGCCAACATGGCGTTGGAGGCGTACTTGGTCATCTCGCTGCTGCGCGTGTCCATGTAGATCATGCGGTTCTTCTTGCGCATGAACGGCGCGTACAGCTCCCCCATCACCGCGCGAGCGCGCTCCGAGGGGGTCCCGACCACGACACGGTCCGGGTGGAGGAAGTCGTTGAGCGCCGCGCCCTCCTTGAGGAACTCCGGGTTGCTCACCACGTCGAACTCCTCGTCCGTCTGGCTCGCGATCGTGGCGTGGACGCGGTCGCACGTCCCGACCGGGACCGTGCTCTTGACCACGACCACCTTGTAGGCGTTCATGTTCCGGCCGATGTCCTCAGCCACCGCCAGCACGTGCTGCAGATCCGCCGAGCCGTCTTCCCCCGGAGGGGTCCCCACGGCGATGAACACCACGTCGGAGTTGCGGATCGCCTCGCTGCCCGCGGTCGTGAACGTCAGGCGGCCGTTGGCCTGGTTGGAGCGCACCAGCTCCTCCAGCCCCGGCTCGTAGATCGGCATGATGCTGTCCTGCAGCATCTTCACCTTGTCCTCGTTGATGTCGACGCACGTGACCGTGTTGCCCGTGCCTGCGAAGCACGCACCCGCGACCAGACCCACGTAACCCGAACCTACAACACATATCTTCATTGCGTACCATCTCCTACACGCTGCGTCTCAACCCACGCGTTGCGTCACGTGGGCATCCTACGGACGGCGTGCTTCAATGCAACGGCCATGCCGAACTCGCCTCGCCGAAGCGCCGCGCGTCGGCGACCCACGTCGACCGTCGCGGCCCCGAGCCGGGCAACGGGTTTTGATATCACCCGATCGCCCTTCAGGCAAGAAGGTCCCTAACCCCCCAGACCGAGCGCCGCGGGGGGGTGACATTGGTAGAACGTTGCTCCACTGGCGCTGCAGATGGCCACCTGACGCGCCAGGCTCACCGCCGCATACAGCACCCACGCCGCTGCGACCCAGGCGCCGCCGTTGAGCGCCGCGCGTCGCCATCCAGGCCCCCCCTCGCCGGAGGGGAGCGCCGCCGTCAGCAACCCGCCGACCAGCGCGCCGCCCGCGTGCGCCGCGTTGTCCAGGTGCAGCCCTGGCATCAGCCCCCAGACCACGTTCAAGACGAGCCACGGCAGCAACATCGCCGCGAGGGCGCCGTGGACCTCCTCCCTCCACACGACGCGGATCACCGCCAACGCCCCCACGAGGCCAAACGCCGCCCCGGACGCCCCCACGGACGGCCCGTCGGTCACCAGCGCGCTCATCAGCGCCCCGCCGAGCGCGCTCCCCACGAACACCAGGAGCACCCCGCGCCCCTTCACCGAGCGCTCCACCCGCGGCCCCACCAGCCCCAGCGCGAACAGGTTGAACCCCAGGTGCAGCCACCCTTGATGCAGCCAGCTTGAGGAGAGCAGCCGCCACACCTCGCCCCGCCACACCAGCGCGTCGATCTTCGCTCCAAACAGCAGCGCCGCCTCCAACCCCGTCATCACCGCGCCGCCCGCCATCGCCACCTCGCCCTCCATGCGGCTCGCCAGGCTGAGCGCGCCGAGGTGGGCGACGATGAGCGAGGCCGCGATCCCCGCGCTCGCCATCCAGCGCGGCTCGCGCTCCGCAGGTGTTGCGCTCATGACGGCTCCCAGGGGCGCCGCTCGGCGGCGTGCACGAAGACGCGCGCGCCGCGCCCCAGCGCTTCAGCGCGGTCGCGCCAGTGGCGGTCGAGGTAGGCGCGCGCCCGGGCGACGGCGGGCTCCATGTCGAGCCCGGAGGCCAGGGCGGCGCAGAGCGCCGTCGCCAGGTGGCACCCCGTCCCCCGCACCGCGTAGGGGTAGGTCTGCTCCACCGGAAACCACCGTTGGCGAGGGCGCCCCCCCTGGACCGAGTGGACGAGGAGATCCCCCGGCGCGCCGTCCAGGTGCCCCCCCTTGAGCAGCACCGCCGAGGCGCCCATCTCGACCAGCCGAAGGCTCGCCTGAAGCTGTTCGTCACGATCTCGGACTGGCAGGCCGGTCAGGACGCTGGCCTCTGGCGCGTTGGGGGTCAGCAGGGTGACGTGGGGGAGGAGCCACCGCGTCAGGGCGGCGGCGACCGCGCGACCTCCCAGCGTCGCGTCGTTCTGACCGCTGGCGAGCACGGGATCGAGGATGACCGGGAGCGACCTGCCCTGCGCGGCGAGGTGGTGGGCGACGACCTCGACGGTGGCGGGGGAGGCGAGCACGCCCAGCTTGACGCCCGCGGGCGGGATGTCGCCCAGGATGCAGGTGAGCTGCGCGTCCACCTGCTCGCGCGTGGTGGGCCAGAAGGCGCGCACGCCGGTCGTGTCCTGGGCGATGACCGCGGTGATGACCGAGGTCGCGTGGTATCCCCAGTCGCGCATGACCGCCATGTCCGCGCCAATCCCGGCGCCTGAGCTGGGGTCGGCGCCTGCGATCGTCAGCAGGCTCGGGCGAGGGGTGGTCATGGCCCCTCGGCCTTGCTGGGGGCGCTCACCTTGTCGAGCCGCCAGCTGGCGAGGCCGAGGATCTCCGTCTCGACGATGAGCGGGTTGTTGCAGTCGGCCAGGACGACCAGGGTGTCGCCCCGCTCGGAGCGCAGCTCCATGGCGTTGAGCTGCGCGGCGCGGCCATGGAGCGTCACCGGGTGTTGCACGTGGCGGACCCGTTGAAAGCGCATCGGTCGCCCTGAGGCGAGCGTCGCGTCCACGGCGAAGCGGGTCTCGCCGCGGTGCAGCGCCTCCTCGCAGGCGTCGCGGCTCAGCCACGCGAAGGTGTCTCGCGGCGACGCCTTCTGCCCCCCGAGCCAGGTGCAGTTGAGCATCCTGCCGGTGAGCAGCGCGGTCGTCGTCAGCTCCCCGTTGGCCTTGTAATTCCGATGCTTGGTCGCCTCCGACACCTGCCACGACAAGCGCGCCCCGGTCACCTCGCCGCGGGGGTTGTGCTCGATCTGGTCGAGGTGGAGCGTCATGGTGTAGGTATCGACAAAGTCTTTGCGCTGATCGACCGCGAACTCCAGCTCAACCCCCTCCTTGAGGGGGATGGCGTCGCGGATGAGGACGATGGTCTCCGAGCGCGGCGCGGCGGAGAGGAGCGTCAGCGACCCCAACGTGAGGAGGCCTGCGAGCAGCGGTCCTATATAATGTGTGTGTCGGTGGCTCATCAGTGTGTGTGGGCGCGGCGGTTACGGGGCGTCATGCTCCAGGGGGTAGCATCCGTCATTCCGGGCGTGGTTGCAACGAGCCCGGTGAGGATCGCCGTTGACGACCGGGACTGCTTGCGCGGTGGGGATGATGTGGGCTATGTGAAGGGTTGGACGAGATAGCGCCAGCCGCGCTAGAGTACGGTCAACGGCCTGTGTGCGCCTCTCTGCGAGCCCTCTACAGGTCGAGACGCTCCCTATCCTGGAGGCACTCTTGGCAGACACGAGCAAATGTTTCAACTGCGGACACGCCAACCCGGTGTCCAAGCAGGTGTGTGAGTCCTGTGGGACGCCCATGCTCCCCGAGTCGCTGGGCCTCTCCAACGAGATGAAGACCCAGGCGATCCCCAGCCTCGATGAGCTCCTTCGCAAGGACCGGGACGCGCACGACGCGATCGTGGCCGAGCAGGTGACGGAGCCTGGCGAGGAGGCGCCTGACGACGGCATCGCCCCCACCGAGGCGCTCAACTACGAGGACATGCTCAAGGCGCACCCCGAGTTCGCCGCCCTCGACGCCCGTGATGAGGCTGAGGCGGCCGCGAAGCGAGCCAGGGAGGAGGCGCAGGTCCCCGTGGGCGGCGTGGTGATCCCCGGGCCAGCCAAGGCCAACGAGCCGACCCAGCTCCTCGACCTCTCCGAGGTGGGTGATCTGGACGCGTTGGTGGATGGGCGCTCCTCGGGGCTGACGCTGGAGAACGAGCAGCCTGCCAGCTCAGGCGCCTCCACCGGGACGCTCCCGGTGGAGGCCGCGTCCGAGCCAGCGGGAGGGGATGACTGGGGCGCCGCCGCAGGGGGAGCGCAGGGTGATTGGGGTTCCTCGGCGCCCTCGCCTCAACCTGCTCCGGCCCCGCCACCTTCGGCCAGCGTCGCGCCGCCGCCTCAGCCCGCGGGGGTGGCGCCGCCGCCACCGTCGTCCGGGGCGGCGCCGCCCGTGTCGAACTCGAGCAGCGATGGAGGGGGCAAGAAGACCCTCATGATCGTCGGCGGGGGGGTCGCCGTGTTGCTGTTGTGCTGCTGCCCGCTCAGCGTGGGAGGCTACGCGGCGTGGTCCAGCGGCGTGTTCGAGGCGGTCACCAGCTCGGGTGACACCGAGGTCGTTGATGAGAGCGAAGCCGCTGACGACGACGATGGGGCGGCCGCTGAAGGAGAATGAGCGCGAGGGTGTTGGTGGAGCGCGCCGGTGTGCCTTCAGCGCCCGTCGATGTCCTGGATGAACAAGAACTCTGCACCAACACGCCATGAAACTGCACTGTCCCAGCTGTAAGAGCGCGATCGACGACGAAGCCGTCGCCTACTGCACGGTGTGCTTCGCGAACAAGCCCTCCTCGGGGTGGCCCGGCGAGGCCGCTGGCGGTGAGGCGCCCCCGCCGCCCGAGCCTCCGACGCCCGCGCCGCGAGCGTCTGGGCGTCAGCGCGCGGCGACCGTCGTGGAGGCCAACCTCAGCAACGAGATCAGCCAGATCATCGCGAACAACGCGCCTGAGCCGCAGCAGCCCCCTGTGCCGCTCGCGGCTGACGACCCCTGGAACGTCTCCGTCGGCCCGGTCCCCAACGCTCCGGCGCCCGAGCCGCCCGCGTTCACACCCCCCCAGCCTGCGGCGCCGTCGCCCTCTCCGAGCCCGCCCGCGACGGGTGGTGGCGGCGCGGCGCCGCCCAGCACGCCCGGGAGTGGGCCGACGTCGGAGGCGTCTGACGCTGGTGGTCAAAAGAAGTCGCGCACCTGGATTATCGTGGGCGTGGTGCTCACCCTGTTGCTGGGGGCTTGTGCGCTGACCTCCGTTGGGGGCTACTACGCCTACGACGCGTATTTCGGCGAGAAGGACACCAAGAAGAAGCCGAAGAAGAAGCGCAAGAAGAAAAAGAAGAAGTCGAAGAAGAGCAAGAAGAAGTCCTCAGCGCGCCCACCACAAGGACCTCAAGCCGATCCGCGCGTCGTCGCCACGGCGCGACCGGCCCCCTTTGCAGCGTCCGTTCGATACGATGATGGAGATCCATGGCGTCGAAACAAAACCGAAAAGGGACCCGACCCCCACTCAACGAAGGAGAGCGGGCCAGTGATGGCGCCGATCAGTCGGTCGTTCGCCTTGAAGGGCTCATCGCCGAGCTGGATGGGCTGAATTACGACGAAGACGCGGAGCGGTTCGACGACATCGTCGCTGAGCTGGTCAATTACGGCGATGTCATGCTCCCGTACCTCCGCGAGTGCGCCTACTCGCTCTCCTACCAGGAGCGGCGCGCGGCGGTGGAGGCGTTGGGGCAGCTCGGCTACGAGGAGCGCAAGCCGATCATCCTCAAGAGCCTGGCGGACGCCAACTGGAAGGTGCGGCGGTCGGCGGTGATCGCGATCGGGCACAGCCCCTTCGCTGAGGCGCTTGAGCCGATGCTGGGCCTGCTCATGGACACCCACCGGGAGCTGCGGGTGTCGTTGGTCGAGACGCTCGGGCGGATGGCGTACAGCGAGGCGGCGGAGGCGCTGGAGCTGACGCTCCTCGATCCGGACTGGCGGCTGCGCCAGGACGCCGCCACCGCGCTGGGGAAGATCGGTGAGGCCCGGTCGTTCGGGCCGCTGATGGCGGCGCTGGTGGACGACGATGAGGATGTGCGCAACGCGGTGGCGGCGTCACTCAAGTTGTTGATCGGCAAGGTCAGCGACGCCGACATCCGCGATCAGATCCGTTTCCTGCAAGACGAGGAGCGTCGCACGATCCAGACCAACCTGGAGAAGGACGGTCACGCCAAGCACCTGGGGCGGATCGTCCAGGAGCTGCGCCACACCATCTCCGCGGCGGTTGACATCACCGAGCTGTCCTCGTTCGGGCGGGTGATGACGGCGGAGGATCAGGTCGACACCCTGGACCGCGCGTTTGAGCGCGACGCGGAGGTCGAGAACCTCCACAAGATCCTCCTCAAGGAGGGGAACAACTCCGTGATCCTCGTCGGGGAGGCGGGCGTCGGGAAGACCGCGATCATCCATGAGCTGGCGCGTCGGGTCAGCGAGGAGGGGCGGTACACGGTGCTGGAGACGAGCACCCCGGAGCTGATGGTCGGGACCAAGTACATCGGCGAGTGGGAGACGAAGCTGCGCGACCTGGTGGAGAAGATCAAGAAGCCGAGGCGAGTCTTCCTCTACCTGACCAACGTCAACGACCTGCCTGGCGCGGGGACGACCAGCTCCAGCAAGCAGAACTTCGTGACCCTGCTGGCACCCTACATGCGGCGCGGTGACATCACGGTGGTGGGTGAGTCGACGTCGGAGGCGCTGCGCACCGGGATCGAGAAGGATCTGTCGATCAAGCGGCTGTTTCAGAACATCAAGGTGGATGAGCCCGACCGGCAGACGACGCTGAAGGTGATCCGCAGGCAGCTGGAGGTGTTGGGTGAGCAGTCCGGGGTGACGCTGTCAGCGCCCGCCGAGGTGCTGGACCTGCTCCTCGACCTGTCGGGGACCTACTACAGCACCATGGCCCAGCCGGGGCGGGCGGTGACGGTGCTCCGCCAGGTGGTTGGGCACGTGTTGGAGGAGCGCGGAGACAGCGCCGAGGCGATCCGCCTCTCCTCGGAGGACATCATCCGGGGGTTGGCGCGCTTCACCGGGCTGCCCGAGCTGTTGCTCAACGACAAGCTGCCGCTGGACACCTCGGAGGTGGAGGCCTTCTTCGAGAGGCGAGTCCTGGGTCAGGGCGAGGCGGTCCAGTCGATCGTGGACCTGATTACGTTGATCAAGGCGGGGCTCAACGACCCATCGAAGCCGTTCGGCGTGTTTCTGTTTGTCGGCCCGACCGGGGTGGGCAAGACCGAGATCGCCAAGGCGCTGGCCGAGTTCATCTTCGGCAGCCCCGAACGGCTGCTGCGCTTCGATCTGTCCGAGTACAAGGAGTACGAGTCGTTCGAGAAGCTCATCGGCGGCACCTGGCGCAACCGCGAGGAGGGGCAGCTGACGAGCAAGGTGCGCGAGCAGCCCTTCAGCGTCATCCTGCTCGACGAGATCGAGAAGGCGCACCCCAACATCTTCGATCTGTTCCTCCAGGTCTTCGACGACGGCCGCCTGACCGACGCCCGCGGGCGCACCGCGGACTTCCGTCACACGATCATCGTCATGACGAGCAACATCGCCAGCGCCTTCTCGGCGGGGCAGGTGGGCTTCGGCGAAGACAGCGTTGGGGGGATGGCGAGCGCGAAGGGGGTGATGCGGGAGGTGCAGCGCTTCTTTCGGCCCGAGTTCCTCAACCGCATCGATCGAACCGTGGTGTTTCAGCCGCTCTCCAACGCGACCATGCGTAAGATCGCGCTCCGCGAGCTGGGCAAGGTGTTGCTGCGGAGCGGCCTGCTGCGCCGCCGCCTGATCGTCGACATCGACGACAGCGTGGTGGACTACCTGATGGCGCAGGGGTTTTCTCAGGCGATGGGGGCGAGGCCGCTCAAGCGCGCGGTGGAGACGCGGGTGCTGCTCCCGGTCGCGCGTGAGATCGTCAGCCGTGGACCGGACTACTCGGGCGACATCCTCAAGGTGCGCGCTGCGCCCACGGGCCGAGGCGGCGCGCTTGAGGTGCACATCGACCGGGTCTCGTCCTCGTTTGACACCCGCCGCACCGAGCTGCTCGAAGCGGGCGCCGCCGGTCTGCTGCGGACCGACTTCGCCCACCTCGCCAAGCGCCCCCGCTCCTGGCGCGTGGCGCGCAACCACTGGAGCGAGGCGTCGAGGCGGCTCGACGCGTTTGTCGCGAGGTGTGAGCTGGACAGCATCGAGGCGCGGATCGCGGAAGCCGAAGATGAGGTCTCGGGCGTGACCTTCTGGGACGACCCCGAGACGGCGAGGACGCGGCTGCTCCGCCTGGTCCGCCTCAAGGGGCTGTGCGACACCGTGGAGCGGCTGGAGGGTCAGCGTGAGGTGTTGCTGGAGCAGCTCGACAAGCGCAGCCTGCGCCTGGATCAGTGGCACACCTCCTTCGTGACGTGGCTCGTGGAGCTGCACCTCGTCTATGAGCTGGCGGACATCAACCTGCCTTGAGGCGTGCGCAGAGGGGGGAGAATTGCCGGCCAGGCCGCCAGGGGATGGAGTTGATAGTCATACGGAACTGACCGGCATGCCCCCTTGGACGCAGCGCGCGTGATTTTATTGGCGCCGAATTGAAAAAAGTTGCCCCTCCGTCTCCTCACTGTTGATTCCACTTGGTTTTTCACCCGAACATCGACGCGCTGGGGTGGTGGGTGCGCTGACCACCGGCAACTCCAATGACCAGGCGGCAACTTCGGTTGCCGGTGGTCAGCGCACCCGCCACGGTCGGGAGTGTGGCGCCCAGGTGACGGCGGCGAATCGGCGCGATGCTATAACGCGCTGCGTCATAGCCGCTTGGATGGGGTTGGGCCGGGGAGTGTGACAAGAGCGTCAGAACGGTGTCGGAAATTTGAGGCACTGGGTGTCAGGTGGCTTGAAGGGTTGCCTGTTGCTGACAAGAAGATGACGGTCGATGGGTCCGCCTCAGATGAGGTAGGCGCGCGTGGAGTCCGATGGATAGGGGTTGGGCGTGTTTTTGTAGAATTTTTTAGTCACGCTAGATGGTGTTGGCACGCGATGTGTATATGTTAACGGGCAGAGAGAGGGCAGTTCTTATGAACTCGGCAGAGCTTCCTTCCTTTTTTCCCGCCGGGCCGTCTCGCCAACGGTCTGAATCCTCTTTTCCCTCTCTCGGAAGAGCTTGCATGGCAAGCTCTGATGGCCACCTACCCAAGGTCTTCCCTCTGCCACCGTTCAGGGCCAGAACACGATCGAATTGAAGAAGGTCCCGGAGCCAGACGGCTCCGGGGCTTCTTTATTTCTTGGCCAGCGCTGGAGCCTGGAACCGTCGCTTGAGTTCATCCAGGATCTCGTCGGCGCCCACTCCGCTGTGCTCCAAGAGCACCATGGTGTGGTAGATCAGGTCGGCGACCTCGTAGACCAGCTCGCCGTGGCCCTGCTCCAGGCCAAACTCGACGTTCTTGGCCGCGATGACGGTCTCTCCAGCCTCTTCGATCACCTTCTTCCCGATCCGGTCCACCCCTCCGGAGAACAGCTTGGCCGTGTAGGACCCTTCAGGTCGGGTGCGGTTGCGCTCCTGGACGGTGCCCATCAGCGCGCCGAGGGTCCTCCAGGGGGCCTCGGCGCCGCCTTCGCGCGCTTTGAGGGGCCGGGCGAAGCAGGTCCGGGTCCCCTCGTGGCAAGCCACACCGGACTGATGGACCTGCACCAGGAGCGTGTCGCCGTCGCAGTCGGCGTGGACCGCGACCACCTCCTGGACGTTGCCGCTCGTCTCGCCCTTGTTCCAGAGCGCGGCGCGCGAGCGGCTCCAGAACCAGGTCCTCCCCGTCGTCAACGTCCGCATCAGCGACTCGTGGTTCATCCAGGCCATCATCAGCACCTCTCCGGTGCTCGCCTCCTGAACGATCGCCGGGATCAGCCCCTGGTCGTTCCAGGTCAGGTCGCCGAGCGCGGCGGCGAGCCTGGCTCGATCGAGCGCCTGCCGAGGGACCGGGCGCACCGGGATGCCGCGCTCGGTCAGGTGGTCCTTGGCCTCAGCCACGGTGTGGGTGCCAAAGTGGAAGACGCTCGCCGCCAGCGCCGCGTGAGCGACACCGTCCTCAAGGGCCTCGGCGAGGTGTTCGAGGGTCCCGCAGCCGCCCGAGGCGATGACAGGGACGGCGACGCGGCGCGAGGCCTCCGCCAGCAGCTCCAGATCGTAGCCGTCGCGCGTGCCGTCCTTGTCCATGCTGGTCAGGAGGATCTCACCGGCGCCGAGCGCGACGCCGCGCTCGATCCACTCCAGCGCGTCGATGCCGGTCGCCTTGCGCCCGCCGTGCACGAAGACCTCCCACGACGGGGGCTCGACCCCCGGCCTGCGGCGAGCGTCCACCGCGAGCACGACACACTGCGCGCCGAAGGCCTCGGCGCCCTCGGCGAGCAGCTCAGGCCGCGCGACCGCCGCCGAGTTGATCGACACCTTGTCGGCGCCCGCGAGCAACAGCGCGCGCATGTCCTCCACGGTGCGCACCCCGCCGCCGACCGTGAACGGGATGAAGACCCGCTCTGCGATGCGCTCCACCAGCTCGGTGAGCGTCTTGCGCCGCTCGTGGGTCGCGGTGATGTCCAGGAACACCAGCTCGTCCGCCCCCTCGTCCTGGTAGCGGGCGGCGCACTCCACAGGGTCGCCCGCGTCGACCAGGCCCACGAAGTTGGTCCCCTTGACCACGCGCCCGTCCTTGACGTCGAGGCAGGGGATGATGCGGCGTTTCAACATGGGTCTTCTCCTTCCAACATGTGTGGATCCTCAACGCGTGAACCACTGGGTGCGATCAAGCGTGGGTTTTGTGTCATGTCGCCAGCGCGGCGAGCGCCTCGCGGGCCGAGAACGCCCCCTCGTACAGCGCTTTGCCGACCACGACGCCGCCGACTCGCCCCGGCGACGCGCCGGGCGCCTGAGCGACGACGGCCTGGAGGTGATCGAGCGCGCCGACGCCGCCCGAGACGATGACCTCCGCCCCGCTCTCGCGCGCCAGCTCAACGGAGCCCGCGACGTCAGGCCCCATCTGCATCCCATCCCGACCGATGTCGGTGTAGATGAACCGCTCGACCCCAACGGCGACCATCTGGCGCACCAGCGCCAACGGCGTCACCGCCCCGCCCTCGGTCCACCCCCGGGTCTTGACCTCGCCGGACCGCACGCCGCCCCGCGCGTCAACGCCCACGACGATCCGTGAGGCGCCGAAGCGCGCCACCGCGTCACGCACCAGCGCCGGGTTGTCCACCGCGGCGCTGCCGATGATCGCGCGGCTCGCGCCGAGCGAGAGCGCGGCCTCGATGTCGTCCAGCCCCCGCAAACCGCCGCCCACCTGGACCGACATCGCGCCGCGGGCCTGGAGGATGCGGCGGAGCGCGTCCTGGTTGGCGGCGCCCGACGTGTCGGCGAACGCGCCGTCGAGGTTGACGACGTGGAGCCAGCGCGCCCCCTCCTCGCGGAACGCGTCCACCATCGCCGTTGGGTCGTCTGAGTAGGTCGTCTGGCGGTCGCGCTCGCCTTGAAGGAGGCGGACGACGGCGCCGCCGCGCAGATCAATCGCTGGAAACAGCTCCATGGCCTCTCCTGTTGCTCGCTGTCCTCATGACGCGGCCAGCCACCGATCCAGCAGATCCAGCCCCGCCGGACCTGACTTCTCCGGGTGGAACTGATAGCCCGCGATGTTGCCCCTCGCCACCCCGGCCGCGAACGTCACGCCGTACTCGGCCCGCGCGGCGATCCACGCCTCGGGGACCCCCTCCGGGTAGTAGCTGTGGACGAAGTAGAAGTGCTCGGCCCCCTCGTAGCCTGAGAGCATGTCGTGTCGAGCGGGGTCGAAGGTGACCTCGTTCCACCCCATGTGAGGCACGATCAGCCCCTCCTGGTCAAAGCGACGCACACGGCCCGGGATGAGCCCGAGCCCCTCATGGTGCCCCAGCTCGGTGCTCTCCTCAAACAGGAGCTGGTAACCCACGCAGATCCCCAGCAGCGGCCTCCCCTCGGAGACGTGGCGCTTGATGGGCTCAAGGAAGCCGCGCTGTCGCAGGTTGCTCATCGCGGCGCCAAACGCCCCGACCCCCGGGACGACGAGCCGCCTGGGCGCCTCGGGGAGCGCGCTCGCCTCGCTGACGACCTCCAGCTCGGCGCCGAGGCTCTTGAGGGCGTTGGTGATGGAGCGCATGTTGCCCGCTCCATAGTCGATCAGGTGGACGCGTCCTGACATCCTACAGGTCCCCCTTGGTGCTGGGGATCTCGCCAGCCGGGCGGGCCGGGTCGATCTGGACCGCGCCTCGCAGCGCTCGCCCGAAGCCCTTGAAGACGGCTTCGCACATGTGATGGTTGTTGCCTGGCGTGACGACATCGACGTGGAGGGTCATGTGCGCGGCGCGCGCCACCCCCCAGAAGAACTCGCGGGTCAGGTGGTAGTCGTAGGTCCCGGCGCCGAGCTGCGGGTGCCAGGGCACCTCGAAGTGAAGGAACGCTCGCCCCGACAGATCCAGCGCGACGCGGGCCAGCGTCTCATCCATCGGCAGCAGCCAGAACCCGTAGCGCACCAGCTGCGTTCGGGGCCGCACCGCCTCCAGGATCGCCTGCCCGAGCGCGATCCCGCAGTCCTCGACGGTGTGGTGCTGGTCGATGTGCAGATCGCCCTCGCAGGTCAGCGACAGGTCGAAGGCGCCGTGGTACGCCCACGCCGTCAACATGTGGTCGAGGAAGCCGATCCCGGTCGAGATCGACGTCTTGCCCGTCCCATCCAGGGTCAACTCGACCTGGATCTGCGTCTCGCGCGTGTCGCGCGTCACCACGCTGTGACGGCGTGGGGTGTCGTGGCTCATGCGATCTCCTTGAGGGCTGCCCGGAGCGCGTCCAGGAAGGCGTCGTTCTCGGCGCGGGCGCCGAGGGTGACCCGAAGGCAGTCGGCGAGGTGTGGGTAGTGGGATACATCGCGAATCAGCACCCCCTGCTCGACCAGGCCGCTCCAGAGCGCCGCCGCTTGAGGGTGGCGAAACAGCAGGAAGTTGGTCACCGACGGGAAGACCTCGACGCCCAGGTCGCTCAGCGCGGCGGCGACCCGGGCGCGCTCCGAGACGATCTCGGCGACGGTCGGCGCGATCAGGTCGAGGTCGGTGAGCACGACCCGGATCGCCTCCAGCGCGAAGTGCCCGACGTTGTAGGGGAGCTTGATCTTGCTGATCTCGGTCATGAGGTCCGGGGCGCCGAGCGCGTACCCGAAGCGTATCCCAGCCAGCCCGAGCGCCTTGGAGAAGGTGCGCAGCACGATCAGGTTGTCGAAACGCTCGATCAGCGGGGCGCAGCTCCTACCCTCCCCGGCGAACTCGATGTAGGCCTCGTCCACCAGGACGAGGCGCTCGGTTCGTGCGCAGAGGTCGGCGATCACCTCGGGCGCGACCCAGGAGCCGGTCGGGTTGTTCGGGTTGCAGATGAGCAGGTGGCGGTCGTTGGCGTCCGCGGCGCGTTGGTAGGCCGCGACGTCGTAGCTCAGGTCGTCCTTGAGGTCGATGTGCTCCACCTCGCCGCCGTTGGCGCGGGCCATCATGGCGTAGAGCGAGAAGGTGGGGGAGGGGAGGCTGATGCGTGTGCCGGGGCCGATGATGGCCTGGAAGGTGGCCTGGAGCAGCTCGTTGGAGCCGTTGCCGATCAGCACCCCGGCGGCGGGGAGCCCGTGGCGCTCCCCGAGGCGCGCGAGGACGTCCTCGGGGTGGAAGTCGGGGTAGCGGTTCCATGGCTTGCGGCGGACCCGAGCGACGATCGTCTCCTTGAGCGCTTCGGGGAGGTCGAAGGGTGACTCGTTCTGGTTGAGCTTGATGCGGCAGTCCTGGCGCTTGAGGGTGTAGGCCTTGAGCGCTCGGACCTCGGGTTTGACGTTCGACACAGCCATGTCGCGGACCTCGCAGGTGACGCCGCCGAGGCGGCGACGGTGTCAGTCGGTCGATCGCAGGCGCAGCGCGGCGGCGTGGGCGTGCAGCGCCTCGGCGTCGGCGATTCGGGCGGCGCGCTCGGCGACCGCCGCGGCCGCCTCCGGGGTATAATGGAGGACGCTCGTGCTCTTTGTGAAGGTGCTGACGCTCAACGGGCCAGAGTAACGCGAGGCCGAGCCGGTGGGGAGCACGTGGTTGGGTCCGGCCCAGTAGTCGCCGAACGCGGTCGGCGAGGAGGGCCCCCAGAAGATGGCGCTGGCGATCAGCGCCTCGGGCTTGAGCGGAGCGGACTCGGCGACCATGACCTGGAGGTGCTCGGCGGCGAAGCGGTTGGCGACGGCGATCATCAGGGGGAGGTCGGGGACGACGATGAGCGCGCCGTGCTCGCGCAGCGCCTCGTCGGCGATGGCGCGCCTCGGGGCGGTCTGGAGCTGGGACGCCAGCTCGTCGCGCACCGCCTCGGCGAGCGGCTGGCTGGTGGTGATCAGGAGGCAGCGGGCGAGCGGGTCATGCTCGGCCTGGGCGATGAGGTCCGCGGCGACCCACCGGGGCGGGGCGGTGTCGTCGGCGAGGATGGCGACCTCGCTGGGACCGGCGACGCTGTCGATGCCCACGAGCCCGAACACCTCGCGCTTGGCCATGGCCACCCAGGCGTTGCCCGGCCCGACGATGACGTCGGCCTTGGGGACGGTGGCGGTGCCGTAGGCCGCGGCGGCGATCGCCTGGGCGCCGCCGACCTGGTAGACCTCGTCCAGCCCGAGCAGGTCGAGCGCCGCGGCCACCGCCGGGTTGGACTGGAGCGCCCCCGGTGGGGTGAGGACGACGATCCGCTCGACCCCGGCGATCTGAGCCGGGACCGTGTTCATGACCACCGTGGTCGGGTAGGCCGCCGTCCCCCCCGGGACATAGAGCGCGGCGCAGCGGACCGGGCGGATCATCGTGCGCAGCGTGCTCCCTGCGGGGCCTTCGAGCTGGTAGCCGTCGCGGCGCTGGGGCTCGTGGAAGCGCCGGACGTTGGCGATCATGGCGGACAGGTTCTGCCGCAGCTCCGCGGGGCACCGCGCGGCGGACTCGCGGATCTGGGAGGCCGGGGCGCGGAGGGTCTCCGGGGTCAGCTCGACCCCGTCGAACTCGCGGGTGTACGCGATGAGCGCCTCGTCGCCGCCCTCGCGGACGCGCCGCAGGATGTCGCGGACGGTCGTCAGGATCGCGTCGGGGGCCATCTCGGGCGCGGGGTCGAGGCGCTCGGCGAGCCCTGCGGGGAGGGCGTCGGGGTCGGAGACCTGAAAGAGCGGTGCGGTCATGGGGTGGGCCTCACGTGGGGTTGGGGGCGGGCTGGGCCTGAGCGAGCAGCTGAACCAGGCGCTCCACGTGGCCCAGGCGCTCGTGGCTGAGCGTGGCGTTGGCGATCAGCTTGATGTGGGTGCGGCCCACCGGCTTGAGCACGTGGAGCTTGTGCTCGCGGAGGGTGCGCCCGGTCTCGACGAGGTCGAGGATGACGTCGGCGAGGCCGAGGACGGGGGCCAGCTCGACCGAGCCGGAGAGCGGGATGATCTCGGCGGCGATCCCCTGGGAGGCGAAGTGGTCGCGCGCGAAGCGGCGGAACTTGGTGGCCACCCGCAAGACCGGCGTCTGGGTCAGCGCCTCGTAATCCAGCCCGGTGGGGCCTGCGATCGCGATGGTGCACGACCCGAACGGGAAGGTGTAGGGGCGGTAGACGCGGACGTCCGCCTCGTAGAGGGAGTCGGTGCCCGCGACGCCGATGTCGGCGACGCCGTGCTCGACGTAGATCGGGACGTCGCTGTTCTTGAGCAGCAGCAGCTCCATGCCGCAGCCGAGCTTGTCCTGGGTGTAGGTGGAGACGTCGAGGATGAGCTTGCGCGTCTCCGTGACGTCTTCGGGGATGGCGAGCCCGGCGTCGCGCAGCGCCGCGAGGGCGCGGCGCTGGAGGCGCCCCTTGGGAAGCGCGAAGCGAAGCGGGCGGCCAGGGTCGGTGTCGCGAGGCTGGGTCATGCTCACGTCCTGGGGTTGGAGGTGGTCACGCAGGCGACCTGCTCCGCGGCGCGGCGCGCGAGGACCTCGCGGAGGCCATCGGCGGGCGCGTCGGGGTCGATGGCGATGGTGGCCTCGGGCGGGTGATCGAGGTGGCTCATCTCGGAGGCGTGGGGGGCGATGATCTCCATGAGCGCGTCGAGGCCCAGCGAGAAGCCCACCGCCGGGGCCGGTGCGCCGAAGGTGCCGATGAGGTCGTCGTAGCGACCGCCGCCGCCCAGCTCACGGCCGATGCTCTCGCTGATGACGCGGAACATGACGCCGGTGTAGTACATCGGGCCGTGGATGTGGCCCATGTCGATGTGGAGGCGGTCGGCCTTGCCCAGGTCGCGCATGGCGCCCATGAGCCGCTCCATGTGCAGGCACGCGGCTTCCAGGACGTCGTCGCGGGGGACCGCCTCCTGGATGCGGCTCAGCTGCGCGATCCCGCCCTGAAGCTCCGCGAGGCACTGAAGCGCCTCGCTGATGTTGGGGCGGACGCCGGTGCTGTGGAGCAGGCGCTTGATCTCGAAGGGGTCTCGGTCGCGCACCGCGGCGGTGATCCGGGGGTAGAGCGACGCCGGGACGCTGGAGCGGGCGAGGAGGCGGCGGTAGATCGCCAGGTTGCTGAGCTTGATCTGGTAGTCGTCGATGCCCAGCGCGTCGAGCACCTCCACGCAGATCAGGAGCACCTCCAGCTCCGGGACGAGGCCCGGGGCGCCGAGCATCTCCACGCCAAGCTGGTAGGCGTCGATCTGTTCGCTGGTGAACGAGCGCTCGATGCGGACGATCTTGTTGGCGTAGCTCAAGCGCAGCGGCAGCGGCAGGTGGGTCAGCTGCTGGGCGTAGATCTTGGCGATCGCCGGGGTGACGTCGGCGCGTAGGACCCGCAGGTTGCCCTCGCGGTCGACGAAGCGAAAGGTGCGGTTGGCCGCGTCGGGCTCGATGGCGTCTCGCAGGTGATCGAAGTAGTCGAGGAGCGGGACGTCGATCTCGCGGTAGGACCAGCCCTCGAAGATGGCGAGTGTCTTCTGTCCGATCGCGCGCCGGATGTTGACGGAGCGCGACAGGGGAGCGTGAGGCGTGGGTGGGTTGACCGGCATGTCGTATGGCTCGGGGTGGGTTGACCGGACCGTGTCTGCTGGGCTTGAGGGCGTTGCAACCCACCGCGCGAGAGCATAAGGTCGCCGTCGCTGGCGAGTGTGATGCACCAGGCCCCACCTAGACCAGCGCGACGGTGATTGTCAAGCAATCCAACGCCCATGACGTGCCCTATGACGACGATCCCTCCTGTTGTTCGCCTCCTGCTGCTGGTGGCCTCGCTCGTGACCTGCCTGGCCTGCGCCGACAGCGAAGACGGGGCTGGAGACACCTCGGCGACCTCCTCCGGCGAGGCGCGCGTCGGTGAGTCGTGCGAGGAGACCGCTGACTGCAAGGAGGGGCTGGCGTGCCTCGCCGGGGAGCAGCGCTGTGTCCTCCTGTGCGAGCCAGGCAGCGATCAGTGCGGAGAGGGGATCGCGTGCATGACCGCCGGGGAGGTGGGGTTCTGCCCGCCTCCCGCGCTGCCTGATGATGGGGCGGGGTCATCATGACGCGAGCGTCGGCAGAAGCGGGGCGCCCGCGCGCGTCACCTGGCCGCCTCCGCGCGTGGGCGTGTCGGACCAGGCTCTCTGCTGCTGCGCTGTGTGTCATGATCATGGCGTCGTGCGCCTACGACGAGGCCCCGGAGGAGGAAGACGGCGGGCTCCTGGGTCACGACGACGCGAACGGCGCGATGGACGCCGACGGACCCGCAGACGTCCGTGACGAAGACGACGCCGCCGCGGTTGATGTCGAAGTTGGGGTGGACGCGGACACCGCCGTGAGCGTGGACGTGATGGTGGACGCCCCGCTTGACTGCGCCGCCTGGTGTGAGCATGCGCTCGGCTGCGTCGAGGGGCTGTGTCAGGGGGCGCTCCTCCAGGGAGAGGACTTTGAGGAGGCCTGCCTCACGTGGTGCGGCGGGCTGGAGCCGTTGAAGTCGGCGATTGAGGCGTTCCTGGAGCGAGGCTGCGACGATGTCGGCGCGGACATGTGTGTCGCCGTCCCCGAGATCGGGCAGCGGTGCACCTGCGGTGACCTCCCCTGGAGGAGCACGACCACGGGGGCTCCGTGTGAAGACGACATGGCGTGTTCGGCGAACTGCCTCCCTGAGGTGTTCGAGGGCATGTTCAGCGGCTTCACGGATGGGTACTGCTCCGCGCCGTGTGACAGCCACCTGCAGTGCGGCGTGGGCAACATCTGCGTGACCTTCGCGGCCGAGCGCGCCTGCCTCCAGGGGTGTGAGGACGGGGAGCTGGGCGCCTGTCGGGAGGGCTACTCCTGCTGGCCGAGCGGGCTGGCGTCGCCCAACGGCTATTGCTTCCCCGAGTGCGGCGCGGCGTTGCAGTGCGCCTCGGGCTTCACGTGTGTGGATGGCGCGTGTCGTGAGGATTGACGTGGGTTGGGGTGCGTGTTAACTGTTCTTTTGTTCATGTTGGGAGGTGAGAGGGCACATGGAGATCAACGCCAAGCTGTCGGAGCTGAGGGCGCTGCTGTACGAGGAGCCCAGCCCGGAGTCCTGGGAGACGCTCTGCGACTGGCTCGACGCCTGGCCGGACGACTCGATCGAGGTCGCCCTCGACTACGCGAACGCCCACCTCGTGCACTGGCCGGATTCGATGCGCCACGCTCGGCTGGTCTGGTGGCGTCAGCTCCGGGAGGGGAGGGCGCAGCCGCGTTGGAGCCTGGTTCGACGCTTCAGCCTGGCGGCGCTCGGCGAAGGCGACGCGAACACGGTGTTGATGGCCGAGTCGCGCCACCTGGCGCCGGTGGTGTGCCTCGATCTGTCCCACAACCGCTTGACCGCGGAGGCGATCGCGGCGTTGGCGAGTTCGCCCTACACCACGAAGCTCCGAGAGCTGGATCTCGGCCTGAACCCGATCGGCGATGAAGGGGTGGCGCAGATCGCGAACTCCGAGTCGCTCTCGGGGTTGACCCGGCTTGACCTCAACAGCGTCAAGATGACGAACGCAGGAGCGGTCGCGTTGGCGAACTCACCCCACCTCACGAACCTGAGGTGGCTGAGCTTGTGGGGGAACGCGGTGGGCGACGTCGGCGCGGAGGCGTTGGCCACGTCGGGCGCGCTCTCGGGGGTGGAGGTGTTGGATCTGGGGCGCAACGCGGTGGGCGACGAGGGGGTCGGCGCGCTGGCCAGGTCGGAGTCGCTGAGCGGGCTCAAGGAGCTGAACCTGTCGGGCAACCAGTTGGGCGATCGAGGGGCGGAGGCGCTGTCGCGAAGCTCGACGTTGAGCCAGTTGACGTCGCTCAAGCTGTTCAACAACGGTCTGACCGAGGCGGGGCGAAGCGCGCTCGCCGCGTCGGTCACGATCAAGCCGGGCGCCTGGTGGGGATGACCGCGTCACCGTCCTTTGTGGTGATAGGCGACGTCGCCGGGCGGCGCGTCGCGATGTTCCAGCGGGCGTTGGAGCGGGTTGGGGTGCCGCAAGCGCGCGTCATCTCCTACCCCGACGTCATGGACGGGCACCTGGGCGAGCTGGGCTCTGAGACGATCCTCCGCCTGGAGTCGCCAGGGGGTGACTTTGAGGCGGAGCGCCGCTTCATCGCGCGTGGTTACGACGAGGAGGACGATCTCGACACGGCGCGGTTTCCTCCCGAGCGGGTGCGGTGGCTGGAGCAGGAGCCGGGGCGGATCCACGCCCCGAGGCAGTGGTACCTGGGTTACCGCGCGCTGCTCCGAGAGCTGGAGGCGAGCTACCCGGACGTCGAGGTGATGAACCACCCGGCGGACGTCGCCGTCATGTTCGACAAGCGACAGACCCACGCGCGGTGTGTCGCCGCGGGCGTCCCGGTGCCGCCCGACGTTGGCCCGGTGGCGAGCTACGATGAGCTGCGCGCGCGTATGCGCGACGCCGGGGTGCGTCAGGTGTTCATCAAGATGATCAACGGCTCGTCGGCGTCGGGCGTGATCGCCTACCGCGCCGGTCGAGGCGACCGCGAGGTCGCGGTGACCTCCGCGGCGCTCGTGCGTGGCGAGGGCGGTGAGCCGCAGCTGTTCAACTCGCTGCGGATCCGTCGCTACACGCGCCGGGACACGATCGCCGAGGTGGTGAACACGCTGTGCCGCCTGGGCGGAGTCCACGTGGAGGTCTGGATCCCGAAGGCGTCCCAGGGCGGCAGGCCGTTTGATCTGAGGGTGGTGGTGATCGGAGGCCACGCGCGCCACGTCGTCGTGCGCCAGGGGACGAGCCCGATGACCAACCTGCACCTGGGCAACGCGCGCGGGGACATGGAGGAGCTGCGCGGGCGCGTCTCGCCCGAGGCGTGGGGGGAGATGATGCGGACGTGTGAGCAGGCGATGGGGGTGTTCCCCCGAAGCCTCTACGCGGGCGTGGATCTGTTGGTGCAGCGCAACCTGGAGGCGAGCGCCGTGCTTGAGGTGAACGCCTACGGCGATCTGTTGCCGAGGGTGCTGTTCGAGGGGATGGACACCTACGAGGCGGAGATCCGGGCGGCGGTGGCGAGCTGGGAGGAGACGTCGTGATCGACATGAACACCGTCGTGGGTCACCGCGACATCGTGCTGATGACCCTCGATACGCTCCGCTACGACGCGGCGTGCGAGGCGCTGGCGCGGGGGGCGACCCCGAACCTGGCGGCGCTCCTGCCCGATGGGCGGTGGGAGGAGCGTCACAGCCCGGGGAGCTTCACGTGGGCGTCGCACTGGTCGTTCTTCGCGGGTTTCCTGCCGACACCCGCGCGCCCGGGGCGGCACCCGCGGCTGTTCGCGGCCCGCTTCCCTGGCAGCGAGACGACCGCCCCGGGCACGTGCGTGCTGGACGCGCCCGACATCGTGACCGGGTTGGCCGAGAAGGGCTACCACACGGTGTGCATCGGAGGTGTGGGCTTCTTCAACAAGCAGACCCCGGTCGGCTCGACCCTCCCGGCGCTGTTCGCGGAGAGCCACTGGTCCCCCGAGCTGGGGGTCACGGCGCCCGACTCGACCGAGCGCCAGCTTCGGCTCGCCGCGCGCATACTCGCCGAGCGCCCCGCGTCGGAGCGGATCTTCCTGTTCATCAACGTCTCGGCGCTGCACCAGCCCAACCGCTTCTACCTGGAGGGCGCTGAGGAGGACTCGCTGGAGTCCCACCTCGCCGCGCTGGCCTACGTCGACGGGCAGCTCCCGCTGCTCGTGAGCGCGTTGCGGCGGCGTGGGGGCGCGTTTTGTATCCTGTGCAGCGATCACGGGACGGCCTACGGTGAGGATGGGTTCACCGGGCATCGCCTGGCGCACCCCACCGTCTGGACCGTGCCCTACGCACACTTGACGCTTGAGCCAACGGAAGCGCACCCTTGAGCCTCTGGGCGGCTGATCGCCCGCGCCCTCCCTTGCGTGGGAGGCTGAATGTGTGAGTCATCATGACCGAGACCTTGAACAGCCCTTCGCCTTCAGGGACGAGCCGCCTGCGCACCATGCTCGCGGGCTCGCCCTACCAGGCCTACGTCTACGCCTACCCCCACAAGACGGCCTACCGGACCTTCGCCGAGCCGCTCGCGCTCGACGCGCTCTGGAGCGAGCAGGATCGCAGCGCCCTCTACCTCTACGTGCATATCCCGTTTTGCGAGATGCGGTGCGGCTTCTGCAACCTGTTCACCTCGGTCAAGCCGGGCGGGGACTTCGTGGAGGAGTACCTTGAGGCGCTGCGCCGTCAGGTCGGCGTGGTGTCGGCGGCGATGGGTGAGGGGGCGCGGTTCGCGCGGTTCGCGATGGGCGGGGGGACCCCGACGCAGCTCCCGCTTGAGGGGCTGGAGGCCGTGTTGGACCTGCTCCATGATGAGCTGGGCGCGGAGCTGGCGGCGATCCCTGCGTCTGTGGAGTGCTCCCCCGAGACGGCGACGCTGGAGAAGCTGCGGTTGCTGCGCGAGCGCGGCGTGGATCGCATCAGCATGGGGGTGCAGAGCTTCGTGGACGCCGAGGTGAAGGCGATCCACAGGCCGCAGAACATGGGCAGCGTCCGCGCGGCGCTGGAGCGGATGAACGCGCTCGGCTTCCCCCACGTGAACATCGATCTGATGTACGGGCTGCCCGAGCAGACGCCGGAGTCGTGGTTGTACTCGATCCAGGAGGCGCTGGCGTTCAACCCGGCGGAGATCTTCCTCTACCCGCTCTACGTCCGACCGCTGACGCGCATGGGCAGCTCCGCGTCGGAGTGGGACGACGAGCGCCTGCGCCTGTACCGCCTGGGCCGGGACATGTTGGTGGCTGCGGGCTACGAGGCGCGCTCCATGCGCCTCTTTCGGCGGCGCGACCTGGGGGCCAGCCGCGCGCCAGCCTACAGCAACCTCACGGATGGGATGGTGGGCCTCGGGTGCGGGGCGAGGTCCTACACGGAGCGGGTTCACTACTCCAGCGCGTACGCGGTGGGGCCGAGGCGGGTCAAGCAGATCATCCGCGATTACATCACGGCGACCGACGCAGACTTCGCCGAGGCGCGCTACGGCTTCACCTTCGACGATCGCGAGCTGCGGCGTCGGCACGTCGCGTTGGCGCTGCTCTCGGAGGAGGGGTGCGCGCGGGGCCTCGACCTGACGGGCTACCGAGGGCGGTTCGGGACGGAGGCGCTGGAGGACCTCCCCGAGCTGTTGGAGCTGGTGACGCTTGAGCTGGCCGCCGTCGAGCAGGGCATAATGCGCTTGACGGCGCGCGGCGTGGAGCGCTCGGACGTGCTCGGCCCCTGGCTGTTCTCGGCGGAGGTCGAGGCGCTCATGAACGAATACACGACGACATGAACCTCAAGATCCTGTACCGCGGGCCGTTGACGAGTTGCAATTACGGGTGCGTCTACTGCCCCTTCGCCAAGACAAAGAACACCCGCGAGGAGCTGGCCCACGACCGCCGCGCCCTGGAGCGGTTCATCGACTGGGTTGAGGCGCACCCCGAGCATCGGTTCGGGATCCTGATGACCCCGTGGGGCGAGGGGTTGATCCGCCGGTGGTACCAGGAGGGGCTGGTGCGGCTGTCGCACATGGCGAACGTGGAGCGGGCCGTGATCCAGACGAACCTCTCCTGCCCGATCGGGTGGGCGGAGGAGGCCGATCGGGGGGCGCTGGCGTTGTGGGCGACCTTTCACCCGGAGTGGGTGGCCCGAGAGGCGTTTCTGGAGAAGTGCCAGGCGCTGCACCGGATGGGGGTCCGGTTGAGCGTGGGGGTGGTGGGCTTCCCCGACTTCAAGGAGTCGATCGCCGAGATGCGCGCGGCGCTCCCGGAGGAGGTCTACCTCTGGATCAACGCGGTCAAGCGCGAGCTGGACCAGCTCACCGAGGAGGACATCCGCTTCTTTGAGTCGGTGGATCCGCTCTACCGCGTCAACACCTGGCTCTACCCGAGCCAGGGGCGCTCGTGCCGGGCGGGGGCGACCACGTTCTCGGTGGACGGCGACGGGACGATGCGCCGGTGCCACTTCATCGCGGCGCCGATCGGGAACATCTACGAGCCCGACTTCGAGCGGTTCTTGATGGAGCGCCCATGCAGCAACGCGGTGTGCCGTTGCCACATCGGGTACGTGCACATGGATTACCTGGAGCTGGGCAAGGTCTTCGGGTCGGGGATCCTGGAGCGGATCCCCGAGGGGCTCAACCCTTGACGTAGCCCAGCGACTTGAAGGGGCTGAGCGCGGCGTTGGGCTTGAGCCCCCACCAGTCTCGGATGGCCGTGGCGTACATCTGCCGGAAGTCGACGTGGTGCTTGAGGTCGTCCCCCTGAAGGTCACTCAGTGAGGGCTGGTGCCCGTAGAGCCCGCCTCGAACGCGTCCCCCGAGGACGAAGTGAGGCGCGGCCGTGCCGTGGTCGGTGCCGCCGGAGGCGTTCTGGGCGGGGCGGCGGCCGAACTCCGAGTAGGTCATGACCAGGACCTCGTTCCAGCGTCCCGCCTCCACCATCGCCTTCTGGAAGGCCGCCAGCGCGTCGCCGAGCTGCCCGAGGAGCTTCGGGTGGCTCTGGTGTTGCCGGGCGTGGGTGTCGAAGCCGCGCAGCGCGACCTTCATGACCGGCGCCGGGACGTCGGCGGCGACGAGCCGCGCGACCACCGAGAGCTTGCGCCCGAGCTGGGTGTTGGGGAAGCGCGTCCGCAGCGCGGGGGCGCCCTTGAGGTAGGACTCCAGGCGGTCGGCGGTCTGCTCCAGGTCCTGGTGGACGGACAGGATGTGCTTGAGGGCCGGGTTGTCGGTCTTCAGCGAGGCGCTGCGCACGCGCCGGGCCTGGTTGATGAACTGCCGCGGCTCGTCCATCAGGACGGTGCGGCCGCCTTCGCCGATGAGCGGCCCGGCGTCGCTGTCGCCCACCACGATCCCGTCCGCGACGAGGTTGCGGGTCTGCTTCTCGCCCCAGGCGCGCGCCAGCCAGCCGTCGCCGAGCACCTGATCGCTGTTGGAGGCGGTCTCCCAGATCTCAATGGAGCGGAAGTGGGAGCGGTTGGGGTTGGGGTAGCCCACGCCCGCGACGATCGCCACCTGCTCGCGCTCCCACAGCGACATCAACGGCTTCAAGGCTGGGTGGAGCCCCAGCTCGCCGGACACCTGCAACACCTGATCGCGCTCGACGGCGAGCCGAGGGCGCAGCGCGTAATAGCGAGGGTCCGCGAACGGGATCAGCGTGTTGAGCCCGTCGTTCCCCCCTTGAAGCTCCACGAGCACCAGGGTGCGGTTGCCGAGGCGACCGCGCGGAGCGCCGAGCGCTTGAGCCGGGCTGAGGAGGGTGATGGAGGCCAGGCCGGCCGCCTTGAGGAAGTCGCGTCGGTGCATCGTGCCGCTCCTACTTGAGTTGGTACGCCGGGTCGAGCACCAGGTGTCCGAGGAGCCTGGAGGGCGTGACGTTGGGGTTGGGGGCGCCGTGGACCGGGGCGATGGGCAGCAACACGCGCGTGGTCATCTCCAGCGCCCCGGCGGCGTCGAGGTCGGGGCGGCCGAGCCACTTCTTGAGCGCCTCGGGGCCGTGATCGGGGAGCTTGTCGAACGCGCCGCGGACAAACTGCGTCAGCTGCCTGTGGCGCAGCAGGAGGGTGTGGGTCGTGATCCAGGCCTCGTGCCCGGGCCAGCCCTTGACGTTCGGAGGATCAAAGAGATCCTGACCGAGGCGACGGCCGATCCGAATCACGTACCGCTCCTCGCTCGGCAGCGGCAGCTTGAACGCGCGCAGGGTGCCGACGACCAGATCGACCGGCGACTTGATCATCGCCCCTCGGCGCTCCGGGGCGAAGAACGCCTTGCTGCTCAACATCGCCTCGACCGTAGGCGCGATGGCGTAGTTGGAGCCGCGGAGGACCGCAGCGAGCCGCTTGATCTCGGTCGGGTCTGGTTCGCTCGACACCAGCGCGCGCCACAGGCGCGTGGTGATGTACTCGGCGGTGCGCGGCTGCTCCAACAGGATGTCGAGCACGTCGCCGCCCTTGAAGCGCCCCGTGCGCCCGAGGAAGGTCTTGACGCCGCCGTCGTGGCGCCGCGGCGCCTCCTCGAAGCGACCCGTCTTGCGGTCTACGCGCCACCCCGTGAAGGCGCGCGCCGCCTCTTTGATGTCCCGCTCGCTGTAATGCCCCTCGCCGAGCGTGAACAGCTCCAGCAGCTCTCGGGCGAAGTTCTCGTTGGGCTTGCGCTTGCGGTTGGTCTGGCCGTCCAGGTAGACGATCATCGCCGGGTCGCGGGCGATGGCGTGGAGCAGGTCGCGGAAGCTCCCCAGCGCGTGGCGGCGCAGCAGCGCGTTCTGCCTGGCCATCAGCGGCGGGAAGCGCACCTTGCGGAGGCTCGACGTGAAGTGGTTGTGCCAGAACAGCGTCATGCGCTCGGTCAGCGGAGACGGCGTCGCGATCATCTCCTGGTACCACCAGTGCTTCAACTCCGCGGCCTGGTTGCGTCGCTTCTTCTGGAACGCCTTGCGGTTGGCGCGGCGCTCCTTGCGCGACGGCGCCGCCTGGTTGACCCACCCGGGGAGCGGGCGCGAGCTGGTGACGCGGACCCCACGCAGCAACGCGCGGGCCGCCTCCTCAGGGCGCGCGGCGGCGTACCTCTCGATGGTCTTGAGATCCCCCCCGAAGCCTGCGCGGCTCAAGAGGTGTCTCGCGTTGTCGAATCCCAGGCTCATCACCACCCTCCATCCACCGGGCCGTCGCGGCCAACGTGTGGGGGAGACGCACCTGATTGGGATACGTTAAAAAAGAAAACCGCGCTCGAAATCGAGCGCGGTGAGTGACGCATCAGCCCCATGAGAAAGGACCGTTTGCACCAGATGAACTGCGAAGCAGCGGTGCGCAGGTGAGCTCAGCCGTTTGGATTGACTCAGGTTGGGCGTCAGCTCGACGCCTCGGTGCGGCTGCGGATCTCCAGGGTGTCCTCTGCGCTGTGGCTCCCAAAGGGATCCTCACCCTCCTCGAACGGCGTCCACCCCTCAGCCTGATCCTCGTGAGCGGTCGCCAGACCCACGTCCGAGCTGTTCTGCATGTTCATGACCACCTCGATCGTCAGCTGCAACGCCTGATCGAGGATCCGGGCCGACGCCTCGGGCGAGGTGTCGGGTGACAGCGCGGACTCCCGCAGCGCCCGAATCTCGGACAGCGACGGGCCGGACTCCGTGGTCAGGCGCTGCACCAGCGTCTCATCGACCCCGACGCTGTCGCGCAGGTGCTTGAAGCGGTGCGACTGGCTGCGGAGGCGCATCGCCTTGAGCTGACGCAGCGTCTCCGCTTCGCGGGCAGACAGGGCCGCGTCGGGCTCCTCGGTGGACTGCTGCGCCGCGGACCCATCGGTGGCCTCAACCTCACCCTTGTCCTTGACCGCGTGGATGTGCAGCACGTCCATGCGGGACGAGGGCGGCGGTGCGGGCTTCTCTCCGGGGTGGTGAAGCTCGACGGTGTCCGGCTCCACATGGAGAGCCGCCTCGGGTGAGGCCCCTTTGGGGCTTCGAGGGCTCACCGGCTGGTTGGTTGTCGGTGTGGCGTTGGGGGACGCCTGGGTGCCTGTGGTTGTTGGTATCATGTCTCCCTCCACGCAATGCACGTACGCACGCGCTCGACCAGCATGCGTCTTCACCATCGGCACGTGAGGGAGGGGGCGTGAGTTTTTTCGCGCGGCCAGAGGGGGTTTGGGAGGGCCTGGGGGTTCGATCGCGTGTGGAGCGACCTCGCACGTCTGACTGTATCGACGTCGATCGCCATTTCTTGAGCCGCGCCGCCTATTTTTCTGGCTACATGCGGTCCACCGCGAAGCACTCCCGCTCGATGCCGTCGGCCATGAAGGCGATTTCGCCGAAGGCGCGCGCCAGCTCCACGGGCTCCAGCTCCTCAAGCGGGTAGGAGTAGACCAGCGCGAACGTCTTCTCGGCGTTCGCGTCCAGCAGCGCGATGCGGGAGTAGCGCAGGTTGAGGTTGCGCGTCAGCATGTCTTCGTACAACGCCGGGTCCGCGGGGCCGATCTCGGACATCATGTGGACGATCTTCTCACCCTCGCCGCCCTCCGAGAGGTTGGCCATGACAACCTGGCTGCGCCCGTCGCCGGTTCGGACCTCAAAGAAGACGCTGCTGTCATCCTTCTTGTAGTACCCCAGCACGGCGTCGGTTTCGGCTATCTTACGCATGATGCTCAGGAAGCGTTGTGACATGAATGGGCTCCTCTGGGTGGGGGTGTGGCTGCTCACGCTCACGCGAGGTTGTATTGTGGCCGCTCGTCGCCGACCTGGCAAGGCGATGTGTCGTAAGCGGAGGAGGCGGGAAACTTTTTGTCCGCTTTGGCGTTCCAGAGCCATCCAACAGGTGTGGGCGTGCGACGCCACACGGTGACAGGGCAGGTCGATTTTGAGCACGACACGTCAAGAAGAGTTCGCCGCGCAGGAGGCGGAGCAGGTCGTCGAGCCCGCAGGGCGCAGCCCGCGGCCTGCGGAGGCGGACGTGGAGCGCTCGATCGTGCTCTTGATCGAGCGCGGTCAGCGCGGCCAGGCGATCGGGCTGATGATGTCGGCCTACGGGGAGGCGATCGGGCGCTTCTTCGCGCGCCGCGTGGCGCGGCAGGAGTGGGTGGATGACCTGACGCAGGAGACCTTCGTCAGGGCGATGCAGGGGCTGAGCGGGTTTCGCGGGGAGGCTCGGGTGAAGACCTGGCTGACGCGGATCGCCTACAACGTGATGTGCACGGCCCACAACCATCGCAGCCGCGCTCAGGAGGGGCGCGCCCGCTACCACGAGCACCAGCAGGCGAGCTAGGCGACGACGCAGGCGAGGCCGGATCGCCACCTGAGCCGCCAGGAGGTGGCGCAGGCGATCGACGCCTGTTTGGAGCGGACCAACGCGATCGTGCGCGAGCTGGCGTTGTTGGTCTGGGTCGAGGGCCACACCTTCACGGAGGCGGCTGAGATCACCGGGATGTCCGAGGACGCCGTACGCAAGCGCCTTTGCCGCGCCCGCCCGTTGCTTCAGCGTTGTCTGACGCAGCGAGGCGTGGTGGGCGGGCGCTGAGGAGGTCACGATGCGCTACGCCACCGACTGCGACAAGCACCCGGACTACCTGAACGCCCTCACCGAGGCCGACGGGGAGCAGCGGAGCCTCCCGGCGCCGCCGCCCGAGTGTCCCTTCTGCGCGCGGACCCACGCGCTCTTTGTGGAGACGAGCGAGGTGCTGCGCTGGAGGGAGGAGGCGACCGAGGCGCCGCTGTCGGCGGATTGGCAGGTCAAGGTGTGGCTCCAGCTCGCCGAGGAGGAGGAGGCCACCGCGCCGCCGCCCGCCATCGAGGCGCCGACATCGCTCCCCAGGCGGTCGTCGCCCTGGGCGTGGGTTGGGGCGATGGCGGCGGTCCTGGTCGCGGTCCTGGCGGCGGTGGCGATCTGGAGCGCCTGGCAGGAGCCCGCTCCGGTGAAGACGCCGCGTCGCTCACAGGAGGTCGCGCTCAACGAGCAGCCGAAGTCGACGCACGTCGCGCTGCGCGCCTACAGCCTCAAAGAGGACAAGGTTGAGACCCTCGCGCCAGGGTCACGGATTGCGCCGGGCGATCGGTTGTCGTTCGACTACCTGAACGTGCCGGGGGGCGTCGGGGACGAGATGCGTTACCTGACCGTGGTGGCGCTGGTGCGCTCCCGGGAGGCGCAGCACAGGGCGATGGAGCCA
This sequence comes from Myxococcales bacterium, assembly GCA_002716585.1. Taxonomy (GTDB): domain Bacteria; phylum Myxococcota_A; class Bradymonadia; order Bradymonadales. Next base: position 63,119 of record PBBL01000058.1, on the reverse strand, counting down.
GGCCGCGAGGACCTGCGCTGGATCGCGCAGTCGGAGCCGATCGAGGTGACGCACCGCAACCCGCGCGTGTTGGGGGCGGAGGACATCGCGGTGGACGCCCCGCCGGGCGAGCTGACGATCTTCGGTGTGTTCTCGCGGCGCCCGCTCTCGGCGGATCAGGTTGAGGAGGTGCTGTTGGCGCAGAACGACACCTACCCGCTGCCCGGGGTGGGTGTGGCGCGCCTGCCGCTGCGGGTGGAGGGGCGGTGAGCCCCGGCGGGCTCACCCACCGAGGACCATACGGATCCGAAGCCCGACGAGGATGAGCAGCGTCAGGACGCCCGCCCCGGAGCCGATCACGCCCGCGCGCCGCGCGAGGTTCGGGAAGTCCTGGGCCGCGAACCCGAGCCAGACCGCGACGGCGCTCGACAGCAGCGCGGTGTAGGCGAGCGCCGTGGAGCCGCCCGGGAGCGCGGTGATGAGCTGGGCGGCGAGGCTGCCGCTCATGAGGAAGGAGACGGCGGCGACGGCGATCAGCCCCAGCCCCATGGCGACCCAGCCCTGCCAGGCGCCGCCCGGACGGCGCTCCGGGCTCATCGTGGCGGCGAAGCACTCCGAGCAGAGCGCCTCGACGCCGACAGGGACCGCGCACATGGGGCACAGCTCCTCGGCGCAGCGGTCGCAGGTGGTCGTCAGCTCCCGCCCCGGGTGCAGCAGGCAGGAGCGGTCCTGCGCAGGGTCAAACGCCGGTGGGGCGTCGTCTTCCGGGGTTGTGTTGTCTTCGGGCGCGGTGTCGTCTTCAGGCGCGGTGTCGTCTTCAGGCGCGGTGTCGTCTTGCGGGTCGGTCTCGACACCTGCCTGGTCGGGAGCAGGGCCTTCCGGCTCCGCCGCAGGGGCCTCCTCGGCGGTGTCCGCCGCGGGGGCGGCTTGGGCGGGTTCGGCGTCCGGCGAGCGGGGTGAGCGCTTCTTGCGTTTGCGGGCCATGCGCGGCTCCTTGGGCTACGACTGCATCAGGGTGACGGCGCCGATGGCGGTCGCGAAGCCGCCGAGGACGTAGGCGGCGCGCACGTGCCACCGGCCGCGCAGCCAGTGGGCGTCGGTGAGGATCTGCTGGGCCTTCCAGGCGCGGCTGATCGCGTAGGGGCCGAGCAGCAGCCCGATCCACTTCAAGCCAAACAGCACCGCGATCGCCGCCATGATGACCGCGCGCGTCGCCTCGGGCAGCACGCGGCTCTGGTGAACGTCCGCGGCCAGCTGATCGCGGCACCGCTCACAGTAGTAGTCGCCGCGGATCTCCAGGACGCAGTTGGGGCAACACGGTCGCGCGCAGCCCGCGCAGTAGGCCATCATGGCGCGATCGTCGTGTTGGTAGCATTGCCTCGTGGCCATGAGCCCTCCTCCAGGGCAGCTGGGGTCGATCCTGATAGACGTCGCAGCGCGCCCGGGTTGACGCCTGATCCACACAGGGCGCCGCCGTGCGGCCACAGTAGCCCCAGCCACCACCCGCGCGTCAAGGTCGAGCGCGGAGGATGGGCCCCTCCCGCGTCGGCCCGGGCGTTGGAGGGCCATCGGGACAGCCACTCGATGGGCCGACGCGGGGGAGAGGCTCCTGATGGGGTCTTCGCCCAAATGGGGTGATTGTTGCGTAGCTTGACCCCCTTTTATGTCGGTGCTACACCCAGCGCCTGTACCGCGACCGGCGAGCGCCAGCGTTCGTCGGGACCGCTTGAATTCAACCCACCCGGGTCGGGGCTGATCGCCTCAGCCTGCGCTTGAGGTGGGGTCGCCTGAGAGGCAGGACATGCTGGACATCAAGTTCATCCAGGAGCACGTCGACGAGGTTAAGAAGGCCGTCGTCGACAAAGCACTCGCCGATGTGGACATCGACCACATCATCGCGCTCGACGAACGTCGCCGCGAGCTGCTCTACGCGTCGGAGCAGATGCGCGCCCGCCGGAATGAGCTGTCGTCCAGTATCCCGAAGCTCTCCAAGGAGGACCGGCAGGCGGCGATCGAGGAGGTGCGCGGCATCAAGTCCTCGCTCAAGGAGACCGAGGAGGTGCTCGCCGCCATCCAAAGCGAGCTGGACACGCTCATGATCCTGGTCCCGATGATCCCCGGGCCGGACGTGCCGGTGGGCAAGGGTGAGGAGGACAACGTCCTCGTGCGCACCTGGGGGACGCCGCGGGAGTTCGACTTCGAGCCGCGCGATCACGAGGAGCTGGGCGAGCTGCTGGGGATCCTCGACAAGGCGCGCGCGGTCAAGTTCGCCGGGGGGCGCTCCTACCTGCTCAAGGGCGCCGGGGCGATGCTGGAGCTGGCGGTGATGCGTCTGGCGATGGACATCGTCGTGGCCGACGGCTTCACCCCCGTGCTCGGACCGCTCATGGTCAACGAGATGGCCATGGAGGGCACCGGGTTCTTCCCGCTGGGCCGCGAGGACACCTACCACCTGGAGAAGGACGACAAGTGGCTCATCGGCACCAGCGAGGTGCACCTCGTCTCGATCCACGCCGATGAGATCCTCGACAAGGAGCAGCTGCCGATCACCTACGCCGGTCACTCGCCCTGCTTCCGCCGCGAGGCGGGCTCCTACGGGCGCGACACCCGGGGGATCTTCCGGGTGCACCAGTTCTCGAAGGTGGAGCAGGTGGTCATCTGCGAGGCGGATCCCGAGGTCAGCCTGAAGATGCACCACCGCCTGCTCGCCAACTCCGAGCGGCTGCTTCAGGCGCTGGAGCTGCCCTACCGGGTCATGCTGGGCTGCACCGCCGAGATCGGCCTCGGCAAGGTCCGCATGCACGAGGTGGAGACCTGGATGCCGTCGCGCAACGCCTACAGCGAGACGCACTCCTGCTCGACCCTCCACGACTTCCAGGCGCGGCGCCTCAAGCTCCGCTACCGGGATGAGGACGGCTCGACGAAGTTCTGCCACACGCTCAACAACACGGCCGTGGCGTCGCCCCGGATCCTCATCCCGATCCTGGAGCACTACCAGAACGAAGACGGCTCGGTGACCGTGCCGGAGGTCCTCCAGAAGTACATGTACGGCCTGACCCTGCTTGAGCCCGTCTGATCGCGCCGTGCCCCTCGTTCCCCTCGACGACATCCTCGACCCTCGCCTCGACCCCTACCGCGAGGTCCGCGACAAGGACCTCGCGGGCCGGGAGCGCGCCTTCGTCATCGAAGGGCGCGTCGTCCTGCAAACGGTCCTGCGCCGAGGTCGCTACCCGCTGCGCTCGGTCCTCGTGTCGCGTCGCAAGCTCGACGGGCTGACGTCGCTGCTCGACGAGATCCCCAGGTCCGTCCCGATCTACACGCTGCCTCACGAGCACATGGTGGAGGTGGTCGGCTTCCCGATACACCGGGGGCTCCTGGCGATCGGCGAGCGCCCGGAGGAGCCCGGCGCCGACATGATCCTCAGCGCGCTCTCGCCAGGCCCCGCGACGGTGCTCGTCCTGGAGGGGCTCACCAACACGGACAACGTGGGCGCCTGCTTTCGCAACGCCGCGGCGTTCGGGGTGCAGGCGGTGTTGCTGGACGCGACCTGCTGCGATCCGCTCTATCGACGCGCGATGCGCGTCTCGGCGGGATGCGCGGCGGCGGTGCCGTTTGGTCGGGAGCCGTCTCAGGCGCTCCTGGAGGCGCTCAAGCGGCACGGGTTCTTCTCCATCGCGCTGGCGCTGACGGAGGGCGCGGCGCCTCTTGCGGCGAGGGCGCGACCCGCCGAGCGGGTCGCCCTCTGGCTCGGCTCTGAGGGGCCGGGGCTGCGCCCCGAGACGATCGCCGGGGCGGACGCGCGCCGCGTGATCCCGATGGCGTCCGGGATCGACAGCCTGAACGTGGCGACGGCTGGGGCGGTGGCGCTGTTCGCGCTCCAGCGCCCCGGGTGAGGCTCAGGCGCGGGCCTCCAGCTCCTCCCAGCGCGCGTACAGCCCCTCGACCTGGGTGTTGAGGTCGGCCAGCTCGCTGGTCAGGGGGGCGACCCGCTCCGGGTGGTCGCGGTAGAGCGCCGGGTCGGCGAGCTGGCCCTCCACCGCGTCGCGGCGCTCCTCGGTCTCCAGGATCACCTCCTCGATCGACTCCAGCTCCTGCTTCTCCTTCCACGAGAGCTTCCTGGGCGCCTCGGCGCGCGCTTCGGTGCGGACGCGCTCCTGCTCGCGGCGCTTCTCCTCCAACTCCAGCTCGCGGGCCTGGCGCTCACGCTCGTCGCGGCGCTTGCGGTAGAAGTCGTAATCGCCCTCGTAGAGGGTGATCTCGCCTTCCTCGATGGCGAGTATGGAGGTGCAGACCTTGTTGAGGAAGTAGCGGTCGTGGGTGACGAGCAGGACGCACCCCTTGAAGTCGAGCAGCGCCTGCTCCAGGGTCTGCAAGGAGCTGATGTCCAGGTCGTTGGTGGGCTCGTCGAGGATGAGGAAGTTGGATCCCTCCAGGATCATCCGGGCGAGCAGCAGGCGGCACCGCTCCCCACCCGACAGCGACTCGACCTTCTTCATCACCTCGCCGCCCTCAAAGAGGAACTCACGCAGGTAGGTGCGCTTGTGGACCTGGCGGTCGCCGATCTGGAGCATGTCGCTGTGGGGGCTGATGGCCTCAAGGACAGTGTGCTCGGGGTCGAGGCCGCTGCGGTACTGGTCGAGGAGGCCAGGCCGCGTGTTCTTGCCCCAGGTGATCGTGCCCGCGTCGGGCTCCTCCTGCTCCATCAAGAGGCGGATCAGCGTGGACTTGCCGCTGCCGTTGGGGCCGACGAGGCCCACCCGGTCGCCGCGCTGCATGATGAACCCGACCTCCTCAAACAGGCGCTTGTCGTCGTAGGCCTTGGCCACCCCCTCCACCTCCAGGATCCGCCCGACGAGCTTGCGGTCGGCCTTGAAGGTCATCTGGATGGACTTCTCGGTGGACGCGGGCCCCGCCTCCTTGAGCGCCTCGGCCCGCTGAATCCGCGCCTTGGCCTTCGTGCCCCGGGCCTTGGGGCCACGCCGCAGCCACTCCAGCTCGGTTCGGAGGAGGTTGGTGCGCTTCTCCTCGGAGCGAGCGCGCTGCTGGAGGCGCTCCAGCTTGTTGTCCATGTAGGCCTGGTAGCTGCCGGGGTGGGAGATCAGCTCCTGGGTGATGTGATCGAACTCGACGATGCGCGTGACGATGTGATCGAGGAAGTAGCGGTCGTGGGTGACCATCAGCACGGCGCCGGGGTAGCTCTTGAGTTCACCCTCCAGCCACTCGATGGTGTCGGCGTCGAGGTGGTTGGTGGGCTCATCAAGGATCATCAGGTCGGGGTTCGACAGGAGCAGGCGCGCGAGCGCGACCCGTCGGTGCTGCCCGCCCGAGAGGGACTCGACCGGGGCGTCGATCTGCTCCTGGATGCCCAGGCGCTCGATCACGTTCTCGACGTGGTGCTCCCACGCCCAGCCGCCGCCGCGCTCGATCTGGCGCTGAAGCTCGGCCTGCTCCTCAAGGAGGGCCTCATGGCGCTCGACCGGGGCGTCGGCCAGCTCGCCGGTGATGTCGTTCCAGCGCGCGATGGCGTCGCTGACGGGCTTCATGACCCCGGCGACGACGCTCCGGGGGGTCGCCCCTTCGGGGAAGCGCGGCGACTGGGAGAGGTAGCCGACCGAGGCGCCGCGGCGCACCGCGATGACCCCATCGTCGGGCTCGACCTCTCCGGCGAGGATCTTGAAGAGGGTGCTCTTGCCCGAGCCGTTGACGCCGATGACGCCGATCTTCTCGCCGTCATCGACGACGAGCGAGGCGTCGGTGAAGAGCACACGGGGGCCGTAGGATTTGGAGAGTTGACGCGCGTTGAGGATGTTCATGGGTGTGTGGGTGTCAATCCAGGGGAGGGTAGATGTCGCCAGACGCCCCTTCGGCGCCGCCGCCTCCGCCCATGCCGCCGCGTCCGCCCTGACCGGGCGTGACGTCGCAGTTCATGGGAGGGGTCTGCCAGGGGATGCTGGAGTAGAGGCCATATGAGATCCCGCCGCCGCCGCCGCCGCCCTGGCCGCCAGCGCCGCCGCGGCCACCTTCGCCGCCGCCGCCGCCGCGGCTGGAGCCGTCCTCGCCGCCGCCGCCGGACTGGCCCATGCCGCCATCGCCGCCGCGGCCACCACGGCCGCCGTCGCCGCCGGTGCCGCCGGAGCCACCAAAGATGGTGCAGTCCACGATCTCGACGTCGGCCATGAACGCGTAGACGCCAAACGAGCCGCCGCCGCCGCTGCCGCCGGTCCCGCCGCCACCGCCGCAGCCGCCGCCGCCGCCGCCGCCGCCGCCGCCGCCCCAGGAGGCGCAGTTGGTGATGCTCCCGCCCGCGCCGCCGCCGCCGCCGCCGCCGCCGCCGCCGCCGCCGGAGATCCCCGCGCTGCCCTCGGTGCCGGGGAAGGCGCGCCAGTGGCCGTCGATGTCCATGCCGCCTTCGCCGCCGGGCTGGCCGTCGGGACCGGCGGTGCCGACGGTGCCTCGGCCGCCGTCCTGGCCTGGGGCGCCGCCGTTGGGGCCTGAGCCGACCCCGCCGACGCCGGACTCGGGGCTGCCGTCGTCCGGGTGGCCCGCGCGCCCGCCGTTGCCGCCGCGCTGACCACAGCGCGAGTCGCCGCCGCCGCCGCCTCGGGGGCGGCTGCAGTCGTCGCAGAACAGCCCGAGGATGTTGTCGTCCTCGCAGCCGTTCTCGCCGCCCTGCGCGTCGAACCCGCCGACGCCCTCCTCACCGACCTCACCCGGGCCGCCGTTGGCGCCGTTGCCCGCGTTGATGGTGAGGCGGATGAGGCTCAGCGCGGTGGAGCCGCGCGCGTACACGCCGTAGCTGTTCGCGCCGGGCTGTTCGGGCGTCGTGCCGCTGATCTGGAGGTTGTCGAGCACGGTCGGGACGGTGATGTCCACGCCCGAGATGACCGGGTTGCCCCCTGTGATGTTGGGCTTGGCGCTCATGTCGCGCGACCAGTCGAAGCTGTAGCCGCCGTAGATGCTCACGCCCGGGCGGAGCGTCACAGGACCCTCAAACAGCCCGGGGGAGACGAGCACGGTGGTGCGGCTCTCGGACACCGCCAGGTCGATGGCGGCCTGGAGGGTCCTCACGGGGCGCCCGCGCGTCCCGTCGTTGTTGTCGCTGCCAAACTCGGCCACGAAGATGCTGTCTTCAAGGTCACCGTCGATCCCGTCGCAGTTCTCATCGATCCCGTCGGGATCCGGCAGGTCGGTGTCCATGCACTCGACGCCGGTGGTGCCCCCGGTCGTACCACCGGTGGTGCCGTTGTTGTTCGTTCCGCCGGTGGTCCCTCCGGTGGTGCCGCCAGTCCCTCCGGTGGTGCCACCTGTTCCGCCGGTGGTGCCGCCCGTTCCACCCGTGGTGCCGCCGGTGGTGCCTCCGGTCGCGCCGGTGGTGCCGCCGGTGGTCCCACCGGTGGTGCCGTTGTTGGCGTCGGTCTCGCCGCTGTCCACCTCGCTGGTGTCCTCATCGCCCATGCCGCCGTCGAGGCACTCTGGGAGGACGACGGGCGCGGTCGGATCGCAGAGCGGGGTCAACTCACCCGGCTCAAGGCAGCCAGTGGCCCCAAGGATCAGGGAGAGTGCAAGGAGGGTGTGGTTGAGCGAGCGCATGGTGTCCTCGTATCCGTCGATGGCGACCCAGACCAAAGCCGCGCTCATGGTAGGTGTCGGCCTGTAGAGAATCAAGCGCGTCGCATGCATCGGCTGGGTTCATCGCTGGATTGGTCCGCCCGTGTCTGATAGAAACGCTCAGGATGAATCACGCTTTGGGTGAAGGCTCCATGGACACACACGACCCTGATCGGCCTCGTGGTCGCGCGTTGCTGAACAAGCTCCTCCGGGACCGCGGCGAGCTGGAGTCTGACTGGACCGCCGCGATGCGCGCGTTCAGCCAGATGATTGTGGAAGAGAACCTGCTCGACGATGAGCTGACCGAGCGCCTCCGCCAGCTCCAGGAGGTGCAGGAGATCGACGGCTTTGATCCGTTCGGGTTTGAGCCGGAGTTCCTCAAGTGGGTGCTCCCGGTCGGGGCCTGGGTCTACCGGAAGTACTTCCGCGTGGAGGCCTTCGGGTTGGAGAAGCTGCCGGAGGGGTCGGTGCTGCTCATCGCCAACCACTCAGGGCAGGTGCCGATCGACGGGATGATGATCGTCTCCTCATGCCTGCTCGACGCCGATCCGCCCCGAATGGTGCGCAGTATGATCGAGCGCTGGGTGCCGACGCTGCCGTTTGTCTCCTGGTTCTTCGCCCGCTGCGGTCAGATCCTGGGGACGCGTGAGAACTTTCGGCTCCTCAACTCGCGCGGAGCGACCATCCTGGTGTTCCCCGAGGGGGTTCGGGGGATCAACAAGACCTACGACAAGGCCTACCAGCTTCAGCGCTTCGGCCTGGGCTTCATGCGGCTCGCGTTGGAGAACAACCTCCCGATCGTGCCGGTGGCGGTCATCGGCGCCGAGGAGCAGGCCCCGGCGTTCTTCAACGCCGGCAGGATCGCTCGGCTGATCGGGGCGCCCGCCTTCCCGATCACCCCGACCTTCCCGCTCCTGGGGCCGTTGGGGGCGTTGCCGCTGCCGGTGCGCTACCGCATCTATTACGGTGACCCCATGACCTTCTCGGGGGACCCCGACGACGAGGATCGGGTCATCTCGGAGAAGGTGGACGAGGTGCGCGACGCGCTCCAGGGGTTGATCCACCACGGTCTCGAACAGCGCAAGACCTTCTGGGACATCTTCACGTGACACCCGCTCGCGTTGAGCGGTCGCTGGCTTCGAAGAACAGCGCGGATCAACGGAGCGAAGCCGACACCACAGGGGCTGACGATGACACAGGATGAGGGCACCTCGAGCAAACCCGAGGCGAAGTGGCGCTCATGGCGTAAGCGCCGCCGGACGGTCCTGATCACGGGGATCGCCGGGCGCATGGGGCAGGCGCTCGCCCGGCTGCTGCACCGGAAGGTGAAGGTCATCGGGCTGGACCGGCGCCCCTGCGACGCCCTCCCGAAGGACGTCGAGTGCTACCAGCTGGACGTCCGCCGCCGTAAGGCCGAGGACGTCTTTCGGCGGCACACGATCGACGCGCTGATCCACCTCAACATCATGTACAACCCGCGGCGCTCGGCGCGGGAGCACCAGGAGTTCAACTTCCTGGGGACCCGCAAGACGCTCGATCTGTGCCACGCGCACGGCGTGGGCAAGGTGGTCATGCTGTCGAGCGCCAACGTCTACGGCGCCGCGCCGACCAACGACCAGTTCCTCACCGAGGAGGCCCCCTTGATGGGAGGCGCCGACGCCGGGACCAACTGGGTGCGGCACCTGATCGCGATCGACATGTACTGCTCCAGCTTCTTCTGGCGCCACCCGGAGATCGAGACGGTCATCCTGCGCCCGGTGCACATCCTCGGCGAGGTGGGCAGCGTGGCGAGCAACTACCTCAGGCTGCCCTACTCGCCCACGGTGCTGGGCTACGACCCGATGGTGCAGGTCGTGCACCGGGACGACGTGCTGTCGGCCATTGAGCTGGCCCTCAAGCCGGGGATCCGCGGCGTCTACAACCTCGCCGGGCCGGGCGCGGTGCCGCTGTCGCGCCTGCTGCAGCTCGCGGGCAAGCGCACGGTGCCTGTCCCGGAGCCGTTGCTGCGGGGGCTGCAGGGGGTGCTGTGGCGAACGAAGCACGCCTTCCCGACCCAGCAGATCGATCACATCAAGTACGTCTGCATGGTCGATGACTCACGGGCGCGCACCCACATGCGCTACGCTCCGCGCCATGATCTGGAGGCGACCCTCACGGCCGCGACGCAGCTCTGAGGGATCCTACGCCTCCAACAGCGTCAAGACGTCCTGGATCTGCTCCAACCCCAGCTTGATCAAGAACGCCGAGCCACGTCCATAGGACTTGGAGCCGAGGATGAAGAAGTCGGGCTCCGGCGAGCGCAGCGTGTCAGGCCCCATGCCGGTCTGCTGAAGGCAGTCACCGCCGCCGCCCGCGGCCGAGAGCAGCGCGGCGGCGAGCTTCATCGGCCCCTCCGAGGCGTAGCACTGGTGGACCTGAAGCTCGCGGTAGAGGTCGGTGTTCGGTCGGTAGCCCACGTTGGCGACGATGACCTCCACGTCGTCGAGGTGATGCTCGCCGTCGGTCGCCTCGTAGGTGACGCGGACGGCGTCGTCGGTGACCTGGAGGGCCTGGACGTGGCTGTCGCCGATGTAGGTGACCCGGTCGTCCTGGCCGCTGGCGAGCTGGTTGCCGAAGCGCGCGAGCGCGTCGCGCTGCGGGAGCGGATCGTCGGGGAGTTCGGTGTAGGGGCGCTCGCCGCTGCGCGTGAGCCAGGTGACGCGGGTCCCCGCGGCCTCCTGCGCCAGGTCGGTGAGGGCGCGCAGCGTCGTGACCGCCGAGTAACCGGCGCCGACCACCAGGGTGTGTCGCCCGGCGAACGTGTCACGGTCGGCGCCGAGCGGATCCGGGATGGTGTAGAGCAGCCGCCCGGCCCGCGCCGCCGCGCCCTCTCCGAGCGCGGGCAGCCCGGCGTCGCCGAGCGCGTTGGGGTTGCCGTAGGTGCCGCTGCTGTCGATCACCACGTCGGCGTGGGCGTAGCGCTCGCCGCCGTCCGCGTCGCGCAGCAGGAGGCGGAACGGTCGCTCTCGGCGCGCGTCGCTAGCGATCAGCTCCCCCTTGAGCACGCCCTTGCGGCCCACCGAGGCGACCTCGGTCCGGGTGTGCACGCGCCCCTGGAGGCGGTCGTCGTTGGCGAGCGGCGTGAGGTAGCGCTCGATGTACTCGGCGCCGGTGGGGAAGACCCCGGTCGGTGGCGGCTCCAGCCCCTGACGCGCGAGCGCCTCCAGCCCCAACGGGCTGACGTTCAGCTCCCAGGGGCTGAACAGCGTGATGTGGGACCAGCCGCGGACCGCGTCGGCGAGGTCGCCGCGCTCGTAGACCTGCACGTCGTGCCCGGCCTCCTGAAGGGCGAGCGCGGCCTCAAGCCCGATCGGGCCGGCGCCGATGATGGCGATGTGTCGTGTCATATGCATACCCTGCTTGCGTCTTCGCCCCCCACGGTGGGTTGCGTCGTCGAACTCAGTGTGCTGTTGGCGGCGAGAGCGTTTCACTCCGACGTCCGCTTTCCTGGGCGTGTCGGCTCGCCGTCGGCTTTCGAAGCGCGTCCGCGCACCAGAGCAGCGCGGCCAACGTCGCGAAGACGATCGCGGCCGGGCCGAGCCACATCGGGGCGAACATGACCGACGGCGAGGGCAGCGGGGCGTCCTGGTGGTAACCCGCGAGGAGCCACACCAGTGGGATCACCGTCAGGTAGCACAGCGCGGCGAACGCCGCGTGGAACCGCCTCGCCTCACGTCGATGGGGGGCGCGCGTCGTCCTCAAGAGCGCCTCCAGCGACGCGAGGTGCAGGAGCGCGGCGAGGAGCGCCGTCACGCCCACGGTGATCAGGAAGGCCTCGCGGCTGCTGACCGCGCTGAAGGACAGCGGCACGTCCAGCGCGAGCAGCCCACCCGTCAACGCCCCGCCGAACGTGGGGAGGGTGAGCAGCGGCAGGAGTCGGTAGCCGAACAGGAGCCCCACGGAGAGCACCAGGAGGAGCCCGACCAGGAGCAGGGCGACGAGCGGGGTGCGGCCGACGCGGCGATCCCGCTCGATCTCCAGGAGGGTCCGGTCGCGGGCGGCGATCAAGTCACTCAGATCGGCGTCGTCCGCGACCTCGGTCGCCTTGGAGACGTCGTTGCCGATGCGCTCACCGTTCCAGCCCTCCGTGGTCCATTTTTCAAGGGTGCGGTGGAGCCACATGCGTTCGTAGGAGGCGCGGTGCGCGATCCACTCCTGACGACGCGCCTTGAGGTAGGCGTCGCCGAACACCTCGGGGTCCAGGAGCGAGTCCAGCGGCTCGCTGGAGAGGGCGCGGGGGTACTCGACGCTGAGCACGACCGAGAGCGTCGGGGCGAGCCTGGCGAGCGAGCCCACCTCGGCGTGTGTCCCCGGGGTCACGCCGCGGCCCGCCATGATGAGCGGCACCTGGACGACCTCGGGCTCGGGGCCTCCGTGGCCGCCGCGCTGGACGTGACCGTGGTCGGAGGTCACGAGGATGAGGTCCCGCGTCAGGTCGAGGGGGGCGAGCAGCTGCTTGAGGCGCGCGTCGAGCGAGGTCGCGGCGCGCGTGTAGGCGCCGCTGACGCCCTCGGCGTGTCCAGCCGCGTCGATGTCCACGAAGTGCAGCACGGTCAGCGCGCCCCGCTCGTTGAGGATGTCGCGGGCGGCGCGATCGACCTCGGCGCTGGAGGAGGTCGGGGGGACCCACCACCAGCGCACGAACTGATCCTTGAAGAGTTCAGGCCAATAGGGGTGGTTGGCGGCCCCGACGAGGTGAAGGCCCGCGGCGCGGGCGCGGGCGAACACGGTGTCGACGGGGATGGGCTCGGAGTGGGCGTTGGTGCGCACCCCGGAGCGCCAGGGGGTGACGCCAGCGCCCATGGCGGCGTAACCGGGCTTGGAGAAGCTGGGGAGGGGGGCCTCGGCGATCGCGTCCACGCCCTTGAGGCGTAGCCCGTTGAGGTAGGGGAGCGTCCGGCTCGTGTCCAGCCGCAGGCCGTCGAGCACGACCAGCACCACCCGCTCAGGGCGGGCCTGTGGCGAGGCGGCCGGGGGGGTGACGGGGCGTTCGTTTTGCCCGAGGGTGGCTTCGGGCTCCAGGCGGTTCAGCGCGCTGGGGTAGGAGGAGAGCGCGCCCGCGAACGTGGCCGTGAGCGCCAACAACGCGAGGCCGGGGAGGAGGCGTTTGAGGAGCGTCATGGGTGGTCCCCGGCGCGGTGGGAGAGGGGGCGAGCCCGCAGCCGCACCACGGTGTCCTCCTGGTGAAGGGTGTAGAGGGCCGCTCCGTTGGTGTCGATCCCGAGCCAGGGGCCATCTTCGGCGTTCAGGTCGTCGGACCAGAGCACCTGCCCCGTGGCCGCGTCGAGCAGCGCGGCTTGTTGCGGGTTGGCGAGGAACAGCGCGTCCAGCTCGGAGCGTCGCGTCTGTTGGCGCGATGTCGCCGACCAGGGCAGCGTCGCCCTCCAGCGCCGCTCCAGCGTGCGGGGGTCGTAGGCGTTCACCTCGACGAGGGTCATGGCGATCCCCTGCCGGGGGCCTTGCGTCAGGATCCACCGCGGGGCGCCCTGAAGCTCCAGGCGACCGTTTTTGAGGTTGCCCAGCTCGGGTGGGTCGGGGCGGCGCGCGTTCTGAAGGATCTGCGTCGGGGTGAGCGGGGTCGTGCTCGTGGCGGGGGCGGAGGCTGGGGCCTTGCCGACGCCTCCGGCGACGAGCCGAAACTTCTGCTCCAGGTCAAGGTCGTGCAGGGTCTCGCCGTCGCTCGGGTCGAGCACGTGGAGGTGGCCCTCGCCGAGGAAGCCGACCAGGGTGTCGCCCACCACGTGGAGCTTGTGGTCCCCGTCGGAGATCTCCACGCTCCACAGCGGATTCGGCTCGGCGCGCGGCGGGGCGGGCTGCTCGCCGCCCGGGCCGAGGACGTTGAACCCTTCGAGCAGGTGCGTCTCGCCCTCCTCGAACAGCTCCGCGACCCGCGTCATCACCGCGAGCGGCCCCGCTGGGCCAGGGAGCACGACCTGGAGCTGCCCGCCGCCGAGGGAGACCCCCCGGACCCAGGTCCCCTGGTTGGCGTCGAGGACGACCAGGACCTCGTGGGCCAGGTCGAGGATCAGGAGGTCGTCGAACAGCGCGGCGCTCCGCTGAAACTCGCGCCCGATCTGATCGTCCAGCTCCCAGATCAGCTTACCGGATGAGAGCGAGACGCCGAACGCCAGGTCGGGGCGGACGTAGATCAGCCGCTCCGGGGTGAACAGCACCCGCTCCCAGGTGAACCCCTCCGAGACGGGGTGCTCGTAGCTCCATCGCGGCTCGCCGGACAGCGGGTCGTAGCAGGCGAACGAGCGCCTCGGGCGCGTCGCCTCGGCGTGGGCGCTCGTCGTACGCGCGGTGACGACGACGCAGGGGCCCTCCGGGGCGTAGACGCTCCACCCCTCGTAGCCTTCGCGCGAGAGGTCGATGGACCAGCCGTCGTCGAGCGCCTGCCCGACGCGGGCGCTCAGCGGGGGGACGCGCGTCGGTGTCGTTCCGCAGCCCGCCGCGTTCAGTGAGGTGAGGAGGGTGAGGAGGGCGAAGGTGCTGGTCAGGTGTGGCCGGTCCATGGAGAGGAAGTGCATCGGCGCGCGCTCAAATTCCGTGGAGCCTCAAGATCCGGTCGATCCGGGCCAGCTCCGTGACGCGGGTCTTCATCAGCTCCTGGATCTGGGGCAGGTGTGCCCCGCGGCTGACGTTGAAGATCCCGCGGTAGTACTCCAACAGGCTCTCGCTGCCTGGCAACGCGTCGAACTCCTGGCGGACCTGCTGGTTGGAGTGTGGGTAGATCGGGTTGCCCGTCACCCGGTTGCACAGCTCCGCGAGCGCCGCTTCGCCGTGGCGGTTCGTCATCTTGCGGAACTCGCGCCAGCACTCCCCGGTCAGCAGCCACGTCAGCCAGTAGACGGTGGCCTCCATCTCCGGGTCGGGGTCGGGCTCCGGTCGCTCCTCGGCGTTCTCCTCCAGGGCGCCCCGGGATGCGAAGAACCAGATGAACTTGTTGAATATCCTCTTGATCTTCCTCGGGTTCAGGTCGATCCCCGGTTGCCCCAGGACCTCGCCGATCGCCTCCATGTCGAGGTTGGCCTGCTGGGCGGTGCCCGCCAGCTCGCTCAGCCGGGCGCGGTCGTACAGCTCGCGGATCAGGGGCTTGACGTGGCGTATGGCGATGGAGGGGACGTCGTAGTTGAACTCGAAGATCTTCTCGATGTACTTGTCGGCGTCGAAGTTGGTGCGGCGCCCATACTTCAGCTCAACGGCGTTGCAGAGGACCTCGCGGTCCAGCGCGAAGACGAGCACGATGTTGGTCTGCCGCGCGAACGCCAGCTTGAGCCCTTCGAGCAGGTTGAGGACGTTGATCGGGCGGCACTTGTCGAGGTCGTCGATGAACACGACGAGGCGCTTGGTCTGGTGCTTGGGGCCGTGCACCAGCGTGAAGTCGACGAAGCGCCGAAACGCCTCACGCATGGCCGACACCTGAGCGATGTCGTCGTCCTGCTCGGGGTTGAGCAGCTCCGAGGAGCGCGGGAGGGCGCGGGCGTCGCTCACGACGATGGAGCGCTCCTCCCAGCGCTGCCCGATCCAGTCGCCCGCGCGGGTCACCCGGTGGATGACCCGCGAGCCCTTGCGGCTGTACCGCAGCCCGTCGGGGATCTCGGCGGTCAGCAGGGCGACGAGGCTCTGCATCAGGTTGGTGTTGGACTCATGCTCCCAGGGGTTGAACCACACCGTCTTGAGGTAGGGGCCGTCGTGGGTGTCGTCGCCCTCGGACTCCTGAAGCTGCTCCTGGAGCATGTGCAGGATCGTGGACTTGCCGCTGCCCCAGGGGCCAAACAGCGCGATCCGGAACGGCGGCGGCGCCAACTCGATCCCGCGACGGATGCTGTGGGCCAACGACGTGTGGTCCACGGTGTTCAGGTCCTGGACCTCCAGGTCAATGAGGAACCTGGGTTGTGTGGGGCTGGACATCTCCTCCTCCCTTCAGGCATGCCCATGGCAACGGTCCATGAGGCCGGGTTCGGTGTATACGAACCCGGTTGTGGCTGCAAGACGCCAGAAGAACTGGGGGCACACATGTCAGACACTGCGATCCTCGGCTGGGTGGTCGCCGCGGTAGCCGCGGCGGGGTGGGCCTGGTCCGCCTGGAAGCTCTCCGAGGCCCGACGCGCGGCCATCGACCTGGGGCGACGGCTCTCCGAGAGCCGCGCCTCCGCCGAGGAGGTGGAGGGCAGGCTTGACGAGGCGGAGGCGACCGCCAGGCGCCGCGTCCGAGACGCGGAGTCCACGGCGCAGTTCGCCAACGAGGCGTTCGCCCAGCGCCTCCTCCCCGTGGAGGACGCGCTCGCCCGAGCGCTCGCCTCGGACGGGGACCTGAGCTCCTACCGCGAAGGGGTGGGGCTCGTGCACCGCCTCCTTGAGAGCGCGTTCTCCCAGAGCGGCCTCCAGCCCATCCGACCCGCCGCCGGAGAGCCCTTTGACCCCCGCGTCCACGAGAGCGTCGGCATGCTCCCAGGCGGCTCCGAGGAGGGCGCGTTGGAGATCGCGCAGGTGGGCCGCGCCGGGTGGACCCTACACGACCGCCTCCTCAAGGCCGCCGAGGTCGTGGTGCGGCGCGGCGAGCGTGTGGCCGATGAGCCGCTCGACGACGACCCCGATGACGTTCAGCATCAGCCCGAGCCGCACCAGGAGGTCGTGAGCGCAGCAGACTGAACATGGGCACTGTACATGCGTCTTGTGTTCTGTTATCTTGTTCAGGTGTTTTGGCCCGGGTGGGCCATGGAACCTGAGCGAGGTGTGTTCATGAAGTGGCGTGATGTGAGCGAGCACTGGGAGGGGGCGGAGCACCCCCCGAGGCGGTGGCAGGCGGCGTGCCTGCCGATCGCGATCGCGGAGCTGGGGGCGAAGCGCCCCGTCGTGGTGCAGGCGGTGATGGGTTCGGGCAAGACCTTCCTGATCGCGGAGCTGGTGCGCTCGGCGGTGCTGGAGGAGGGGGAGCACGTCATCATCACGACGCCGACGCAGCGCCTGGTGGAGCAGCTGGCGGCGGCGCTGGCGGCGCGCCTCGGGTTGGCGAACGTGGGCCGCTATTACGGTCGGGCGAAGAACATCCACGCCCCGGTGATCGTGGTGTGTTCGCCGTCGGCGCCGCGGCTGGCCATGGAGCTGAAGGGGTGGGGCGGGCGCCGGTGCGCGCTGTGGATCTCGGACGAGGTGCACCGCACGGAGTGCAACCAGATCAAGGCGGCGCACGACATGCTGCACCCCGAGCGCTCGATCGGGTTCACGGCGACGCCCTGGCGCGGGCGCCGAACCGAGGAGCTGTCGCTGTGGGAGCGGCTGATCTACCGGTACGGCCCGGCGGAGGCGATCGAGGAGGGCGTGGTCGTCCCCTGGGAGATCGTGCCCTGGACGGGGGAGGAGGTCACGACGGACGAGGCGTGCCTGGAGATGCTTCAGACGGCGGAGGGTCCGGGGGTGGTGTCGGCGTCGTCGATTCGGGACGCGGAGCAGTTCGCCCGCAAGATGTGCGACGCGGGGATCCCGGCGGCGGCGATCCACTCCCGACTCCCGGATGGGCGCGACGTGGAGCTGATGATGATGCTGGAGCGGGGCGTGATCCGCGCGCTGGTGCACGTGTCGCTGTTGCAGGAGGGGATCGACCTGCCGTGGCTGCGGTGGCTGTGCTTGAGGCGCCCGGTGCGCTCCTCGGTGCGCTTCACGCAGGAGGTCGGGCGCGTGCTGCGCGCGGCGCCGGGCAAGGAGCGGGCGGTGATCTTCGATCCGAACGACCTGTTCGCGGAGCACCGCTTGACCCAGGACGCGGTGCTCCAGGGGATGGCGGAGCCGACCCAGAGCACGGCGCGGGCGGTGTTGGCGAAGGCGAGCAAGCGCGACGCGTTGGCGCTGGCGCAGCGCATGGTGACGGGGCTGGAGCCCGCCGAGGCCTACTTGAGGACGCTGGTGGTCGCGCTGCACGAGTGCGGCGCGCTGCCCGAGCGCAGCGCCGGGGGGCCGTGGCGGCGAGAGCCGGTGACGGAGCGTCAGATCGCGGCGATCGAGCGCCACGCGTGGTTGCTGCGCATGGTGCGGGGGCTGCCCCCCGGGCACCTGAGGATGCTGCGCAAGGTCTACCAGCACCGCAAGGCGCTGCGGAAGGGCTCGGCCAGCGACTTCCTCTCCATCATCTTCAACCTCCCCACGGCGGGGTGGCCCAACCAGGCGAGCCGCCTGGTTCAGCTCCGCGCGTGACGGGAGGTTGCGCTGTGGGGTGGTCTTGGCGTATGGTCAGGGTATCTTTTGACCGGGTGACATCACACGATTGCTCTCGATCCACACCCCATGCGTATGCAACCCAATGAATCACCGGGCCGCTTCAAGGTGGCCGCCCTCCGAACGCTCTTGATGGTGTGCCTGGTGTCCGCGCTGGTGGGCTGCCAGGGCGAGCTGCTGCCCCAGGAGGCCAACGGCGCCTACCTGCTCTTTCGGCAAGGGCTGCTCGCCGGGGACACCGACGCGGTGTACGGCTTCTTGAGCGAGGACACCAAGCAGGTCTTTGATGACCGCGTGAAGACGCTGCAGGACATGTCGGAGCAGATCGTCCGCTTCCTGCCGCAGGTGGACCAGAAGCTGGCGCGGAGCCAGACCGGGGTGGAGCTGCTCAAGAAGCACGACATCAAGGACGGCGCGGATCTGTTCAAGATCCTGTACCAGGACAAGGCGATCGAGGTCAGCGATGGCCTGGAGGTCGGCAGCGGGATCCGCTTCCCGGGAGGGGTGGAGTTCAACGAGGAGGAGACCGAGGCGGTCATCGTCACGTGGGCCAACGACCAGTTCCACCTCGTCCTCGAGGAGGACGGGATCTGGCGAGTCGCCTCGTGGAAGGACGACGCCAGGGACAAGACCGCGTGGATCCTCTCGAACCAGGAGAGCCTGGAGAAGACCATTCAGGATCTGATCAGCGAGGAGAAGAAGGAGATCGACACCGTGATCAAGTACCTCCTCGCGCAAGAGCAGAAGCGCGCCTCCCGAGGCGACAAGAACTGAGGCCGCTTCGGGTCATGGGGCCCGCTCGCGCAGGTGACCCAGGCCACGGAGGCCGGGACGACCATGACCAAGGAACCATCCAACCCTCGCAACGCGACCATCATCGGCAACCCGGTCTATCAGGACGCCCGGAGCGGCTCGCCCGGGCCGCCGCCGCCGCCCGCCGGTCCACCGCCGCCGCCGCCCTCACGCGCCGCGCCGTTGAAGGCCGGGCAGCGGATCGCCAACCGGTACGTGATCCAGGAGCAGATCGGCAGCGGCGGCATGGGGATCGTCTACCGCGCGATCGAGGAGGAGATCGAGCGCGAGGTGGCGATGAAGTTCATCGTCACCGACAGCTCCCTCTCCCAGGAGGAGCGCGAGGCGCACGATGAGCGGTTTCGCCGCGAGGCGCAGGCGCTGGGCGCGCTCCCGCCGCACCCCAACCGGGTGGTGCTCTACCATTACGGCAACGACGACGCGTTCGGCCTCAACTTCATCGCCATGGAGCTGGTGCGGGGCGTCGCGTTCTCGTCGGTGCTGGAGCGCGAGGCGCTAACCGTCAAGCAGATCCTCAGCTACGCCGAGCAGCTCGTCATGGCGCTCGAAGACGTGCACGCCACCGGGCTGGTGCACCGGGATCTCAAGCCCGAGAACCTCATCCTGACCCGCTCGCTGCTCGGCGACGAGCAGCTGAAGCTGATCGACTTTGGCATCGCGCAGGGACACCGCCGCGAGCCTCAGCCCAACCCGGAGGAGGAGCAGCAGCTCATCGGCACGGCGCGCTACATGGCGCCCGAGCTGTTCACCGACGGGAGCGACGACGACCCTCGGGTGGACATCTACGCCATCGGGGTGCTGCTGTATGAGATGGTCGCCGGGCGAGGCCCCTTCGACCACCTGATCTCCGACGAGGACGACCTGCGGGAGGTGATCCGGCACCACCTGGAGTCCGAGCCCGCCCCGCTGACGTCGCGCGAAGGGATCGGGGAGCTGCCTCAAGGGCTGCCGGGGTTGATCCTGACGTGCCTGGCGCGCCAGCCCGACGATCGCTTCGGTCACGCCAGCGAGCTGCTCCAGGGGCTCCGGCGCCTCAAGCGGCCCCGGGCGGCGCACGCCTGGGCGCATGCTGAGCCGCCCGAGCGCGAGGCCCAGGCCGACGTGTGGCCGATCCCCCAGGAGGATGGGGTGCCCATCCTGGCGACCGCCATCAGCGGGAGCGGCTTCCTCGTCGCCGCGATCGACGACGAGGGAGCGGTCTGGCTGTGGGACGTCCACAGCGGGAACATGGTGCGGTCGCTGACCGATCTGGAAGGGGAGCTGCTGCCGGACGGGCAGGCGAGGCTGGCCTTCTCGCCGGGAGGGGGCCTGCTGGCCGTGGGGGGGCGAGACGGGAGCCTCTGGATTCACGACATCGAGGGCTACGACACCTGGCCGCTCCAGATGGGCGAGGGGAAGCACCCCGTGGCGCTCACGTTCGATCAGAGCGGCGCGCTGTTGGTGCTCTCGACCACGGCGGGTGACCTGGAGCTTTGGGACGTGCGCGAGCGCAAGCGCCTCGCGCGCTTCGCCATGGGCGGCGAGCAGGGCGGGCCGACCCAGATCCGCAGCCTGGCCTTCAGCCCCGATCGCCGCTCGCTGGTCGCCGGGACCGAGCTGGGGCTGCTCTTCTTGTGGCACTTCAGCGATCGGAGCCTGTCGGGGGCGCTCAAGGCGAGCCCGCCCGCCCACTGGCCCGCGGAGGTCGCCAACCCGCTGTCGGTCGTCTACCAGGACATCTCCCGCGATGGCTCCTTCCTCGCCGTGCTCCGCGCGGGCGGGCTCGTGGAGCTGTGGGACCCCGTCACGAAGGAGCGCCTCGGCGTCGTCGAGCTGCCCAGCGACGAGCGCCCGCGTCGCCTCTCCTTCTCTCCCGACAGCCGCCAGCTCCTGGTCGCCTACGACTCCGGCACGATCGTGCTCGTGGACGCGCCTTCGCGAGCGGTCCTCGACGAGGTCCGCGTCCCACGCTGTGAGGCGGTCAACGTCAGCTACACCGAGGACGCCGTCCCGCTGGCCAGCATCGCGCGCGGCGCCGCGGTGCAGGTCTGGGATCTCCTGCGCATGGGGCGGCTCCAGACGCTCGGCCCGTTCCCCGATCACCTCCTCGACGTCACCATCACCCGCAAGGGCGATCGCGCGCTCACCCTCTCGACGAGCGGCCACATCGACACCTGGGATCTGCTGACTGGCCGCCACCTGGGGCGCCAGCCGAGCGGCGGCGTCACCGTCCGACGCCTCGACAAGGCCCCGGAGCCGGGGCGCGTGCTCCTGTGCGGCGCCCGGGAGGGGCTGATGGCGCTTGAGGGGCTCGATCGAAACAACCTCACGCCGCTGACCCGCGCGTCGCTGCCGATCCCCACGCCCGAGCCAGGTCGGGACGTCCACACCTACGCGATCAGCGAGGACCGGCGCATGGTCGCGCTCGGCGACGTCCAGGGCGACGTGCGGATCTACGGCTACCGCGAGCCCAGCGAGCCCGAGATCCTCCCCGGCTCGGGCGCCCCGGTGACCGCCATCGCCTTCTCCCCCAACAACCAGCTCCTGGCGGTCGCCAGCGCCGACGGGCGCCTCTGCCTCTGGGATCTGGCCTCGGCCCGGATCGAGTGGGAGGACGCCTCGGAGAGCCGCCCCATCCACTTCATCGCCTTCACCCCGTCGGGGCGCCTGCTGTCCGTGCCCCGAGGCAACGACATCGTGATCTGGAACCTCGATCACAAGCGCTGCGTCGCGCGCCTGGAGGGCCACACCGGGCCGATCCGGACCATGGTGCACGGCCTCGACGGGCGGCTGCTGCTCTCCTCCTCGGACGACCGCACCGCTCGGCTGTGGGACCTGGCCCAGCAGCGCCCGCTGCGGATCCTCGGCGACCACCCGGGGCCGGTCACCGCCGCGACGCTCGGGCCGGATCTGCGGCTCCTGTTGACCACGTCCGGGCCGTTCCTGTCGCTCTGGAGGGTCCTGGACGCCAAGCTCCTCGCGCGCTGCGTCCACCTCGGGGAGGAGGCGCCGGGCTCGGCGCAGTGGGCGACCTTCACCCCCGAGGGGTTCCACATCACCAGCCACGACGAGCTGCCCATGTTGGGGGTCTCTCGCCCCAACTCGCGCCTGCCGCTGCGCCATGAGGACCGGCAGCGGCTTCAGGATCCCCGCGCGATCGCGCTTCGGCTCGTGACGGCGTGAGGTAAGCGCTCGGCCAGGGTTGCCTTGGGCGTCGTCATCGAACAAGCTCGCCTCGTCGGGCGTTGTACCCGCGACGTTTCAGGTGATTCGCACGAGGAAGACCCATGCTCCAGACACCACTCCGCGCCGCGCTGCTGGCGTTGATGTTCCTCATCCCGTCCTGGGCCGCCGAAGCCCAGGTTCAATACCGGCTCGCCACCAAGGTCCCGGAGGGGCAGAAGCCCCGGGTCACCATCGTGGCTCAGGAGTCGCTCGAGCAGGTGGAGCTGGTCGTCAAGCGCTCCGACGGCAAGGCCCACCGCTTCAAGCGCAAGAACGTGCTCCGGGGGGCGGAGATCGAGGTGCCGCTGCCTCAGAGCACGGGCAGCTTCGCCTACAGCGCCACGCTGACCTTCAAGACCGTCACCGGCCAGGTCGGCGAGGCCAACTTTGAGTTCGAGGCGGCGGTCGCCCCGGCGCTTGAGATCAAGCTGCGCCGCGATCGCTCCAGCCTCGATCAGAAGCAGATCGTCCTCACCGCCAACGCCCCCGTGAAGCTCGGCGAGATCGAGGTGTTTGGCGAAGGCGGCGCGATCCTCGCCAGCGAGTCGGTCGAGCTGGGCGGGGTCGCTCCGGGCGGTGATCTGGTGCTGGGGTGGAGCGGGGCGGACGCCTCGATCGAGCGGATCGCCGTCAAGATCCACGACCAGCTGGGGTTCTGGCAGACGCTGGAGCTGGTGCCGTTCACGGTCAATATCCCCCACAAGGAGGTCAACTTCGACTCGGGCAAGGCCTCGTTTGGGGCGTCGGAGGCCCAGAAGCTTGAGGAGACCTACGCGCTGTTGAGCGAGCAGCTCGCCAAGCACGGCTCCGACCTGGAGATCCGCCTCTACATCGCGGGCTACACCGACACGGTCGGGGCGGCGCAGTCGAACATCGCCCTCTCTACGGCGCGCGCCCGCGCCATCGCCTCCTGGTTCCGCAAGCGGGGCATCACGATCCCCATCTTCTACCAGGGGTTTGGGGAGTCTGTGCTGCTGGTCAAGACGGCGGACAACGTCGATGAGCCCCGCAACCGCCGGGCGCTCTACATCCTGGGCAACCAGCAGCCGCCCTCCTCCGATCAGCTCCCCCGCAAGGACTGGAAGCCGCTCCGATGAGCGCGTCCACTTGACCTCGGCCAAAGAGAGTACAAAGATCGATGGGTGACGGACATCCTCGGGCCATGATGTCCACAACATGCACGCACGCGCGTTGAGCGCAGGAGAGTTCGCTCGTGAACATCCGATGCATATCCTGTGGGCATGAGTTCCAACGTGACCACGCCAACCCGGTGGCGGTCGACATCACCTGCGCCCGGTGCGGCTACCAGTTCCGCGTCTGGCCGTCGCCCGACGAGCTGGACACCGTCCGCGACGCCTGGGAGCAGCCCGAGGGCGCCACGCCGAGGGCCAACGAAGCGCCACCGGCGGGCGTTCACACCCTCCAGGGCACCCCGCCCAACCTGTTCACCGAGCGGGGCCACATCATCGACGCGCCGCCCGCGCAGGAGGCCCCAGACGACTTCCTCGGCGACATCGAGCGCGCTCACCTCCTCAACGCCTTCATGGACGAGGAGCCCCCTCGCCCCGGCGACTGGAGCAACTCCGTAGGGGCTGAGCCTGAGGTGGATGATCTGTTTCAGGAGGCGGGGGGCGCCGATCCGTTCGACTCCGCTGACTTCCGCACCTCATCCCAGGGGATCGGGCCGATCAAGCGCCGCCGCTTTGATGTGGAGGAGGACGACAACCCCTTCACGCTCGGGAGCAGCGTGGAGGGCAACCTCGGGTTGCCCGAGCGAGCGCCGCGGCAACCCCCTGAGGAGCTGCTCGCCGACCGCTTCTCGGTGAGCCAGCCCCTCTTTGAACCCACCAGCCCGCCCCAGGAGCGCCCGCCGCGCCCGGTCGATGACCCCCCGCGCGCCGAGGAGCCGCCGCCGGTTGAGGAGCCTCAGCACACCCTCGCGGAGGTGGCGCAGGAGGTCGCCGCGCCTTCAGGCGCCGGGGGCGCCTCCGAGGACTTCTGGACCCGGCAGGAGCAGCTCAAAGCCGAGCGATCCCGCGAGGTCGAGCCGGTTCAGGCTGGCGCGCCTCGGGCGAGGGCGTTTGTCGGGGTCGTGCTGTTTTTGATCTGCTGCGGCGGGCTCGGCGCGGGCTACCTCATTCTGGACGAGCCGTCGGTCGGCGACGCGGTGGGCGAGGTCTCGGAGGAGGTCTCGGACAGCATCGGGGAGGTCGTGGACGAGGCGCGCGATGAGGTGCGTGACGTGGTGGCGCCGAACACGAACCAGCCGCGCGATGTCCGCGACGAGGTGATGCGCAAGCTCCGGCAGCGGCGCCGCGAGACCGACGAGGCGATCGATGAGGCGGTGGCGCCGAAGACGGAGGCGCAGCCCGAAGGGGGCGCCCCCGCGCCGATCATGAAGAACTACGTCGAGCGCATCGAGACGAGGCCCGACGGGAGCGAGGTGAGGGTCTGGGTGCGCCGCGAGGAGGCGCCCAAAGCCCCCGAGGGGCCGCTGCAGAAGCAGCGGCGCAAGCGCCAGGAGAAGCGCGCCCGCGCGGCGCGGTCCACCCGCTCCGTGCCCGCGCCGCCGCTGGTGCTGTTTACGGCGGACGGGCGCGAGGTGAACCTGAGGCGCCTCCGTGGTCAGGTCGTCGTGTTGAACATGTACGCGACGTGGTGCCCGCCCTGCAAGGCGGAGATCCCGGACTTCTCGCGCTTTCACCGCGACGCCCCGGCGGGCGTGAAGGTCTACGGCGTGGTGTACCAGTCGGGTGACGCGCGCAAGGCGACCGGCGACTCGCGCAAGCTCGGCGTGGAGTACCCGGTGCTCCTCGGCAACAACGGCACCGCGCGCAAGTGGGGCGTCCGCGCCTTCCCGACCACGATCGTCGTCGATCGCCACGGGAACATCTCCCATCGGATCACCGGGCAGGTCAGCTACGCCCAGCTGGAGCGGATGGTCGCGGAGGCGTCGCGTTGACCCGGGCGATCACTCGGTCTTGGCGTCGCGGTACTCCTCGCCCTTGAGCGAGGAGTCGAGGTTCATGAACCACTCATCCTCCTTGGCCGGATCACAGGCGTAGGGCTCATCCGAGGCGACCAGCCAGCCGCGCTCCCGCTCGACCCGCGAGGTCTTGCTGTCGCTGACCTTCGTGTCCTTGACCGGCTTGTAGATCACCTCGCCGACCTCGTTGACGCACCTGCCCTCGGCGGGGCACGTGCCGCCCTGGGGGCAATCCGGGTGGCGCTTGAGCCAGTAGAGGATCATGTCGGCCTCCTTCGTCTCCCGATCCTGCTTGCGCTTCTTGCGGTTGAGGACCTTGTAGCGGGTCTTCACCAGCACCTTCGCCCGCCGCCCGTCCCGATCGACCTCGGTGCGCATGATCCGGTAGTCGAGGATGTCGAGGAACTCGGGCTTGACGTGGAACAGCCGCTCCAGCGTCTTGCCGATGTCGAGCCGATCCTGGTCCAGCGGGTGGGAGTAGAGCGCCGACTCACGGAAGTCCTTGAACTGAAGATCCTCCAAAAAGCTCAACGCGAGCTTCTCAACGACCCCCGCGCCTGTGCTGAACGGGTTGTTGAGCGCGAGGTAGCCCCCCCCGGCCAACAGGACGAGGACGACGACGGTGACGATCGTGGACTTGCGGACTTCCATCGGCTCTCCGGGGGTCAGTAGCGTTGAAAGCGCAGCAGCGGCCACGCGATGAGCAGGAACAGCAGCGAGAACCCGAGCAGCGGGAACATCATCCCCACCGCGTCGAGGTACTCGGGCTCGGTCCGGGCCAGCTCCTTGAGCCCTTCAAAGCCCCAGCGGCTCGGCATCAGGGTGTAGGCGATCTCGCTGTAGCCCTCGAAGTCGTCCTTGTTGATGGCGACCTCGCTGAACAGGATCTGGGGCAGGATCACCAGCGGCACCACCCCCACCGCGTAGTCGCTCCGCTTGGAGGCCGCGGAGATCAGCAGCCCCAGGCAGGTGCCGCAGAGCGTCGTCATGAGCAGGTTGACGATCAACCACACGGTGTGAACCCGCACATCCAGGTTGGCGTCGATGATCAGCGCGTACGCCACCACCTGAACGACGTTGAGCAGGAGCAACACCCGCAGCTTGCTCACCAGGTACGCGCCGATCTCCAGGTTGAACATCCGCTCGCGCAGGAACAGCGCCCGCTCCTTGACGATCTCCCGGCAGGAGTCGATGCAGCCCAGCCACAGGCACGACAGCGTCATCACGAAGTAGAGGTTGCTGTTCGCCTCGCCGATGTTGCCCCACACCACGACCGCCATCCCCGCCAGCAGCGGGGCCTGGAGCAGCAGCAGGAGCGTGATCGCCCAGTCGGCCAGGATCGTCTCCATGTAGCGGTCGGCGAGCACGCCCGCCTGTTGCCAGTTGATCCACTTCTTCGCCGGAGGGGGCGGGGGCTGGGTCGGGGTGTCCTCGGACATGGCTCAGGATCCTCCCTGGAGCTGGCTCGCCAGGTACTTCTGATGAAACGGGTGACGCTTGAAGTGGCTCTCCCACTCGTTCGGCTCTCGGGTGCCGAGCAGGTGATAGATCTCCGAGAAGTCGGAGACCTTGAAGTAGGGCTTGATCTGGTCGGGGGGGCCGAAGTAGGCGAGCCGCCCCTTGTGGAGGACGCAGATCAGGTCGAGCAGCGACAGCGACGACATGATGTGGGTCGTGACGATGACGATCCGCCCCTGGGTGGCCATGCGCCGCAGGAGCTTCATCAGCTCCATCTCCAGGGCGGGGTCGAGGCCGCTGGTGGGCTCGTCGGCGAAGAACAGCTCGGGCTTGGCGAGCAGCTCCACGGCGATGCTGACCCGCTTGCGCTGCCCGCCCGAGAGCTTGTTGACGCGCAGGCGGCGGCGCTCCTGCAGGTCCAGCATCCCCAGGAGGCTGTCGATCCGCTGCTCGCGCTCCTCCTTGCTGAGGTCGGGCAGGCGAAGCTCGGCGGCGTACTTGACCACCCGCTCGACGCGGAGCTGCGTCGGGACGATGTCGTCCTGGGGGACAAAGCCGATGTGGGTCTTGAGCGCCTCGAACTCCTTGTAGAGATCCTTGCGCTTGAAGAGGACCACCCCGCCCGTCGCGGGTCGGAAGCCGGAGAGCGCCATCAAGAGCGTGGACTTGCCCGAGCCGGACGGGCCGAGGACGCCGATCAGCTGCCCGCTCCGGGCGGCGAAGTCGATTCCGTTGAGGATGGTCGTCCCCCCGAGCTTGACGGCGAGCTTACGGCCGGTGAGTTGGTGTGTTGGGTTGGCCGTCTCCATGGGTCGTGCTCCGCGTGTGCGTTGTCCTGGTCGAGAGTATGCCCGACGCCGCGTCGGAGCAACAACATCAGGTGGGCGTGAGCGTCCCTCAAGGGGAGGGCGTGTCAGACGCGGGCTCGTCGTCTTCCACGAGGTCCCCGGCGAGCTTCCCGGCGAAGTCGAACGCCCCTGCCAGGAACAGGACCGCCCGAAACTGCTCGCGCTCCACCCGAATGAAGCTCGGCTCCCAGATCTGACGCACGTCCCTCAGCGCCACGTCGTAGCCGCTGCCCCACTGCACCTCGGCGCCCACGTTGATCGAGCGATCCTCCCCGATGAACCCCAGGCTGGTCGTCGCCCCGTAGAGGTGGACCTGGGGGAGCATCAGCTCCGTCGGCCACGCCGGGATGTCGGGCGCGGCGGAGCGGTTGGTGAAGACCCCCACCCGCAGCGGCAGGGTCGGGGTGATGAACCACTCGGCGCCCAGCGCCCCGTTGACGACGGTCTGCCGCTCGATCCGGTTGACGAGGTTGCTCGCGATCACCTGCTCGGCCCGAGGGCTCAGATCGAGGCGATCGTAGGTCGATGGGAGGTAGAGCGACACCTGAGTCGCCACTGTCCACCGCGATGGGACCTCGTACGCGAGCCCGAGCGCGAAATTCCAGGGGTAGGTGGTCCGCGCCGCGAGGCCGGACTCCGTGATCACCTCTCGGAAGGGCTCGGGGTTGTTCGGGTTGAGCCCCGACGTGTCCGCCGGGTCGCCGGAGTCGGTGAAGATGTAG
Source organism: Myxococcales bacterium (assembly GCA_002716585.1). Classification (GTDB taxonomy): domain Bacteria; phylum Myxococcota_A; class Bradymonadia; order Bradymonadales. The sequence goes on along the minus strand of PBBL01000058.1, from coordinate 35,247 downwards.
TCGAACCGCCCCTCGCCGTGCAGCGGCACCGACTGCGTCGTCACGGTGGCGCCCAGCGTGAGGCGCTCGGTCAGGTGCGTCAGCATGCCGAGGCGCGCCAGGAGGGCGCCGTCGTCGATCTCGGTGGCGGAGGAGGTGTCGTCGAAGGTGGTTCGGATCAGCTCGCCCGTGCTCCGGCGAGAGCGCTGCTCCGTGAAGCTGCTGAAGGCCAGCTCGCGCTGCTCGCGGCGCGCGTAGAAGACCGACACCCCGAGCGCGAGGCGGTTGTTGGGGCGCCACCCCCAGCTGGGGCCGAGGTAGACGATCCGGTCGGTGTGCTGCTGCGTGTAGACGAGGCGCTGCTCAAGCCAGTCGTCCCCGTCCCGCAAGAGCGTCGTGATGGTGTCGCTGAAGGTCTCGTCCCGCTCCGAGGCGAGGAAGGTCGAGAAGGCGACGACGTGTTGTTGGTCGTCGCCGAACGCCTTGGCGATGACGGAGCTTGAGGGCAGCAGCAGCACGTCCGACGACTCCAGGTCGGTGGTCGCGACCGTGTCGGCGCGCAGCCCCCCGCGGAGGGTGTGGCGCTCGGTCCCGAAGAACTGAAGCGCCCCGCTCATCAGGGTCCCCTCCATGAGCGCGAGCGCCGCCGGGTTGTACCAGGACGCCTCGGGCTCGCCGGGGAAGGCGACCATCGCCCCGCCCGCTCCCATCGCGCGCTGGCCGTAGCGAAAGTTTTCGTAGTGGACTTCGTCCGCGGCGGCCTGGCTGGTCCAGGCCAGGATCAACCCAACGACGAGGGCGGTGCGTCTCATGGCTCCTCCGGGGGGGTGGTGTCGCGCCACCCGGAGGGTACATGGGAACCCCACCGGCTTCAACGCACGGTGGCGACAACGCGGGCGGGGCGCTACAATGCCTCCACATCGAGCGCAGACGATCCTGTGGAGATCGGGCCGCTTGGGAACATCGGCGGCGTGCACTGCGTTGTCCACCCCGCATCACGTCACAGGAGATCACGAGATGAGCAACGGCGGTTTCAGCTACGGCGGCAGCAACAACAACGGCGGCGGCGGTCAGAACAACGGCGGCGGCCCTCCCCCCAACCCGTGGGACGGGCAGGGGGCGCCCGCCCCGCCGCCCAACCCCCACGTCCCGCAGCACTCCGGCGGCGGGTCGAGCGACGCCGACACCATGGCGATCGTCTCCATCGGATCGGGGATCGGCAGCTTCGTGTCCATGTTCTGTTGCTGCGTCCCCTTCATCAACTACATCGCCTGGCTGATCCAGCCCACGCTGGCGATCGCGGCCATCGTCACGGGTTACATCGCCCTCAGGGATCAGGCGCTGGACAGCGAGCACAAGACCTACGCCAAGGTCGGCATGGGGCTTGGGGTGGCTGGGATCGGCGTCCTGCTGCTCGGGGTGGTGCTCCTGGTGCTCGTGTTCGCTGGCGCGCTCACCCTCCCGGCGCTCGGCCCGATGCTCGAAAACCTCAAGTGAGCGCCCGCTCACGTTGAGGTGGGCCTCAAGGCGCGACGACCAGGTCGATCACCGACCATGAGTTGCTGCCGTGGTTGTTGAGGTGGAAGTAGAGCGGCGTCCCCGCGGGCGCGTCGGCCGCCATGGTCCAGGTGGGCAGGACCAGCCCGCTTGAGGACGGGATCCGGACGCTCTCCTCCCACAGCACCTCGCCTCCGAGGTGGTAGGCCACGTAGGCGTCGCCGCCGGGCGACGGCGCGGTCAGGTCGAAGTGCCAGATGCGCCCCTCCACGACGTCCCCCGCGCGCAGGTCGCGCAGCGTGGTCTGGCGCAGCGTGACGTAGTTGCAGCTCCACGTGTCGATGCTGAAGACCTCCTCCTCGGCCAACATCTCCACCTGATACCCTTCAGGGTCGCACTCGGCTCCGTCTGGCCGCAGCTCCGAGAAGGGATCCTCCGAGTCGTCCGTCACGACCTCCCAGCGATCGCTCGTGATGACCGGCCCGGTCGGCTCGGGCGCCGCGGTGTCTGCCTCCGCGTCGGGGGCCTGCGCGGTGTCCGCTTCGGTCGCGTCTCCGGCGTCCGCGCTGTCGCTCGTGTTGTCGTCGCTGCACCCGAGCAGGAGCGAGGTCAGCACAACACAGGCCGCCGCTCGCCCCACCCACGAGTCGCAAGCGCGATGGCCCGACGACTCACCGGGCGCGCTCAACCGGAGCCCGTCGCGGGGCCTCTCATGGTGCTCTCGTGTCATCATGGCGTCCTCGCCGGGCATCAGATATCAAGCACGTACTGGTAGATGTAACTCGCCAACGTGCGGGTTTGCTCCACGAGCGCGGTGTGGTCCCGGGTCTGGATGTCGCGCAGCAGCATGCAGACGGCGACCTCGCCGCCGTCGATCTGCCCGAGGATGCCGGTGGCGTTGAGCGAGCCGGGGAGCTGACCGAGCTTGCCCGCGAACATCGACACGCCCGGGGTCAGCCCCGACAGGTGGTCCCCCGCGCAAGGCTTCAGGCGCTCCAGCACCCAGCCCGAGTGGGCCGGGCTCAACACCTCGCCGCGCGACAGTCGCGCCATCAGCTGGCCGTACTCACCGGCCGTCCCGCGTGGACCGAGCGCCAGCGACCATCGCGAGGTCGTCGTCCAGTCCTGCGTCGGATCCTGGATCGCGTCGAGGTAGGTCTGGGTCAGGTCGTCCAGCGAGGTGTCCAGGTTGGCGTTGTGCACCTGCCCGATGATCTGGCGGCGCCCGTCTTCGTCCAGCTCGCGCCACAGCTCCAGGCGGTCGGAGAGGTCGAGCCCTTGAAGCGGCCCGTCGCAGTCGGTCAAGGCGAGCGCTTGAGCCCGCATCGGTGAAATAAGCGAGTGCCGGGTCAGCCCGAACGAGGGCAGGTGCTGTTGAATCGAGCGCCAACCCAGCCGCCAACCAATGAGATCGAAGGCGGTGGCGTCGTCCTCCTGGATCATGGCCGTGACCGCCGCCCCCAGCGCGATGGCGTGACCGTTCGGGATCTCTCGCCCGAGGCGGCTGATGGCGCGGCGCGGCTCGCCGACGGTCAACAGCTCGTCGGTGGGCAGCTCCCCTTGAAGGTGGCGCAGCGACGCCTCCAGCAGCAGCGGGATCCGCTCCAGCCCCGCCACGCTGAACGGCTGCTCCGAGTGATACTCCACCGACTCGCCGACCCCGTAGATCTTCTCTCCGTAGAACGCGACCCGCGCCGGGATCTGCTCGGTGAAGCTGATCAGCTCCCACTCGCGGCGCGAGCGGCTCCGCGCCGCGAAGCGCGGCGGGGGCTTGAGGGTGGTGGGCTCCGCGCGCTCGTGGGCGACGTTGGGCAGCGGCTCCCAGGGGGCGGGCCAGGGCGGACGGGCGGGAGGCTCCTCGGGCGGCGGCGGCGGCCGATCCTTGAGCGAGGCCTCGAAGCGCTCGAACTCCTCCTCCGAGATCTCGATGGTGTCCGACGCCGTGTTGTCCTGCACCGGCTCGGGCCGCTCGCCGCGCTCCAGCGCCGCGAACTCATCCTCAAGCCAGCCCCCACCTCGCTTGGGCAGCCGCGGCCGCTGGGGGCTCGTGCGTGGCCCCGAAGGTGGCGGCGGCGGCTTCGGGGTGGAGGGCGCGCTCCGGTCGCCTCGCTTGCGGTGGACGTGGGTCCGCAGCCAGGGCGACACCTGCGAGCGCGACTGCCCGACCGGGACGTCGCTCTCGGCCAGCTGCGAGCCGACCAGGTTGAGGAGACCTCGGACGCCTCGCCCGTAAGCCTTGTTCTTGCCGAACGTCGCGGAGCTGAGCATCGCCTCGACGCGCCACCGCTCGCGCTCGATGGTGTTGGGGTTGCCGCTGAACGCCAGGACGTAATAGGTGTCGTTGTCGAACACGACCCGGCCCGTAATCTGGGCCCGCACCTCCCGCTCGATCCCCACCGCGGTCAGATCGACGGCGTCCACCTCCCCCAGGATGTCCTCGATGGACACCCGCTGCAGCCGACAGTAGATCAGATCCCGCGCCACCGCCTCAGCCGTGGGGAAGTGATCGGGATCCATCGGGTAGACCTCCAACGCGATCGGGGCGTCCTCGCACCAGGCGCCCAGGATCGGGTAGGCGGGCGGGTAGAGCATCTCGTAGCTCCACGTCCCACGGAAGTCCAACGTCAGCTCCAGGTCGGGGAACCAGATCAGATCGTCGGTGACCTGTGTTGTGTTCAAGGCGTCCTCTCTCGCGTGTTCTTGACCCGGGTTCGGTCACTCCAACGCGTCCTATGATTCCACACCGCGCTGGAGAGGGCGACTTTCTGGGTTTACGGCACTGCGCCCCGACGATCAACGTTGAACAGCGCGCGGTGATGCCTCGGACTCCAACCCGATCTTTTTTGATGCGCGGATCCATTTGTTCAGTGGACATGCTTGATGTCTGAATGTGTGTGTAGTATATTGTTGGGTGTTGGCGGCTCATCACGTTCAGCCCCCAACATGACGCTCAACGCGAGGTCAGGATCATGACACGTCACGACGCCCCACATCGCGCTCCCAAGCAACTGCAGCTGCCTTTTTTCATGGGCACGACCTCCCGCGAGGGGGACATGCCGGTGGGCGAGCCAGACGAGCTGGAGTGTCTGTCACCGGCTCAGGGTGTTGAAGACGGCGGCGTGCCGGATCCCGAGGAGATCTCCTCGGAGTGGCTGGAGGTGATGCCCGACGCGTGGCGTCGTCGGCTCCTGGCGAGGGCTGAGCTGACGGGGGCGATGAACCTCTGGACGCTCTCGGCGGTGACGGGCGTCCCGACCTGGCAGCTGCGGGCGCACCTGGAGGACGCGTGTTTGCGGTGGCGGGAGTTCTCGCGCTCGGTGGAGGATCTGGCGAGGCGGGCGACCGCGCGCCAGGAGCCAACGGTGGTGGAGACGGGGGCGTTGCCGCGTCGGGCGGTGTGAGGGTCAGAACCAGGCGTGCAGGATCGCGAGCACCTCGTCGGCCTGGGCGTCGGTCAGCTCCGTGATGGGGTAGGCCCCGCCCGCCCAGGTGCGTCGGTAGAGCGCCTCGATGTGGGTGTAGGTGTAGGGGTGCCAGTCGCCGCCGAGGGAGACGCGGTGGCTGTGATCGTCGAGGATGTCGATGTTCTGGTCCTGCCACTCGTAGCTGCCCTTGAGCGACCAGCCTCGGAGGACGAGCCAGTTGAGTTCGTGGTAGGCAAAGAGGCTGGTGACGTTCTCCCCGTCGGTGAGCGTGAACCGGGCGTCCACCTCCCCGAGGTAGACCGCCGGGTAGAGGTTGAAGCCCCAGTTGACACCGGTCGTGACGTCGTCGTTGTCGTTGCCGTCTTCAAGGCGGTTGAGGTAGTGGAGGCTCCCCCCGACCTGCCAGCCGAGGTCGCGCCAGCCGACGTTGAAGGTGGAGCCGTAGCCAAACGGCTCGTCGTCCCCGGGCCACCCCTCAAGACCCTGCGCGAAGCCCGCGACGTTGGCGTACAGGTAGTTGGGGTTGATGCCCGCCTCCATCCCAAACACCTGCCGGTTCTCTCCAAAGCCCAGATCGCGGCGCGTGTAGGCGGTGTGGTTGGGGAGGCGCCAGCCATAGCTCGGGTTGAAGCGCCCGGCGCGGACGTAGGAGTTGTAGTCGAACTGGCCCGCCTTGATGAACGCCTCGCGTGAGATGAAGTAGTCGATCGCCTCGAGATCGTCGGGTCGCTCCTTGTACCCTCGGAGCCCGGCGCTGGCGTACATGGTGACCTTGTCGAGCGGCTTGCCCATCAGGTACACGTCGGCCTGCATGGGGAAGAAGGCGGCCTCGTCGTCGGTGATGTTGTAGAGGTTCATGAAGCGGAAGTCGCCGCCGACCCGAAACGACGGATCCGGGTCGACGTCGCCGTAGCGCTCGTCGATCGTCTTGAAGGGGGTGTCGCCGGGCCACCAACCGGAGAAGCCCTCCGTGATGCGGTAGCGCCCCTTCTTCGGGTGCCCCTCGGGGCGGTATTTCTCGGGATCGTAGTGCTCGCTGGGGCGCTCACCCCAGGTGGGGAGCACCTGCCGCCCGTAATGGAGGCCGAGCGAGGTCCGCATCCCGCCGCCGGAGGGGTTCACGTGGCACCCGTTGCAGTCCATGCTGCACAGCCGATCCTTGAGGTCGGGGTTGGCCCACCCGGACGGCTCCATGTGGCAGGTGTCGCAGGCGTTTCCGGCGCGTATCGCGTAGATCGGCGTCGCCGCGGCCTCCAGGGAGAGCCCTGAGGCCAGCGTCACCAGGGCGAGGGCCAGCGTCAGGCGCGGGGCGGTGAGGTGATTGGTCATGCTCCAGCTCTCTCTCTCGGGTGGTGTGGGGGCTATTGGCACGTCCCAGGCATGTCGGCGCCGTCGGCGATCCAGGCCTTGAGGGTGTCCAGGTCGGCGTCGGAGACCTGGTCGTCGCCGATGGGCATGAGGCTGCTACCAGGGAGCGTCTCGGGGCGCAGCTTCTGGATCAGGAGGCTGTCGTCCGGGTCGCACCGCACCACGACCGCGCCGCTGCTGCCGCCCGCCATGGCGGCCTGCTCGGAGGTCAGCTCCAGGCCGCCGGAGACGAACCCGCCCGCGGGGGCGTGGCAACCCTCCTGGAGGCAGCTGTTCGCGGTGAAGATCGGGAGCACCTCATCTTGAAAGCGCTGCGAGTCGGGGGTGGTGTCCTGCATCCCCGTCCCGGTGTCGGCGGTCTCGGTGTCCATCCCCGCGTCGCTCATGGCGGTGTCCTGCGGGGTGCAGCGGGCGCCCTGCTCGTGCCAGCGCTGGACCGTCTGGATGTCGATGTCGCTGGGGCGGTCCACCTCGCTGGAGGGTGGCATGGGGCGCCCCAGGTCGCCTATCCGAGCCGCGAAGCGCTCGGACCACATCTGGGCGCCGCCCTCGCAGATGTCCGTCCGGACGCTCCCTGGAGCGCCGTTGGAGGGTGGGTCGGAGTGGCACTTGTTGCAGTAGGCCGCCGTGATCGCCGCGACGTGCTCGTCGTAGGTCGGGCTGTCGGGCACCTCACTCAGGGTGCCCTCCAGCTCCTCGTCGCCCAGCCCCGGGCAGCCGCCGAGCGTCAACAGCGCCAGCAACAACAGCGCAGGCGAGGTGGTTCGGATGAGCGTGTGGGTCATGATCCGTGTCCTGGGAGTAGGTCGTCGAGCACGGATTCATGTCTACCGAAACACGCGGCCGGAGGCAACACGCTGCGTCGAGCTACGGCGCGAGGCCCATCTCCAGGAAGTGCTGCTCAAGCGCCTTGACCTGATCGCGCAGCTCCGCGGCGCGCTCGAACTCCAGCTCCTTGGCCGCGGTGAGCATGTCGCTGGTCAGCTCCTGCATGAGGGCGCGCAGCTCGGTCGGATCGTCGGGCAGCTCATCCTCAAGCAGCGGCGCGATCGCCTCCGCCTCGTGCTTCTCCCCCTCCTCGCCGGGGTGCATGGAGCGCAGCGCCTTGACGATGGTGCGCGGGGTGATGCCGTGCTTGATGTTGTAGGCCTCCTGGATGGCGCGGCGGCGCTGCGTCTCATCGATGCAGGCGCGCATCGAGCCGGTGATCCGGTCGGCGTACAGGATCGCCTTGCCGCGGGCGTTCCGAGCGGCGCGGCCGACGGTCTGAATCAGCGACCGCTCCGAGCGGAGGAACCCCTCCTTGTCCGCGTCCAGGATGGCGACCAGCGACACCTCCGGGATGTCGATCCCCTCTCGCAGCAGGTTGATCCCGACGAGGACGTCGAACACGCCGCGCCTCAGATCCTGGAGGATGTGGGTCCGCTCCAGCGTGTCGATGTCGCTGTGCAGGTACTTGACCTTGACCCCCAGCTCCCGCAGGTACTCGGTGAGGTCCTCCGACATGCGCTTGGTCAGGGTCGTGATCAGCACCCGATCGCCCAGCTCGACCCGCTTGACGATCTCGGCGTAGACGTCATCGACCTGGTCGAGCGCGGGCCGGACCTCGATCTCGGGGTCGAGCAGCCCCGTGGGGCGGATGATCTGCTCGGTGACGATCCCCTCGCTGCGCTCCAGCTCGTAGTCGCCCGGGGTGGCGCTGACGAAGATCGACTGCCCGATCAGCGCCTCGAACTCCGAGAACTTCAGCGGGCGGTTGTCCAGCGCGCTCGGGAGCCGGAACCCGTGCTCGACCAGCGACGCCTTGCGGCTCTGGTCGCCTCGGTACATCGCCCCGATCTGGGGCAGGCTCTGGTGGGACTCGTCCACGACCAGGAGCCAGTCGTCGGGGAAGTAGTCGAGCAGGCACGGGGGCGGCTCCCCGGGGGCTCGCCCCGACATGTGGCGCGAGTAGTTCTCGATCCCGGAGCAGAAGCCCTGGGTGATGATCATCTCGATGTCGAACTGGGTGCGCTGATCGAGGCGCTGCGCCTCCAGGATCTTGCCGAGGTGGCGCAGCTCGGCGACCCGCTCCTTGAGCTCGGCCTGGATCGCCTTGATCGCCTCCATCTTGCGCTCGGGCGGGATCGTGTAGTGGGTCGCCGGGTAGATGGCGACCCGCTCCAGCGGCCGCAGCGTCCTGCCCCGAAGCGGGTCGATCTCGTGGATCGCCTCCACCTCGTCGCCGAAGAACTCCACCCGGATCGCCCGATCCTCCTCGTAGGAGGGGAACACCTCGATGACGTCGCCCCGACATCGGAAGGTGCCGCGGTGGAAGTCGATGTCGTTGCGCTCGTACTGGATGTCCACCAGCTTGCGCAGCACCTGATCGCGCTCGATCTCCAGCCCCGGCTCCAGGAAGATGAGCATGTCGCTGTAGACCTCGCTCGACCCCAGCCCGTAGATGCAGGAGACCGACGCGACGATGATCACGTCGCGCCGCTCCAGCAGCGAGCGGGTCGCCGACAGCCTCATCCGGTCGATGGTCTCGTTGATCTGCGAGTCCTTCTCGATGTAGGTGTCCGTCCTCGGGATGTAGGCCTCGGGCTGATAGTAGTCGTAGTAGCTGACGAAGTACTCCACCGCGTTGTGCGGGAAGAACGCCTTGAACTCGCCGTACAGCTGCGCCGCGAGCGTCTTGTTGTGGGCGATGATCAGCGCCGGGCGCTGGGAGCGCTCGATCACGTTGGCGATGGTGAAGCTCTTGCCGCTGCCGGTGATCCCGAGCAACGTCTGGTGGGGCAGCCCCTGGTTGAGCCCCTTGACCAGCTCATCGATGGCCGCGGGCTGATCTCCGGTGGGCTGAAACGGGCTCACGAGTTGAAAGAGGTTCATGGGGAGTGATGTCCTGCTGTGTGGTCTGGTGGGGCAGGAGCGCCCTGAGGGTGACTATACACCCGTTCACGCCCCGGGCGCAATGGGGGGCCGGTCGGTTCGGTGTCGGTGACAACGGGCTTGACTTTCATTGCCAAAGAGCGGCACTTTGATCCCGTTGAGGCGAACGAAGTCCGGTCACCGAGCACACCGCGGCTCGGCGGCCGCACCAGGCGGACCGGAGGTCTGGATGTTCCAGGATACTCTGAAGCACACTCTCGCACACATCGAAGGGGCGCGAGCCTGTCTCTTGCTCGGGTTCGACGGGATCCCGATCGCGAGCGTCTTCGTCAACAAAGAGACGGAGGGTGAGCTGGTCAACGCCGTCGCCGTGGAGCTGTCGAACACCTTCGGGAAGCTGCGGGCGACGTCGTTCGGCGCAGGGGGGCTTGAGGAGATGAGCCTGCTGTCCGGTGAGATGGCCGTGCTGGCGCGCGTGGTGCAGGAGGAGTACCTGCTGCTCATGGCGCTCAAGCCAGGCGCGGACCTCGATCAAGGCGCTCGGATGCTGCGCCTCATCTCCCCCTGGGTTGAACAGCAGATGTAGGCGATGGGCGAGCAACTGGAACAACCCAGCGCCGACCCCACGTGGGCGATCCTCTGCCTCAACGGGCCGAACCTCAACCTCCTTGGGGTGCGCGAGCCCGAGCGGTATGGTACGATGACCCTGGCTGAGTTGAATCAGGAGCTTGAGGCGCTTGGTCGCGACCTCGGAGCCTCGGTGTCGTGTCGTCAGAGCAACCATGAGGGGGAGCTGATCGACTGGCTGCACCAGTCCAGAGGGCGCATCGACGCGCTGCTGATCAACCCGGCCGGGTTGACCCACACCAGCGTCGCCCTTCGCGACGCGGTCCTCGCGGTGGATGTTCCCAGCTACGAGGTGCACATCACGAACGTGTACCAGCGTGAGCCGTTTCGGCACACGTCGTTGTTTGCAGATGTCTGCCGTAGTCGCTTGATGGGTTTTGGTCCGTTCGGGTATATGCTTGCCCTGCGAGGGGCCATCCATGACCTCCAGGTCGCGCGACGCCGCGCGAACACCTGAGGCGAGGCCACACGGCGAGCTTATCCCGGCGCCACGTCCAGGGCGCCTCAACTGTTGCTTTGAACGAGGAGATCAACCTCCCATGTACTCAACCACCGACTTCCGCAAGAACCTCAAGATCGAGATCGACGGCGAACCCTTCATCATCGTCGACTGCCAACACGTCAAGCCGGGCAAGGGCGTGGCGTTCGTCAAGACCCGCTACAAGAGCCTGATCACCGGCAGCGTGCTCAACAAGAACTTCCGCTCGGGCGACAAGGTCGACAAGCCCGACCTTGAAGAGCGCGAGATGCAGTACCTCTACCTCGACGAGCCGCACTACGTCTTCATGGACAACACCACCTACGAGCAGAGCCGCATCGACGGCGCCGCGCTTGAGGATGTCCTGCCCTTCATGAAGGACAACGTCAACGTCACGGTGCTGTTCCACAACGGGAGCCCGATCAACGTCGAGCTGCCCAACTTCGTCAACCTTCGGGTCACCCAGACCGACCCCGGCGTCAAGGGCGACACCGCCAGCGGCGGCTCCAAGCCCGCCACCCTGGAGACGGGCCACATCGTCAACGTGCCCCTCTACCTGGAGGAGGACGAGCTGATCAAGGTCGACACCCGCACCGGCGAGTATGTCGAACGCGTCAAGGAGTAGATCCTCGCCGGAACGCAGCCGGTTGTTCCACGCGATGGGTCTCGGAGGATGTCAAAGACGTGAACAAGCAGAAAGTCCTCGCTGCCGCTCAGAAGTATGCCAGCAAGGGAAACCTCGCCCGCGCCGTTCGCGAATACGAACGCATCGTCGCTGAGGACCCGGGTGACCTGCGGATTCGCCTCAAGGTCGGCGATCTGCACGCCAAGCTCGGCAACATCGACAGCGCCGTCGCCGCCTTCGAGTACGTCGCCCGCGCGCACGCCGCGCAGGGCTTCATGCTCAAGGCCGTGGCGGTCTACAAGCGGATCATCCAGATCACCCCCGAGAACGTCACCATCCTCACCCGGCTGGCCGAGGCCTACCTCCAGCAAGGACGGATGAGCGACGCGGTCGCCTACTACAACGCCGTCGCCCAGCTCATGCTCAACGGCGGCGACTCCGAAGGCTACGTGCGCATCCTCAACCGGATGCTGGAGATGGATCCCTCCAACGTCGGGGTCCGCATCAAGCTCGCCGAGCACTTCTCCAAGCTGGGCGACAACCCCCAGGCGATCATCCAGTTCGCCGCCGCGGCCGATCACCTCAAGGAGAGCGGCCGCGTCGAGGACTACATCAAGGTCGCCGAGCGGCTGATCTTCCACCAGCCTGAGGCCCTCGATCGCGTCAAGGAGCTGGTCCGCGTCTACCTCGACCGCGGGGACGCGCGCCGCGCCCTCGCCAAGCTCCAGCTGTGCTTCAAGGCCGACCCGCACGACACCGAGACCCTGGGGCTCCTCGTCAAGGTGTTCTTCGCCCTCAACCAGAACGAGAAGGCGATCCAGGTCCTCCGCGAGAAGGCCCGCGCCCACGACCGCCTCAAGCAGGAGGACGACGCCCGGGCCACCTGGGAGCAGGTCCTTGAGCACGTGCCCGAAGACCAGGAGGCCACCGAGGCGCTCAAGGTTGAGATGCTCGACAGCGAGCTGCTCGCGCCCATCTCGACCGGCGAGTTCGAGGCGATCCAGGACGCCCAGCAGAACCCCTTCGCCCAACCTCCCCAGCAGCCCCCCTCCACCGGCGGCCTCCCCCCGCAGCCCCCTCCCCAGGCGGCCGCGGCTGGGGGCCCCGCGCCAGCGGAGCCGCAGTACAAGGAGGAGAACCCCGAGGTGCAGCGCCTCCTCGTTGAGACCGACGTCTACATCAAGTACGGCCTCTTCGATCAGGCCAACGATCACCTCAGCAAGGTCTTCGCGCTCGACTCCACCAACCTCGACGCGATGGAGCGCCTCAAGGAGATCTACTTCCAGACCGGCTACTACCCCCAGGCCGTGGATGAGCTGCTCCGCATGGCCCAGCTGTGCGTTCAGGCTGACTGGGAGCGCGCTGTGAGCTACCTCAAGGAGGCGCTCCAGATCATGCCCCACAGCGACCCCGCGCAGGCGATGCTTCAACAGTGGGGCCTCACCTGGGAGCAGCTGTTCCCGCGCGTCGAGCAGCTGCCCACCGAGGCCTTCCCCGACCTCGCGTCCGTGGACGCCATCCTCGCCGAACTCGCAGGCGATAACGTCATGATGGAGCAGGCGGGCGCCGAGCCGATCTCCAACGACGCGTCGCTCACCGGGCAGTTCAAGATGCCCGAAGACCTGGAGGAGCATTTCCAGGAGCACATGCGCAAGCAGGGGCGCGCCAACGAGCTGGATGAGCTGGAGATCCAGGACCTCGACGCCGTGGACGACGAGCTGGTCTCCATCGACGTCGACTTCGGCGCCGAGGCGCTCGACCCCTCCGGCTCGTCCGCCAACCTCGACGCCGCCAACCTCTCCATGGACGTCGCCGAGCTGTCCACCGACGACATCATGGAGAGCTTCGACGCCTCCCTGGACTTCAACGACTCCACCGCCGCCAACGTCTCCTTCGAGCAGATCGCCGGGCAGGAGTTCGCGCACCGCTCCCCCACCTCCTCCTACGGTCAGGGCCAGGCCGATCTGTCACAGGCCCCCGACAGCCTGCCCGACGACCTGGGCCTGGATCTGGCCGAGTGCGACTTCTACTTCAAGCAGGGCCTCTACGAGGAGGCCCGAGCGACGCTCGTCGAGATCATGAGCCGCTGGCCCGATCACCCGGCGGTCCTTGAGCGCTACGCGGCGATCGAGCAGGCGCTCGGTGGCCAGACCCCCCACACCCCCCTGCCCGAGGCACACCACAGCGCGTCCAGCCACACGCCGCAGGCCTCCGACGGCGCCCTGAACGAGAGCGGCCTCCCACTCGCCCTCTACGAGGACCCCGAGATGAGCGGTCACTTTGAGCTGGGGCTCGCCTTCCGCGAGCTGGGGCTCTACCAGGACGCGGTCAACGAGTTTCAGGAGGCCGCGCAGGCGGGTCAGGAGATCGCCCAGTCCCTGTTCTGGATGGGGCAGTGCTACCTGGAGAACAACGACATCCACCAGGCCATCGAGCTGTTCGAGCAGTCTGTGCAGTACGTCCACAGCGCCACCGAGCTGCTGCTCCACATCGATTACCGGCTTGGCCTCTCCTATGAACTCCTCGGACAACACGATCTCGCCGCTGGCTACTTCCAGAAGGTCATCGAGTACCCGCACATCTTCCCTGACGCTCAGGCCCGTGTGGCGCGCCTGGTCGTGGCTTGACGTGACGCGGGGCACCACACCGTCCCGAGCAGCCTGGAGCGTCGCCGCGCTCCTCCTGATCTCCGTGGTGGCCTGCCACGGGCTCCGAGGGCCAGGGGCGGAGCTGGGCATCTCCCCGGAGCTGGATGAGCGCGGCCAGGACGGCGCCTCCATGGCCTGGATCCCCGCCGGGAGCTTCCTCCGCGGCAGCACCTGGGGCGAGGTCGAGTACGCCTTCCTCATGTGCGAGGACGCCCGCCCCGGGCAGTGCCGCCGCCCCTGGTACCTCATCGAGGCCCCTCAGGCGGAGGTGACGCTGGACGCGTTCTGGATCGACGTCCACGAGGTGACCAACGCCCGTTACCAGGCCTGCGTGGACGCAGGCGCCTGCCCCGAGCGCGAGTGGGCCTCCTGTCAGCTCTGGGACACGGGGGGGTGGCGCGTCAGCCTCCCCGATGAGGACGTCGCGGCCCGCTTTGGCGCCGCGCGCCAGCCCGCGGTCTGCGTCACCTGGGACAACGCGGGCGCCTACTGCCGTTGGGCGGGCAAGCGGCTGCCGACCGAGGCCGAGTGGGAGAAGGCCGCCCGAGGCCCCGCCGGGTGGCTCTTTCCCTGGGGCAACGCCGGGGTTGACTGCGACCGGGCTCGACACCACAGCCCCGACCAGGAGGAGCCTGGCTGCGGCGTGGGGGCGACCGCGCCGGTGGGGAGCGCGCCGACGGGGATGAGCGCCTACGGCCTCATGGACGCCGCCGGGAACGCGTCGGAGTGGGTGCAGGACTTTGAGGACCCGGGCTTCTACGCCCGGTCGCCCACGAGCAACCCGATCAACGATCAGGAGAGCGCCGCCCGGGTGGTCCGCGGCGGCTCCTGGGCCAGCGACCCCTCGGTGCTCCGAAGCACGAGCCGCGGTGGCTTCGCGCCGAACCACCACAACGTCTACACCGGCTTTCGCTGCGCGGCCGATCCGTAGCGCCTCACGCCAACCCGTGTCGATTCATATGAACTCGTGTAGAAAGGTTGTGTGATGAACTCAGCGAGTTGAATACAAAAATACTGAGCAAATCTGAATGGCTGAGTCCATCTACACACCGCTGCTTTGCAGCTACCTTTCTACACGAGTTGGTATCACGGGTTCGTCCTACTGGAGGCGGGACCCTGTGATCGGGAAGAACAGCGTGCAGTTGCACGAGCCGACCTGGAAGTAGAACTCGCTGGTGAGCGTGCCCTGGAAGAAGTCCGGGCTGCTGAAGACGCCGTTGTAGGTGTTCGCGGTGTTCATGTCGCCGCAGGCGGCGGTGGTCTGCTGGAAGCCCGACCACGACACCTGGAAGGAGTTGCCGGTGAGCGCGCCGTCGTAGACGCTGGTGGGGAAGATGAAGGTGTAGGCCGAGCCGTTCTGTACGGCGGTCACCTCGCGCGCCTCGTACTGGATGTTGATGAAATCGTTGCAGTTCTGGATGCCTGCGTTGGATGACAGCCGAAACTGCCCGCTGTAGGCGTTGTCCTGCCCGGTTGTGCCGTTGGAGGTCATCCCGCTGGTGTCCTCCTCGCAGCGCCCCTGGTCGCAGACCATGCCGACGTCGCAGTCGCGATCGGTGGTGCACTCAGGGACGCACTCACCGCCCTCGCAGATCAGGTCATCGCGGCAGTCGCTGTTGCGCACGCACTCCGGATCGGCGTCCACGCACTCACCGCCGGTGCACACCTCCCCGATGCCGCACTCGTCGTTGCGGGTGCACTCGGGTCCGGGGTCGGTGACGCACTCGCCGCCCGAGCAGATCTCACCCGCGAAGCAGTCGCTCGCGTCGACGCAGTCGGGTTCGGGCTCGGGGACGCAGGCGCCGCCCGAGCAGATCTCGCCCGCGAAGCAGTCGCCGGTGGTGACACACTCGACCTCGGAGCCCTCCTCAACGCACACCTGCTGATCGCGCGAGCACACGAAGCCGCTCTGGCAGTCGCTGTTGCGCAGGCAGAAGCCGTCGATGGGGGAGCACAGCCCTTGAAGGCACTCGTGGGCGTAGGCGCAGTCCTCGTCCGCGCGGCAGGGCGTCATGGGTTCAGCGCAGCGGTTGCTCTGACACACCAGCCCTTCGGTGCAATCGACGTCCTCCACGCACTCGTAGGCGCACTGGCCGTCGATGCATCGCTGGCCCTCGACCACGCAGTCGCTGTTGAGGTCGCAGGGGACCCCCTCGTTGCCCTCCTCAGGGCAACCGGCGAGGGTCGCGAGTGCCATGAGGAGCACCAGCAGGGTGGGTCCAGGTCGTCTGGTCGCGTCGCTCGGTGTAGGTCGCGGAAGCATCATACGAGCTCACTGGGGCATCACACGTCAGTCCGTCCTCCAGGTTCATGTGACCTGGCCCGCGCAGCATAGCAGGACATGAAGGAAGCCGCGAGGGCTGGCCTTTCAAGGCCGGGATGGGGTACTTCATGAGGCCATGGCTGGGAGAGGGGAGGTGCCCATGCGTGTTGAACTTGTGGCGTGTTGTCTGGTTGGCGTCGTCGCGGCGTCGTGCGGTGGAGGCGAGCAGATGCGAGCGTCGGATGAGGTTCCCGTGGCCGAGAAGCTGGTCTACCCCGAGTCGAAGCAGGAGGCGGTCCGCGAGACGCTGTTCGGGGTGGAGGTCGCCGACCCGTGGCGGTGGCTTGAAGACGAAGAGGCGCCGGAGGTGAAGGCGTGGACCGGAGCCCAGGACGCGCTGGCGCGCGGGTACCTGGCGAAGATGGCGGGCCGCGACGTGCTCGCGAAGCGCTTCGGCGAGCTGTACTACATCGACTCGGTGTCGGCGCCGTCGCGGCGCGGCGATCGCTTCTTCTACAGCCGACGCCACGCCGATCGGGAGAAGGCGATCAGCTACTGGCGCGCGGAGGGCGGCCCCGAGCGCGTCCTGCTCGATCCAAACACGATGGGCGGCGAGGGCGAGAACGTGTCGCTCGGCGCGGTGGTCCCGAGCTGGGACGGGCGGCGAGTGGCCTACAAGGTCCAGGTCAACAACGCCGACGAGGCCACCCTCTACGTGATGGACGTGGACACCGGGGAGATCTCGAAGGGGGACACCATCGAGGGGGCGAAGTACAGCTACCCGCAGTGGACCCCGACCAACGACGGCTTCTACTACGTCTGGCTCCCCACCGACCCGTCGATCCCGACCGCGGAGCGCCCCGGCTACGCCGAGATCCGCTACCACAAGCTCGGGACGGACCCCAGGCGTGACCCGGTGGTGCACGAGCGCCTCAACAACCCCAAGGCGTTCCTCGGCGTCGATCTGTCGCGCGACGGCCGGTGGCTGATGGCCTACGTCTGGCACGGCTGGAGGGCGTCGGACATCTACATCCGCGACCTCACGAGCGGCGACGCGTCGTGGAAGCCCTTCGTGGTGGGCGTGGACGCGCAGTTCTCGGTGATGCCCTGGAAGGAGCACTTCTACATCGTCACCAACGACGGCGCCCCGAAGCAGCGGGTCTTCAAGGCGCCCGCGGGCGAGCCCGATCGCGGCGCCTGGCGCGAGATCATCCCCGAGTCGCCCGACGCGGTCCTCGACAACGTCTCGATCCTGGGCGATCACCTCGTGCTGACGACCCTCCGCAACGCCTACGGGGAGCTGCTGATCCACGACCTCGACGGGAAGCTCGTCCGGCAGGCCGAGCTGCCCGCGATCGGCGCCATCTACGGGGTCACGGGCGACCCGGAGGACGACACGATGTACTTCTCGTACAACGCCCTCACGATCCCGTATCGGATCTACAAGACCTCGGTGAGCCAGGGCGGGGCGACGGTCTGGGCCTCGGTGGACGTGGACGTCGATCCCGACCCCTACAAGGTCGAGCAGGTCTGGTACACCTCCCGGGACGGCACCCGGGTGTCGATGTTCGTGGTCACCCACAAGGACGCGCCCCGCGACGGCTCGACGCCCTTCTTGATGTACGGCTATGGGGGCTTCAGCGTGAACATGAAGCCCTACTTCCGCGCGGGGGTCTTCCCGTGGCTTGAGGCGGGCGGCGGCTACGCGCTGCCCAACCTGCGCGGCGGCGGGGAGTATGGGGAGGAGTGGCACCGCGCCGGGATGTTGACCCAGAAGCAGAACGTCTTCGACGACTTCATCGCGGCGGCTGAGCACCTGATCGCCGAGGGCTACACCTCGTCCGAGCGGCTGGCGATCCGGGGCGGCTCCAACGGCGGGCTCCTGGTGGGCGCGGCGGGGACCCAGCGCCCCGACCTGTTCGGGGCGGGCGTCTGCGCCGCGCCGCTGCTGGACATGGTCCGCTACCACCTGTTCGGCAGCGGCAAGACCTGGATCCCTGAGTACGGCTCGGCGGACGACGAGGAGCAGTTCAAGGCGCTGCTCGCCTACTCGCCCTACCACAACGTCAAGCCCGGCGAGACCTACCCGCCGTTCTTGATGCTCTCACCCGAGCACGACGACCGGGTCGATCCGCTCCACGCCCGTAAGATGGTCGCGGCGCTCCAGTCCGCCACCGACGGCGGCGGGCCGATCCTCCTCCGGGTGGAGAAGGACGCAGGCCACGGAGGCGCGGATCGGGTTCGGCAGTACGTTGAGGAGGGCGCGGACGTCTACGCGTTTTTGATGCACCACTTCGGGATGACGCCGCGCTGAGCGGCTGGTCAGTTGTGGCGGTAGTCCCGGCGGGCGCGCTCGATGTCGCGGGCGTGGGTCTTCTTGCGAAGCTCGTGGCGCTTGTCGTAGAGCTTCTTGCCCTTGCACAGGCCCAGCTCGACCTTGGCGCGGCCATTCTTGAAGTAGACCGACAGCGGGATCAGCGTGAAGCCCGCCTCCTGCACCTTGCCCTGGAGGCGGCGCAGCTCGAACTTGTGTAGCAGGAGCTTCCTCGGCCGCTCGGGCTCGTGGTTCTGGTGGGTGGCGTTCTTGTAGGGGTTGATGTGGGCCTTGACCAGCCACAGCTCGTTGTTCTCGAACCGGGCGTAGCTGTCGGTCAGGCTGATCTTGCCATCGCGCAGGCTCTTGACCTCGCTGCCGACCAGGATCAAGCCCGCCTCGAAGGTGTCCGCCACGAAGAAGTTGTGACGCGCCTTGCGGTTACGGGTGATGACTTTGATGTTGTCGCCGGACATTGAGGTTCTCCTTGCCGCCTGGGCTGCTCACACGCCTGAACTGGAAGTCTACCACGAGAGCAGGATCTTACCGAAGTTGGCGTTCTCTTCCATGAACGTATGCGCCTCCTGCACTTCATCCATCGAAAAAGTGCGGTCGATGACCGGGCGCAGCTTCTGCTGGGCGAAGAGTGGCACGACGCGGCGCTCAAACAGCCGCGCCAGGGTGATCTTCTCTTCGAGCGGCCGCGCGCGCAGCGCCGTGCCGGTGATCTTGAGCCGCCGCTTGAGCACGTCCCGCAACGACAGCGGCGCGTTGGCGCCCGTCAGCAGGCCAACGATGATCATGTGACCCTGGGGCGAGAGCGCCTGGATGTTGCGCTCCAGGTACCCGCCACCCACCAGGTCGAGGATCACGTCGGCGCCGCCGTGCTTCTGAAGCACCTCCTGGAAGTCAGGGGCCTCCGACGTGTTGATCGCGACGTCCAGCCCCAACCCCAGCTCCTCGCATGTGTCGATCTTCCACTGCGAGCGCGTGGTCCCGAACGTGTGAGCCCCGGCGAGCCGCGCCAGCTGGATGGCGGCGGTCCCGACCCCGCTGCCGACGGCGTGCACCAGGAGCCGCTGTCCCATCTTGAGGTCCGCCTGGAGGTGGGCCGCGTCGTAGGCGGTCATGAACACCTCCGGGATCGCCGCGGCGTCCACCAACTCCACGCCGTCCGGGACGGCGATCGTCTCGCGCTCGTGGGTGACGAGCAGCTCGCCGCAGGCTCCTCCTCCGACCAACCCCATCACCCGATCGCCCACCGACCGCAGCGTCACGCCCTCGCCGACCGCCGCGACCTCGCCCGAGTACTCCAGCCCTGGGATGTCCTGGGGCGAGCCCGGAGGCGCCGGGTAGAACCCTCGTCGCTGGATGATGTCCGCGCGGTTGAGTCCCGCCGCGGCGACCCGGACGAGCACCTGCCCCGGGCCAGGGGTCGGCGCCGGGGCCTCCTGGATCTCAAGAACGTTGGCTCCGCCGGGCTCGGTGATGATGACTGCGCGCATGGGCTTCTCCTCGTCTCAACCCGCCTGGGAGGGTCACCCCCCGCACAACGGGCTCGATATCACATGGGTTGGGGTGCTTTGGGGGCGTCACGCCTCGATCAGCGCGATCACCTCCTCGGCCGTCGTCGCGACGTGGTAGAGGGGCTCGGGGCGCCCGGTCTCGTGGGCGAAGTGCTCCCGATAGCACCGCTCGAACTGCGCGAGCAGCGGATCGTAGTAGCCGTCCACGTTGACGATGATGATCGGCCGGTGGTGCAAGCTCAGCGTCTTGAAGGAGACGACCTCCAGCAGCTCCTCAAACGTCCCGAAGCCGCCCGGGAGGGTCACGAACACGTCGGCCATCTCCTCCAGGCCGCGCTTGCGGGAGCGCATGTTGGAGACCGTGCGCAGCTCATGGACGTGGGAGTTGTCCCCCCCGAGCGGCACGAGGCGATCGAGGATCACGCCGTGCACCGTCCCCCCCGCCTGCCGCACGTTCCTGCTCACCAACCCCATCAGGCCGAGGCTCCCACCGCCGTAGATCAGCGTGTGGCCCCGCTCGCCGAGCAGCGTCCCGAGCTGGGCCGCCACATCCCGGTAGATCGGGGCCACCCGGTCGCTTGAGGAGCAGTAGACCGTCACCCGCTTCGACCCCTCCTGGGGGATCTCCACCGGGCCGTGGGCGTCTTCCAGCTCCTCGCCGCCGTGCTCCTCGACGAACCGCTGCCACTTGCGCTCCATGGCCGCGTCCAGCTTGAGGTTGTAGGTGTTGGCCAATCCGGCGAGGTTGATCAGGACGTCGGCCAGCTCATCGGCCAGCCGCTCGTGATCGCCCGACTCCGAGTAGAACCCTTTGCTCCCCGTCTGTTCCAGGCGAGCGATCTCCGCCGAGGTCTCGCCGCACTCCTCCAGGAGCCTGGCCAGGCCTCGAAACGGGTCGCCGTCGTCGTTGAAGCGGGTCGCCACCGCGCGGGCGAGTGTTTGACAGTCACGCAGATCCATGAGGGCACCACCTCCATCTCAGGTTCGGGCATGCGGTTCACGTCGCGGCCCTACCACGTAGCAGAAGCCGCTCCCCGGCGCAACGCCCTCGACCGCCGCGATCCTTGCCGCCCTGGTCGCGCCGGTGGTAGGTTGAGCGCTCCAATTCGACCAGCCTCGCTGGCGCCTGCGTGGAGAAGGTTGCGATGAAGGTTCAAAGGGTTACAGACCTGTTGCTCGCGGTCGTGGCGATGTCCGCCGCGCTCACGTTGATGCACTGTGCCTCGGCGGAGGACGGCGGCGCGGGTGGATCGGGGGCCTACGGTGAGGCGTGCTCCAGCGGATCGGACTGCGCCTCGGGCTTCGACTGCGTGACGATCGATCCGCTGCTCGGATCGGTGTGCTCCAACTCCTGCCTCACGGGCAACGACTTTGATTGCCCGGTGGGCTCTCAGTGCGTCAACGTCGGGGGCGGCTCCTACTGCGCCGAGAGCGGTGGGGGTGGCTCGGGCGCGGGCGTCGGCGACCCTTGCACGGACAGCAGCGCGTGCGAGGGCGATCTCCAGTGCTTCGAGCCTTCTCCGGGCGCGCAGCCGTTCTGTGTTCAGACGTGCGACGTCGCGGCGCCGAGCTGCCCTGGCGGGCAGTCCTGCGTGGCGATTGATGGGAACATCGGCTACTGCGACGACGCCGTCGCTTCGAACGGGACGAGCAACGGCACCTCGAACGGCACAACGGGCACATCCAACGGGACGACAGGTACCTCGAACGGCACCACCAGCACATCCAACGGGACGACGGGCACCTCAAACGGGACGACAGGTACCTCGAATGGGACGACCGGGACCTCCAACGGTACCACCGGCAACGACCCGTGTGAGGGCGTCTCCTGCGATCCAGGGGAGATGTGCGTCGCCGGGATCTGCGAGCCGATCGAGCAGAACGCCTGCGCCAGCCCGGGGCAGGCGTGCGACGGCGCCACCATGAACACCGCCGAGCTGACCTGCCTGCCCGCCGACAACACCGACCCTGACACGTTGACCTGCCAGCCGGTGTGCTCCAGCGACGCAGACTGCGGCGCGGAGGCCTTCTGCGGGCTGTTCGACGGGCAGTCCGTGTGCTTGCCCTCCAACTGCACCTCGGTGCTCACGAGCGACACCGAGTGCGCCGCGGCGGGCGAGAACGGGGGGACCTGCCTCGCCCAGGGCAACGGGGTGCTCTACTGCGTGCTCGCAGGGACCCGGCGGGAGGGGCTCCCGTGCACCAACGAGCTGCAGTGCGCGGCGGGCCTCGTGTGCGGCAACGGCGCGTGCGCGCCCCCCTGTGAGCTTGGGGCGGACGCATGCGCGGCGGACGAGGAGTGCGCCGAGGTGGCGGGGGTGACCGAGGCCGGGATCGGCGCCTGCGTCCCGTTCGCGCGCTGCGAGGCGCTGGGGGCGGCCTGCGCTGGGAGCAGCGAGGACACCGAAACGTTCGTCTGCGCCGCGGAGGATCCGCTGGACGCCGACGCCCTCACCTGCCTCTCCGCTTGCGACCCCAACAGCCCGAGCTGCCCGCCGGGCTCCTCCTGTGAGGCGCTCGACCGCGGCGACGGCGCGGTCACCGCCTGCGTCACCGCCAACTGCGCCTCGCCGTTGCAGGCGGCCTCGTGCTCGGCGATCGGCCCCAACGGGGGCCACTGCCTGCCGACGGACGGGGGCGTCCTGCGCTGCACGGAGGCGGGCGCCGTCAGCGCCAACGGCGCATGCGCCACCACCGCCAACTGCGCCCCGGGGCTGGGCTGCAACGCCGAGGGGAGCTGCCGCCCCCTCTGCGAGGTGGCCAGCCCGATCCAGTGTGGCGGCGAGGTGTGCGAGCCGCTGTTTGGCGGCTTTGGCACCTGCGCCCCGTCGGAGTGTGAACCCGCGTGCCTCAACGGCCAGGCCTGCTTCCAGGGGCAGTGCGTCTCCGAGAGCGTCTGCTCCCTGGAGGGGCAGCCGTGTGTAGCCGGGTCCGACACGGCCACGCTGATCTGCATCGCGGGGAACGACCTCGAACCCACCGAGACCACCTGCCACCGCCTCTGCGACACGCGCCTGAACGACTGCGCCCAGGGCTCGCTGTGCGCGGGGCTCGATGGGGAGGAGACCCTCGGGGCCTGCCTCCGCTCCAACTGCTCCTCGCCGCTCAGCGGCGCCGAGGAGTGCGCGGCGATCGGAGCCAACGGGGGCAACTGCCTGCCGCTGGTGAACAACACCTTCCTGTGCGTTGAGGCGGGCCCCGGGGCCGAGGGCTCGGCCTGCACGGCGGCGGAGAACTGCGCGCCCGGGCTGGGCTGCCTGGCGGGTGAGTGCACCCCCTACTGCGCGACCGTCGCCGATGACTGCGCGGGCGATGAGGGCTGCGTGGAGGTCTTCGCCAACAACACGGAGTTTGGCCTGTGCGGCTCCGGGTGCCTGGGGTGGGACGGGGGCGCGGGGCTCTGCCCCGATGGGCAGGGCTGTCAGCCGTTCAGCCAGGAGCAGGGGATCTGCTTCGACGTCGGGCCTCGGACGGAGGGGGAGGCGTGCAACGCCCAGCTCACGACCGAGTCCTGCGGGGAGTTCCTGAGCTGCGCGGACTTCGGCGACGGCGGCGCGACGTGCCGTTCCTGGTGCAACCTGGGCCTGTCGGACGCCAACGCGGACGCCATGTGCGCAGAGAGCGAGCTGTGCCTGGAGGCGTTTGATGGGTTGGAGGGGGTCGTGGGCCTCTGCTGGCCCGCCTGCACCCCGTACGAGGGCGAAGCGACCAACGGGTGCGCGCTGGACGGCTTCAAGACCTGCCTGCCAGAGCGCGACGCCTCGGTGGGGTCCTGCGCTCCGTCGGGCGCCACCGCCCCGGGCGACGCCTGCTTGCGCCAGGGGTCGCTCTTTGGCGACTGTCAGGGGGGCTACGCCTGCGAAAACGACGACCCCGAGGCGCTGATCGGCATCTGTGAGCCGCTCTGTCGGCCGTTCGCCGCGCAAGCCGGGACCACCTCGGGGTGCCCCGACGGGGAGGTGTGTGGGATCTACACGGACAGCTGGGGGGTGTGCTCGGACGACGTGCTCGCCGGGGCTCCAGCGCCGGGCACCCCCTGCACGTCGCCGGGCACGTGGTGCAGCGACGACACCCTCTGCTTCCAGATCAGCGACACCCCCACCGACGGGCTGTGCCTGCAGTTCTGTCGCCTGGCCAACGGCAACAGCGACTGCCCGGCGCTGGAGACGTGTGACGATCTGCTCGACAGCGACGTGTTCGGCGTCTGCTTCTGAGCATCGGGCGATCCCCGCTCGAACCGTTGGCCCCGGGTGGGTTCGCGTTGGGGCCCTTTGCCTTGTCAGATGGGTGGACTCGTGGTACGTCACTGATGTGGCCATTGTGGCAGGTTGAACACGCCGTGAAGGGCGCGGCTGGGTTGAGGAGAAAGGTATGAGTCAGACGATCCTGGTCGCTGAGGACAGCGCTACGATGCGCCAGGTGGTGGAGATGGCCTTCAAGGGGCTCCCGTTTCGGGTGGTCTCGGTTGAGGCCGGGGAGCAGGCCCTCCAGGCCGCCTACGAGCACCGCCCCTCCGTCGTGATCCTCGACTACCACCTGCCCGACCGCAGCGGCATGGACGTCTGCCGCGCGCTGCGCAGCGATCCGACGCTGCGCGAGACGCCGGTCCTGATCCTCGGGGGCAGCTACCACCCGTTCAGCGAGGAGCAGGCGCTTCAGAGCGGCTGCAACGCGGTCCTGACCAAGCCCTTCAAGA
Organism: Myxococcales bacterium; assembly: GCA_002716585.1. Classification (GTDB taxonomy): domain Bacteria; phylum Myxococcota_A; class Bradymonadia; order Bradymonadales. The sequence continues at coordinate 10,927 of PBBL01000058.1, read as the reverse complement.
CCGACGACCTCACCGGGAAGGTCACCGAGCTGGCGCGTAACGCCCCGCAGCCCTCCGCGGCGGCTCCCCAGCGGGTCTCCTCCTCGGGCTCCAGCCGCCCGCGCTTCGGGCCGTCGTCTGGCGAGAGCCGCGGCACCGGGCGCTTTCAGCGCCAACCCATGACCACCGGGGACAGCGGCGGGTCCTTCTCGCCCTCGCCCTCGGGCAGCGCTCCGGCCGCGCCACGGCGCGGCGGCTTCAACCCGTCCCCGCGCGCCTCCTCCAACCCCTTCGCCAAGTCCGGGCCGCCCGCGGCGCCTGCCCGAGCCCCCGCTCGCGCCCCGACGCCCACGCCTCAACGCGCGGCGCCTGCGCCCGCGCCCACGCCGCAACAGCAGCAGCTCTCCGCCGCAGCGGTCCAGCAAGCCGCCGCCGCCGCCATCGACCCCCAGCTCATCGATCAGCTCGTTCGGGAGGAGGTCCAGAAGGCGGTCCGGCAGCAGATGCTCAGCATGGTCCGCTCCGTCCTCAACGACCTCTTCAAAGAGAAGATCCTCCCTCGCCTCCTCAAGTACGGTGAGGAGCGGATCGACTCCATCATCGCCACGGAGCTTCGGCGGATGATGCAGGACCGCGTCGACGAGGCGCTCGCTCAGCTCACCAGCGAGTAGCACCCCAGGCTCGAACCCGTCTCACCCTCCATGCACCCTCCCACCACACCACCGACCGGCGATTACCACCCCGACGCGCTCGACGCCCGCTGGCGCCCCTGGTGGGAGTCGCTCGCGCTCCATGCGCCCGCGCCGACCCTCTCCCCAGACACGCTCAACCACCTGTGGCGGGCCTCCAAGTTCGTCCTCATGCACATCGAGCCCTGGCAGCCCCACCCCTGGGAGCTGGACGCGCTGCGGCTCGCTCCCGCCGACCGGTGGATCCTCCATCGCTTCGACGCCCTGCTCGCTTCACTCTCGACCGCGGCGACCCAGGCTGAGCGCCTCGCGGACCTCGAGCGGTGGCTGCGGCGCGACTGGTGTACATGGTACATCGAGCTGAGCAAGCCCGTCCTGTACGAGACAGAGGCCCTCGCGCCGCTAGGTGGTGAGGTCGCCTCCAGTCGCGCCGTCCTGGCGCACATGACCGGCTGGGTGATGCGGCTCATCGCCCCCTACGCGCCTCAGCTCGCCGAAGCGATCTGGCAGAACCTCCCAGCGCCGTGTCGGGCGCCCTGGGTGTCGGTCCTCCTGGCGTCATCACCGAGCCCGGTGACGACGGGGCGGTTTGACGCGTCCTCGCGCGCGGTGGAGCTGCTCATCGAGGTGCTCTCGGCGCTGCTCGCGATCCGGCGAGACGCGGGGCTTGGGCAGCTGGAGCACATCCCTCGCGTCGCCACACGTGTGACCGAGGAGCAGCGCGCGGCGCTGTCCGGGCTGCTCCCCTACATCCACTCCATCGCGAGGCCGCGCGATCTCACGCTGACGACGGGCGAGGGCGAGAAGGAACCGCCTGGCGCGCGCCGCGCGGAGACCCCCTCCGGGGTCGGGCTCGTCGTCGAGCTGGTCGAGCTGGATGCGCTGGAGCGCGACGCCGCGCGGCTCCGCCGTGAGTTGGGTGAGGTCGAGGAGGCGATGGGGTACGTCCGCGCTCGCCTGGAGAACCCGCTGTTTCTGGAGCGCGCCCCCGCCGACGTCGTCGCCAACGAGCGCGAGCGGTACAGCGATCTGCGCGACCGGCAGGACGCGCTCCAGGAGGAGCTGGAGGGGGTGGACGCCTGGATTCACGCCAGAGCGTGAGCGACGTCAGAGGTCGAAGATCTCAAGCCCGAACGTGTAGTCGTTCTGGGCGCCACCCACGCCAAAGACCTCGACGAGGTAGACACCGCCGGTGGTGAAGGTCCGGCTGAGCGTCTCGTTGGAGGAGAAGTGCGACGTGGTGCGGGCCAGCACGTTCGTGCCGGTCTCGTCGTAGAGGCGCATGTTGAGGTTGCCCTCGGCGTTGGCGAACATCAGCCGCGCGGTGATGCGCTGGTTGTCGGCGACGCTGAAGGTGAACCAGTCGCTGTCGCCAAAGCAGATCTGCCCCTCATGGACGCCAGGCTCGATGAAGCGCGCTTCGATGGGCGAGTCGTCCTCCTCCTGGCCGTCCTCCTCACAGGCGGGGGGGGTGTAGGCCTCGGTCGTGATCTCCATGGTGTAGGGGGAGGGGTTGCCGCTGAAGTGGCGCACCTGGATGTAGTGGGGCTCGGGGCTGGAGGTGACGAAGGTCAGGCTCTCGTCGTCGGTGCGGGTCCGCGAGTCGGCGAGGAAGGTCGCGGTCCCGTCGGGGCCGTAGGCGTAGAGGTCGATGTCGCCGACGTCGTCGGTGAAGGTGAGCTGGACCGTCACAGTGAGCCCGGCCTCGACGTTGAGCACGTACCAGTCGGTCGTGTCGTCGCCGTCGCTGAAGCGGCAGACGTCCAGCGCCTCGTAGATGCCCGGCTCGATGGGGGTGGCGGTCTCCAGGGAGTTGTTGGGCTCGAAGGCGTCGCGGCACTGGAACACGACCGGCTCGTCGGTGAACGAGAGCTGAAGCGTGTAGCTGTTGGCCGCCGCGCCCACCGAGCGCACCCGCACGTAGAAGCGCTGCGCCTCAGGCCCCGGGTTCAGCCAGCTCAGCACCTCGCCGTCGGTGTCGGTGTCGCTGGTGAAGAGGACGCTCTGCCCGTCCGCACCGATGATGTCCAGCGCCAGATCGCCGTCGTCGTGCGTGAAGTCCAGCTCCGTCGTCAGGTAGCGCCCGCTGGGGACGTCGATCGCGAACCAGTCGGGGTCGTCGAAGCAGGCGCTCCCGGTCTGCTCGCCCTCCTCGACGACGCGCGCGGTGTCGGCGGTGTCATCCTCCTCGCTGTCGTCCTCGTTGCAGGCGGGCGGCTCGAACGCGTCCACGATCACCTCCAGGGCGTAGGTGCCGGGGTCGCCGCTGTGGTGGTTGAGCCGGATGAAGTAGGTCCCGGTCGTCTGAACGGTCGTGGTGAGCGTCTCGTCGTCGTCGGAGCTGGAGGAGCTGCGCAGCGTTCGGACGCCGCTGGTGTCCAGGAGCCTCAGGTCGATGTCGGCGACCTCATGCGAGAAGGTGGCGTTGATGGTGATGGTGTCCTGCGCCCCCAGCTCGATCGCGTAGAAGTCGAGTTCGTTGATCACGTCGCACAGGTGCAGCCCGTCGAGGGTGCCCGGCTCGATGGGGGAGGCCGAGGTGTACGCGTTGTTGGGCTCAAAGGCGTCGAAGCAGTCGGAGCGATCCTCGGCGGTGACCGTGATCGCGTAGGGGGTGTTGAGCCCCTCGCGGAGGGTCGCGCGGACGTAGTAGGTGCCCGCGTCGATGATGAGGTCGTCCACGGTCGGCCCGTCGCTCTCGGCGCGGATCGTCACGCCGTCGGGCTCAAAGAGGGTCAGCGCCACCGCGCCGAACGCGTCGGTGTCGTCTGCGGTGATGGTCAACGCGGTGGTCGCCGCGACCTCCACCGCGAACCAGTCCTCCTCCTCCGAGCACATGATGAGATCGCCCAGCGTGTCTGTCAGGGTCGCGGCGTTCATGAAGGTGTCGTTGGGCTCAGCCGGGTCCTCGTCGCAGGAGGGCGGGGGGGTGAGGGTCGCGCGCAGAGAGTAGGGCGTCGCCTCACCGGCGACCGCGCGCACCTGGAGGGCGTACTCCCCTGGCTCCTCCAACAGCAGACGCGCGGGCTCCTCGGCGGGCTCCAGCGTCGCGAGCAGCTCCCCCGTCGGGCCAGGGGCTCGAACATCGACCTCGAGCGCGCCAAACGCCACATCGACCAGGAACGCGAGGTCGAGCAGGGTGTTGCCGACGTCCGTGGTCAGGGTGAAGTGGTCGGGGCGGCCCTGGCACACGCGCGCGTCGGTCACCCCCTCCTCGGGGAGCGGGAGCGCGTCGTCGCGGGTGCGGAGGTCACCGTACGCGTCGTCGCAGTCCGGGGCCTCGGGGCCGGGCTCGATGAACAGCAGCAGCGCGTACTCGTTGGTCACCCCGAACGAGTGGCGCACGCGCAGCGTGTAGGTGCCGCCGATGGGGGCTTCAAAGAAGATCTCCTCGTTGTTGGTGCTGGAGATGGAGCGCTCCAGCAGCTCGCCCGCGGCGTCGTACAGCTCCAGGTCGATGTTCGCGAACATGTGCTCGAACAGCGCGGTCACGGTCAGCTGATCCTGCACCCCAAGCTCGACGCTGTAATAGTCGTTGTCGCTGCTGCAGATCGTCAGCTCGTCGTAGCGCCCGATCTGGAGCGGGATCGCGCCCTCGGGCGCCTCGTTGGGTTCAAAGCGATCGTTGCAGGCGGGATCGACGGCGAGCCCATCGACGATCGCGGTCAGCGTGTAGTTGATCCCCGCCTCGTGGATCTCCTCGGATTCGACCTGGACGAAGTAGAGCCCGGCGAGATCCACGCTCACGTCGAGCGCCTGCTCGCTCATGTTGTTCTCGGAGTGCGCGAGGACGGTGCTCCCGTCGCGGTCGTAGAAGGTCAGCGCCATGCGCGTGGAGGCGCTGGTGAGGCTCAGCTCCACCATGGCGCCAGGGGCGAGGTTGAGCGCGAACCAGTCGGTGTCCTCCGGGCAGAGCGACAGGTCGTAGCTCCCCGTGCGGATCCCGGCCGCCTGTTGGGCGTCCTGGTTGGGCTCCAGATCGTCCTCACAGGTCTCGACGTCCTCGCTCACCACCACGCTCAGGTTGTAGGTGTTGAACCCCTCCTCGTCGTCGGTGCTGAACACCCGCACGTAGTAGGCGCCGGGCGACTGCACGACGTACACCGTCTCTTCGTCGTCGGTGTCGGTGTCTTCACGAAGCAGCGGCCGCCCGCCCGACTCCAGGATCTCAAACGCCAGGTCGCCGTCCGCGTGCGTGAACCGCATCTCCACGACGATCACCTCGCCGACCTCCGCCATCACGCGGTAGTAGTCGTTGTCCCCGTCGCAGAGGTAGCGCCCGGTGAACTGCGCCTCGCCGTCCACGACGGTCGCCTCGGCGGTGTTGTCGTTGGGCTCGTCGAGGTCGTCGCGGCAGCCGCCGTCGTCTTCGGCGCAGCGCTGCTGACGCAGGTCGCAGTAGAACCCGCCCCCGCAGTCCCCGTCGTCGCGGCAGCCGACGCCCTGGGCGACGCACTGCTGCTCAAGGCACAGCTCGTTCTGGGCGCAGTCCTGATCCTCGCGGCAGCCAAGCTGACACAGCTCCTCCACACAGATCTCACCCACCCCGCAGCCGCTGTCCTCCTCACACGGCGTCGCGCCCGTCGTGCCTGCGGTGGTCCCGCCTGTGGTCCCGGTGGAGCCCCCGGTGGTGCCTGCGGTGGTCCCGCCTCCGGTGGTGGCGTTGGAGGTGTCACCCCCCGTCGTGTTGGAGGAGCCGCCGCTCCCCACGGCCCCATCCTCGCCGCCGTCGTCCGAGCAACCCGAGCCAACCCCGACCAACACGAGCAGCGCGAGCATGAACATCGCACGGAAGGGGTGAGTCAGCGGTCGCGCCTGCGTCCTGAAATCCATCATCGTGTGCCTCGAACCCGTTGTGGTTCTTGATCCAATCTGTCCTGAGCTTGATCCGCTCCGGTTGGTGTGTATATTACCTCTTCTTCGCGGGAGGTCACGGAGAGTCGATGACATCCGGGCCTCGCGGAACCCGTATCCGTCCAGTTCAGGACGCGAGCCGCTCCATGCGTTCCTCGTGGCCTCAGGACATACACCGAAACATCGCTTTATCCCAGGGGCGTGTCGCGTCCCTGGTTCGGAGGTACCATGAAAGAGGGGATCCATCCCACGTACGAAGAGGCCACCATCACCTGCGCGTGTGGCGCGGCCTACCAGACCATGAGCACCGTGGGCGACTACAACGTCGAGATCTGCGCCAACTGCCACCCGTTCTTCACCGGCAAGCAGAAGCTGATCGACAGCGCCGGTCGCGTTGAGCGCTTCAACCGCAAGTACGGGCGCATCAAGCGCAAGTAGGGCGCGGATTCGCGATGAACAGAAAAAAGCCCCTGGTGGACGTCCACCAGGGGCTTTTTTGTTCCTTCCCCCGACCTCGCCCCTTCAACCCCTTGACGCGCGGCGCGCTGTGCTTTTCTTGTTCAACGTAAGGCGATGGTGAGATAACACCAGGTGGTCATATAAAACCCACCTGGGTCGGTTGTCATGCTCCATCAGCCTGAAGTGGCTGAAATCAGAGCCACAAAACCAACACCCCACACCATCGAAGCCTCGCCAGGTGGCGAGCGAACAGCCTCGGGCCGTCGATACGGTCGGTTGCGCTGATGTGACGTCGTGGTCTCGGGTGTGATTTCGTAGAACAGTCTGACTTCTGTGAGGAGGTAGCACATGTGGAACCGCAGGTTTGATTTTCCGGTGATGTTTTCGGAGCTGGATCGGGTCAGGACCCAGATGGACACCCTGTTCCGCGAGCTGGAGTCGAGCGCGTCCAACCCGGGCGGTCGCCTGGCGAGCGGGCCTCGGGTCAACCTCTACGACACGGGCGAGGGCTACACCCTCCGGGCGGCCCTGCCTGGGCTGACCGAGGACGACCTGAAGCTCACGATCAACCAGCAGACCCTGACGCTCAGCGGTCAGCGGGCGACGAACGTGCCCGAGGGGTACTCGGTGCACCGCCGCGAGCGGGGCACCACGGAGTTCTCGCGCAGCTTCACCTTCCCCGAGCGCCTGGATCCCGACAACGCCCGGGCTGAGTTCAAGAACGGCCTGTTGACGGTCTTCGTGCCCCGCAGCCCCGAGTCGCGGCCGCGTCAGATCGCGATCTCCGTGTCCTGAGCGGCGCGCGGACGTATGGAGCAACGCACAACACACGTGAACCAGGAGAGCGACATGGCTGAGAACACACTCCAGAAGACGAACGAAGGCAAGGATCTTGAGGTCACCCGCGGCTCCGCCAGCCGCCGCGTGGTCAAGCCCCGCGTGGACATCTACGAGAACGACGCTGAGCTGCTCCTCCTGGCGGACATCCCGGGGATCCGCCCCGAGAACATGGACATCCGCCTGGAGAACAACGAGCTGACGCTCGAAGCCCGCTGGGGCCAGACCGAGGCGCGTGAGCCGACCCATCGGGAGTTCCTTGAGGTGGACTACCTCAGGAGCTTCCGCCTCAGCCAGGGCATCGATCAGGACAACATCCAGGCTGAGCTCAAGAACGGCGTCCTGACGCTCCACCTGCCCAAGCTGGCCAACCAGGGGGCGCGTCAGATCCCGATCTCCGCGTCCTGATCACCCGCGGCCAGAGCGCCGCCACGACCGGAGCGGCGACGACAGGCCCCAAGCCGCAAGGCCCCTCCTGAGCGATGCTCAGGAGGGGCCTTGCGGCTTGGGGTTCAGCCGCCCGGCTCAATCCTCAAACTCACCCTCTTCGCCCTCGGGGGGCGGCTCCTCGTCGGGGTTCCCCTCGCCGTCCTCTCCCTCGCCCTCGGGTAGCTCCTCCTCGGGGCCGTCTCCGTCCGGGTTCTCTTCGTCGAGCTCCTCGTCTTCGGGCGGAGCCTCCTCACCCTCCTCGTCGATCTCCTCCTCGGCCTCTTCGAGCGCCTCCTCGGGGATCTCCTCGCTCTCCTCGATCACCTCCTCGTCGTCCTGATTTTCGTTGAGGCGCTCATTGAGCGCTTCGCGGAGCCGCTCCTTGTCGGGCGTCGGGATGACGGGGGCTTTGAGGCCGTCGCGGAAGTCGGGGCGCTCGGTGAGGTTGGGCTTGGGGAGCCCGGGGCCGGGGGTGATGGCGCTGGGGAGCGCGCGGTTCCCGACCGCCTCGGTGTCGCGGGTTGGCGTCCCGGGCTGCGCCACGGTCGCCGAGGCCTTGGCCTCCACCGCCTTCTTCTCGCCATCCTCGTCGCCGTCGCCGTTCTCCTCGGGGTCGGGGAGCTGCTTCCCGGCGTTGGGCGGCGGGACGTACTCGTACTGTTCGCGCGGCTTCTCGGCGCCTGAGGTCGGCTCCTCATCGGTGGCGGCGATCTTCTTGGGCTCGCGATCGAGGAGGGCGGCGACCCCGGCGACCGAGAGGCCGCCGACGAGGACGACACCCACGAGGATCGCGACCGCGACCATGGGCTTGCGTCGCCAGAACGGGTCGAGGTCGCCCGCGGTCAGCGGCATGCCCTCGTCGATCTCTTCGTCACCGGACACCTCCTCGTAGACCAGCTCGTAGGAGCCGTCGTCCGTCTGCCGGGTGACCAGCTCGACGCGGGACTTGGAGACCCGCTCGTGCTGACCGGAGGCGGTGAGGCGCTCGTGTTGGCCGGAGGCGGTGAGGCGCTCATGCTGGCCGGAGGTGGTGAGGCGCTCGTGCTGCGCCGATGTGGTGATGCGGGGGTGTTGCCCTGTGATGACGTTGCGCGCGGCGTCCTGAGGGCGCTTGACCGCGGCGTGTTGAGCGGAGGCCCGGTTGGCCGGAGGCGAGGCCGTGGGCTCCGCCTCTTCGGGGTCGGCTGGGGTCACCTCGGGGGTGTGGACAACTGCGTCACGAACCCGGGTGGTCAGTCCGAGATCAACGGATGAGCGTTCAGTTCGTGGTCGTCGTCTGGAGCCCATGTCGTCTCCTCGCCTTGCGGGGCGCCCAGGGCGCACCGTGGGATCGCTGCCTGCCCGTTGGTTGCGGAGCCGCATCAGCGGGCTCCTGAGGTTGCCGGGTTCGAAATGCCGGGGCCGGACAGCTTCGGGATCGGCACCTGGTAAGATAAGTCATCTTCATCCCGCCAACAAGGTCTTGACCGGGTCACCGCCGTTGGTCTACCCACAGCCTTGCGCGGGGGGTATTCAGATGCACCAACATCGGGTATCCTTGCTCATGTTATGGACGCGCGTTGGCAGCTCTGGTTCACGAGGTCGCTATGGCGAACGCCTCCGTTTTGCTCATTGAGGTTGATCCGGCTTATCTGGGACCGCTGGAGTCGATCTTTGCTTCACACGGTCTCACGGTGCACACCGTCGGGGAGGGCCACGCCGCGCTGCGGCTGGCCGAAGAGGTGTCGCCCGACCTGATCGTCCTGGCCGTCGAACTCCCCACCATCAACGGGTACATCGTTTGTAAGAGCTTCAAGAAGAACGAGCGGTTCGCCAACGTCCCCCTGTTCCTGCTCTCGTCGGGAGCGACCGCGCGGGACTTCAAGCTGCACCAGCGGCTGCAGATCCGGGCGGACGAGTACTTCCTCAAGCCCTTCACCCCCGAGGAGCTGTGGGCGACCGCGCGCGAGCACCTGGGGCTCGGCCCCGTCTCGATCCCCCCGGAGGGGGAGATGCTGGTCGCCCCGGACAGCTCCCTCGATCAGCAGCTCGGGGACGCGTTCGCCGACATCTTCGACGAGCCGAGCCAGGCGTCCATGTCGAGCGACGCGCTCTTCCTCTCGGTGGACGCGTCACTCGACGCCGCGGGTGAGCCATCCATCGCCGAGCTGGAGGAGCTGGAGGAGCTTGAGGAGCTGCCCGAGCTGTCAGCCGACGGCCTCGCGCTGGAGGACGTCGCCTCGCTGGAGGGGGTGGACGCGCTGGGCGCCCTGGAGGACGTCGCCTCGTTGGACGGGGTGGACGGGCTCGACGCCCTGGAGGACGTCGCCGACCTCGACGAGGTGGCGCTGATCGCCGACTTCTCACCGCCTGAAGATCTCCAGGGTGAGGTCGCCCGCCTTCGCGCTGAGCTGGCCAGCCGTGACGAGGCCCTCAAGGCGCTTGAGGAGGGTGAGCTGGCGCGTCTCAAGGAGACGCTCGCCGCACGCGACGCCCAGATCACCCAGATGCAGCTTCAGCTCACCGAAGCGCGCAAGCAAAGCACGAAGACACCGGAGCTGGAGCAGGCGCAGGCCCGTTGCAGCGAGCTTGAACAACACATTGAGGCGGAACGCCGGAACTGGGAACAGGAGCGCAAGAGCATGGTGGAGGAGCAAAAACGACTTTCGGACCTGGTGCGTGAGCTTGAAGAGCAGAGCGACTCCCGGCAACACGAGCTCGCGACCGTCCGGGCGCGCCTTGCGACGCTTGAGACCCAGAACACCTCCCTGCGCTCGGATCTGGAGACGGCCCGCGCGGCTCAGGCGTCACGCGCCGCCGATCTCAAGGAGAGCGAGGCCGCGGCCAATCAGCGGATCGCGCAGCTCGAAGCCCAGCAACAGGAGCAGGCGAAGCTCCTGGAGGACTCCAAAGCCGCCCAGGAGCAGCTCGCGCGGCGCCTGGAGGCGTCTCGCGCCTCCCACCAGCGGCAGGTCGAGAGCCTGCAGGGCGCGATCCTGGCGGCGCAGAGCGCTCACACCGCCGCCCTCGGCAACCTCTCCGAGCTCAAGACCTACGCCTCCTCCCTGGAGAGCCGCCTGTCCCTCGTCGGTCAGGCCTTCGGCCACCTGAGCGAGTCCCTCACGGAGCTCGCCACCCAGGCCAAAGAGACCCAGCCGGAGGCGCCCCCTGCGCCCGCCCTCCAGCCCATCCCGACCTTCGAGCTGCCTGAGCTGGACGTCGCTGAGGACAACGCCGAGGAGGACAACGCCATGGTCGTCTCGGCGGAGGACATCGTCTCGGAGGAGGCAGAGCGCTTCCCCCCGGCCGCGCCCGAGGGGCCGCCGCCCTCGCTCGATGAGATGGTCGTGATGACCGAACCGGAGGCCGTCACCGTCTTCAGCGCCACGGACGACGCCAACGGCGCCACCGCCGCCGATCTGCTCGATGACCTCGAAGCCCTCGGTGACGACGACACCGCCATCGTGGACATGGACGCCGCCGACCCCGATGGGCTGCCCTCGTTGGAGGAGGTCGCTGAGATTGAGATCCTCGATGAGGAGCGGCAAAGCCTTGAGGAGCGCCTCGAGCTGTTCGCGACCCCATCCGAAGAAGAAGAGCGCGTCGCCGACAACAACTGATACGAACTCGTGTAGAAAGGTTGCGCAATGAACTCAGCGGGCTGGATGTGGACATCCTGAGTTGGTTCAAAGGGCTGAGTT
>PBBL01000057.1 GCA_002716585.1 Myxococcales bacterium | reverse complement strand
CGAGCACCGACGCCGCGGGCGATTGGCTCATCGAGGTCTACGGCTTCTCCGGCGCGACGACCGGGTACCTCATCGAGGTCGCCGTCAGCGACGGGGTCCCCTGCGACCCCGACTCCTCCGAGCCCAACAACACCGTGTTCGAGCCCACCGAGCTCTCCTCGCCGGAGGTGGAGCTGCTTGAGCGGACCGCGTGTGGCGACGCGGACTGGTACCGCTTCGTGGCCCCCGCGGGCGCGGAGGTGGTCGCGGGCATCAGCGGCGACGGGGTCGCCGACCTGCGCTTCCGCGCCTGGGACGAAGACGGCGAGTTCCTGTTCGCCACCGGGGTGGCCGACGGCCAGATCAACGACATGGTGCTGGACGCCTTCCCGAACGAGACCCCGATCCTTTTTTCGGTGGACAGCGGCATCGGGGTGACCTATGACCTCGAGGTCCTGGCGTTTTGAACCTCAGGTGGCAACCCGGGTTGCCACCTGGTGAGCCGACCGCTTCTGCGCGGGTGGCTATTGTGGTCGCCACTCGTCGGGCCGAACCACAGCTTGCGCTCCTGTCCACGGTGGCCGTTGGGAGAGGGGCGTCTGGCGCGGGTGTTGGCGCGCATGTTGCAATCCGAATGCGCCCACATATCGTGTCACCCATCACACGAATGGACATGAACCATCCAACACCTCGCCGCGGCGGGGTCGTTTGTCACATGACGTGAATTCAGAGAGTGGATTGATGAGAACTGCAGTCAAGGGAGGTACATCCATGTTTACGATGTCTGGAGCAGCGCGGGTGCTGGTCATCCTGAGCGCGTTATCGTGGGTCGCCAGCGGATGCGGCGACTCCGGCAAGGGCGAAGATTCAGGTTCCGAGTCGAACGCGGCGGTCGAGTCGAACGACACGACCCAGTCGAACGACACGGTGACGGGGCAGGAGCTGCGCCCGTCCTACACCATCGGTCAGACCTGGGTGGTCGGGTCGATCTACCGCTCGACCTCGGTCAAGACCCCCGAGGAGCTGATCGGGATCACGGGCGAGGCCGCGGAGCGGCTCTCGAACTCCAGCATCGAGATTGATCCGTTGATGCCCGCGGCGGTCGTGCCCGAGGACGGCACGGACTGGAGCACGCCGATCTTCTGGCGCATGGGCGTAATCAACACGAATTACGTGCCTGAGGGTGGGGTGTTCGCCGAGCTGGCCACCGACGCGTCAGGGCAGGTGCAGCCGATCACGATCATCAAGGCGGTGGCGCCCAAGGAGCTCAACAGCCGGACCGTCGCCGACGGGCTCGACCCGGTCTTCTACCTCGTGCTGCGTGAGAGCGACCTGCGGGTCAAGGCGATCCACTACAACTACAAGGTCAAGAACGGCCGCAACACGGTCGTGTTGGAGATGCCGGAGGTGGAGTCGGGGATGATGGTCCCCGGCGCCGACCAGGACTACTTCCTGGTGGACTACATGATGCCGGTCTTCCCGGTGACGGTCGCCTCGGGGACGGTCGCGTACGGGCCGCAGGGCGCGAACCTGGAGATGGAGGTCGTCAAGACGGCCGACGACGCGGCTGAGGTCACCTTCGAGAGCGCGGTCGATCACCGCCCCATCCACCAACACTGGACCGCGGGCAGCCCCTGGTTCGACTACTCGATCACCGAGGCGCGCCGCTCCTGGGTCGTCGATGAGGAGACGGTCCTCGACCTGCTTGAGGGCAACGGGGTGGACGTCTGGACCAACAGCCAGTTCCTGGAGGAGGCCGAGGCGATCTCGGTCAAGTTCCAGAACCGCTACAACGTCAAGCGCAACCTGCGGGTCGAGGCGGGCACCGACTTGAGCCGCACCCCCGACAGCCAGACCCCCTGGGCCGGCTACTGGTACCCGCTCAAGCAGGCCGGGACCGCGTTCGGCTGGAGCGGCGGCGGCCGTCGCCTGGTGGAGACCGGCCCGGGCACCTCGATCAAGGCGGAGATCCGCGAGGACCTCACCGCCATCGACAACCTCCTCGATGAGATCCTCGACATGGATCGCGACGCCCCCGAGCGCAAGGAGAAGGTCACCGAGTACTGGGACAAGAAGAACGAGGTCGCCGAGAAGATCCGCACCCACTTCGAGGATCCTGAGAACGGCGTCATCGCCCAGCTCAAGGACGGGCGCATGAACCTCGACGACGCCGCCAACTTCGGCCCCCTGGAGAAGTTCGGCCTCTACCTGCTGGCGACCAAGGTCGATCGCCCCTTCGAGGCGCTCATCTGGGAGATGACCAAGCAGTACAACCCGGCTGGCGGCGGCTGGTGGGGTAAGTGCAACGGCTGGTCCGCGGCGGCGATCCTCACCCACGAGCCCCGCGAGCCCGTGACCCTGCAGCTCGACCTGGCGAACATCGTCGCCGGCGGCGAGGGCACGCTCAACGTGGACATGGACACCGGCGACCTCAAGGCGCTGGCGGCCTCGGCCTACTACGGCACCCGCAGCCACTTCTACGGGCAGCGCTACTACGGCGACGACGACGACCGCGGCGGCTCCTACCAGGACATCCACCCGGACGTCTTCCACCGGCTGATCAGCTTCTACATCGGCACCGAGAAGTTCCCCATCGTCTTCGACCTCACGGCGGGCGATCAGGTCTGGAACTACCCCTGCTACGCCTACGAGGCGGACATCGGTGAGGTCGAGACCCTCGACGAGGGGACGAAGGGCCTCAACAAGGCCACCACCGAGGAGCTGGTCGCGGCGGGCGCCAGCGAGGCCGCCGCCCAGGCGATCGTGGATCGGATCCGCTCCTCCAAGGGCGCGTTCGCCGAGTGGTCCAAGGTCTCGGGGCTGGAGGCGGTCAAGTCCGAGGACGTCACCAAGCTGCAGGAGGCGGGCTACACCCTGTGGGGTGAGCGCCGCGCCCACCGCGTCGCGACCGCGCTCCGGTGCGCCACCGACGGCGTGGACGCCTGGCACCTCGACACCCCCGGTCAGGACCCGCGTGGGTTCACCAAGGACTACACCTACAACCTGGTCGTCAACGACAGCGGCGACGTCGTCCGCGGCGAGTGGACCAACGGCTCCACCGAGGACCACCCGGATTTCGCCTGGGTCCCCTACGCCAACGAGGACCGCCCCAGCGACAGCACGGCCTGGCGTCGCCACGGCTCCTGGGAGCGCTACGTGGAGAGCGTCTACTGGGGTCGCTACGCCCCCAGCGAGAACCCCTTCCTCTACACCGACGTCCTCGACACCATGCTCGACGTTCGGGTCAACGCCCCTGTGGTGTGCAACCCCGACCCGGATGGCTGCGGCGAGGGCTTCCAGTGCAACGCGGTGGACGGCACCTGCACCGAGGTGGCGATCCCCGAGCCCGACCCCAACGACACCTGCCTCGGCGCCACCGTCCGCGACGGCGCGACGGCGCTTGACGCCGCCGAGGTCACCGGCGCGGTCTGCTCCGGCCGTGAATCCTGGTTCGGGGTGGAGCTGACCGAGGGTCAGAAGATCGAGGCGGTCGTCACCTTCGACCACGGCCTGGGCGACATCGACATCTCCTTCCACGACGCCGAGGGCAAGAAGCTGCGCTCCTCCACGAGCACCAGCGACATGGAGTCCATCACCTGGACGGCGGCCACCTCCGGCCTCCACTTCCTCAAGGTGTACGGCTACTCCGGCGCCGCCAACGACGTCACTGTCAACCTCAGCGTCACCGACGCCGGGGAGGTCGCGCAGTGCGCCGAGGAGGCCGCCGAGCCCAACAACAACCAGGCCTCGGCGGGCTCTCTGGAGCCTGGCGCGGAGCTGTCTGGCGCCCTCTGCGGCAGCGACGCCGACTGGTTCAAGGTGGAGCTGTCTGGCGGCTGGACCGTGTCGCTCGCCTTCAGCCACGCCGCGGGCGACCTCGACCTCCGCGCCTACGACGCGGAGGGCAACCAGCTCGACATCAGCCAGTCCACCGAGGACGTCGAGAAGGTCACCGGCACCGGCACCGGCTTCGTCGAGGTGTACGGCTACCGCGGGGCCACTGGCGCCTACACCCTCTCCGTCGAGGAGTAGGGTGGGCGGTTGAGGCCGCGGCTGACGCGGCCTCCGCTCCGAAACGAAAAAAAGCCCCCTCCAGCGTCGCTGGAGGGGGCTTTTTTTCGTTTCGGGAGGCGCCTGCCTACCCGTCGAGCTGGTCCACCAGCTCCCCGGCCCCACCCGCGGTCGCGATGGCGCGCATGATCCGATCGGCCTCGGTGGAGCTGTTGGTGCGGAACACCACCGGCTCCTCGCCCGCCTCGGCCTGGGCGACGAGCTGCACCCACTTGTCGCGGCCCGAGCGGCGATCCGTGGTGCGTAGGGAGGCGGCGAGCTGCTCCTGGCGGCCCTCTTCCACCGTGGTGAGGCGAATCAAATAGCGGTACTCGATGGCCATGGGGCTCCTTGGGGGCTTGAGGCAGGGAGCGGCGCTCCCGCTCCCCGGGGTGGTGTCTACAGGAGGGATGATGCGCTTTGGGGGGAGGGGCGTCAAGCGCAGGGAGGGGCGCTCAGCCGCTTAGCTCGACGAGCTTGGCCTGGGCGAGCTTCAGCGTGTCCTTGACGCCGTAGAGCTGGATGAAGGTCCCCAGCCGCGGCCCCTGATCCTGCCCGATGAGCAGCTGGTACATGGTCTTGAAGAACTCGCGCAGGTTGACGCCCGCGTCCTTGCCCGCGGCGTAGGCCGCGTTCTGGATCTCCACCGCGTCGTCGCCGTCGTAGCCGTCGAGCCACACGACGAGGGCATCCACGGCGGGGCGCATCTCGTCGCTCGGCAGCTGGTAGTCCTTGGTCGGGAGCACGAAGTCGCGGTAGTAGACCAGCGCCTTGTCGATCAGGCCGTCGATCAGCTCCCGATCCTGCTCGGCGTCGGGGCGGTAGCGCAGCAGGTAGGTCCAGATCATCTCGCGGTCCTCGCTGTTGAGGACGCTGACCAGGTTGAGGATGACGTTGAAGTTCAGATCGGTGCTGAAGCCGAGCTGCTCCGGGTCGTCCTGGGCCTGGGCGTGGTGGATGAAGTAGACCGGCGAGTTGCAGCGCTTGATCCGATCGAGGTCGGGCCAGCGGCTCAGGTGGTTGAGGTACTCGTCGATGTGCTGCGGGATGACGTCGAAGTGCAGCCGCGAGGCCCGGTCGGGGCGCTTGTAGATGAACAGCGCCAGCGACTCCAGCGGCCCGTAGGTGAGCCACTCGTCGATCGTCAGCCCGTTGCCGATCGACTTGGAGATCTTGTGCCCCTCCTGGTCGAGGAACATCTCGTAGAACATCCCCACGGGAGGCTGCTCGCCGAGGATCCGGCAGATCTTGCTCGACAGCTTGGCGGAGTCGATCAGGTCCTTGCCGTACATCTCGTAGTTGACGCCGAAGGTGTACCAGCGCAGCGCCCAGTCGACCTTCCAGCCGACCTTGACGTTCCCGTCGGTCACCGGGATCTCGCTCTCGTCGCCGCACCCGGAGTAGCCCCAGCCGGTCTTCTCGTGGACCAGCGACCCGTCGCAGACGTACGACAGGGTGCCCCGCTCGGGGTGGGTGGCCACGACGCGGGTCGAGTTGACCTTGCCGCAGCTGCGGCAGATCGGCATGAACGGGCTCCAGTCGGCGCGGTTCTCCTCGGAGAGGGTCGGCAGGATGACCCCGCGGATCTTCTCGTAGTTGTCGAGGATCCGCCCGAGCCCTTCGTTGAAGACCCCGCCCCGGTATTGCTCGTGGGAGGCCTTGAAGGTGTAGTCGAAGCCGAAGTGGTCGAGGAACTCCCGGAGCTTGGCGTTCATGTAGCCCGAGTAGGACTCGCGCTCGCCGAACGGGTCGGGGATGTCGCACAGCGGCTTGCCGAGGTGCTCGGCGATCAGCTCCCGGTTCGGGATGTTGTTGGGCACCTTGCGCAGCCCGTCCATGTCGTCGCTGAACGCGTACAGGAGCGTCTGCTCGCCGGTCATCAGGGTGTAGGCCTGACGCACCCACGTCGTGCGGGCGACTTCGGCGAACGTCCCGATGTGAGGCAGCCCCGACGGCCCATACCCGGTCTCGAAGAGCACCTTGCCCGATTTGGGCTCGCGCTTCTTGAGGGACTTCATCAGCCCCCTGCACTCGCGGTAGGGCCACTGCTTGAGTTGATTGATCTCCTGCTTATCGAGGCTCATCGATTGAATCCCTGTTGTGTGTCGTCACGGTGAGTTGGAGCCAGGGCGGCGAGGTCGCGTCGACCGCGACCTGCAGCGCGCGGGATGATACTGCAATCGCCCCTCAAGTCCAACGCCTCGCGGAGGTTCTCAGGTTCTCGGGGCCGCCGCCGATAGGAACACACCCTGCGGTGTCTGCTCACGTTCCTGGCGGAGGCGTGTGGAGGCCCCTGAAGACGTTGAGGCGTTCGAGTGCGGACGTCGCGGCGCACACCAAGGAGAATCTGGAACGATGTCTGGCTCGGATCCGCAAACCAAGCGCCGTTCGCTCGTCAACCTGATGCAGGAGTTCTCGCTGCCGCTGCTCGCAGGGGTGGTGGTCAGCCTGATCCTGGCGAACATGGACAGCCACCTCTACCACACGTTGGTGCATTACAAGCCGTTGGGCGACGTGGCGCTCTTTGGCCACCCGCTCACCCTCCACTTCCTCATCAACGACGTCTTCATGGTCCTGTTCTTCGGGATCGCAGCCAAGGAGATCACCGAGTCGGTCTTGCCAGGGGGGCCGCTCAACCCGATCCGCAAGGCGGTCAACCCGCTCATGGGCACGATCGGCGGCGTGGTCGGCCCGGCGCTCTGCTTCCTCGTGCTCTCCTACACGGTCTACAGCGGCACCGGCCAGGCGGACACGGTCGCCAACGGCTGGGGCATCCCGACCGCCACCGACATCGCGCTGGCCTGGCTCGTGGCGCGGCTCGTGTTTGGCGCGACGCACCCCGCGGTCAACTTCCTGCTCCTGCTCGCGGTCGCCGACGACGCGCTGGGGCTCGGCATCATCGCCATCTTCTACCCCGACCCCGCCCACCCGGTGCACCCGGAGTGGCTCGGCCTCGTCGCCGTCGCGATGGGGTTGGCGTTCGCCATGCGTCGGATGGGGGTCCGCTCCTGGGTGCCCTACGTCGTCTTCGCGGGCGCGTTGAGCTGGGTTGGGCTCCTCATGGCCTCGCTCCACCCTGCGCTGACGCTGGTCCCCATCGTCCCCTTCATGCCTGGCCCCAACCACGACCTCGGCCTCTACACCGAGCACGAGGATGAGGAGCAGCACGGCCACAGCCCGCTGGAGGAGTTTGAGCACCAGCTCAAGCTGCCCGTGGACTTCGGCCTCTTCTTCTTCGCCTTCGCCAACGCCGGCGTCGCCTTCGGCAGCATCAACGCCGTCACCTGGATCGTGCTCGCCTCGCTCATCGTCGGCAAGACGATCGGCATCACCGCCTTCTCGACCTTCGCCGAGCGCCTTGGCTTCCCGCTGCCCGAAGGGATGAGCACGCGCCACCTCGTGGTCGCGGGCCTCGTCGCGGGCCTCGGGCTCACGGTGGCGCTGTTTGTCTCCGGCGAGGCCTACAGCGACGCCGGACCCTTCCAGGGACCCGCCAAGATGGGCGCCGTGCTCAGCGCGGGCGTCGCCTTCTTCGCCCTCGCGTTCGGGCGCCTGTTCCGGGTTGACAAGCTCGCGCCGCCTCGCGACGAGGCGCTCGAGGGGCCTGGCCTCCACACCCCGCTCCACGACGTCGCCGCGGCGATCTCCTCCACGGTCATCCCGGCACGCCCGGTCTCCTCCACGGTCATCAAGGCGCGCTCGGGCGAGCGCTGAGCCCTACGCGCGCGGGCCGCTGCGCTTGCTGCGCAGCGCCTCGTTGGCGCGGGCCTCCTCACGGATCCGCTTCTTCGTCGCCGCCCAGCCGCAGATCGGGCACGTCGTCAGGTCGTGGTACAGCGCCGGGCAGTGATCGCGGCCAAACTGGATGATCTGCAGGTGCAGCGTGTTCCAGCGCTCCTTTGGGAAGATCTTCTTGAGGTCCCGCTCGGTGTGGGTCACGTTCGTGCCCCGGCTCAGCCCCCAGCGCGCCGCCAGCCGGTGGATGTGCGTGTCCACCGGGAACATCGGCTCCCCGAACGCCTGCGCCATCACCACCGACGCCGTCTTGTGCCCGACCCCGGGCAGCCGCTCCAGGTCCTTGAGGGACGCGGGCACCTCGCCGTCGTACTCGTCGATCAGCATCCGAGACAGGTTCCAGATGTTCCGGGCCTTGGTCGGCGCCAGCCCGCAGGGCTTGATGATGGCGCGGATCTCCTCGTGGGCGTGCGTGACCATGTCGTGCGGGTTGTCGGCCATGGCGAACAGGTCCGGGGTGGTCTTGTTGACCCGCGCGTCGGTGCACTGCGCCGACAAGAGCACCGCGATCAGCAGGGTGTACTCGTCGCGGTGATCCAGGAACGAGGCCCCGATGTCGGGGTAGAGGTCATCGAGGATCTCCAGAATCTTCTCGGCCTTCTCTGCGCGTCGCATGGTTCTCCTTGTCGTGCCGCTTGGTGGCGGATCTGCCTGGGGCGTTGTATACCGCCTGACCCCACTATGCATCCAGCGCCCGGATGAGCACGTCGCTCAAGCTCTCCGCCCCGAGCGCGAGCATCAAGAGGCGGTCGAGCCCGAGGGCGACCCCGCCCGACGGCGGCATCCCCCGCTCCAGGGCCGCGAGGAACCGCTCCGGCATCGGGTAGGCGGGCAGCCCCATCTCGGCGCGGCGCGCCCTCTCCTCGGCGAAGCGCGCCCGCTGCTCGACCGGATCGTTCAGCTCCGTGAAGCCGTTGCACAGCTCCACCCCGGCGATGTACAGCTCAAAGCGCTCGGCGACCCGTGGGTCGTCGTCCCGGCGCCGCGACAGCACCGCCAGCGGCGCCGGGTAGTCCACGAGGAAGGTCGGGGTCGGCGCGCCGAGCTGGGGCTCGACCCAGGTCACCAGCAGCTCGTGGAACAGGTCGTCCCAGCCCCCGCCCGCCGCCAGCGGACCCAGCCCGCGCGCCTCAGCCTCGCCGCGGAGGGCCTCGGCGGTGTTGGCCTCCAGCACGTCCAGCCCTGCGCAGCAGCGCATGAACGCCTCCTGAACGGTCAGCACCTCGAACGGCGCGTCCATGCGCACCTGACGTCCCTCGACCTCGATGGGGGCCTCCCCTAGGACGAGGCGGACCACCGCCTCGACGTCGGCCATCACCGCCTTGTAGTCGGCGAACGCCCGGTACCACTCGGCCATCGTGAACTCGGGGTTGTGGGTCCGGGTCCACTCCCCGTCGCGGTAGACCTTGCAGAGCTGCACGATCCGCTCGTGCCCCTCGGTGAGCAGCTCCTTCATGGCGAACTCGGGCGACGTGTGCAGGTACAGCTCCCGCGGCCTGACCTGGCCCATCCCGGAGAAGCGCGTGGAGAACGCCTCCAGGTAGACGTCCGTGCCCGGCGAGGTGACCAGGTTCGGGGTCTCGACCTCGATGAAGTCCTGGTCGCTGAACCAGGCGCGGAGCTGCGCGTTCATCCGGGCGCGGGCGCGGACGTGGCGCCGCTGGGCCGGGGCGAGCTGCGCCGTGTGGCGCACCAGGAGGGCGACCTCGCGCGCCGCGAAGGCGTCGCCCTCCCGGTGGCCCGTGGCGCTGACGAGATCCCTCGCCAGGAGCCCGTGGGGCTCTGTGAGCAGGAGCTTCAGCTCGCCGGAGGCGTCGCGCAGGTGGAGCCGCCCCTGGGGGGCGGCGCGGAGGCGTCCGGCGATCGTCGCCTCCTCGCCCTCGGTGAGGGTGTTGATGAGGCGACGGTTGGGAGGGGCTTTGGGGTAGGGGGCGGTCATGGGGCGCTCTCTGGCATGGGAGGGGAGGTGCTCCGGGTTGCGGTCTTGGGCGAGTGGAGGGGGTGTGCTACCTTCCGGGTTGCGTAGAACGCCACGCAACGCAGACGAGCCAGGTCATAGCACACGATCGGCCGTGTGCGTCAGGCGAGCGCGTGGACGCGCGTCATTTCGAGGTCCCATTCGAGGTTCTCCTGGAGGTGCCCTGAGCCCATGGCCTATGAGTCGCCCACCGTCGAGATCGAAGGCAAGCCCCTCGGCGATCTGCTCCCGGTCGAGCGCTGCCGCCTGGAGGTGCTGGACGGCCCGGAGCAGGGTGAGGCGCGGGTGTTCGAGTCCCCGGTCGTGCTGATCGGCTCGGATCCGCTGTGCGACCTGGTGCTCAGCGACCCGACGGTGTCGCGGCGCCACTGCGAGATCCACGCGCGGGGGGGCGACGCGCGCCTCGTCGATCTGGAGAGCACCAACGGGACCTTCCTGCGAGGGATCCAGGTCGGGGAGCTGTACCTCAAGGGCGGCTCGGTGTTTCGCGCGGGCCGCACCCACATCAAGTTCTCCCTGGAGACCGACTGGGCGCCGGTGCCGCGCGATCGGACGCGGTACGGCGACATCATCGGGGTGAGCCGCGCGCTGCGGGACGTGTTCGCGATCCTCGACAAGGTGGCGCCGTCGGAGCTGTCGGTGCTGATCGAGGGGGAGACGGGGACGGGCAAGGAGCTGATCGCCCGGGCGATCCACGAGCACAGCCGTCGGGCGTCGCGGTCGCTGGTGATCTTTGACTGCTCGGCGTTCCCAGGGACGCTGCTGGAGAGCGAGCTGTTCGGTCACGAGCGCGGCGCCTTCTCGGGGGCGGTGCAGAGCCACCGTGGGGTGTTCGAGCGGGGCGACGGGAGCACCATCTTCCTGGACGAGATCGGCGAGATGGAGCTGGGCTTCCAGGCCAAGTTCCTGCGGGCGCTGGAGTCGGGCGAGATGCGCCGGGTGGGCGGCGAGCGGACGGTCAAGGTGGACGCCCGGGTGGTGGCGGCGACCAACCGGAGCCTCGACGCGATGATCGAGGAGGGGACGTTCCGGCGCGACCTCTTCTACCGCCTGGCGAAGGTGCGCTTTCGGCTCCCGCCGCTGCGCGAGCGGGTGGAGGACATCCCGCTGCTGGTGGACTTCTTCCTCGATCAGCTCGCGGCGTCGCTGCCCGGGCCGCGCCCCCAGGTGGAGCCCGAGGTGATGGAGGTGCTGGTCCAGCACGACTGGCCGGGCAACATCCGCGAGCTGCGCAACGTCATCGAGCGCGCGGCCACGATGTGCGGCGACTGGATCACGGCCGATTACGTCAGCGCCCAGCTCGGCCTGGGTGGGGGCGCGGCGCCCGCGGCGAGCGGCCAGGTGCGCGACCAGGAGGGGGTGCATGCGGTGCTCAAGGCGCCGATCGAGGACCCCTCGGGGGCGGCGATGCCGCTGCGCGCGGCCAAGGATCAGCTCGTGTCGGACTTTGAGCGGCGCTACATCGAGCACCTGCTGGAGAAGCACGAGCAGAACATCTCCGCCGCCGCCCGAGAGGCGCAGGTGGACCGGCGCCACTTCTACCGCCTGCTCAAGAAGTATGGGCTGATGAAGTGAGCGCGACCCGGCCCAGCCTGTCGTCGCGGAACTTGACAGGATCCGGGGGCGTCGTTAGGGTCGGGTGATGCCTGGCCTGACACTCTGACGGACGCCCGGTTCGAAGCTCGTCCTCCTGTTCAGACACAGGTCCCGACTGCGAGAGGTCACCGACGTCACCATGTTTCGCGCGCTCCCCCAGGGTACCGTCATCGAAGCCGATCCAGCCCGGATCGTCTCGTTCCAGCGGAGCCTCAACAGCTCGCCAGTCGCCTTGAACGGGCCGATGGTCCAGGCGCGGGCGTTCATCGTTGGGGTGTTCAACGACAGCCGCTCCACCTACAGCCTCTACGTGTCGCTGCGCTCGATCGAGTCGGGCAACCTGGGCTACGTGCTGTTCAGCTGCGACCCGCGCGAGGTGTCGCTGGCGAACTACCGCGACGCTGAGCAGGCCGCCCTCGATCTGGTCGAGGGGCACGGCTTCGTGATGGAGAGCGTCGACTTCCAGAGCCTCCCCCCGGTGGACGTCCGCCGCTACATGATCGAGGTCCCGCTCCAGGCCAGCGCGGGCGCCGCGCCCGAGTCGACGCAGCCCCCGGTGAGCTTCGGCGAGTCGCGCGGCAACGCCCAGTCCGGGTACGGCGAGCGGGCCGACGGCGGGGCGCGCTACATGTACGCCAACCGCAGCAACATGGGCGCCGCCAGCTCCGCCCACCGGGTCCCGGCGGCGGCGGCGTCCCAGAGCGGTGACCTGTACCGCCCCGCGGCCTCGCCCAGCCAGACCTCTGGGATCTCACCGGGCCGCGCCCCCTACGCCACGGCGTCCGGGGGAGGGCGGCACAGCGCCGCGGCGCGCCCCCAGACGACGCCCGGGGCGCCGCTGTCCGGCCTCAACTCGCTTGAACTCGGGATCCCTCCGGAGGAGGCGATCGCCATCCTCGGGCGGCTCCTGGCGATCTTCTGACACGAGCCGCAACCCCCTTCCCTGTCGCGGAGACTGCCCGATGTCCCGGATTACGACCCTGCCGTCGCCCATTCAGTTTGGTAAGTACCAGCTCACCGAGCGCATCGCCAACGGGCGCATGGCCGAGGTCTTCAAGGCCAAGCGCGACGGCGTGGAGGGCTTTGAGAAGATCCTGGTGGTCAAGCGGCTCTACCCGCACTACGCCAGCTCCGAGCACTTCATCAACGCCTTCGTCGAGGAGGCCAAGCTCACCGTCAGCCTCTCGCACGCCAACATCGCCCAGGTGCTCGACCTCGGTCAGCAGGAAGACGGCTACTTCATCGCCATGGAGTACATCGCCGGCTATGACCTTGGCACCATCCACGCCATGCTCCGGGCGCTCGGGCGCCCCTTCCCGCTCGACATCGCCGTGTTCACCGTCAGCGAGGTGGCCAAGGGGCTCGACTACGCCCACCGGCGCAAGGACTACAACTTCCAGTCGCTCAACATTGTCCACCGCGACCTGTGCCCGGCGAACGTCCTCACCAGCTTCGAGGGGGAGGTCAAGCTCAGCGACTTCGGGGTCACCCGGGCGCTGGAGGTGGCGGGCTTCCCGGTCACCGATCTGCGCCGCCAGTACACCTACGCCTCCCCGGAGCAGGCCCGCGGCGAGCACCTCACCAGCCAGAGCGACATCTTCAGCCTCGGCCTCATCCTCTACGAGCTGGTCAGCGGCTACCACCCCTACGAGCAGGGCCAGCCCAGCCCCGAGGAGCTGCACCAGCGCGCGATGCAGGGCGTCGTGACGCCGATCGGCCAGGTCGCCGAGCTGCCCCGGGCGATGGAGCAGATCATCGACTCGATGCTGCAGCCCGACCCGGCGATGCGCGTCGACAGCGCGGGCACCCTCTACGAGGAGCTGATCAGCTACCTGTTCGCGTCCGGCGAGAAGGCGGACAACCGCTCCCTGTCGGTCTTCATGCAGGAGCTGCGCGAGCACGAGGACGCGATCTTCCCCCACGGCCCGCAGGCCCCGGACTTCAGCGCCCCCGCCGACCCTGGCGCCGGAGGCGGCGTCGGGGCGATGGAGCTGGATCTGGACGACATCGAGGAGCTGGACGCCAGCGAGCTGATCGAGGAGCCCATGGCGGTGCGCCCCGAGCAGCAGCAGCGGCGGAGCACCTACGAGCGGATGGCCAGCGTGGTCCCCTCGCGGGCGACGAGCCTGCACGACAAGGCCAGCGGCCCGGCGCCCGCCGATGGGGTGCCGCGCGTGCTCTCCGATGTGCTCATGGCGCTCCGCTCAGGCTCCGGCGGGGCGCTGCACGTGGTCGGCGGGCTCGGCGCGGGCGCCGATTACCTGCTCGACACGCTCCCGGAGAGGATCCGGGCGCGCGGGCACCAGGTCTGGTTCGGGATGGGGGTGGAGGATGACCGCGCCGTGCCCTACGGGCTCGCGACGCAGCTCATCAGCTACACCGTGGGGCTCGCCCCGACGGGGCGCTTCACCGCCGTGTCGGACGGCGCGCGCGACATCGACCGCGAGCGCGACATCCTCGATCGGATCCTCGACTTCGGCGCCGACCCGGCGGAGCATCAGGTCGCGGTGCACCTGTGTGGGCTCATGGAGACCCTGCGCAAGGGGGTGCACTTCAAGAGCGAGAAGGTCACCTCGCTCATCGAGCGGCTCGTGCGCCACAACGCGCGGGACGCCCCGCTGGTGATGCTGTGCGACCAGGCCGACCTGCTCGACGCGCGCTCCGTGGCGCTGCTCGCCCGGCTGGCCGAGCTGACCCGCGAGCTGCCGCTGCTGCTGCTGGTCACAACCACCGAGGGCGGGGAGGGCGCCGTCGCCAACCTGAGCGGCGCGGACGGGCAGCCGCTGTTTGAGTCCACCTCCGTCGCCGGGGCGCCCCGCTCGATCGACGAGGAGGCGGTCCTGCGCGGGCTGGAGGCGACCGAGCGGCAGATCCTGACGGCGCTCGCGCTGGCCGAGCAGCCGCTCCCGGTGCGCCTGCTGAGCGAGCTGCTCGGCGTGGACCGGGGCGTGGTGGACGGGGGGATCGCCGCGCTGCGCGAGAAGCAGGCGCTGCGCGCGCTGGACGGCGACCGGGTCGCGCTCGCGACCCCGGCGCTGCTGACGATCCTCTACGATGAGCTGGTGGTGGGCGACATGCCCTGGGCCGTCTCCTACGCCCAGCAGATGCTCGACATGATCGAGCGCGCCGACCTCGGCACGATCAACCCCGCGGCGAGCCGGTGGACCTCCACCCGGATCCGCCTGCTGGCCTGGGCCGGGCGTCGCGACGAGGCGATCGCGCTGGCGCTGGCGTACAGCGATCTGCTGCGCAACGACGGGTGGCGCGCCATCGCGATCACCCACTGCGTGATCGCCGCGGAGGTGTTCGCCCGGGTTGAGCTGGGGTGCCCGCAGGCGGACATCGATCTGGGGCTCCGGCGCGCGCAGGTGTGCCTGGAGCTGATGGATCCGGACGGCGCGGAGCGGGCGCTCAACGGGATGGGGCATCGGGCGGTGGACGTCGCCGACGACGAGCGGCTGCTGATGGTCCAGTTCGCGACCGCGGAGCTCGCGTTGCAGCGCGACGACGCCGCCGTGGCCTTCGCGGCGGCGACCCGCGTGGCGTCCACCGCGGAGCTGCTGGCGATGGGCGAGCTGCTGGTGCGCGCGCGCCTGCTGCTGGCGCGTTGGCAGCTGCGCTACGGCAACCTCATCCCCGCCCAGCGTCACCTGGAGGCGGTCTTCAACCTGATCGGCGCGGGTCGGGTCAGGCGCCTCGACCCGGAGGACCACGGGCTCGCGTTGGAGGCGATGGTGGCGGTGTTCGCCCAGCTGGGCCAGGTCCACCAGGCCGCCACCTACCAGAGCCGCCTGGAGTGGCTCGCGTCGCAGCGCGACGCCCCGGCGCTCGCGGCGCTCGTCTCGCTCGGGCGCACCCACCTGTCGCTCGCGGCGGGCCAGGCGGCGGAGGCGCGCGCCGAGGCGGAGGCCGCCTACGCCGCGGCGCTCGGGCACGACCTGCGGGCGCAGGCGGCGCGGCTGGCGCTCGTGGCCGCCGAGGCCGCCTTTGAAGTCGGAGAGCTGGAGACGGTGCAGGCCTACAGCCAGCAGCTCACCCACCTGAGCGTGGGGGACAGCTACGCCGCGCGCCGCGGGGCCGAGCTGGCCTCCTTCGCCGGGGTGGTCACCCAGACCGGCGGCGAGTCCCTGGAGGCCCTCAAGGGGCTCCACGCGGCGCTCGGGCGCGCTCAGCGCGTGGCGCTGCCTCGCGACTTCCTGCACACCCACGTGCTCCTGTTCCGCGCCCTCAAGCACCTCGGCAGCATGTCCGACGCCGAGCACCACCGCAAAGAGGCGGCGCGCTACGCGCAGCAGTGCGCGCTCAGCGTCTCGACCATCAAGCGCCTGATCGCTTGAGTCCCTGTCAGTCGTACTTAAGCCCCTCGACCGGGGGCAGGCGCGCGGCGCGCCAGGAGGGGTAGAGCGTCGCCGAGAAGCTGATCGCCAGCGACAGCAGCGCGATCGCCATGAACTCCCACGGCTGCATCTTCACCGGCAGCGTGTCGATGAGGTAGACCTTCGGATCCATCCCCAGGTCGGTCGACGCGATCGCGAGGCAGCACAGGAAGCCGCCGAGCAGCCCCAGCAGCGTCCCGATGCTGCCGATCACCATCCCCTGAAACATGAAGATCTGCATCACGCCGAAGTCCGAGGCGCCCATGCTCTTGAGGATGGCGATCTCCTTGCCCTTGTCGAGGACGATCATGATCAGCGTCGAGACGATGTTGAAGCTCGCCACGATGACGATGAAGGTCAAAATGATCGCCAACACGAGCTTCTGAAGCTTGAGGCTGGTGAAGAGGTTGCGGTTGATCTCGCGCCAGTCCAGCGTCCTGAACCGCCCCGGAGGGAGCAGCCCCTTGATCTCCTTGGTGATCTCGCCGACGGCGAACACGTCCTCGACGCGCAGCTCGATGCCGGTGACGACGTCGCCCTGGTTGAAGAAGTCCTGCAGCGCCCGGTAATCGACCATGACGAGCTTGGTGTCGTACTCATGGAAGCCCGAGCGGTAGACCCCGGCGACCCGGAAGCGGCGGCTGGTGGGGGCCATCTCGACGGGCGCCCAGGTGTTGTTGAGGCCGCGCAGCGGGCTGATCATCATGATCTCGTCGCCGACCTCGGTCTTGAGCTTGTTGGCCAGCTCCCGGCCAAGGATGACGCCTGGGAGGTCGGCGGTGTCCGGGGCGGGGGGCTTCTTGGCGGGATCCTCCTCGGGCGGCTCATCGTCGTCGCGCGGCGCGGGCTCCTCCTCGCGGCTCGGCTTGGGGGGATCCCAGCGCAGGTCGGAGATCGAGCCCTCCTTGACGTAGCGCGGCAGGTCCGAGACCCGGTCGGTGCGGTCGGGGTCGATCCCCTTGATCAGGACGATGGCCCGCGAGTGGGTCGCGTCGCTGCTGATCATCATCTCGTGGAAAATGAAGGGGCTCGCGGCCTCAACGCCCTCGATCGCCTCGACGGTGTCGATGATGTCGCGGTACTCGCGGAAGTTGATCCCGTACTTCATCACCAGGATGTGGCTGTTGATGCCGAGGACCTTCTCCCGGAAGGCCTCCTGGAAGCCGCCGGTGACGCTGACGACCGTGGTCAACGTGGCGACCCCGACCAGCACACCCAGGATGGAGATGAGCGTGATGGTCGAGATGAAGGAGCGTTGCTTGCTCTTGAGGTGTCGGAGGCCGACGAGCAGCTCGTAGCGCATGAACTTCCCCGCAGTCTGGAGGTCGAGGCGCGCACGTCCCCTCGTGGGGCGCGCAGGCGCTCGCCTGGTGTGTAACACAGGGGCGGGCGTGGATCTATTCTCCAGGCGCGAACCTTCGCGGCGTCCACCGCTTGCGAGGTCGATGGAACCGTCGTAGAGTACAGGGTCCATGATCTGGGTGGGAGCGTTGTCCTGTCGCGACAGCCGCTCGAACACACGCTGCGACCACGCACCTCGCCGAGGCGGGGGCGTGTCCGAAGCGTCAACGTCCACAGAGTGACGGACGGGCGTGCGCGACGCGCTGGAGGTTGAGGGCGATGGAATGACAGACGCGCAGACGAGCCAGCGGGGCTCTCCCTGGGTGGGTCGGCTCGCCGTGGTCGCTGTGGTCGGGGTCGCCGCTGGAGTCGCCCTCACGCTGGCTGTCAACGCGGGCGAGGCGCGCCTCAACGAGGCGCTCAAGGCGGTTCGCTATCAGGCGCGGATCCTCTCAGCCACCCCCGACGCGGCCTGCGTCCGCTGGGTGCAGGGGTCGGGCGGGCGCTTGTTGGGCAGCCTCATCGAGATCGCCCGGAGCCTGCCCTTCCCGATACACAACCTCCCGCAGCCGAGCGACTCGCCGGAACCCTCGGGTGAGGCCGATGAGGCGGGGGACGAGGTGTTCGACCCGGAGTGCAACGTCACGGTCCTCATGGAGGTCGCGGTGCACAATCCTTTGCCGGTTGGATCGCATGCGCGTATCCTCGGCGTTCAGGCCAGGGTCGCCAGCCAGCGTCTGGAGCCGGACCAGGTCGAGTTCGCCTCGTCGGAGCTGGACGCGGCGGCGGACGCGCCGTGGACCGCGCAGGTGACCTTGAGGCTGAGGATTGAGCAGATCCTGGCTGGAGCCTCTCAGATCGTCTTGCGTCGCAAGTTGCCCATCGAGGCCTCCGTTCAGGCCGAGGTGTCGGCGTTGGGTGGATTGATGGCGCGGCAGCTCTCGTTGCCCCTCAAGCGCGAACTCACCGAGCGTGAGCTGCGTCAAGGGGCGATCGAGGGCACCCTCGCCGCGCAGGAGTGAACCATGTCGTTTGAAGACAGACTGACGTTTCGGTGCGAGACCGACGTCGGGGTCGAGCGAAGCGAGAACCAGGATCATTACGGGACGTTCAGCCCCGACCAGGTCGGGACCGGGTGGCTCTTTGTCGTCGCGGACGGGATGGGCGGGGTGGCGGGCGGCCAGGAGGCCAGCCGGATCGCGGTCGCGGCGATCGAGGAGACCTACCGCGCGCTGATGGCCGACGACGGCACGATCGCCCCGTTCGACGCGATCAGCGGCGGGGTCAAGGCCGCCAACCAGGCGATCAAGGACCGCATCGCGCAGGAGCCGGGCCTGCGCGGCATGGGCACCACCGCCGTCGTGATGGCGATCATCGGTGACCTCGTCTACACCGTCCACGTCGGCGACAGCCGCATCTACCGTCACCGCGACGGGCGGCTGGAGCAGCTCACCCGCGACCACACCCGGGTGCAGTTCCTCGTCGACCAGGGGATCATCACCCCCAGCGAGGCGCGCAAGCACCCCGACGGGCACATCATCGTGCGCAACCTCGGGGGCAACCGTGAGGTCGACCCCGACATCCCCCACGACGGCCCCTTTCGGATCCGCGACGGGGACATCTTCCTGCTGTGCTCCGACGGCCTCTACGGCCTCGTCAGCGACGAGGCGATCCGTCAGATCCTCTCCTACGCCCCGCCCGACGCCTGCGCGCCCGCGCTGATCGAACTCGCCAACCGCCGCGGCGGGCACGACAACATCACCGTCAGCGTCGTCTGCGCCGGCACCCATCCCGAGTCCTGGGCGGAGTTCGACCCCAGGAAGTTGGCGCGCATGGTGGACGCGCTCGCGCTGGACGACACCTCCGACACCGCGCTGTTCGAGGCCTACGACCCCTCCGCGCTGGCGCCCGTCGACTTCGAGACCGCGCGCCTGGAGGCGGTCTCGGCGGAGATGGTGACCCTCGACCGCGGCGCCAGCGAGCCTGGCAGCGCCCCGACACCGGCTCCGGCGGCCTCCGACCCCGACCCTACGCCGGTTGAGGCCGCAGCGCCCGCGCCGCCCGCCGCGGCGCCTGAAGCGGCGCCGCCCGCTCCTGCGCCCGCGTCGTCGTCCTCCTCCGGGTCGTCCGGGCGAGGGCTGCTGATCGCGGGGGTGGTGGGGTTTGTGCTGCTGCTCGCCGTGGTCGGCGCGCTGGCTGGCGCCTTCTTCTACCAGGATCAGCTCATGGAGATGTTCGGCGTCGAAGATGAGGAGTCCGACAAGAAGGATAAGGGCAAGAAGAAGCGCAAGAAGAGCCGCGACAAGAGCGACAAGAGCAAGAAGAGCGGCCAGTTGCCAGGGCGCGACGTCGGCCTGGCCGCGGTCACGTTCGGGGCGCGGGCCGACCTCCTGGGGGCGACGGCGCCCCGCGAGGGAGGGCGGGCCCTGCCCACCCTCCGCCTGTGACCCCACCCCCCTCCCCATCGGCTGGCCGTTGAGGCTGCGTGTGAAGCGACCCATGTTTGATCCTCTGTTCGGGCGCCCGGTGTCGGGCGCGCTGTCTCCCTCCCTCAAGGGTTGGGCGCTCGGGCTGTGCCTGGGGCTGCTCATGGCGTCCGTGTCGCTGATGGGCTGCGCGGGCACCCAGGAGCCCGAGACGCCCGGCGGCCTGCTTCAGGTGCAGCACGACCCGCTCGTGTCGCTGCCCGACGTGCGGCGTTACGTGGACATGATCGGCCCCTACCAGTTCGGGACGCGCGGCCTGGCGCGGCTGGAGGTCGCCGAGATCCGGTTGGGTCAGAGCGGCAACCCGGCGGGGCGGGTCGTGCTGGCGCGGGCCTACCTGGACGCGGCGCTGTATGGGGAGCTGGCGGGCGATCAGGCGATCGGGCGGGCGATCTCGGAGCGGCTCGGCGGGGAGCTGTGGCCGTCGCTGCGGGGCTACTTCCGCCAGGTGCTCAAGGAGCTGGAGGAGAGCGGGGACGCGACGTCGGGTCACGTCGAGGCGATGAAGCAGGGGCTGGAGCTGGTGCAACTGCTGGAGTCGCGCCTGTTCAACAGCGACTACCACGCGCGCCTGGGTCGGTTGGCGGAGCCGGGGAGGCCGTTCTCGGTGGAGGCGCGCGTGGGGCGGCTCCTGGACCTGGATCGGGCGCTGGTGGAGCTGGCCGGGGTGCCGATGGCGGAGCGGCTGGGGCTGTTGATCGAGGTGTTGGGGGAGGGGACGTGTGGTTCGCTGGACGGGGTGCCCGCGCCGAGCGACGGGGTTGGCCCCTGGCGAGAGGCGCTGGGGGCGCGGTGCCCGGCGATGTGTGAGGAGGGCGTGGAGCGCGCCCGAGGCGCGGGCGTGGGTCGCCGCGGGGCGTTGATGGTGTTGACGTGCGGCGGCGTGGAGCGCGGTTGGCCTCAAGAGGCGCAGCTGGGGCTGTACGCGCCGGAGCTGGAGGCGGTGTGGGCGATGTTCACGTCGGCGCGGGGGGCGCTGATGGAGGTGGCGGGGCTGGAGGGGCACCCGATGGCGCAGGTGGCGCGGGCGGAGCTGTTCGCGATGCTGTCGCGTTGGACGGCGCTGGGGCTCGCGGTGCCGGTGCCGTTCGAGGCGCCGGACGACCTGTCGGACGTGCAGCTGCCGGTCGTGGCGGTCGGGGGCGGGGCGCCGCTGTACGCCGGAGAGCCCCGGCGCTTCGCCGTGGTGGACGCGCGCGGCGGGTGGGTCGGGGTGACGCCGACGCTCGCGGTGGCGGAGCAGGGCGGGTTGACGTTGTTGGAGGCGAGGGCGGGGTACAGCTTCCCGGGGGCGCTGGTGTTTGACGCCGCTCGGGCGCGTGAAGGGTCCGAGGCGCAGCGTGAGGTGATGGCGGAGCACCTGGGGGAGGTGTGGGCCGAGGCGGGCGCGGTGGCGGAGGGGCTGTCGCTGGAGGCGGTGAGCCCGAGCCCGGTCAAGGCGTCGCGGCTGGAGCGCGGCGAGGTGGTGCTGTATGTGGCGGCGCAGGCGTCGGTGTCGGAGGTGAGGGGGGCGCTGGAGGTGGTGCGGCGCGGCCTGGGGCATGCGGGGGGGCTGAAGGCGCGCTGGGTGGTGTGGGATCCGGAGCGGGGCGAGCCGGTGCGCCTGGACGTGTCGCTGAGACCGCCGGGCAGCTACGGGGGGGGGCGGGGGCGCCACCCGGGGTTGCCGGAGGAGGCGCTGCCGCTGGAGCTGTGCGTGGTGGTGGGCGACGCGGCGGTCGAGGTGCAGGCGCGCGGGGTCGAGGTGGCGCGGCTGGAGCGCGGCGCGGACGGGGGGCTGGATCGGGAGGGGTTGGCGCGGGCGCTGGCCCGGATCAAGCGCGGCAGCCCGGCGGAGGAGTTTGTGGACATCGAGGTGGAGGGCGCGCGGACGACGGTGCAGGAGCTGGCGGAGGTGGTGTTCGTGGCGGGGAGGTTGTTCCCGAGGCGGCAGCTGTTCGGGCGCTGAGCGGCGGGGCGACGTCGCGCCGGAGCGTGGGGGCGGTGGCCGCGTGGGCCGAAACAGGTTGGATTTCTTCCCCCGCGGAGGGGCGCGATGTGTTATGCTTTTGGCGTGTTGCACGCACCCTTGGGTCGAGGGATATGGCTGAATTCAAAAGGATCAACGTCTTTAAGGGCTTCATCCGGACAGCCAAGGATTACCGGGATGGGGTTCGGTATCACGTCCGCAAGCAGCGGCTTCACAACCGGCTGATGCACAACATCGGTGTGGTCTCCGGGGTGGAGGGCGAGCTGCGGGTGCGAGCGCGACGGCGCCCCAACATGTCGGTGGAGATCTCGCCCGGGTTCGCCATCGATCCGAAGGGCTGCGACGTCCTGGTGCGCGGCGTGCAGGTCAAGGAGCTGATCAAGGAGGACTTCATCCTCCCGCAGACCGTCTACATGGTCCTCAAGTACAAGGAGGACGAGACGGACTTCAAGCGGATCGAGCTGCCCGGGTTTCCGGTGAGCGAGGGGTTGTCGCGGATCTCGGAGATGTACGAGATCGAGTGGTCGATCGCCGAGCCGGACATGAAGAACGAGCTGGAGCTGTGCCGGATCCTGTTGACCCGCGAGGTGAGGTCGCTGCGCAACGCGGTCGATCCGAACAACCCGCGTGAGGGCGAGATCGACCTGCGGTTCGTGCCGAAGGCGACCCGGTATCGGGGGACGCTGGGGCTGGATCGGTCGATGCTGCGGGAGCTGTTGTTCAAGGGGGGGCGGGCGTACACGCACATGGCGCGGACGCGCGACGTGCCCTCGGCGCTGAGCGCGGCGACGGCGTGTTCGGCGCTGGCGGTGCTCAACGAGGCGATGGTGTTGGACGAGGACGGGCTGAACGACTGCCTGGACCTGCTGCACGACATCGAGCTGGAGGTGATCCGCGAGACCGAGTCGAACGAGCCGAAGTTGGCGAAGCGGCCGAAGTTCCAGGCGTTCGCCAAGCGGGTGAGGCAGTCGGGCGAGGCGCTTCAAGGGCTGTACGGGATGGACGTCTCGGATCGCGTGGGGGCGATGGGCGCGGCGATGAAGTCGCAGCTGGGGGCGCTGGAGGCGCTCTACCAGGTGATCCGCCCCCCCGAGCCGGCGCCGCGCGGCCCGCTGGTCCCCGGGGAGGGGATCCGGGTGCTGGACGGGACGGAGTGGGAGAAGCTCAAGGAGGACTCGAAGGTGCCGCCGCTGTCGATCGTGGTCGAGGGTCAGGAGTGGCGCTTGATCGACGACATCAACATCCTCGATCGGAACTCGATGGCGAACCACCAGTTCGCGATCCGCGAGGCGACCGACTGGTGGCGGAGCAAGCTGGACCTGATGTACCCGGACCAGGCGAAGATCCAGGACGACGGGATCTGCCACGAGGGCGGCTACGCGGAGTGGCGCGTCAGGAACGTGGTGCCGGGGCTGCCGTTGGTGGTGGTGCGGAGGATGGACTACGGCCGCGCCGATTACGAGTGCACGGTCTGGATTGATGACATCGAGGCCGGAGAGGTGCCCTGCGCGGGTCAAGACACGCGTTACCGGTGGCGCAACTGGCCGTTCTGTATTGATGGGGGGTTCGTGCGAACCAGGGAGCCGCGCATCCGGCAGTACATCAACACGTCGAACCGCGACGTGAACTACTTCCGCCTCTGGTTCTACCAGCCCATCTGACAAAGACAACCCGCTGGCGCGGTGGCGCTGGCATGGTCAGCAGGCCTGCAAAAAGAGCAGGCTGTGTCGAAATCATTTGCTCTTGGGATGGTTTTGGCCAAGAGTAACACGGCGGTGCCCGACGAGGGTCGTCTGTCGTGTTGCTCGATATGGACACCTGAGGAGAGTCATGGATCACGCCCGAATCGAGGCTGAGCTTACCCGGTTTTGCAATTACCTGAAAGAGAATGAGACGAAGCTCCGGGCGTTCGTCGACATTGGGGCGAGCTTCGACAACTGGATGCTGTTGGAGCTGTCCAATCACTTCTACCAGAACCTCGAGACGATGGGCGTGCCAGACAACCACGTCATCTGGCTTGAGCGCCACCTGCCGATCCCCGGCGAGCGGCGACGCCTGGAGTGTGACCTGTCGGTGGCCCCGCCGCCGCGGCGACGCCGCCACGACCGGGCGGGCTTGTGGCTCAACGCCAGGATGATCTGGATCAACATCAACTACGAGCAGCAGGCCGACGCGACCGTCCGCGACATCAAGCGGCTCGCGGGCGCAGGCCAGGACTTTGCCTACTTCATGGTCACGCTGATCCGGACGACGGGCAAGAAGGCCGACTACAAGGAGCACCTCAAGGACTTCATGACGCGCGTGGAGGGGATCGCCCCCACCGCGGCGCAGAAGGCCTCCTTTGAGACCGAGACGTTCCGGCTCTCGCACGGCGACACCGCCAACCTCGGGGTCTACTTCTGGCGCCTCGGGGACGCCTCGGCGTCGGGGCGCTGAGGAGGGAACGCCCGCCAACAGGCGACGCGGCGGTTGACCGATGAGATTTGTGTGCGTCGGTGTTGCGTCGGCTCGGTGGATGGGGTTAGAGTGTGGGGGTAGCCTCCCGGCTCACACAGGCGGCGCGCAGCCCCTGAGTGACCTGGTTCGGGACGGCCCCTGGCGTGTTTGAAACGCCGAACCGAAACACCACCTGGAGACGCCCAGTGTCGAGCCTGCGTGAGGTAGGCTCGCCGCCAGCACCGTCTGGCTCCCGATGCGGCCACGCGCCACATCGCGGCTCCGGTCCGAGTGGTCGCGTGTGCACGGACACCTGTGACCTGAAGTTTTCATGCGACGCGACCGCGACTCAAACAAAATGGCTTGGATGTCGCGCCGCCCGCCGCCTCGCGCGGTCATGGGTGGCGCGCCTGCCCCGAGCATCGCCGTGTGGTGGTGTGGTGGGCGCTTGCGCCGCGACGCGGCGTGACAGGCTTCAATCGCTGCTTCACCTTCGTGTGAAACCATCAGGGGAGGCGCCCTCTTCAACCCGGAGCGACGCCCCAATTCACCCTTGGACCCTGAGGTGGGCGCCCTGCCCACAACGCCATCCCGAGAGGTTGGACGATCCATGAGCGAGGCTCAACCGTTGAATGATCAAAACCGGGACAACGATCGCCAGAACAACAACCAGCGACGCCGCCGTCGGCGTCGCCGTCGCCGCAAAGGCGGTGGCGGTGGCGGGGGCGGTGGTGGGGGCGGCGGCGACGCGCGCTCGTCGCAGGCCAACAACCAGGGCGGCGGCAGCCGACACAGCGGCCAGAACCGCCGTCGTCGTCGCCGTCGCAACAAAAACCGCTCCAACCACAGCGGTCACCACCAGCAGCAACAGCAGCGCTCCGGGCCGGTGCGGCTCGATCCCTTTGAGCTGTTCGCGGCCTATCACCTCGGCCTCGACCAGAACGGGCGCTACCGGAAGCAGGGCGCCAGCGCCGTAGCTCGCCGCTTCAACTGCGGCAAGCGCGACGTGCACGACGCCCTCAACGTCTTCTGCATGGACAACGCCTCGCTGCGTCGGATGCGCTTTGACGCCGGGCTCGCTGAACTCGACATCAAGGTCGCCCCCGATGGGATCGACCGTGGCGAGATCGCCAAGACCCTCTACCAGGAGTTCCTGGAGTGTGGTCGGGCCGCTGGCCTGTTTGAGGACGCCCCCTCCTACCCCGCCCCTGAGGAGCCGGAGTCGGCTGAGGAGGAGGAGGACGACGAGGACGACGACGAGGTCGAGGCCTCCGACGACGACCTCGATGAGGACGACGACGACCTCGATGAAGACGACGAGGACGACGAGGGCTGACCCTCCTCGCCCCTCGTGATCCCCCTCGGCGTTTGACATTGAGGCGCGCTTGGGGCTTCATTCCCTCCTGTAGAATCCGGCTGGGGGGTCCGTCCCTTCGTTGGGATGAGGGGGGCGTCCGCGTCGCCTGCACCTCCCAGCCTGAAGCCGATTAACGGCCCTGTCTGTCAAGGTACGCTCGCCATCACGAACGCGCGCTGGATGACCAGGATGGTCCTCCCGCGCTTCGCCCTGGAGCGCCTCGACCGGACACCCGGCGCGCCCATAGGGGGCGCCCGCGGACAACGGGCCATCGAGCCAAGGCCAAGGACGACGGGAGGCTCAGGATGGAGAAGTTTGTCATTGAGGGAGGCCATCGCCTCAGCGGCGCGATCACGCCCGGCGGCAGCAAGAACGAGGTGTTGCCCTGCCTCGCCGCGACGCTGCTGACCGATGAGCGGATCCTGCTCAAGAACGTACCCCGGATCCGCGACGTCGAGGCGATGCTCGACGTGCTCCGCGAGATCGGCGGGGAGATCGAGTGGGTGGACGATAACGCCGTCTCCATCTGCAACGCCAACATCAACACCACCGACCTGCCCGTGGAGCTGTGCAAGCGCATACGGGCCTCGATCCTCTTCGCCGGGGCGATGCTCGGGCGGCTCAGCCGCGTCACCCTGCCCCCCCCCGGCGGCGACGTCATCGGGCGACGTCGCCTCGACACCCACTTCCTTGGGTTGCGCGCCCTCGGCGCGGACATCGGCTGGGAGGACGGGATGTACCGCTTCTCCGCCGATGAGCTGCACGGCTGCGACATCTTCCTCGACGAGCCCTCGGTCACCGGCACCGAGAACATCATCATGGCCGCGGTCGTC
Source organism: Myxococcales bacterium (assembly GCA_002716585.1). Classification (GTDB taxonomy): domain Bacteria; phylum Myxococcota_A; class Bradymonadia; order Bradymonadales. Next base: position 39,597 of record PBBL01000057.1, on the reverse strand, counting down.
GCCAAGGGCGTCACCGTCATCCGCAACGCCGCCTGCGAACCCCACGTGCAGGGCCTGTGCCGCCTCCTCATCGCCATGGGGGCCCACATCGATGGGCTCGGCACCAACGTCCTCACGATCCGCGGCTCCAAGAGCCTGTGGGGCGCCGAGCACACCATCGGACCCGATTACCTTGAGATCGGCTCCCTCGTCGGGCTCGCCGCCGTCACGCGCTCCGAGCTGACCATCCGTGGCGTCGTCCCTGATGACCTGCGCAAGGTCGGCATGGTCTTCAAGCGCATCGGGGTCGGGATCGAGTTCCGAGGTCAGGACCTGTTCGTGCCCGGTGACCAGGACATGGAGGTTCGCTATGACTTCCATAACGAAATCCCCAAGATCGACAGCGCGCCCTGGCCTGCGTTCCCGACCGATCTGATGTCGATCGCCATCACCGTCGCGACCCAGGCCCGTGGGACGGTGCTCTTCTTTGAGAAGATGTTCGACGGGCGCATGTTCTTCGTCGATGGGCTCATCGCCATGGGCGCCCGCATCATCCTGTGTGACCCCCACCGCGTGGTCGTGGTCGGCCCCGCGCAGCTCTACGGCGCGACCCTGGAGTCGCCCGACATCCGGGCTTGGATGGCGCTCCTGATCGCGGCGCTCGCCGCGCAGGGGACCAGCACCATGTACAACATCCGTCAGATCGATCGAGGTTACGAACGAATCGACGACAAGCTCCGGGCGATCGGCGCTCACATCGAGCGCCTGCCCGCCTAGGAGCCTGACCGTCCCACACCGGAGGCCCTTGTCATGCTCGCCACACCCCTTCGCCGCGCCCTCGCGCTCCTCATCACGCTCGGGCTCACGCTCGCGCTGTCGGCTTGTCAGGACACGGGCGCGACCCGCGCTGACAAGACCCCGACGCAGCCGACCTCGGCGCCCGCCGACAAGCCCACGTCGGCGCCTGCCGAGAAGCCCGCCGCGGGCTCCAAGGAGACCCCTCCGGCGACCGACGCGGCCAGCGCCTTCGACCACGCGGCGTGGGACGCGCTGCTCAAGAAGTACGTCACGGAGGAGGGGCCGGTCCGCTACAAGGACTGGAAGGCGAGCGCCGACGACATGAAGGCCCTCAAGGCGTACACCGCCTCCATCGCCTCCGCCGACCTCAGCAAGCTCTCCAAAAAGCAGCAGCTGGCGTTCTACATCAACGCCTACAACGCCTACACCATCCTCGCCGTCCTGGAGCGCTACCCCATCGAGTCGGTCATGAAGGTCGATGGCTTCTTCAAGAAGATCAACCACCAGGTCGCGGGCGAGCAGATGACCCTCGACACCCTCGAGAACACGAAGATCCGCGAGGGGTTCGGCGAGGCGAGGATCCACTTCGTGGTCAACTGCGCGTCGGCCTCCTGCCCCAAGCTCCGCCGTGACGCGATCACCCCCGCCAACATGGAGGCTGAGATGGAGGCCGCCGCCCGCGAGTACATCCAGAAGGAGACCCGCGTCGAGGGCGGCGCCGTCAGCACCTCCGAGATCTTCAAGTGGTTCAAGGGCGACTTCGACAAGGCCGCCGGCTCCGTCGGCGAGTTCCTCGCCAAACGCCTCGACGGTGAGGCCGCGACGCTGGCAAAAGCAGGAAAAATCAAATACCATCCTTATGGGTGGGATCTCAATGAGGCCAGGTGATGGGTGATGATTCGCGGAAGAGTGACTCCAAGTCGTTGAAGCTCAACATCAAGATCGACGACGACGTGGCGCAGGGGGTGTACGCCAACCTGGCGATGGTCGTCCACGGTGAGTCGGAGTTCATGTTGGACTTCATGTTCCTGCAACCCGGGCGGAAGGAGGCGAAGGTGGGGTCGCGCGTCATCCTCAGCCCGCTTCAGGCCAAGCGCCTGTTGTCGGCGCTGGCAGACAACGTCAACCGCTATGAGCGTCGGTTTGGGGCGATACCCGTCGGCGCGAATGGATCCAAAGACATCATCCATTGAAGAAGCGCCTCTGGCAGACGTCCCCGTTGCACATTGAGCTGTTGACCCGCAAGGCGACGCTGCCGCTCGTCGGCGAGGTCTTCGCGGGCGTGTACCGCATCCAGCGGGTGCTCGGGCGAGGCGGCTCCAGCACGGTGTATCAGGCGACGATCGAGGGCCGTGAGCAGGAGGTCGCGCTCAAGATCCTCCGCCCCGAGCTGTTGGAGATGCCCGCCCAGGTCGAGCGGTTTCGCCGCGAGGCGCTGCACGTCTCCAACCTGCGCCACCCCAACACGGTGCGCCTCTTTGATTACGGTCAGCTGTCGAACGGCCTGGTGTTTGCGGCGATTGAGCTGCTGCGAGGCCAGCCGCTGGGCGAGCGCCTCAGCCGCAAGGGCAAGCTGCCGATGGGCGAGGCGCTGAACATCATCGTCCAGGTGCTCTACAGCCTCTCCGAGGCCCACGGGCAGAACATCATCCACCGCGACCTCAAGCCCGCCAACATCTTCCTCTGCCAGGAGCCGGCCCGCGCCTCGGTGCGGGTGCTGGACTTTGGTATGGCGCTGGCGCTCGACACCCTCCAGGTGAGGCTGACGACCCAGGGCAACATCCCCGGAACCCCTCAGTACATGGCGCCTGAGCAGGCGTCGGATCAGCCGCTGTCGAAGGCGACCGACATCTACGCGATCGGCCTGATCTTCTATGAGATGCTCACCGGGCAACACCCCTTCCGGGGTATGCGCGACCCGGACGTGCTCTTTCGTAAGCGCCATCGGGTGCAGCGCTACAACCTCGACGCGCTCCCCCCGGAGGCGCTCGCGGTGGAGTCGGTGATCGCCAGGAGCCTCGCGCCCGAGCCGCTGCACCGCTACGTGGACGCGGACGAGATGCTCTTCGCGCTGGAGGAGCGGATCGTGATCCCTTCGCCCGTCTCGGTGGATGAGCTGTACAGCATCACCGCGGTCCAGGAGCGCCACCGCTGGGACGTGATCCTCACGCTCCTGGAGCGGGCCGACGGGGCGATGCGCGGAGGAGACTGGCTCAAGGCCCGGGACAGCTACCAGAGCGCGCTCGGGATCATGACCAGCCTGGAGGAGAGCGCCTTCATCGAGATGGGTGAGGTCAACCAGGAGCGGGGCCGGGCGCTCCTCTCGCTCGCGAAGGCCCACCGGGAGTTGAACGCGTCGGGCGTCGCCGAAGACGCGCTCCGAGAGGCGACGCGCTTCCTCACCCCCGGCTCGGTGGCGGATCTTGAGGCGCGGACCCTGCTCGCGGGTCTCATGGTGGAGCAGGGCGAGCATGAGCGGGCCGCCGCGTTCTACGACGCCGTGCTCGCTGAGATGGACGCCAACACCCCGGTGATGCTCCGAGACAAGGTTCACCTGGGGTTCGCGCGGGTCGCGCTCCTCAACGGTGACTTCGCCGACAGCCTCGACTTCGCCCAGCGTCAGGAGTCCTCCGACCAGACGCTGCGGTTCCAGGCGTTGGAGCTGACGCTCCAAGCGCTCTGTGGGCAGCGGCGCTTTGAGGAGGCCTGGGAGCAGGTCGAGCAGGTCGAGCTGGACAGCGAGGCGCGGTTCAAGCTCCTCTGGGCGGCTGGCGCGCTGGCCGCCTCGCACGGGCAGCTCGAAGAGGCCGTGGGCTTCCTGGAGCGAGCCCTGGAGCTGGACATCGGCAAGGCGCTTCGCTTCTCCGTGGCGCGGCGCCTCGCGGAGCTGGAGGTGGAGCGCGGCCGCGGGGAGTCGGCGCGCTACCACAGCGGGCGCGCCGTGGCGATCGCTCAGCAGATGAACGACCGGTGGCGCGAGATCGCCGCCCGGCTCGCGCTCGGTGAGGTGCTGGCGTTCGAGCGCGCCTACGACCAGGCGATCGAGCAGATCCGCGCCGCCCGCAGGCTGCAAAAGAGCGTGCACGACCGCGAAGGGTTGGCCCGCACGCACTACGTTCTGGGCGACGTGTGCTGGCGCGCGGGCGATCTCAAGCGGGCGCGCAAGTACTTCAAGGAGGCGGTGCGCTACGAAGACGAGCAGCCCACCGAGTTCATGGTGATGGCCGTCACCCGGGTCGCCGAGGTCACCGAGGCGATGGGGGGCCTGGCGCGCGCCCTCGATTACTACAAGTACGCCATCCAGGTCGCCGGGCGCCTCGGGGTGGTCCAGGTCGGCAACCGACCCCGGCTCGGCATGGCGCGCCTTCAGCTCGTCATGGGCGATTACCTCATGGCGGAGAGCCTCTTTCAGCAGATCATCGGCGCGACCCACGCCGACACGCTCGCGCGCGAGGTCGTCCACGCGGGGCTCTACCTGAACTGGCTCTACACCTTCTGGGGCCAGGGCGCCACCATCCCGCCCGAGATCGATGAGGCGATCACCTCCGTACGCGGCGGCGTCGTCCGGGACCTCTCCCCCCTGCTTCAGCAGTGGCGCCACGACGCCGGGGGGCTGCTGCACCACGTCTCCGACGACAACGCACGCGCCATCTTGACGAAGGGGCTTCAGAGCGTGCTCACCGAGGTCCAGCCGTGACGCCTCACCGCGACCGGAAGCCGATGGGGCGCCGCGCGAAGGCGTCGGGGTTGTTGGACATCAGCAGCCCGCGCCGCTCGGCGCCCCCCTTGGGGAACCAGCAGCGCTCGGTGACCGCGTAGCCCAGCTCCTTGTAGAGCGCCACCGCGCGGTGGTTGTCCTCAAAGACGCCGATCCGAATCACCTCCAACCCACGCCAGTCCCGCAACAGCCCCGGGACGCGCGCGAGCGCCTCACGGCCAACCCCCTCGCCCTGATGCTCAGGGCCAACGAACAGCTCAAAGCTGCCCCACGCGCAGGGCGGCGGCGGGTGGGCGCTGAGCGCCAGGTAGCCGACCGGTACGTCGGCGCGCTCGATGACGTGGTGGATGACCTCGGCGGGTTGAGGTGTGGGCGGGGAGGCGGCGCGCGCGGCGACCTCATCCAGGGTGACGCCGTCGTGGAGGAGCCAGCGGAGGACGTCCGGGTGGTTCTCCCAGGCGTGGACCCGGGGCGCATGCTCGGGGCGCAGCGGGGTGACGGCGAGCTTCACCGCTTCGCCTGATCACCGGTGAGGCCGAAGCGACGTTGGCGGCTGTCGTAGGAGTGGAGCGCCTTGATGAAGTGCTCGTCGTTGAAGTCGGGCCAGTAGATGTCGGTGACGTAGAGCTCGGTGTAGGCCAGCTGCCAGAGCATGAAGTTGCTCACCCGCATCTCGCCGCTGGTGCGGATCATCAGATCCGGGTCGGGGATCCCCGCGGTGTAGGTGTTGTCGCTGATGGTCGCCGCGGTGATCGCGTCCGGGGAGAGCTCCCCGGCGGCGACCCGGGCCGCGATCTGCCGGGTGGCGTGGACCAGCTCCTCGCGGCCCCCGTAGGAGAGCGCGACGATCAGGTCCAGCTCGTCGTTGCCGCGCGTGTGCTCCTCCAGGTCGCGGATCGCGGTGACGATGGACGGCGACATCTTGTCGATGTTGCCGATCGTGCGAAAGCGGATCCCCTTGTCCTGGAGGTCGTCGCGCTCCGAGCGGATGTGCTTCATCAGCAGCGACATCAGCCCCTCGACCTCGGCGGGGGGGCGGCCCCAGTTCTGCTCGGAGAAGGCGTAGAGCGTCAGGTAGCGCACCCCGATGCGCCGCGCGAAGGACAACGCCCGGCGCACGGCCTTCGCCCCCTCGTGGTGGCCCTTCAGGCGGACGTTGCCCCGGCTCCGAGCCCAGCGGCCGTTGCCGTCCATGATGATGGCGACGTGGCTGGGGAGGCGGTGGATGCCGTGATCCAATGGGTTGATGGGGCTGTCGTCGTCGCGTCTTGGGCGCAGCATCAAGATCTCCCTCTCCTCGGGAACCGGAGCGGTTCGCGCGCTGGACTCCTGGTTTTGACCGGGTTATCCCTCGGTGTCAAGGTCGCTGAGCCCCTCGGCGGTCACCACCACGATGCCCCTGAAGGCGCCATGAAGCTCGCGGTCCTCTCCGATCTGCACCTGTCCACGCCAGGCGCCTCGTGCCACTTCACCTACGACCTGGCGCGGGCGCTCGCGGCGCTCGACCGGATCGAGGCCACCCACGACGGGCTCCTGATCGCGGGCGACCTCTTTGATCTCAACGTCGGCGCCCGCTACCTGGACTTCGGCGCCGAGCTGGCCTCGGCGCGCGCCGCCTGGCGGCCCCTCCTGGAGCGGCTGGAGCGCGCCGCGGTCGCGCAGGTCTACGGCAACAACGATCGCCACCTCAGGCGCCTCGGCGTGCCGGAGATCGTCGCGCTCGACGCCGACGGCGCCCGGCTGCTGATGATGCACGGCCACCAGTTCGAGTCCGAGGCGGCGTGGCTGGTGTGGCTCAAGTCCACGGTCAAGTGGGCCGCGGCCTGGAACCAGCGCCAGGGCGTCCGGGGCCTCGGTGAGGCGCTCTACCGCGTCAACGCCCTCACCTCGCGGCCCAACCCCGGTCACCTCGATCCGCTCACGCGGAGGGCCCTCCAGACGCTCCAGGTGACCGCAGGAGCCGACATCTTGATTTGTGGCCACACACACGCCCCACGGGTTGAGGAGACGCCCTGGGGCGTCTACGCGAACTCAGGGGCCTGTTCGTTTGGACGCTTTGATTGGCTCAGCGTGGATCTGAGCGCCCGCGAGGTCACGATTCAGCGCGACGGCCTGGACTGAGCGCGTGATCACGTGCCGCTGGAGGGTGGCCAGCGAAAGAGGCGCTGGGCGTTGGCCCAGGTCTGCTCGGCGAGCTGCTCCAGCGGGACCTCGCGCAGCGCGGCGACGGTCTCGGCGACGAGGCGCAGGTCGCTGGGGCGGCAGGGCCGGTCGTTGTGGGGCCAGGGGGGCTGGTAGGGGGCGTCGGTCTCGATGAGCAGGCGGTCCGCGGCGACCGCTCGCGCCGCCGCCGGGGCCTTGCGGGCGTTGCGCCAGGTGACCGGGCCGCAGAAGGAGAACATGAGCCCCTCGACGCGGCTGTAGACCTCGACCAGCTCGGCGGAGCCGCTGTAGCTGTGGAGGACCCCGCCCGCCGCGGGCCAGGCGGCGGAGCGGACCAGGCGCAGCGTCTGGTCGTGGGCGTTCAGGCCGTGGATCAGCACAGGCAGGTCGAGCTGGCGGGCGATTTGAAGCTGCGCCTCAAACACCCGGAGCTGACGCGCGCGGGCCTCGGGGGCCTTGTCCCAGCGGTGGTCGAGCCCGATCTCGCCGACGGCGACGGCGCCGTGCGCGCGCAGCAGCGTCGGGAGCTGGTGGAGGGCGTCGTCGAGCGCCTCGTCGGAGAGGTCGCGGACCGCCTGAGGGTGGATCCCGAGGGCGAGCGCGAGGTCGTCGTGTGGGTGGGTGGCGGCGGCGCAGCGCGCCCAGGTGTCGGGCTGGACCGCTGGGACGACCATCGCGGCGAGCCCGACCTGGCGGGCCTCGCGGAGCAGGGCGTCGCCGTCCCCGGAGCGGGCCGCGACGACGTCCATGTGGCAGTGGGTGTCGAACAGGCGCACGGCTCCTAGCTGCCTCCGCCGCGCAGCTCCTCCTCCACCAGATCCTTGAAGCGCTCCTTCTCGATCGCCTTCTCCATGGCGGCCTCGGCCGTGATGACGTCGGCGTTGATCAGCTGCGTGAGCGAGTCGTCCATGGTGATCATGCCGAGGCGCTGACCGGTCTGGATGAGGCTGGAGAGCTGCTGGGTCTTGCCCTCGCGGATGATGTTGCCCATGCCCGAGGTGCTGAACATGATCTCGAGGGCGGCGACGCGGCCGCCGTTCTTACGGCGGAGCAATTGCTGGCTGACGACGCCGCGGATCGTGTCGGAGAGGACGGAGCGGATCTGGTCCTGGTCGGCGACCGGGAAGACGTTGATGATGCGGTCGATCGTGCTGGTCGCCGAGTTCGTGTGCAGAGTGCCGAAGACGAGGACGCCCTTCTCCGAGGCCTCCAGCGCGAGGCGGATCGTCTCCCGGTCGCGCATCTCGCCGACGAGGATCAGGTCTGGATCCTCGCGGACGGCGCCCTTGAGGGCGTCGTTGAAGGTCCGCGCGTGGGTGCCGACCTCGCGTTGGTGGATGATGCTCTGCATGCCCCTGTGGACGAACTCGATCGGATCTTCCAGGGTGATGATGTGGTAGGCCTTGCGGCGGTTGATCATGTCGATGATCGCGGCCAGCGTGGTGCTCTTGCCTGAGCCGGTGGGGCCGGTGATGAGCACGAGGCCGCTGTCCAGCTCGGCGAGCTTGACGAGCTGCGGGGGCATCCCCAGCTCCTCCAGCGACAGGATCTTGCTGGGGATGACCCGGAAGACCGCGCCGCCGCCGGAGTGTTGCCGGAACAGGTTGACGCGGAAGCGCGCCAGCCCCTCGATCTCGTAGGCGAAGTCGACGTCCCCGGTGGCCTCCCAGCGCTCCCACAGGCCCGGGGGGCAGATGGGGCGGACGAAGCGGGCCCAGTCGCGCTGCCGGATGGGGCGGTAACGCATGGGGGTCATGTCGCCGCTCTGGCGGAAGGTCGGGCTGGAGCCGACGTGGAAGTGAAAGTCGCTGGAGCCGCGATCGATCATGAGTGAGAGGAAGAAGTCGATGCGGTTCTTCTGACCGCGCCGCCGTCGGCCCTCGTCGATGGACGCGGTCTCCTGGCCCCAGTTGGCGGGGAGCAGCGGCCCGCTCTCCTCGTCGTCGTGGCCGTGCTCCTCGTCCGAGGCCGGAGCGGCGGCCTTCGGCGCCTGGGGCGGGGCGTCGCCCGCGGGGCGCCGCGCCTGGGCGCGCGCCAGCTCAGCGGCCATCTCCTCCAGCCGCTCTTGAAAGCGCGCCTCCAGCGCCGCCACCCGGTTGGAGACCATGCGCTCGATCAGCTTCGGATCGATGTTGGCGACCACCTCCTGGGATTGGGACGCGCTGCTGTCGCGGCGCCGCTTGCGGATCCGGGCGCCCCGGCTGGGCGACGAGGGCGGGCGCGTTCGGGAGGAGGTCGAGCGCGAGGGCGACGCGGAGAGCGACGAGGAGCTGCGGTAGCTGTGGGGCTCGACCAGGTCGTCCAGCTCCACGACCGCGTCCCCCTCGTCGGAGCTGTAGGAGAGCGAGTCGGGCTCATCGAAGAAGCCGCTGGCGTCCTCCATCGAGGCGTCCTCAACGGCGTTGCCCATGACAGGGAAGAAGTCGTCCGCCTCCTCGACGGAGGCCTCCTCGTTGCCCAGCAGGCGAGACGCCTCGACCCGGGGGGCCTTGTGGCTGTTCTCGGTGATGGGGCGGGCGCGCCCACGGATGCGCTTGGGTTTGATGACGGCGAGCACCTGCTGCTCCTCCCCTTCATCGGAGGAGGAGGGCGCGTCGAAGCTGAGGTCGTCGGCCTCCGAGGAGCGGCGGTCGCGCGGCGAGCGGAAGACCCCCGACTTCTTGGCGGCGTCGCCGCTGCGGGTGCTGCGCGACGGGCTGGTGCGACGGATGGCGCTGCCCTGCTCGCCGCTCTGGCGCAGTGGGCTGCCCTGGTCGCCGCTCTGACGCAGGGGGCTGCGCATCTGGCCGGTGCGGCGGATGGCGCTGCCCGGCGAGGCGCGCCGCTGTTCGCGGGCGGCGCGGTTGGAGGCGCTGGAGGGGGGGACGTTGACCTCGACCTCGGCTTCGTCGTTGAAGGCGAGGTGCTGCGCGGTGCGTCGGCTGTCCTCGTCGCCGGAGTCGCTGCTGCGGGACGAGCCGCCCCACATGGAGCCGCTGCGGCGCGAGGCGCCGTACTCACCGCTGCGGCGTGAGGCGCTGTGCTCGCCGCTGCGGCGTGAGGCGCTGTGCTCGCCGCTGCGACGTGAGGCGCTGTGCTCGCCGCTGCGACGGATGGCGCTGCCTTGATCGCCGCTCTGACGGAGGGCGCTGCCCTGATCACCGCTCTGGCGCAGGGGGCTGCGCATCTGGCCGGTGCGACGGATGGCGCTCTGCTGCGCGGAGCGCGGCACGGAGCGCTGTTGGCTGGAGCGCCGCAGCGGGTAGCTGACCTCCACCTCGACGTCGTCGGGGATCACCGAGTGCTGATCGGTGCGCAGGGAGGCGTCCGACGGGGTGTCGTCGCTCAAGGGGCTGCGCATCTGGCCGGTGCGGCGGATGGCGCTGCCCTGGGCGGTGCGTTGGACAGCGCTCTGAGGACCGCTGCGTCGCCGTCGCCGTTGTTGAGAGCTAGTGCTCGGCCGATCTTTCGACATGGTCGTCCGTCCGTGGCTTGTCCGACAAGAGTGGTTCGAAGGCGGCTTTGTTGTGCGCTCGCCTGTAGGCGACGTCTGCGACGATGTGACCGTTTCGGACCAGCTCCATCAGGGCGTCGTCGAAGGTCTGCATCCCCTGGGCGCGGCCGGTCTGCATGAGGCTGGAGAGCATCTGGGTCTTGTTGTCACGGATGACGTTGGCGACCGTGGGCAGCCCCATGATGACCTCAAACGCTGCGACCATCCCGTTCCCGTCTTCACGGGGGAGCAGGGTCTGGGCGACGATCGCCTTGAGCGAGTCGGCGACCGACTGCCGGGCCTGCCCCTGCTCGTCCGAGGGGAAGCTGCCCACGACGCGGTCGATGGCGGTCTCGGCGCGGGTGCAGTTGAGGGTGCCGATCACGAGGTGGCCCGTCTCGGCGGCCTCCAGCGACAGCTTGACCGTCTCGTTGTCGCGCAGCTCGCCGATGACGATGACGTCGGGGTCCTCGCGCAGCGCCCCGCGCAGCGCCCGGCCGTAGGTGCGCGTGTGGGTGATCAGCTCGCGCTGGTTGACCAGGCTGCGCCGCGAGGGGTGGACGTACTCGATCGGGTCCTCGATGGAGAGGATGTGGCTGTGGCGCGTCTCGTTGATCAGGTTGACCAGCGCCGCCAGCGTGGTGCTCTTGCCCGCACCTGACGCCCCGCACACCAGCAGCAGCCCCTGGTGCCAGTAGCGCACGTTCTCGAAGTGCCCGGGCATCCCGATGCTCTTGATGGTCGGCAGGTCCTTGGGGATGACGCGGAACACCGCGTTGACCCCGCGGTGATCGAAGAACACGTTGGCGCGGTACCGCCCCGAGCCCGGGATCTCGTAGCAGAAGTCCACCTGGCCGCGCTGCGCCACCGAGTCGGCCTGCGCCTCGGTGAGGATCGAGCGGATCATCGGCGCCGTGTCTTCGGCGGTGAGGTCGACCGCGTCCTCGGTGATCGCCCGGAGCCTGCCGTTGATCCGCACCATCGGCGGCTTGTTCACGGTGACGTGCAGGTCGGAGGCGCCGCGGGTGCGCGCCTGCGTCAGCAGCTCCTCCAGCGGGCTGAGGTTGCTCAGGTCGGTCACCGCGCGGTTGACCGCGTCGCGTAGCCGCTCCTCGTCCTCCAGCGAGCGCCCCAGCGCCTCCGCCATGGAGCGGGCCGCCGCCAGCGCCTCCGCCTTCACCTTCGGGCTGCGGTCGCCCTGGGCGACGCGCCGGTACACGTCGAGGATCGCGGGCGACTGGAAGGAGCGCAGCGCCGTGATCACCTCCACCCGCAGGTCGGCGCGCTCCTCCTCCTGCTCGCTGGTGCCCTGCTTGCCCCCCTGGCCGGTCTTGAGGAGCTTGAGCAGCGGGTCGAGCGCCGCGTTCGCCGAGCGCCGGTCGCCGTTCTCGTGCAGCTTCATCGCCAGCGTCGCCAGCGCGTCGATGGTGATCCAGGCGTCGTCCTCGTCGCTCAGGAACTTCTTGAGCGGCGCGATCGCCGCCGGGTCGCCGATCCGGGCCAGCGTCTCGGCGGCCATCGAGCGGATCCACCAGTTGTCCTCGTCCAGCGTGTTGAGCAGCGGCTTGAGCATCCGTGGATCCTCGCCCAACATCGTCGCCAGCGAGATCGCCAGCAGCCGCAGATCCTTGTCGTCGTCCTCCATCATGTCGATGAGCGGCTCCATCAGCTCATCGCCCAGCTCGCGCAGGGTGTCGAAGGCGCGATCGCGCACCCAGGGCGCCAGCGCCCGGGAGTAGACGAAGAACTCGCGGATGATCTTCTGGCGCTGCGGCAGCCGCTTGATGACGTTGACCGCCGTGGTCCGCAGCGAGGTCGTCCCGCTGGCCATCAGCGGGAAGATCGTCTCGCTCGCTGGCAGGTTCGAGTGGGGCAGGAGCTTGCCGATCGCCTCGCCGAGGATCTTCTGGTTGGTGTAGGTCTCTCGCCCGAGCGCCTCGATGAACTGAGGCAGGTACCTGGGATCCTCGTTGCCCCGCAGCAGCGCCTGGTAGCCGCGGGTGCGGACGTCCTCCGAGGGGTGATGGGTCGCCTTCTCCGCCAGCCGCACCAGATCGCGGCTGTCGCCGCCCTGGCGCAGGCCGCGGTCGATCAGGTCCATGAACTTCAGCGCCCGCCCCGGATCCCCCTCCGGGTCCAGCCAGTCCTCGGCCAACCCCAGGAGCGCCTGATCCAGCGGGCCGCTCAGGAGCAGCTCCTCGGCCGCGCGGCGCACCAGCGCGTCCTTGTGCTCCAGGTACTTCAGCGTCCGCTGCTGGTACCCGTTCGGGAGCGCCTTCGGCAGCGCTCGGCAGATCCCCTGCACGATCGCCGCGGGCTTGCCCTGGATCTGGTTCAGGAAGGCGTCCACCGCCCCGACGTCCTGAAGCGCCCGCACCCGCCGCAGCGCCGCGCGCTGCACCAGGCCGTCCGACACGAACATCAGCTCCACGACGACGTTGATGTTGCGCGTCCCGGTCGCGTCCCCGAGGCAGCTCTCGATGAGCTCATCCCGCTCCTCGACCGACGCCCAGCTCAGCGTCTTGAGCTGCTCCAGCGGATCCCGCTTGCGAAAGTTGAATAGCGCCACGCCAGTCACCCGGTTCTGCCATGCACCGCAAAAACCCGCGCCTTCCCAAGGAGAGGCTCCCCAACCCGTTCAACAGGACAGGTCACAACATCAGCTTCTGCGGATGGTTCATCCCACACCATGCATAACCTGTGTCGCTCTTTTTGACAAGGTGCGATTATTACACACCCCCTGCTCCATGACCCTTCACCCATCCAACCAGCTGCGCTTGGCCGCCAGGCGCTCCGCCGGGTCGAAGGTCATCTCGGAGAGGCGCCGCATCATCTGACTCTGGTTGTAGGCGTCGACCTGCGCCTTGATCTCCGCGAACAGCGTCGCGTACGCCTCGGGCTCCAGCCCCGTCAGGTTCACCTGCGGCGTCGTGAAGTCCACCGAGTCGGGCATCTCCGCCCCCCCCGCCATCTCCCACAGCTCCGTCCCCGGCAGCGGCGTGGCCGAGAACAGGCTCACCGCGTCCAGCTCCAGGTCGCAGGCGAAGTCCGACGTCTGCCGCATCAGCGCCTCGTCCTCCCACGGGAAGCCGACCATGAAGAACCCCGTGCAGCGTATCCCGCGCGCCTTGACCTGCCCCACCGCCGCGCGGATCGACTCCAGCGTCATCTTCTTGCGGATGCGCTTGAGCGATCGCACGTCCCCCGACTCGATCCCGAAGAAGATCTGGTGGCACCCCGCCTCCTTGAGCAGGTCGAGCAGCGCCTCGTCCACCCGATCCGTGCGCGTCTGACAGGCGAACGGCACCACCAGGCCCCGCTCCAGCATCAGCCGACAGATCGCCTCGGTCCGCCCCCGGTGCAGCGTGAAGACGCTGTCGTGAAAGAACAGGTAGGGGATCGCGTACCGCTCGCGCAGCAGCGCGATCTCGTCCACCACGTTCTCCGGGGACCGGTATCGGGTGAGCCGGTCGTTGCTCGACGGCACCGCGCAGTAGATGCAGCGGTACGGGCACCCCCGCAGCGTCACCATCGCCTGATAGAACCCCGGCTGGACGTCCTCGGGCCAGACCAGCCCATCGCGCATCGGCATCGGCAGCGCGTCCAGGTCCTGAATCGAGGGGCGCGGCGCGTTCACCTGCACCTCGCCGCCCTCATCGCGCCACGCCAACCCCGCGACCGACCCCGGCTCGACCCCCCCTGGCCGCTCCAGCCGCTCCAGCAGCTCCTCCATCGTCAGCTCCCCCTCGCCGCGGATGACGTAATCGAGCCCGGGCGCCGCGCGCAACGCCTGAGCGGGGTTGCTGCTCGCGTGGGTGCCGCCGAGCACGGTCACGATCTCCGGGTTGAGCGCCTTGACCTCGCGCGCCACCCGCCGCGCCGAGGGCATCATCGCGGTGACCGCCGTCAACCCGACCACGTCCGGCGCCTCCGCCTCGATCGCTCGCCGCAGCTCGCCCCACGGGTCGTCCCCGGTGTAGGCGCGGGTGTCGGGCAGCAGGAAGCGAACCTCGTGTCCCTTCTCGCGGAGCCAGGCGCCCACGTACGCGAGCCCCAGCGGCTGGACCTGGCGAGTCAGCCCCTGGCCCTGGAGGAACAGATCGGGGGGATCGATCAGCAACACCTTCATCGCGTCGTGTCTCGGCTGCGTCGTGTCGAGGCCGGGTATCTTCAGCGAACCCGGATGGATAGAGTAGCGCCACGAGGGGCGTCAGGGCAACCACTGGTTCAGCGCGAGCCCTGCTCCCACCTCGCCATCGGTGTGGCGCGGGCGTTGCGGGACGCGAAGTCCGCCGCCGCGTCGTCGTGGTCGATGCGCAGGCAGACGAAGGTGACCCCCTCGGCCCGTCGCGGGTCGCGGAAGCAGTAGAGATCGACCCGCTGCCCGGCCAGCGCCCGGGCGGACAGCCACGAGGCGAGCGGGAACCCGAGCAGCGCCGCGCACCCGACGCCGAGCAGGAGCGCTGGAGGGTCGCTCAGGCCGACCGTGACCGCCGCGGCGGTCGCGGCGACGCCTGTCGTGAGCGCCGCCGCCGCGGTGATCCTGCGCCCCGCGGCGGCCTGGCGCGAGGCGCGCGCGTGGGCCGCTTGACACGTCGGGCACAGCGGGACGGGCTGCTCCCAGCGGAGCGGCCGCGCGGGGCCGTGGTGCCCCGCGGTCAGCGTCAGCGTCTCGGTGGTCGGCGCGGCGCAGCCGAGGCAGCGCCGCGCGAACCGGAGCTGGGCGCGCTCTCCCTCCGGGACCGGCACGACGAAGTGGGTCATGGGATCGCCATGACCCGCGCCGTCACCGGCCCCAGCTGGATGACGTCCCCCACGTTCAGCTTCAGCTCGGTGGGCTCCGAGCGACCGAAGCGCGAGCGGCGGTTGTGCATCGTGACCGCGTCGCCCTCATGGACGATGTTGCACTGGTGGGGCGACACCGTCGGGTAGGGCAGCACCAGGTCGTTCTCCGGGTCACGGCCGAGCTGAACGCGCTCCCCCGCCAGCACCGTGAAGCTCCTCCCCCAGGGCTGGACGATGAACCGCAGCGGCGGCGCCGCCGCGCGCTCCTCCCAGCGCGCTCGGAGCGGGGCGGGCAGCGTGCGGGAGCGCGCCAACGCCTCGGCGCCTGGCAGGCCGATGTTGTTGAGCTTCAGCGTCAGGCGCTCCAGCTCCTCCCAGGGGGCCTCCGCCAGCGCCGCCGCGCCGTCATCGCTCAAGTCGCAGCAGCTCAGATCCAGCGCGGTCAGCTCCCCCGCCCGCGGCGAGGCGGCGACGATCCGGGCGCCCTCGTCGCCGACGTCGTTTCGCGCCAGATCGAGGTGGGTGAGGCGAGACAGGATCGGCGACAGCGCCAGGTAACGCGTCCCCTCCGGCCCCAGCGCATGCCCGCGCAGATCGAGGTGCTTCAGGCGCCTGGACAGCGGGTGGCTCGCCAGGTAGGCGACGTCGCTGCCCTGGAGGCGGTGCTTCGGGTCGCGGATGGCGCGCTTCTGGCGCGTGCGCAGCTGCAACCAGGTGACCGGCTCCAGGGCCCCGGTGTCCACCAGCCGTTGGATGAGGAGCTGGGGCCGCTGGTCGATCAGCTCCAGCTCCAACGCGCGCACGAGCGGCCAGCGCGGCTCCTGATCCCAGTCGATCACCTGGCGCTGGTACCAGTCTGGAGGCGCCAGACGCAGCGCGTCGGGCCACGCCTCCAGGTGGGTGTTCAGGTAGTCGATCGTGATCGCGAGCGCGTCCCCCTCCGGGGCGTCGTCCAGCGCATCGCAGATGCGGCGCCAGGCCGCTCGGGAGGGCTCGGCGTGTGCCAGGCCGCGGAGGTTGGAGAGGGTGGTGTTGAGGCTCATGGCACCTCAGGGTCATCGCAGCAGCGAAAACCGGTTGAGTAATCCCAGTGGTAGCGGTTGTGGGCCGTGGTCCGGTAGAGGCACCCCGGCCCGTTGCGCTCCGTATCGACGTAGAAGCCACCCCGAAAGATTCCCGAGGGGTCGGAGGTCCACTCGTGCAGGTTGCCCATCATGTCGTAGGCCCCCTCCGCGGTGACGCACGCCGCGTGCTCGCCCGTCCGCGCCAGGCCGTCCTCCAGCTGGTTGATGCATGCGTTGCCCAGCTCGCTCCAGATCCAGTCCTCGCCGGTCCCGAACAGCTCCACCACCGGGTGCCGGTCCCGGGCGTCGTTGCACACCCCGGGCTGGCGCGTCGCCCCATAGGGGAAGGTCCAGCCCTCAGCGCCCTGGCAGGCCCGCAGCCACTCATCATTGCGACACAACCGCTTGCCCGCCTCCACGCAGGCGCGCTCCGCCTGAAACCCGTCGATGTAGCCCTGTGGCACCACCCCAGCCGCTGAGACGGCGCGCACCCGCGCCTCGCCGGGGTTCACGTAGGGCGACCAGGGGCGCTCCTCTCCATCGTCGAGCACCTCCACCAGGGCCGCCTCGTACCGATCGATGCAGAACCCCTCGACCCTCAACATCCCCGCCGCGCACCCACCCACGCCGGTTGCCTCCGTGGGCAACGGGTCGGGCAGCGGGGCGGCGTCCGGGTCGCACTCCAGCGTGGGCGCGTCCCGCGCGGGCGTGCAGCACTGGATGTGCGCCGGTCCCGGGCAGAAGCCCGGGGTCGCCTCGCGCTCCCTGTCGCACTCGGCGACGTCGAGGCACACCCCATCGACGCCGCTCACCGAGCACGGCGTGCCGCTCCAGGGGTCGCCCGTGTCCGCTTCCACGGTGTCTGGGGCGGCGTCGATCGTGGCGCTGTCCATGTGGCCGCTGTCCATCACGGCGCTGTCCATGTGGCCGCTGTCTGCGGGTGGGGGCGTCGAGTCTGCCGCGGCGTCCTGGGCGAAGCCTGAGTCGGTCGCGGCGGAGTCCGTCGGGGGCGCGTCGGTCGTTGCGTCGGCTGAGGCCATGGCGCTGTCGGTCATGGCGTCGGCTGAGGCTGTGGCGCTGTCGGTCATCTTGTCCGTCACCGCGTCCTGAGCGCCCCCGGCGTCTTCGGCGGGGAGCGTCGTGGTCTGGCCGCATCCGGCGAGGGCGATGGTGAGGGCGAGGGCGGCGAGTCGCATCGGAGGGCCTCCTGGTGGGCTCAGACGGGGACCTGTCGGAGGTGGGAGATGGAGCTCTCCAGCCCTTCGAGGGTCAGCGGGAACATGTCGAACACGCCGCGGATCAGCTGGGTGGAGGTGATGTTCCAGTAGCGCAGCGGCTCGGGGTTGAGCCAGACCGAGCGGGGGAAGCGGTCGCGGATCCGGTGCAGCCAGGTGATGCCTGGGACGGGGTTGTTCTGGTAGTAGTCGACGGCGCCGCCCGGGGCGGTCAGCTCGTAGGGGCTCATGGCGGCGTCGCCGACGATGACGCAGAACCACTGGCGGTCGAGGTCGCGGAGCACCTGCTCCGTCGACTCGCCCTCGTAGCGGTGCATGTCGGTGTAGAGGCTGTCGTAGGGGCAGTTGTGAAAGTAGTAGGGCTTGAAGGCCTTGAAGTGGGTCGCGGCGTGGGCCGCGGAGAAGAGGCGCTCGCACAGCCGCGTGTAGGGGGTCATGGAGCCGCCGACGTCCATCAGCAGTAGGAGCTTGACGGTGTTCTTGCGCTGGGGTTGAAACACCAGCTCGATGTCACCGGCGTTGCGGGCGGTCTGGTCGATGGTCTCGTCCAGGTCCAGCTCGTCGGGGCGGCCGTCGCGGGCGAACCGCCGCAGCTGCTTGAGAGCGACCCCGATCTGGCGCACGTCGAGGGTCACGTCGGAGCGGAGGTTGCGGAACCGCCGCTCGGTCGCGACCTGCATGGCGCTCCGGTTGCCTCCTGCGCCGCCGACGCGGACCCCGGTCGGGTGTGAACCGGAGTGCCCGAAGGGGCTGGTGCCGCCGGTCCCGATCCAGCGGTTGCCGCCGTCGTGGCGCTCGTCCTGCTCGGCGAGCCGCTCCTCAAACTGGCGGCGCAGCTCGTCGAGGTCGAGCGCCTCCAGCATCGCCAGCTCCTCGGGCGTCAGCTCCCGGGGCATGATCGGGTCGCGCAGCCAGTCGAGCACCTTGTCGATGTCGGCGACGTCCGCCTCAACCCCCTGGAAGTGCTCGCTGAAGCACTGATCGTAGAGGTCGAACTGGGACTCGCGCTTGACGCACACCGCCCGGCACAGGTGGTAGAAGCCGATCAGCGAGCTGTGGTGCAGGTCGGCGGCGAGCGCCTCCATCAGCGTCATCCACTCGGTGATGCTCACCTTGAGGCCGCGTCGGCGCAGGTAGAAGAAGAAGTCGATGAACATCAGCGGCCCTCCTGGCTGGAGCCCGAACAGGTGAACCCCGGCGCGTCAGTTGCGCTTGCGGGCGATGGAGCGCTGCGCGGCGGCGAGGTCGTTCTCCTTCTTGAGCAGCACCCCGAGGAAGGGGAACTCCCCCTTGAGCCGGTCAGGGTCGATGCCGCCGCGACGCAGGGCGCTGATCCAGTCGATCAGCTCACTGGTGGAGGGGCGCTTGCGCAGATCGCTCTGGTTGCGCAACCAGTAGAACTTGACCAGGCACTGCGACAGGAGCGCCTCTTCGAGGTTCGGGTGGTGGACGTCGACGATCGCCTTCATCTGCTCGGTGCCAGGGAAGTCGATGTAGTGGAACACGCAGCGGCGCAGGAAGGCGTCGGGCAGCTCCTTCTCGGCGTTGCTGGTGATGAGCACGATGGGGCGCCGCTGCGCCGTGATCGTCTCGCCCGTCTCCAGGACGTCGAAGCTCATCGCGTCGATCTCATGGAGGAGGTCGTTGGGGAACTCCATGTCGGCCTTGTCGATCTCGTCGATCAGCAGGACGACGCGCTCGTCGCTGGAGAAGGCCTCGCCGAGCGGCCCGAGGCGGATGTAGTTGCGGATGTCGCTCACGTCGCCGTCGCCGAAGCGGCTGTCGTTGAGCCGCTGGACCGTGTCGTAGACGTAGAGCCCGTCCTGGGCGCGCGTGGTGGACTTGATGTTCCAACGGATCAGCGGCGCCTCCAGCGCCTCGCTGATCGCCTCGGCCAGCAGCGTCTTGCCCGTGCCCGGCTCGCCGCGGATCAGCAGCGGGCGCTCCAGGGCGATGGAGACGTTGACGGCGTCCCTCAGCTCGGCGGACGCGATGTAGCGCGCGGTGCCTGTGAATCGTTCAAACGCCATGCAGCCTCCTCGGGCGCGTGTGGGGGGTTCTCGGCCTCGCCCCGGGGTGTCGTCGTGGGGCGCAACCGTGGTGATAGCAGATGCAGGGCGATGAATCCATCTCGCGCGGACCGTCATCGCGGTGATGTTCTTGGAGCGAAGGCCCCACCGGGTATAGTATGGCACCCAGAGTGATGTTTTTGCCGTTGCGCAGGCAGGGGTCCAGGACACGGGTCATGCACGAAGTTCTTGTGATTGAAGGGCGCGAGCCGCCCAAAGGGCTCGGGAAGATCTTCGCGAAGCACAAGGAGATCAAGACGCACGCAGCCTCCGACGGGGCCGCGGCGCTTGAGCTGCTCGGCGACGAGGAGGCCAACGTGGATGTCATCCTGGCGGACATTGAGCTGCCGGACGGGGTGAGCTGCCTGGAGCTGGTCCTCAAGGCCAGGTCGCTCGCCCCCGACGCCCGCTTGATCCTGCTCAAGCCGGATGACTTCGTTCACGTCACGGACGAGCTTGGGGTCACCCGCTTCGCGCGCCGCGATCAACCGGTCAAGAAGCTGGAGGAGCGCGTCCTGGAGCTGATCTCGGACGAGGCGGACTCAGGGGCGACGCTGGCCAACATGGAGCTGCTCGACCTGGTGCAGCTCGCGCACGTCAGCCACACCTCGGCGATCCTGCACGTGCGTCAGCGCAAGTCCAAAGGGCTCATCGGGTTCATGGACGGCGAGGTGCTGCACGCGAAGTACGGCGATCAGGTCGGCGAGGAGGCGCTGCACAGGCTGCTCGCCTTCAGCCAGGGGGACATCTTCCTCCAGGCGGGCGGGGAGTTCGAGGAGATCACCGTCGAGAGGGGCTGGGACGCGCTGGCCAACGGGCTCGCCGCCGCGGTCCTGGAGCGCCGCGCCGAGCTCGCGGAGGAGGACGCGGCGCTCAGCCTCGATGAGGTGATCACCGAGTCCGACGTCTCCGAGCTGCTGGGCGTGGTCAGCGACTCGCTCGATGGGGAGGGCGGCGAGCTTCAGAGCCCGCTGGATCTCACGAACGGCGAGCCGCTGTTCAGCGCCGCGGACCTGATGGAGATCGGCGACCTGAGCAGCGCCGAGTCGGGCGATCAAGACATCAACGAGATCGCCGTGGAGGAGACGGTGTCGCTGGAGGAGGGGCTGGCGATGATCAGCGGCCCCGACATGGTCCCGTCCGGGACGGGGCTGCCGCTTGAGGCGGTGCTGTCGCCCCCGGAGGAGCCGTCCCCCTTTGAGATCCGCCCCCACTTCGCCGGGGAGATGTCGGAGACAGGTAAGCGCCTCCATGAGCTGCTCGTGCAGTTCTGTGAGGAGATCCCCGAGTTCATCGCCACCGACCTCGTCCACCGCGACGACGGGATGAGCGTCGGGGGGATGACGGCGGTCGAGGACTACGACAGCGCCGTCGCCAGCGCCTTCTACAGCGACGTCCTCAACACCTGCCACCGTGCCGTGTTCGGGTTTGGCCTCGACGAAGGCCCCGAGGAGCTGCTGGTCACCACCAACGTGGCCTACCTCCTGATCCGCTCCATCGAGCACACGCCCTACATGCACCTGACGCTCATGCACCGGACCGGCAACCTCGGCATCGCCCGGGTCGTGCTGCGCCGCTACGCGCCGCTGTTTGCCGACCTGTTGCCCGTCCAGTAGCCGTTGGAGGCCCCGATGAACATCCTCGAAGTGCTCGAAGCGTTCGCCCAGGAGGTCCCCGGCTTCCTGACCTGCTCGGTCGTCTCGTTGCTGGACGGCACGAACATCGGATCGGTTGGGGTGGTGGAGAACTTCGACCCGGCGGCGGCCGACGCCTACTTCAGCGAGGTGCTCAAGAAGAACACCGCCGCGCTCGACTCCCTCGGCCTCCAGGCCGACACCGAGGACGTCCTCCTCACCACCCGCTCCGCCTTCTTCCTCGCCCGCGCCCTCCCTGAGACGCCCTACTTCTGGAACGTCATCACGACGCGGCGCGGCTCCCTCGGGTTCACCCGAGCGCTCATGCGCAAGTACGAGGCTCGGATCGTCCAGACCCTCCCCTGAGCGCCCCCAGGCGTCGTCAATCGGTAACATCCACGAGGCGCTTGTTGTATGCTCCGGGCAGCACCCGACGCTGGACGTGTCATGGGCGTGACGGCGAGGTGCGTGGCTCAGGAGAGAGGATGAAACCATACTGCCACCACTGCCTGTCGCTGATCGCGGACGCCGCGGCGCCTCGATGCTCGGCCTGCTCACGGGCGGCGCTGCCCGGCGGCGGGTGGCCCCGGGACATGTGGCTCGGCGAAGCGGTGGACAACGGGAGGTACCGCGTCGAGGCGCTGCTCGGGATGGGCGGGTTTGGCACCGTCTACGCCGTGCGCCACACCCTGGTCGAGGACCGGGTGCTGGCCATGAAGATGCTCAACCCGCTCTCCAACCGCGACCCCTACCTCGAACAGCTCTTTCTGGACGAGATCCGCATCCTCATGCGGCTCGAACACCCGAACATCGTCCGCTGCCACGAGGTGGGGCGCCTCGAAGACGGCTCGCTGTTCGTCCTCATGGAGAAGCTCGACGGACAGCAGCTGGACGCCGTCGTCAGTGGCCCTCAGCGCGCCATGACGCCGCCTCAGGTGGTGCGCCTCGGGGTCGCGGTCGCCTCGGCGCTGACCGCCGCCCACGCCCACGGCGTCCTTCACCGTGACCTCAAGCCGCCCAACGTCATGCTCCTCGCCGACCAGGAGGTCCGCGTCGTTGACTTCGGGATCGCCAAGATCCTCGGTCCGAACACCACGGCCCAGCAGCTCTCCCAGGTCATCGGGACGCCCCTGTTCATGGCCCCCGAGCAGTTCACCGCGGGCACCCGGGTGGACGGGCGGCTGGATCTCTATCAGCTCGGCGCGGTGCTGCACTTTGCGCTCACCGGCCACCCCCCCTACAGGACCCACGCCCGCGCGGGCGCCTCGACCCTCATCCAGGTGCTCGACCAGCAGCGCCAGCGCAGCGGCGCCGAGGGGCCGCGGCCCAGCGAGATCAACCCCGCGCTGAAGCGGACCGCGCCGGTGCTCGACGCCCTCATCGGCCGCCTCCTCTCCACCGAGCCGGAGCGGCGCCCCTCAGACGCCGAGGAGGTGCGGCGCCTCCTCGCCGCCTGCCCCTCCCACAGCGCGGGTGGTCGCCGCACCGTGGTGGAGCGTCCGCTCGCCGCGGTCACCGGGCCGCCGCCCGCGAAGCCCGCCCCGGCGCCGAGTCAGGAGCCCGCTCCGTCGCGGCCCGCCTCCCCGGCGCCCACCCCGACCATCCCCGAGCCCGCCCCCCGCAGCGTGACCGCGGTCGAGCCCGACGCGGGCGTCATGCGGGCCTCGCCCAACACCGGGCCGACCGCGGTTCAGCCTGGCGCTCGCCCGCGACGCCTCTCCGCCGCGTGGACCGGCGTCCTGCTCGGCAGCGCGGCGCTGCTGGTGGCCTTGATCGTCGGCACGGTTGTGGTGTTCGCGGCGCTCTCCGCGATGACCTGGGGCGCTCCGATGGAGGACCCGGCGACCTGCTGCGGCGAGTGGAGCGACTCCACGATCATGGGCGACGATGAGATCCAGGAGCACCACCAGCGCGGCGACGATCTCTACTACGGCCGCGGCGTGAAGCGCGACTACGCGGCGGCCGCCGAGGAGTACGACCGCTCCTGCCGCGGCGTCGGCGGGCACGGCTGCCTGAACCTCGGGTTCCTCTACGAGCGCGGCGACGGTGTCGAGGCCAGCCTGGAGAAGGCGGTCCAGCTCTACCGGCGAGGCTGCGTCAAGGGGGAGGCCCGCGCCTGCACCCACGCCGGGGTCATGTACGACGAGGGGCGAGGCGTCTCGATCGATCGGGAGCGCGCGGTCGCCTACTTCGAGAAGGCCTGCGAGGCCAAGGAGGGGCGAGGCTGCTCGAACCTGGGCTACATGTACGACAAGGGGCGAGGTGTCTCCAAGGACCGGGAGGAGGCCGCGGCGTACTACGAGCAGGGGTGTGAGCAGGGCGACGGCGTGGGGTGCGCCAACCTGGGCACGATGTACGACACCGGCGCCGGGGTGGACAAGGACGTCGCCCGAGCGTTCGAGCTGTACGAGCGCTCCTGCGACAGCGGCCACGCCCGCGGCTGCTCCTACCTCGGCTTCATGTACCGTCGGGGGCGCGGCGTCGATGAGGATCCCGCGCGCGCCGTCGCGCTCTACGAGCAGGGCTGCTCGGGGAAGGACGGCATGGGGTGCCGGAACCTGGGGGCGATGCACCACAAGGGGCTTGGGGGGCTGTCGGTCGACCGCGACAAGGCGGCGGGGCTCTACGCCCAGAGCTGCGAGCTGAACGACGACAAAGGGTGCGAGCGGCTCCGAACGCTCTGCGCCGAAGCCCCTCGCCCGGCCAGCTGCCCGTGATGGCGAGCCCTGCGGCGTCGCTCTACGACGAGGCCTGGTCCTGAAGCACCTGGTCGACGCGCTCGGCGAACGTCCCCCGGTCCTTGAAGAACAGGTGGCGCTCCAGCTCCTCGACGAGGGGGCGCATGCTCTCCAGATCGAGCGCCGAGCAGGGGATCGCGTCGTGGACGCGGGCCAGCGCGTTGGCTTCGAGCGGGTCGGCGAGGTCGACCTTGTTGAAGACGAGGAGCTGGGGCTTGTCGCCGAGGCCAAGCTCCTCCAGGATCTTCTGAACGGCCTTCATGCGCTCCTCGTGCCCCGGTGTGCTGATGTCCACGAGGTGGATGAGGAGGTGGGCCTCCTCAAGCTCCTCCAGGGTGGCCTTGAAGGCGGCGACCAGGTCCTTGGGGAGGTCGTGGATGAAGCCCACGGTGTCGGTGAGGATGACCTCCCGCTCATCCGGGAAGCGGAGGCGGCGGGTCGTGGGCGTCAGGGTGGCGAAGAGCTTGTCCTCGCTCAGGACGGAGGAGTCGGTGAGGTTGTTGAGCAGGGTGGACTTGCCGGCGTTGGTGTAGCCCACGATGCTGACGATCGGGAGCCCGCTGCTGTTGCGGCGGTCGCGTCGCTGCTCGCGCTGACGAGAGAGCCGATCGAGGCGCTTTTCGAGGTTGCGGATGCGATCGTGCGCGCGGCGGCGGTTGATCTCGAGCTTGGTCTCACCGGGCCCGCGACCGCCGATGCCGCCGGTGAGGCGAGACATGCCGGTGTTCTTGGCGACGAGGCGAGGCAGGGTGTACTTGAGCTGGGCCAACTCGACCTGGAGCTTGCCGTCGGCGCTGCTGGCGTGCTGCGCGAAGATGTCGAGGATGAGCTGGGTCCGGTCGATGATCCGCAGGTCGGTGTGGTCGGTGAGCGTCCGCATCTGCCGGGGGGCGAGGTCGTTGCCGAAGATGAGCAGCTCCACGTCGAGTTGGAGCGCCCGCAGCACGACGTCCTCCAGCTTCCCCTGCCCGATCAGGTACTTGGGGTCGGGGCGGGAGCGGTTCTGGACGACGACGTCGCGGATGTCGATGCTGGCGGTGCGGGCCAACTCGCGCAGCTCGGAGACGGTGGTCTCGGCGTCGCGGCCGCCGGGCAGGTTGGCGTAGACGAGGAGGGCGGCGTCGCTGCCGGTGGTGACGAGGGTGTCGACCTTGCGCTTGTACTCGCCCTCCAGCTCGGAGATGAAGCGATCCCAGCTGACGTCGAGCTGGCTGGGGGCGTCGGCGGAGAAGGTGAGCCAGG
Source organism: Myxococcales bacterium (assembly GCA_002716585.1). GTDB lineage: Bacteria > Myxococcota_A > Bradymonadia > Bradymonadales. The sequence goes on along the minus strand of PBBL01000057.1, from coordinate 14,700 downwards.
GGGGGCCTTCGCTGTCACCAGGGGAGAGGTGGGCCCAGTGGACCGCGCCGGGGTAGCCGCCCATGGCGACCTCGACGCTGACGATGGCGTCGAGGCGGAGCTTGGAGAGGTCGGCGAGGTCGTCGCGGGTGAGGGGGTCGCCCTCCAGGTGGGAGCGGATCAGGCGGAGGCCGCGGAGGCGCCCGGTGCCCGCGCGCTGCCGCCCGATGTCGGGGAGGTAGAGGCGGTAGACGTCACCGACGGCGACGTACTCGACCTTGCCCTTGCGGTTGACGAGGACGCCGACGATGCGGTTGAGCTCCTCGGAGAGGAAGGTGAGCTGGGTCGCGAACTCCTGGGTGAGGAGCTGATCGTGGAGGATGCGGCGCCCATAGAGGCGCTCAAGCTGGCGCTGTTGGCTGCTCTTGAGGCCCGTGGTGTTGCCGTGGATCTGCTTGCTGATGACTCGGTCTCCTGAAGGAGGTCCTCGCGGTCAACAGTCAGGCTTGCCGCCGAGTCCGGCGATTTTCTTCCGGATCACGTCGGCGAACTTGGCGTTGGGTGAGCCACACATGCCGCGGAGGATCTGATTGTAGTACTTGATGGCGTTTCCGGCGTCGCCCTTCTTTTCGTAGGCGATGGCCATGATGCGAACAGCGGCGCCGCCACCACCGTAGCGCATGGCCTCCTGGGCCTTGGCGATGGCGGTGTCCTGGCTGCCCTGGACGGAGGCGGCGCGGGCTTCCTTGAGGAGGGCGTCGCGCTTCTCCTTCTTGTCGGCGGCGGTCATGCCGCCGCCGCCCGCGTTGTTGTCCTTCTTGGCCGTCTCCTTGGGCTTGTCGTCCTTGGGCGGCTTGTCGTCCTTCGGGGGGTTGGTCTTGTCGGCCTTGGCGATCTCGCGACGGACCTGACGTTGGAGGGCGAGCGCCTCCTCGTTCTCGGGGTCGATGTCGAGGGCGCGGTTGACGTGGCGCAGGGCGACGCGGGGGTTGTCAGCGCGGAGCTGGGTGCGGGCGTCGCTGATGTAGCTGTCGAGCTTGTCCTTGAGGCCGTCGCGGGCTTGTTCGAGGAGCTTCTCCTCCTCGACGAGCTTACCGTAGATGGTGAGGTCGGCGGGGAGGGTCTTGAACTTGTCGATCGCGGTCTCGTAGTCCTTGTCTTCGAGGGCCTTCTTGCCGGCCTCGAAGCTCTCCATGAAGCCCTTCTCCTTGACGGCCTTGCCGCGCATGGTGTTGAGCTCGGCGCGCTTGGCCTCGGGAGCCTTCTTGAGGGCGCTGTCCACGGAGGCGATCGCCTTGTCCCACTCACGGGCCTTGAGCTGCTCGCGGGCCTTCTCGGTGAGCGCGACGATCTCGGGATCGACCGAGTCGTCGTCTGCGGCGCTGTCGTCGGTGTTGTCGTCCTCGCCGTTGTTGGCGGCGACGGCGCCGGTGGTGGGCGCGTTGCCGGTGGTGTCCCCGCCGTTGTCGCCGCTGTCCGAGCCCATCCCGGGGAGGACGAAGATGACGACGACGGCGACGACGGCGAACATCATGGCGAGGACGCCGCCGATGATGAGGAGCTTGCCCATGCCACCGGAGGCGGCCGGGTTGACGTCGGCGCTGCCTGTGTCGGTGGGGATGACCACGGGGGGGTCGCCCGGGAGGACGAACTTCATCCGCACGTGGCCCAGCTCGAACAGATCGCCGCGGCGGAGCTGAACGGAGCGGTAGGGCTCGTTGTTGACCTTGACGCCGTTGGCGCTCTTGAGATCGAGGATCTTGTAGCGGTCGCCGTCGCGGATCAGCTTGGCGTGGTTGCGGCTGATCGAGCGGTGGTCGATCCGGATGTCGCCCTCGGTCCGGCCAATGACCATCTCGGCCTTGACCAGCGGGAACTCCCGACCCGCGAAGTTGCTGGAGACCACCACGAGCTTGGCGGCCTTGTCGGGTGGCATGACCGACAGGTCGCGCTTGACCTCAGGGGCCGCCACGTTCTGGGCGAGCTTGAGGCTCAGCCGGTAATCACCGATGAGGATGACATCACCCTCGCGAAACGGCGCACGGGTGCTGACGCGCTCACCGTTGCGCTTGGTTCCGTAGCGACTGTAGTCTTCGATCTCGATGGCGCCGTTTTTCTTGAGAAGTTTGGCGTGCCGTCGCGAGACATTTCGCTCGGTGAGCCGGATGGTGTTGCCTTCCTTCCGGCCGATGGTCATTTCGTCGCGTATAAACGGAACGACCTTGGTTTTTCCCTCGTCATCCTCGATGACCAGCTTATACATGCGGATATCCCTGAAAAGATATCGTCACAAAGCTCAGGCGCAAGCTTCCTCAACAAGAGGTATCACGGCCCCGACGCGATTTCAACATCTGCCCGCGCAAATGCATGCGGGCCGCCCCCAAAGGCCCTCGCCAGCGCTCCCCCACGGGGGCATGCGGGTCACCTTGACCCTCGCCGCGGCCCCCGGTATCTTCACGCCGCTCGCCGACAGCGCTCCGACTCGCGATCCTCGGCGAGCTTCATGAACCCGCGAGCCCAGGCGGTTCATTCCAGAATGAGCCGCCCGCGCGCGCCGCTAGCCACACACCGCGAAGGGACCCAGATGACCGACCTCAGCCCGCCCGGACTGCTTCGCCCCGACGACGCCGATGACCTCAGCGGCCCCGAGCCGATGATCGGGGCCAACCCCGACGCCCTCACCATCTACAACACCCTCTCGCGCTCCAAGGAGCGGTTCGTGCCCATGACGCCAGGGCGGGTGACCATGTACGTCTGCGGGGTGACCGTCTACGACTACACCCACATCGGCCACGCGCGCACGTTCGTCGCCTTCGACGTGATCACCCGCTACATCCGGGCGCTCGGCTTCGACCTCACCTTCGTGCGCAACCACACCGACGTCGATGACAAGATCATCGCCCGCGCCGCCGAGGTCGGCGAGGAGCCGCTGGCGCTGGCGGAGCGCTTCATCGCCGCGCTCGACGAGGACATGGGCGCGCTCGGGGTGCTGACCCCCGACGTCGAGCCGAAGGTCTCCACCCACATCGACGCGATCATCGCCATGGTTGAGACCCTGATCGAGCGGGGGATGGCCTACGCCGTCGAGGGCGGGGACGTCTTCTACCGGGTCGAGCGCTTCGAGGGGTACGGCAAGCTCTCCGGGCAGCGCCTCGAAGGGCTCCGCGCCGGGGGGCGGATCGCCAGCGACCCGCGCAAGGAGAGCCCCCACGACTTCGCGCTGTGGAAGTCGTGCAAGCCCGGCGAGCCCTCCTGGGAGTCGCCCTGGGGCGCCGGGCGGCCCGGGTGGCACATTGAGTGCTCGGCGATGTCCTGCAAGCACCTCGGCGACACCTTCGACATCCACGGCGGGGGCAACGACCTGGTCTTCCCCCACCACGAGAACGAGATCGCCCAGTCCGAAGGGGCCACCGGCGCCCCGTTCGCCCGCTACTGGATGCACAGCGGCATGGTCAACGTCATGCGCGACGACGACCAGCAGGGCGAGATCGTCGAGAAGATGTCGAAGTCGCTCGGCAACTTCTGGACCGTCCGCGACGTCCTCGGCGCCTACCACCCCGAGGTCGTCCGCTACTTCATGCTCACCACCCACTACCGCCAGCCGATCACCTACTCCCTCAAGATGATGGAGGAGGCCCACGATCGCCTGGAGTACCTCTACACGACGCTGTCGCGGATCAACGAGGCGCTGGGGCGGATCGGGACCATCCCCGAGGCGGGCAACTTCGTGAGCCCGGCGGCGGCGCCGCTGGAGACCTTCTTCGCGAAGTTCCACGAGGCGATGTGCGACGACTTCAACGTCCCGGCGGCGCTCGTGCCGCTGGGCGAGCTGGCCAAGGCGTCCAACGAGCTGACCAAGAGCAAGAAGAAGCCCAAGCCCGACGCCGCCTACACGCTCGCCGCCATCCGCTCCTGCCTCGTCCAGGCCGGTCAGCCGCTCGGGATCCTCCAGCAGCTCCCCGAGGAGGCGCTCGTCGAGCTGCGCGACAAGCGCGCCGAGGCGCTCGGGATCGACTCCGAGGCGATCGAGCAGCGCATCAACGACCGCTCCCAGGCGCGTCAGGACCGCGACTGGTCGCTGGCCGACGCCATCCGTGACGAGCTGGCCGAGCAGGGGATCGAGCTGATGGACGGCGCCGACGGCACCTCCTGGCGCATCGCCCGGGTCACCAAGGCCTGACGCCGCCTCACGGCTCCTCCCACGGGGGCTCGGCGAAGCCAAACAGCGCCCACGCCAGCCGATCGACCTCCAACATCACCGCCTCCTCCTCCTCCTCGCCCGCCTCCAACCGCGCATGCGCCTCGCGCAGCGCGCCCCACGCCCCGTCCGCCGTGATCCCCAGCCGCGCCAGGGCGCGCCGCGTCCGCGGCCCATCGACCGCGCGGCCGTCGTCGGTGAAGGGCAGCGGCAGGGCGCCGAGCAGGCGCGCGCCGTACTCCCGGTAGCCGTCGCGCTTGAGCTTGGCCCGCGCGGCGGCGAAGGCGCGCAGCGGCGCGCTGTTGAGCAGGCACACCACCGCCTCGATCGGCGCGGGCAGCGGCCCGGTCGGCACCAGCATGTACAGATCCGTCAGCGCGCTCCGCCCCCGTCGATCCAGCGCGAAGCGGTTGCGGCGTGCGTAGAGCGGTGTGACGATCTTGGGGGCGCGCTCCATCCAGGCGAGGTTCTGGGGGATGGCGAGCCCGTACCAGGGGCAGGCCCCGTGCCGAAACTGGTAGCGCGCCTCCAGCGCCTCGCGGTGCGGCGCCAGGTAGCGCGCCACGGCGGGCCAGCGCTCCAGCTCCATCGCCCCCGCGAGCTGAAGCAGCGCCCGATCCGTCTCCTGGATGCGGCACGGGTGGACGTCGCGCCCCTTGAGCAGCGGCGCCAGGAGCGCCGCGGGGAGGTCGCGCCGCGCCGCCTCGCCGCGCGACAGGACGAACACCCGGTTGAGCCCCGTCTTGATCCCCTGTCCTGAGGCGAACCATCGACGGCACGGGGTCCCTGACGCGGCCAGCGCCTCCAGGGCGGCCTCCCGCGCGGGGGGGCGCATGACCCAGGGGGCCTCGGTCAGCGCGGCTCCTGGGACGTCGTAGCGATCGGAGGGGGGCTCCCCGGAGAGGAGGCCGTGGACCTCGGCGGCGCCCGGCGCGCGCCAGAAGGAGGCGCTCCAGCGTGGCGGCGCCTCCTCGCAGGGGTGGGTCCGGGTGGCGACCAGGAGGGCGGTCAGGACGTTGACCCCGGGCCAGAGCTGGACGTTGCCGAGGTCGAGGAGGGCGTCGATCCGGGCGTGCCGCGTCAACCAGCGGCGAAACCCGGCGGCCCGGGTCGCTTCCAGCCAGTAGCGGGGGACGACGGCGGCGAGCGTCCCGCCCGGGGCGGCGTCGGTGGGGAGGGCGAGCGCCTCGACGGCGGCGGCGATGAAGCACACCGACTGGTCGAGCTGGCGGCGGTGGAAGGGCCAGCGCGCCGCGGCGCGCTGGTGGGCGTCCTCCGAGAGCTGATCGGCGTTGGCGTAGGGTGGGTTCATGATGACGTGGCCGCCGATCTCCAGCGGCGCCGCGAGGGCGTCCTGGCAGATGAGGCGAGGGACGACGAGGCGCCCCAGCCCCAGCTCGCAGGCGCGGGCGAGCAGCCCGGCGCGGGCGACGGCGAGCGCGTCCGGGTCCAGCTCCACGCCGCGAAGCCCGGCGCTCAGCGCCTGTTCGGGCGACTCGCCGCACTCCACGCGAGCGTTGAGGGCGGCGATCAGCAGCCGCCCGGTGCCCGTCGCGGGGTCGAGGATCGGGTGGGTGGCGGGGAGCCGCGCGGCGAGCCACCGCGCCACCGGGGGTGGGGTGAAGACCTGGACGCGCCGCGCGTCGAGGTGGGACTCCAGCAGCTCCAGCAGCTCCAGCGCGCTGGACGGGGTGGGCTCCTTGGGTGTGTGGGGCAGAGCGCGCAGGCCGAACGGGTGGGCGAGCGGCGTGAGATCCCAGGAGGGGCGCGCGCGCTGAAGCCAGGCGCAGAGGTGGGCGGCGCAGAGGTGGGCGATGGGGCTCGTCACAGGCTCCTTGAGGGGTCGGGGCCGGGCGCACCTGCCCGGTGTGGGAGGGGTATAACCCCTTGAAGGCGTTACGTCCATCGGGGTGACGTTGGAATGCGGCGCGACGGCGTGATAGAACATGGGGTCAACGCACCGGGAGGGCGCGAGGGCACGAGCCAGGGCCTCGCGCCGCCTGGCAGGAGCAGCGCGCCGGGCAAGGGCGCGCGGGAGAGGCGCAGATGAGGAGACACCACCGCGGCGAGCGCAGGTTCGCCGGACTTCAGCGGTTGGCCCTGGGGCTGGCCGTGGCGCTCAGCTTGACGGCGATGGCGACCGACGCGGAGGCGCAGAAGCGCGGCAAGCGGGTCGCGGCGGACTACTTCAAGCAGATGATCGTCCTGTCGGACTCGTCGTTTCCGGCGAGCTTCGACAACGAGAAGGAGTTCATCGCCTTCATGAAGAAGGCGCGCCTGAGCGAGCTCTACCCGGAGAAGAAGGAGGGCTCCTGGTCGTTCTTCTACATGGCCTTCCTGCCGCGGCCAAACAAGCGCGGCAAGCACGTCGTGACCTTCTACGACATCACCAAGCGGGACAAGCCGATCACGGTCACGGACAGCGCGACCTACCCGACCCAGAGCAACCAGCGGGCGATCAGCGGCAGCTACACGCTCGACCGGCCCTTCTTCAAGCCCGATCACGTCTACCTGATGACCTACAGCCAGGGGAGCACGGGGGAGGTGCTGGCCGAGGTGGAGTTCACGCTCAAGCCCTACGACGCCGAGCGCGCCGCCCGCCTCAAGGCGCAGCGCGAGGAGGAGGCCCGCAAGCAGCGCGAGGCCAACGAGAAGCGCCTCAAGGACATCAACAACCCGGATCTGGAGTGGGAGCCGCCCAACTGGTAGGGTGTCGGCCACGAGAGACGCCCTGTCTGCCAGGGCGAGGGGCGAGCAGCGGTAATCAACTCTCTTCCACATCAAGCGAACACGCGATCAGCTTCAGGATACAAGGATGATGAGACTCAAGCAGTGGTCGACCCTCGTGGTCACGATGGCGGCCTGTGTGTGTTGGGCGGCGCCGTCGATGGCGCAGGAGGGCGGCCTGGAAGGGCTGGACGTGCCGGAGGGGTGGTTTGAGCGCCCGTCGGGGTCGTCGATCGGGCTGGAGATGAACCGCCGGGCGGCCGATGAGGGGCGGGAGCGGATCTTCGAGTTCGACTTCCGGTCCCGGCCGCCGTTGGCGGCGCAGGTCGCCTACCAGGGGCGCAACGTGCTGGTGATCAACGACGACGACGGCCAGATCCAGAGCCTGACGGTGTTCAACGACCGGGCGTGGGAGATCGTGGCGGACGTCGTGTACGCCTACTTCCCCGATCAGTTCGACATGATCATGATGTTGACGACGTTCGACGAGTACCGGGCGCAGGGGTTCTACCGGCCGCTCGCCAACCACGTGCGGGGGATCGGGTACCAGCACTCGGCCGGGCTCCAGGTGTTCAACACGACGAACAGCGAGGCGCTGGACGGCACGATCTTCATGAACAACTACCGGACCTACCTCGGGCGCAACGCGGCGCTGGGGCGGTTCGTGTTCCTGCAGGAGATCGGCCACCGGTGGGGCTCGTACGCGTGGTACGGGGGCGGGCCCTCGGACGGTCGGGACATGCTGGGGCGCGACGACTCGCACTGGTCCTTCTTCATGCACACCGACAGCTCCTCGATGGAGGGCAACGCCTGGGAGGACAACGGCAACGGGACGTTCACCACCGACACGAACATCTTCCGGATGGGGTACAGCGACCTGGACCTCTACATGATGGGGTTCAAGTCCGCGGCGGCGGTCGCCCCGTGGTTCATCATCCACAACCCCGAGGTGGGCAACCAGCGCGACCTCTACGGGCGGCGGCTCAACGCGGGCAGCTCGCCGGATCTCGCCGGGGAGGGGTATCGGATCAGCGGTGAGCGCCACGACATCACGATCGACGACGTCATCCGGGCGGAGGGGGAGCGGATCCCCGGCTACGAGGAGGCGCAGAAGGAGTGGCGGGTGGCGACCGTGCTGGTGGTCTCGCAGGGGGAGGTCTTCACGGAGAGCGACCTGACGGTCGTGGAGGACATGCTGCAGGACTGGGAGGACACCTTCGAGGAGGAGATCGAGGGGGAGGGCGACCTGATCCTCGACCTGGAGGGCGACGTGCCGATCCCGGGCACGGCGGGCTTCGGCGAAGGGTGCGACACGGCCCAGGACTGCAATATGGACAGCACGACGACCTGCCTGGCGTTGGAGGACGGGGCGCAGATCTGCTCGCACCGGTGCGCGGCGAGCGAGGAGTGCGGCCAGGGGTACTGCTGCGCCGACGGCTTCTGCTACCCGCCGACGCAGTCGGTGTGCGCGATGGCGCCCGGTTGCGCGAGCGACGACGAGTGCGGCGACGGGTGCTGCGTCGCGGGCGTGTGCGAGAGCGGCGCGGCGTGCCTCGGAGGCGGCGAGACGACCGGCGGAGGGGAGACGACCGGCGGAGACGGCGGTGGCCTGCTGGGCGGCGGCGGCGAGCCGGGGCTGATCAACAGCAACGGCGGCGGCGCGTCGAGCGGCTGCGCGGTCACGGGTGGCGCGTCATCGCCGCTGACGGCGCTGTTGCTGCTGGCGGTCGGGCTCGGCGCGGTGGTGGCGCGGCGCCGGGGTTGATTGTCTCTGGACTTCCGGTCCTGCCTGCCGATGTTCACGATCCGGTCGGACTGTGGTATGGATCCGACCTGAGGACCCTTGCACGTACGAGGAGCCATGTCCGTCATCGCCAGGTTGATGCTCATTTTCACGCTGATCCCGATCGTGGAGATCAGCCTCCTGGTGCCGCTGCACTCGGCCATCGGTGGCTGGGCGACGGTGGGGCTGGTCTGCTTCACGGCGATCCTGGGGACGATCCTGGTGCGCTGGCAGGGGAGCGCGGCGCTTCAACGGATCAAGGACGCCATCGGCGAGGGGAAGATCCCGAGCGACGAGATCATCGACGGGCTGCTGGTGGTGGTGGCGGGGACGACGCTGATCACCCCGGGGATCCTGACGGACACGACCGGGCTGCTGCTCTTGATCCCGACCCTCCGCGCGCCGGTGCGGCGGGTGATCAAGAAGCGGGTGATGGGCTGGCTGGAGGGTCAGGCGTCATCGAGCGCGACGGCCTACGTCCGTTATGGCGATCCGCGGCAGGAGGAGTCGGGGTACGGCTACGAGTACGGCGGCTACGGCGACGGTTATGGCGCGGGGCCCCGCTCAGGGGGGGGCGAAGGGGTGCTCGACGGTTCGACCGCGGCGCCGGAGGTGGAGGCCGAGGTGGGGGCGACGACCAGCTCCAGCCTGGGCAAGCCGGACGCGATCCTGTAGACACCTTCGCCAGGCGCGCGGCGGCGCGCGCGTGACACACGCTCGTGTGGTGGAGCTGGTGCTTCGCGGCCGGACGCCGGCGGTGAGCCCCCGGGCACGGGCAGATGGATGAGAGCGTAGAGACTGGAGGAGTTTGTATGAACCCGATGAGCATTCGCGGCCTGGTGGACTGGCACACCCCGGACGAGGGGCCGACCGAGATCGAGATTTCCCGCACAGAGCACATGAGCGTGGTCTGCTACTGCTTTGAGGAGGATCAGGAGATCACGCCGCACAAGGCCGGTCGGGACATGCTGCTGTTCGTGGAGCAGGGTCGGATCATCGTCACGAGCGGGGAGGGGAAGGTCGAGATGGGCCCGAACCAGTGCATGGTGATCCCGGCGGGTGACTCGCGCGGCCTGGAGGCGCGAGAGCGCGCCGTGGTGATCATCGCCCAGTCCCCACCCGAGCTTTACTGAGGCCGTGGCCCCTGCTGTGGTGGCGCGCGTCGAGCGCCCGGACGCCTGGTCGACCGGTGTCCCCGAGCACCTTCACCCAACCTACGAGAGATGTGTCGCGATGGTGGCCCGCGAGGTCGCCGCTCAGGCTCACGGCGCGCGGCTGCTGTGGGTCAGCGTCACAGCTGCGCCCGATGGGCCGCCGGGGCGAAGGCGTGAGCTGCGCGCGCTGCACGTCTGCCCGACCGCCCGGATGTGGGCGCTGCCCGCGTGGCGGGCGACGGTGGAGGGGGTGTGGGAGGAAGACGGGGTGACGGTGACGTGGTGCTCGCACGAGGTGGAGAAGGGGGTGCGGGGGTTGCTGCGTCAGTCCCACTGGTCGCTGGAGTGGTTGGCGGCGCCGCGTTGGCGGGTGGGTGATGGCGGCGAGGCGCTGGAGGCGTGGCGGAGGGCGCTGGAGGAGCTGGCGCCGTCGGGGGTGCACGCGGGGGCGGTGGCGACCTACCGGGCGATGGCGCGCGGGTTTCGCGAGGCGGGGGGCGCGGAGGCGAGCTGGGCGGCGACGCGCCACACGCTGACGGGGCTTCGGCTGGCGCGGGAGGGGGGGTTGAGCGCGGACCCGGCGTCGTTGGCGCGGTGGGCGGGCGAGCAGGGTGGCGCGTTGGGGGAGCTGGGTGAGCCGGCGAGGTGGAGCGCGGCGGTGCTGGGCGAGGTGGAGGGGCGCTGGGAGCGCGGCGGCGGGGTGTTGCCGCCGTTGGCGCCGGGGTATGAGGCGTTGAGCGCGTATCTGGTGAGGCTGCGGCTGGAGGGGCTGCGCGGGGGCTGGTGAGGCGCGACGTCGGCGTGGCGCGCTTGCGTTATGACGAGCAGCGTGATAGAGGCGGTGGAGCTGTCGTGGTGGAGATGTACCGGGCCGCCCCAGTAGGATTTTTCCGTTGTTCCTGTATGTGAGATGGGTTGAGCGCGCGCCTCGAAAGGGGGTGTCGCGGCATATAGTGTCTGCCGGGGCGCAGAGAGCGCCCGGGTTGGATAGGCTCGCGTGGAGAACGCGCGGTGCGTGAGGAGAGGAGAATGGACTGGGTTGTGAAGTTCGCCAGGTCGTCGATCGGGGCCAAAGCGGTGGTCGCTTTGACCGGGGCGGGGCTGGTGGGGTTTGTTGTGGCTCACTTGTTGGGGAACCTGCAGCTGTTCGCGGGTCCTGAGCAGTTCAACAACTACGCGCACGGCCTCAAGAGCCTGGGTCCGCTGCTGTGGGCGGCGCGGCTGGGGTTGTTGGGGATGTTCGTGTTGCACATCGGCATGGCGATTCGGTTGCAGTCGATGAACAAGGCGGCGCGGCCGGTGAGCTACCAGAGCAAGAAGGCGCAGGCGTCCACGTTGGCGTCGCGGTCGATGTTGCTGGGCGGCGTGACGCTGCTGCTGTTCGTCCTCTTTCACCTGGCGCACTACACGCTGGGCGTCGTGGATCCGCAATTCCTGGAGTACAAGACGGCCGAGGGCTGGCACGACGCGTACAAGATGACCGTGATCGGTTTTCAGAGCGCCCCGGTGGCCGGCCTGTACATCGCGGCCATGGCGGGTCTGGCGATGCACCTCGGTCACGGCGTGTCGAGCATGTTCCAGACGCTCGGCCTCAACCACCCCAGGTACCGCCCCCTGATTCGCGGGATCGGCCCGGCGCTGGCCGCGCTGATCTTCCTCGGCTTCGTATCGATTCCCATCGCCGTACAGCTCGGCATCATCAGCCTTCAGGGAGGTGCATAGGCATGCAACTCGAGTCCAACATTCCCAGCGGCCCGCTGGAAGACAAGTGGGAGAAGCACCGCTTCGACATGAAGCTGGTCAACCCCGCAAACAAGCGCAAGTATACGGTCATCGTGGTGGGCTCGGGGCTCGCGGGCGCGTCGGCGTCGGCGTCTCTGGGGGAGCTGGGGTACGACGTCAGGTGCTTCTGCTTCCAGGACAGCCCGAGGCGCGCGCACAGCATCGCGGCGCAGGGCGGGATCAACGCGACGAAGAACTACCCGAACGACGGCGACAGCGTCTTCCGGCTGTTCTACGACACGATCAAGGGTGGGGACTTCCGCTCGCGCGAGGCGAACGTGTATCGCCTGTCGCAGGTGAGCGCGAACATCATCGACCAGTGCGTGGCGCAGGGCGTGCCGTTCGCGCGGGAGTACGGCGGTCACCTGGCGAACCGGAGCTTCGGCGGGGCGCAGGTGTCGCGGACCTTCTACGCGCGGGGTCAGACAGGGCAGCAGCTGCTGCTGGGCGCCTACGGGGCGTTGAGCCGTCAGATCCACGCGGGCAAGGTCAAGATGTACACCCGCACGGAGATGCTGGATCTGGTGCTGGTCGATGGCCACGCCCGAGGGATCGTGGTGCGCGATCTGGTGACCGGCAAGATCAGCTCGCACGCGGCGGACGCGGTGGTGTTGGCGACCGGCGGCTACTGCAACGTGTTCTACCTGTCGACGAACGCGATGGGGTGCAACGTCTCGGCGGCGTTCCGCGCCTACAAGCGGGGCGCGGGGTTCGCCAACCCGTGCTACGTCCAGATCCACCCGACCTGCATCCCGGTGTCGGGCGGTTACCAGTCGAAGCTCACGTTGATGAGTGAGTCGCTGCGGAACGACGGCCGGGTGTGGGTGCCGCTCAAGAAGGGCGACACCCGCAGGCCGAGCGAGATCCCGGAGTCGGAGCGCGACTACTACCTGGAGCGCCGCTACCCGGCGTTCGGCAACCTGGTGCCGCGCGACGTGGCGTCGCGCAACGCCAAGTACGTCTGCGACGAGGGGCGCGGCGTCGGCCACGAGGTCAACGGGGAGCGCCGCGCGGTGTACCTCGACTTCCGGGACGCGATCAACCGCGTCGGCGAGAAGGCGATCCGGGATCGGTACGGGAACCTGTTCCACATGTACCAGAAGATCACGGGCGACAACCCCTACCAGGTGCCGATGCGCATCTACCCCGCCCCGCACTACACCATGGGCGGCCTGTGGGTGGACTACAACCTGATGAGCAACGTCCCGGGGTTGCACGTGATCGGGGAGGCGAACTTCTCGGATCACGGCGCCAACCGTCTGGGCGCCAGCGCGCTGATGCAGGGGCTGGCGGACGGCTACTTCGTGTTGCCGTACACGATCGGCAACTACTTCGCGACCAAGCACAAGGGCAAGGTCACGACGGATCACCCGGCCTTCAAGGAGGTCGAGGAGTCGGTCAACGGCAAGCTCAAGAAGCTGATGGACATCGGCGGCGACCGGACCGTGGACTCGTTCCACCGGGCGCTGGGGCAGATCATGCTCGACAAGTGCGGGGTGTCTCGCACGGCCGAGGGGCTGAAGACGGCGCTGGAGGAGGTCGCGGCGCTCCGCGAGGAGTTCTGGGAGAACCTCAAGCTGCCCGGCGGGCTCTCGGGGATGAACGTCTCGCTGGAGAAGGCGGGGCGGGTGGCGGACTTCCTGGAGCACGCCGAGCTGATGTGCCACGACGCGCTCGACCGCAGCGAGTCGTGCGGCTGTCACTTCCGCGAGGAGAGCCAGACCGAAGAGGGAGAGGCCAAGCGTGACGACGAGAACTTCTCGTTTGTGAGCACCTGGGAGTACCAGGGCGCAGGCGAGGAGCCGGTGTTGCACAAAGAGCCGCTGGAGTTTGAGAACGTCAAGCTGACCACTCGGAGCTACAAGTAGATATGAACCTGACACTCAACGTATGGCGTCAGAAAGGTCCCGACGACCCGGGTCGGATGGTGACCTACAGCGCGAACAACATCAGCCCCGACATGTCCTTCCTGGAGATGCTCGACGTCGTCAACGAGCAGCTGGAGGAGAAGGGCGAGGAGCCGATCGCGTTCGATCACGACTGTCGCGAGGGCATCTGCGGGATGTGCTCGATGATGATCAACGGCGTGCCCCACGGCCCGGACCGGGGGATCACCACCTGCCAGGTGCACATGCGCCGCTTCAACGACGGCGACACGCTCTGGATCGAGCCGTGGCGGGCGACCGCCTTCCCGGTGATCAAGGATCTGGTGGTGCAGCGCGGGGCGTTCGACCGGATCATCCAGGCGGGCGGCTACATCTCGGTCAAGACCGGCGGCGCGCCGGACGGCAACGCGATCCCGATCACCAAGACCCAGGCCGACAAGTCGATGGACGCGGCGGCGTGCATCGGCTGCGGCGCGTGCGTGGCGGCGTGCCCGAACGCGTCGGCGATGCTCTTCGTCGCGGCGAAGGCGTCGCAGTTCGCCCACCTGCCCCAGGGGCAGCCCGAGCGCTACCGCCGGGCCAAGCGGATGGTCGATCAGATGGACGAGGAGGGCTTCGGCAACTGCACCAACCACTACGAGTGCGAGGCGGCCTGCCCGAAGGAGATCAGCGTCGAGAACATCACGCTGCTCAACCGTGACTACATCCGCGCCAACCTCACCGGCGTCGAGTAGGGCGCCCGCAGCGCGCGATCCCCAGCGGGGGTCGCGACCCGCGCCCGGCGCTCTCTCCAAGGCCCGGACGTCAAATGGCCAATGAAGCCAGGACGTTCCGGGCCTTTTGTGTCTTGGGTCAGGCTCTGGAGGCGGGCTTGATCCCCGGTGGTGAAGCGCGGTAGATATGCGGCGACCGGCGCGCGTGCAGGCGGGGAAGGCGGCGCGCCGAGAGATGCAGATACGGTGGGGGTAGTGTGATGCACGGTGAGATCAAGCTGTTCAGCGGCAGCTCGAACAGGCGTCTGGCGGAGTCGGTGGCGGAGCACCTGGGGAGGCCGCTCAATCGGATCGACCTCGGGCGGTTCAGCGACGGAGAGATTCGGGTCGAGGTGCTGGAGACGGTGCGGGGGCAGGATGTGTTCATCATCCAGTCGCTCTGTTCGCCGGTCAACGACAACCTGATGGAGCTGTTGAT
>PBBL01000056.1 GCA_002716585.1 Myxococcales bacterium | reverse complement strand
TCGCCCGCGACGCCCGCCTCCACCGGGACGTCGCGATCAAGTTCCTGCACCCCCACCTCACCCAGGACAGCCGCCGCGTGGACGCCTTCTTCGACGAGGCCCGCCTCGTCGCCCGGCTCGCCCTCCCCGGCGTGGTCCGCATCTACGACCTCGCCCCGGACGACCGGGTGATCATCATGGAGTACCTCACCCGCGGCACCCTGCGCGACCGGCTCGCCAGCGGCCGCCCGCTGTCGCTCCAGGCCGCGCTGCGCGTCGCCCACGCGCTGCTCACCACCCTCGGGCGCATCCACGACGCGGGGCTCATCCACCGCGACCTCAAGCCCGAGAACATCCTCTTTCGCAGCGACAACAGCGCCGTCCTCGGCGACTTCGGCACCGCCATCCTCGAAGACGACGACCGCCTCCTTGAGACCCGCCCCGCCGGGACGGTCGCCTACATGGCCCCCGAGCTCAAGCGCCCGCTCCCCGACCACACCCCCGACCGCCGCGTCGACCTCTACAGCGTCGGCCTCGTCCTCGTCGAGATGATCGCCGGGGTCCTCCCCCCCGCACCCGCCATGGCCGTCCACGACCCCGACCTCCTCATCAGCCTCCTCCCCTCGCGCGCCCGCCAGCTCCTCGACCGGCCCCTGCGCCACCTGCTCGCCGAAGACCCCGCCCAGCGCCCCAGCAGCGCCCTCCTCATCGCCGACGACCTCGCCCGCGCCCGCCAGCTCCTCGACCAGGAGGCCGAGGACCGACGCCTCCTCGACGACTTCCAGCGCCTCGCCCACCTCGACGGCGACCCCGACCCGGCCACCGCCGCCTACCTCGAGATGGTCACCCGCGAGCTGACCCGGGTCGAAGACGCCCCGCAGCCCGGCCCCGAGCAGTTCTGATGCCGCTGAACCGCCCACGACCCCTGCTCGCCCTCCTACGCGTCGCCCTCTGCGTCTTCTCACCGCGCCATGGTGGCGGTGGGGGTGATGTTGGCGGTGGGAGAAGCGGAGACGGTGGAGGAGGCCGAGGAGATGTTGCGTGAAACCCGGTCAGGTGTGAAGTTGAGCAGGTCGCAGCGAGCCCAGGTCAAGGCATGGTTTCAGGCACATCGATGAGCGACACACACGACGCTCGCCAGGCTCCCGCCAGGCGTATGCCTGACGCACCTCCTGTCTCCAGATGCGCCCGGGTGGGGCTCCTCGTCGCCTTCGTCGCGGCGTTCGCGGCTTGCGGTCGGTCTCAGGACAAGCCCGCGCTCCCCCCACGCGCCACCGCCGAGGCCCCTGTGGTTCACAAGGCCGCAGGCGGTCGCCTCAGGACCACGGCCGGTGAGGCCCACGTCGGGCTCTTGATCCCCAACGCCGAGGGGGACCTCCTCGCGCCGTCCCATTACTGCGTCGGCGACACATACCACAAGGGCGCGGTCTACCGACTTGGGCGCGTCAACCTGTTTACGACCCAGCCGATCCCGACCGAGCACCTCAACCGCCCCGTGATCGTGTATGGGCGCCGCGCCGTTGGCCTGGACCGCAAGCTCACCCGGGTTGGACCCTGCCCACCAGCGGACGATGGGTCGATGTTTCAGATGCGCTCGGACTGGAGCGCCGATGAGCTGATCGGGAGAGGGCAGACCACATGGGAGCGGCTCGCCGAGGCCCCCTACATCGAAGCGGCGGCCGTCTACCCCCTCCCCATGGTGCAAGTCGGGCGAGACGGCGACGTGGTGCGTGAGCTGGTCGTGAGCAACCCCTTCAACGCGCCGCTGGTCGACACGATCCAGTTCTCGCTCTACTACGAGGACGGGTCAGGGAAGCCCATGCCCCACTTCCTGCCGAGGCCCCTCAACGCCTTGCCCCCTGGCGGAACCACCACGATCGACGCCAGCGCCAGCCCCCCCGAGGACACCCCTGCGTCTCGATGGACCTTCACCGGTTACCAGATCAAAGGGCAGCTCGGCGACGTGCGCTTTGATCTGCTCGTCTCGCTGTGAGGTTGAGGGCTTCCTCGAAGGCCTCGCGCTGGCCGGGTCCTCAATGGCCTGGCGCGCGGTTCGACTCAAGCTCGAACCGGCAGCGATGCGCCCGAGGGAGGCGTGGGTGTCCTGCTTCATTGGAAGGGTCATGGTCGCTCGGAAGAATCGACAGCGCCGACCTGGAAGATGTCGGAGACGGGAGAATCATGGAGGAGCTTGCCAGCCGCGGCGACGTGGTTGGGGACGTGGTAGAAGAACCCGGTCAACAGCTCGATGATGAGGTCGTGATCGTAGCCGTCGGGGTCGCGGAAGAAGGCGACGAGTTGTTGAAGGTCGTCGGTCCAATCCGTCATGTGGAAGGCGATGTCGCGGCACTGGTCGTCGGTGTGATGCTCGGAGCTGAGGAGGGCCTGGTGGATGATGTTGCGAATGCGTTGATGGTCAAAGGTGATGTGTTCAGTCATGTGCAACCTGCGACCCTGGGTTCGTTGGATGATGAGGCGCCGACGCTCGGTTTTGGTGAGGTTGTCAGCCACGGGAGCCGAACTGGCTGATGACGTCATCGAGGGACTTGCCTTGAAGTTGGGCAAGTTGGCTCATGGCTTCGAGACGTCGGGCGTGATTCTCCTCCATGATATCGGTCAGGTCGATAAGCTCCTGGTGCTCCTCGGTGGTCAGCGTTTCGTTCTGGCGCTTGAGAACGAGAGCCTTGTAGCGGCGCTCGGTGGCGGAATCGACAGGCTTGGAGGCAGCACGAGCGAGCTGGAGAGCATTGACGCGAGAAACGAAGGCATCGAGCTGGTCAGCAGGCAGCTTGGCGACAGCGTCGAGGAGCTGTTCGAGGGAGATGTGTGTGGTCAGTTCGATGGTAGACATGGCTCATCCGGCGTTGGTTGCTCCAACCTGAACGTATACTCAACCGATCATCCCGTCCAACCCTTCCCGCCACATTCTCCTTCTTGGATACGGTTTTTGTAAAATAGATCAATGGTTTGAGGTCGTGTTTTCAGAATGAGCATGACGACAGCCCTTGGTAAAAAAGTGCGCAGGTGGGCCCGCCGAACGGGTTAACTCAGCGACTTGTGCAAGGGCGCTCGCATCTTCTTGATCTAACTGCGCAATCTCCAGTGATGACTCGGTAGCCAAAACGAACCACAGCGCTGCGCAAGTTCGCTGCAACGGGGGTTGGGCGATACTGTCCGTGACCAAAGTTTGTCCGGTTGGGCAACATGCCGCGTGTGAGGTGTCACACTGCACGCGCATACCCACACTTGGCCTGTTTGGGGGTAGGTAGATCAGCGGCCCTTGTCGAAGGTGCCAGCGTGGCGCGGGCCAATCCCCCTTGTGGGGTTGGCCTGCGAGACGCGGTGTCATTCTCCTCAGGGCCTTGTCCGTAAGGTTGGCACCAGAACAGATGAAAGACCCGGGTTTGAAGCGGCCAACCCCGTGACCACCGGGACCCACCCAGCACGGAGGTAGGGCGGGGCCCTGTGCCTCGCCTGTCATCACAGGGCAAGATGGGTGGACCCCTTCTCCATGGACCGACATCGCGCTGTTCGGGATGGGTGACAAAGAGAGGGGCGCCTGTTGGAGACGAGGCGAACCGGTTGCGTCGTATGAGGATTGGCGAGGCACAGGGCCCCGCCCTACCACCGTGCTGGATGGACCTCGGTGGTCACGGGATTGGCTGAGGCATGAGCCGTGGGTGTGGTGACTTTTGTTCATATGGCTGCCTTGCGGACAAGGCCGGAGAGTGGGAAGGGAGGTAGGGGGGCTACGGTGGGACTTCGTAGCTTCGTGAGCACCTCTCACCGAGGACGACCAGCACCCCGTTGCAGCGATCGCCTGGGCTGTGGTGGTTCATCCTCGGGTCGAAGAAGCAACCTGTGAGCGGCTTGTGCGGGAGGGTGGGGGAGGGCGTGGATCGCCGTCGGTGGGGGAGGCTGGGTGCTTACAGCTCCAGATCCTCCTCGACGTCGCTCAGCTCCATGCGGGCGAGCGCCAGGTTGGAGCGGGAGCGGTCGAGGACCAGGTAGAAGAACAGCGCCGGGCGCTTCCTGAAGGGGCGGATCAGGTGGTACTGGTTGTTGAGGGTGATCAGGATGTCGTCGATGTCCTCCTTGAGCTTCAGGCGCTTGATCGCCTGCCGCTTGGACTTGATGACCTCCGAGTTGGCGGCCGCGGCGACCTCCATGTTGATGCTGCCGCCGCCGTCGCTGCCGAGCATCATGCCGCTCTCCGAGTCGACCAGGCTGACGCCGACGTAGCCGTTGAGGGATTTGAACTTGTCGAGGCTCGCGTTGATGTTGTTGCTCATGAACGGACTCTCCTTGGTGCGGGGGGCGACCCCGGGGTTGGTGGTGCTGAAGGAGGGCAGATCTCCGAGGAAGGCCCCCACGTCCAGCGTCTCGATGTCATCACCCGTGACGATGACGTCGATGTCCAACGCGCCCTCGTCCAGAGTGATGGGTGGATAGGAGAACAGCTCATCGTCGTCGTCCAGGGTGTCGAGCAGGGCCTGGAGCGGGTGCGATGAGGGGCTCTCGGTGTCTTGCGTCGTGTCCGCGAGCGTCTGCGGGCTCGGGACCGGTCGCGAGTGATGGGTCTTCAGGGTGAAGCGGAGCAACCCCTCCGCGTCTTCGGTGTTCATGGTCGTCCTGGGGATGAGGGGGTTGAGCTTCGACACCCGGGTCTGCCGCCACGACAGGATGGAGGCGAGCGCGTCGCGCCCGATCAGCTCCCGCGTCCCGGCGTGGATCAGCTCGCCGCTCGCGAACCCGACCTCGCCGTGGTCGTCGAGGGAGCGGATGTGGACGCTGCCCGAGGCGCCGAACTGCGCGTGGCTCATGAGCAGGTCGGTCAACAGGGTGTCCCCGATGCCGGAGCGGATGACGTAGTGGACCTCGCGGAGCAGCTCGCGCTCGGTGAACGGGCGGCTGAGCTGCGGCAGGCTGAGCAGGTTGAGGCGCGGCGAGTCTTCGCTGAGCGTCAGGATCGCCGGGGTGCCGGGCCAGGTGTTGTGCAGGTGCCTCAGGACCTCGAACGGCTCCGTCGGGGACGACGGCACCTCCAGCAGCACGAGCTGCGGCTCGTTCCGCTGGATCCACGCGCAGGCCTGCGCGTGGTCGTGCATCGCGAAGACGTCGAGGTCGAGCCGCTGGCGGATCATGTCGGCGCTCGTGTAGGCGCGGTCGAGATCGTGATCCACGATGAGGATGGGGGTGTCCTGCTCCACGCTTTACCTCACGGAGTGGGGGTGGGCCTGCTCCACCGAGCACGGAGGCGTCGTCGTCGGCCCCTCCTGGGTCGGCGGCGTGGGCTCGATGCAGGGGATCTCGCTGGAGCGGCGCTGCTGACGGCGGCGCCCCTCGCGGTGGTGCTCGGCCCAGCGACGCATCAGCTCCGGCCAGCGGCGCTGCACGTCGTGGATCCCCGGGCGGCGCGCCGGGTTGGGGGAGAGCATCTGGGCGAGCAGCTCCTCGATCTCCCGAGGCAGGAGGCGCCCGTCCTGGCCCAGCGGCCTGCGCGGTTGGCACTGCTGGAGCAGCAGCGTGCTGGAGAGATCGTTGGCCTCCGCGAGAAACTCCTCGCCCGTGAAGGCCCACCACATCAACGCGCCCAGGTTGAAGACGTCGGTCTTGTCGGACGCGGCCCCTTGAAACTGCTCGTAGGCGATGTAGCGCGGGGTGCCGGTCACCCCGGAGCGTCGGGGCTGCTCGCCGTCGAGCAGCGCCAGCCCGAAGTCGAACAGCTTCACGTTCAGGTGGTGGGTGTCCGCGTCGATCTCGACCAGGACGTTGTCCGGGGTGATGTCGCGGTGCACGATCCGCGCGCGCCGCAGCATCACCAGCGCCGAGATGAGCTGCTCGAACAGCTGCGTCATCCAATGAACGTTCAACGTCGGGTGGTGGTGAAAAAGCCGCCCCAGCGACATGCCGTTGACGTACTCCATGGCGATCGCCGGGAGCCCGCCCTCCTCGCCGACGAGGTAGAGCGTGACGACGTGGGGGTGGGCGAGCCGACCCAGCGCGCGCGCCTCGGTCTGAAAGGCGCGGCGCACCGCTTCACCCCGCGCCCCGTGCATCAGGTCCGGGTGGGCGATCTTGACCACCGCCTGACGCTCCACGTAGAGCTGACGCGCCAGGTAGGCGGTGGCGAAGCCGCCCTCCCCGATCGAGCGTTGAAGCTCAAACGCGCCGAGGGCGGTGCGTCCTATCAGATCGGGCGGGCATGGGGCGTTGGCTGACTTCATGTTGTGGCGGTTCAGCTTGCTTTCAATGTGCCTGCCTGGCTTGGATCGGAGCGCTCGTCCTGAGCGCTCGTGGTACATATGACTTGCCCTGAATGATGGTTGGTGCGCTAGAAGACTCATTCATGACTCGCTTGTGTCACCACCATAGCCCATATGGGCTATGGTGGCCAGTTTTATTCTGGGATTGAGTGTTGAAATTCAGTTTATTATGCTGTGTTGATCAAAATGTCAGGTGAACGTCGGAGGTTGAAGCCTCCTGTGAGAACGCCGCGACACCGCCATATTCGAGCTTATCGCGATAGGCCAGGTCGCCGCGGGTGATGCCCATGATGGACATGCTGGTGGTGCAGACCATGAAGCGGACGTCCTGCTCCAGGGCGCTCTCCATGAGCTGCTGGAGGTCCATGACGGACTTCTGCTTCATGAGCGAGCCCATGAGCGCGGTCCCGACGCCGCCCATGTTCATGCGGCCGAGCTTCTGGTTGTGAGGCCCGCGGGGCATCATCCAGGCCATGAGCCGTTGGATGAGCGAGGGCGGCTCATCGCCGGGGAGCAGCTCGCGGCGCTGGGCGCGGAGCAGGTTGAGGCCCCAGAAGGAGAAGAAGATCGTCACGCGCATCCCCATGGAGGCCGACGCGTTGGCGACCATCAAGGCCGCGAGCAGGGCCTCCAGGTCGTTGTGGAGGACGAGCAGCGTGCATCGCTTGTGGGCCTGGGCCTGGGCCATGGGCACCGGGAGGTTGCTCGCGGCGGCGTTGGCGCTGAGGGCGACCGACGCGCGGGTGACGCCCGCCTCCTGCGTGAGCCGCAGGAGGCTGTGCCCCTGGGTGTGGCACCAGGCGGTCAGCTCGTTGGAGAAGGTCGGCGCGTCGGCGGAGATCTCCAGCGTGACGCCGTTGAACCCGGAGTGGGAGAACGCCTCCAGCCGAAGGGAGCGCTCATCGGGGTCGAGCCCGCTGAGGTTGAGCGTGATCGTGTTGGCTGAGGTCGCGCCCGCGGCCGCCGCGGGTGAATCGGCCCCGGCCGCCGCGGGCTTCCTGGCCACGAGGGGGCCGGGCGTGGTGGCGAGTTCGGGGGTGGCGGCGAGTTCGGGCGCGGCGGCCGGGGCCGAGGCGAAGGGCTGGGCGCTCGGGCGCGGGGTGCTGGGGGCGATCTTCACGGGCGGCGCGATGAGGGCGACGAAGTGGTCGGAGGTGCGCGTCAGCTTGCGAAGCGACGCCCCGGCGCTGCGGCACCAGCTCTCCAGATCGGCGGGGAAAGCCTCGTCGTCGGCGAGTATCTGGAGGAGCCCCCCGCTGTCCTTGAGGTCTCGGGCGACGCGGGCGATCTTGAGGATGGGCTCCGGGCAGGAGAGGCCGCGCCAATCGAACTGCATGGTCTGTGAAGCGGTGGTCATCGGTGGCACCTGGCGTGGTCGTCGCGGCGATGTCGCGCCGCGTGTTTCTGAATCTCTACTTGTGAGCCTTGCGGAAGCGGTGCAGCTCCTGAACGGCTGCGGCGTACTGCGTCTCCAGCTCGCCCAGGAGGCCGCGGCGCTGCTCGCGGAAGTCGGGCGCGCTCAGGCGACAGATCATCGTGACGAGCCGCTCCATGTGGCTGGCGCCGACGGCGCGGCACACCGCGCTCAGCTGCGCGCAGGTCGCTTCGGTCGGCTCATCGGCGGCGATCCGATCGTCGAGCGTCATCAGCGCCTCCGGGGTCCAGCCGATGAAGGCGTTGATGTCGTCCCTGAGCTGGTGCTGATCGTGGATGAAGGCGTCGCGGAAGGTCGCGTGGTCCAGCGTCTGGAACGCGCGGATGCTCGCGAAGGTGATCGACAGCTGCTGGGTCAGCGCCCGGAGCTGCCACGTCTTCTCAAGGCGCAGGTCGGCGCCCGCCTGCTTCCAGCGATCCGTCGCGTCGTTGTCGTCGGCGATCATGCAGAGCATCGGGTTGCCCTGCACGGTCGCCCAGCGCGCGCGGAGCTGCTTGACCATCAGGTAGCTCCCGATCCCCCGGTGGCCGGAGGCGATCACGACGGCGTCGAAGGCGTGGCGCTCCAGCGTCGAGAGGGTCGAGGCGAGCGTGCTGGAGAAGGTCGCCGCGCAGCGCTCGTGGAGGTACTTCTCCAGCAGGTCCCACTCCTCGGGCTCATCGCAGACGATGAGCAGGTCCAGCACGCGCGACGGCGCGTTGGAGCGCGGCCTCACCTCGCTGTGCGTCAGGGACGACCGGGTCGCCTGCCTGCGCGGCTTCGCCGGGCGGGCCGCGCGGGGCCGTGCGAAGGTCGCGTAGGCGCGCATCAGGTCGTCCCAGAGGTTGAGGACCGCCTCGGCGCTGATGCGGCGCTTCCAGTCCGGCTCAAGGAGCCTCCGCAGGAGCTGCGCGATCGACTCCGGCACCTCCCGGCCATGCACGGTCCTGGGGATCGCGGGCACCTCCTGTTGCATGAAGAAGGCCTGTTGCAGGGTGGGGGCGCCCTCAAGGAACTCCCGCCCCGTCACCGCCCACCACATCATGGCGCCGAGGCTGAACAGATCCGACGCCAGCCGCGGGCTCCCCTTGATCTGCTCGTTGGCCGTGTAGCCCGGCGTCCCGAGGACCCAGCCGGTTCTGGAGCGGGCGTCGTCGAACTGCGCGATGCCGAAGTCCAGCACGGTCGCGCGCGGGCCATCGGCGTTGAGCTGAACGACGATGTTGTCCGGGGACAGATCGCAGTGCATCACGCCCACCTGGTGGAGCGCCTTGATCGCGGAGAGGAGCTGGCCAAACACCGCGCTCATCATCGACGGCGGCAGCGGGGCGCGGGTCTTGAGCAGCGTCTCCAGCGTCAGCCCGTCGACGTACTCCATGGCGATGGCGGGCAGCCCGTCGCGCGTTGAGCCTGCGGTGTACACGGTGACCAGGTTGGGGTGCTTGACCCGCGTCGACGCCCTCAGCTCGTTGGCGAAGTACTGGCGGATGATGTCGCCGTGCTCCGCGATCAGGTGGGGGTGGGCGATCTTGACGACCGCCCTGCGCTCGGTCCCCAGCTGCTTGGCGAGGTATGCCTTGGCGAAGCCGCCCTCACCGAGCAGCTCCAGGATCTTGAACGCGCCCAGGACGGTCTGTCCGATGAGGGGTCTGGCCTGGCTTGGCTCTCGGCTCTTGAACCGTGTCTGTGTCTGGCCCATCGTGTTGCCTCAGGAGGCAGGGTTGGACACCTCGTCGGGTATCCTTTGCTGTGAACCCATGTCGCGTCGACGACATGGCCTGGGTTGTGTATGCGGGGTTGGGTTTAGCTTGTTCAGGCCATCTTAGATAGCCATCGTGAGTTATTATGGTGGAAGGCTACGGACGGTTTAAGTGTCAATTGTGTCACCTGATTTTTTGTTTAGTGTTTGTTGGGTTCGCCTTCAGGGGGGGGATGTGGCCTAGAGGTCGATCAGGAGGGTGTTCGTGGCGACTTTGGGTGCCTGTGGCGGGTTCTAGCTAGGACGGAATTTTTTATACAAATTGGATTTTGAAGCCGGTTTTTCTTCCGCTGATGGGTCATTTGAGTGGCCGACCTGGGTTATGTTGGTGGCCCATCTGGGTCATGTGATGGGCCGATCTGGGGTGTTGGGATGGCCGATCTGGGGTATTTGGCTGGCCGATCTGGGGTGTTTGGCTGACCGATCTGGGGTATTTGGCTGGCCGATCTGGGGCACCCGGTGAGGTGTTCGAGTCTCTCAGGGGGTGAGCAGTCGCCGAGGAGGCGCTCCGAGGCTTGGGAAGATAGGCGGCGCGGTGGCCTGGCGCGGCGACGCGATCACCCGGGGTGGCCCGAATGGATCACGGAGCCATCGCGTCGCCTGGGTGAGGCGCTGGCCCAGCGATAGCCCACGTGGGTCACAGCGTCAGCCATAGCCCATATGGGCTACTGAAGCGGCGGGCGGCGCGCTCAGGAGTTGAACTCAACGCCAGGGTTCGTGTAAGCACACGGGGAGTTCGGGGCGGAGGCCGCCCCATGGCCCCCCCTGAGAGGCGAGCCCCATGCCCAGGTTGTCCGTCGCCGATGATGTCGCGCTCTACTACGAGGTCCGTGGTGAGGGCCAGCCGTTGCTCCTGCTCAACGGCCTGAGCCAGTCCACGGCCAACTGGATCTCGCAGTCGCGCCAGCTCGCCAAGCGCTTCCAGGTGATCGTCTTCGACTCCCGCGGGCAGGGGAAGACCCCGGTCGGCGCCGCCCCGCTGAGCGCCGCGGTGCTCTTGAAGGACATCGTCGCCCTGCTCGAACACCTCGGGCTGGAGCGGGTGAACGTCTGCGGCTTCAGCTACGGCGCCCGGATCGCGCTCATGTTCGCCGCCCACCACCCGTCGCGCGTCGCGCGCCTCATCCTGACCAGCGCCGGGCTCAAGCCGCGCTTCGCTCGCCGCATGATCTTCCGCTCGTGGCGCGAGGTGCTCCGCACCGGTGGCCTGGAGGCGATGGCCTGGTGCGCGCTGCCCTACATCCTCGGCGCCGACTTCATCGAGCAGTACGAGCGCATGATCCCGTCCATGATCAAGGCCTCCAAGCAGCGCAACTCGGTCGAGGGGCTGACGGCGCTCATGGACATCATGCCCGACTTCCCCGACGCCGCCCACGACGCCGCCCGCGTTCAGGCCCCCTCGCTCGTCCTCGCCTCGCCGCACGACCCGCTCGTGGACGCCGACTCGGCGCGGGCGCTGGCCGAGGCGATCGCCCGCGGGCGCTTTCAGCTCGTCGAAGGGTGCGGGCACACCATCCCCATCGAGCAACCCGAGGTGTGGCGCGCCGCCGTGACCGACTTTCTTGAGGAGCCCGACCCGTCATGATCATCTTCGACCGCAGCGAGCGGATCTCGTGGATCCGGATCTTCCTGATGCGCCGCGGCGGCGTCCTGTCGAGGATCTGGCTGCGCGTGCTGATGGCGACGCTGTTCGCCTGCCTCGTCACCGCGATCTTCCATTACCACCTGTTCGACGAGATCGAGGAGCTTCAGCAGTGGCTCAACCAGGACCTCAAGCTCACCCTGACGCCGCTGCCGTTCCAGCTCATCGGGCTCGCCCTGTCGATCTTCCTCGGCTTCCGCAACAACTCCAGCTACGACCGCTTCTGGGAGGGGCGCAAGCTCTGGGGTCGGATGATCAACATCACCCGCACCCTCACCCGCCAGATCTTCTCCTTGATCGACCCCGCGCAGGCGATCGACGACCCCGATGAGGCGCTGGAGACCAAGGCGCGGATCCGCCGCGAGCTGGTCTACCACCTCGTCGCCTACGTCCACGCCTTCCGCCACCACCTGCGCGACGAGAAGGACTTCCCCGACAGCGCCCCCTTCCTGCCCGAGGCCACCCACGCCCAGCTCCGCGACGAGCCCAATGGCCCGATCTGGCTACTGCACGCGATGGGCGAGCGCCTCCACGACGCCTGGCTCGACGGCTGGGTCAACGTCTACCACCTCAGCATGCTGGAGCAGTCGTTGACCACCATCACGGACATCCAGGGCGGCTGCGAGCGGATCAAGAAGACCCCGATCCCGTTCGCCTACACCATCCTCATGCACCGCATCGTCGGGATCTACTGCTTCGCCCTGCCGCTCGGCATCTACGACACGGTCGGGCTGCTCACCCCCATCGTCGTCCTGTTCATCTCGTACAGCTTCTTCGCCCTCGACGCCATCGGCGACGAGATCGAGGAGCCCTTCGGGTACGACGACAACGACCTCTCCCTGGGCGCCTTCACCACCATGCTGGAGATCGAGTGCCGCACTCGCCTCGGCGACGACGACCTGCCCGAGCCCGCCCAGCCGGTGAACCACGTGCTGAGCTGAGCCCGGTTGAGGCGGCGCGGTTGCGGTCGTCCTGGGTGCGTAGGTCTTCAAGAGCGCGAAACACACGCCTCCTGGTATCAGCAGCAGCGGCAGCAGCATGAGCGCATCGCCTGGCTGGGCGTTCGGTGCATTGAATGCCCTATGCAGGCCGATCAAGACGAACCCAAGGACAACAGGCGTAGGCAGCACGTATTTGAGCTTGCGCCAATATCTGGCAGGCGACGATTTGCCAAGCCACGCCTCTCTTTGAAGAACCACGTTGGAGCACGCCTCCCATTCGAGGTTTCGGTACGCCCCGATGCCGTCCAGGTACGCCATGACCCGCGCCTCGTCTTCTTTGGGGACCGGACACCGGACAGTTGAGCGACGGTTGGAGCACGTGACGCAGAGGAGGAGGGCAGGGGTGCGAGCGTTCTTGTTGTAGAAGCACGCGTTGACCTTCTGGTAGTGCCCGATGTTGTCCCAGGAGTGCTCGAACAGCACGTTCTGATTCACCCGGGTCGCGGTCAGGTGGGTGGGCGTCAGGTGACAGGTCAGCTCAAGCCACCCCGTCGGGGAGGTGCGGCGAGCGTCGAGCTTTACCTGGATTGCGAATAAACCAATGAACATCGTGGGTAAAAATAAGATCGCGATTAACGGCTTCAAAAAGAATGCATGGATTGAAGCTGCATTCGATTCAGGCAAGGCAAATTGGATTGCAGTGAATACACGCTCCGGTGGAACCCACGCGTCGAGGGCGAGGGGCAGCAGCATCAAAGCGAGCGCTGTGGCGAAAGCGAACAGCAGCCACGTGAACTTCGCCCTGGCGGCCTGGGGCGTCTCGCAAGGTACGTGGCAGGTCCACACCACGCCCTCTTCATCGGGCTCAGGTCTTGTCATGAGCGGTTCTTTTGGTGTGTGATAGATGTGGTGAAGTCGGCTTTATCGGTATGTTAAACCATATGTGATAATCAACCCCATGATATATGCTGGTAGCAGTGATGAACCTGAAGTCAGGTGTTGGTGTAGCTTTCTGTAGTCTTTGGGTGTGCCTGGTGCGACAAGCGTTGCCGCAAATAATGCTCTACAGTAGTGCACAAGCACACCCCCGATCGCCGAGACGGCGATAAAAATACCTGGTGTTGATGCGTAGCCGATAAATCCAACTGTGACACAAGTAAGTATTGTTGTTGCTGAGTGGGTTTTTTCTATAGATTTGTATGTGTCTGGGGTGAAGTTGAATGGTGAGCGCCACACGGTTGCTTGAACCCGCCAATCAGGGTGCTCTTTTTCAAAGGCAGCGTTTCGGTCTACTCCAACGCTGTTCAGGTAGGCGATGACACGCTCTTCGTTGGCCTGATCAACCGGGCACGCCACAACATCCCGGGGAGCTTCACTGGAAGGTTCGGGGGGAGTGAGGGTGGTGCAGAGGAGGAATGCATTTTGCTCAGCGCCTCGATCGAAGAACTGGAAGTTGGTCTTCTGATAGTGCCAGGCTTTATCCCATGAACTTTCAAGCCGTACCTCGTGAGCGGTGTTGATGGCGGTGAAGTGGTTGGACGTCAGGTGGCAGGTCAGCTCAATCCATCCCGTTGGGGAAGTGCCCGTGAGGTCCGTCTTGAAGTAGAAGAAGTGGTGAATGGTTATTAAAATTAGTGACGTGAGAAGTGCGATTGAGCCGGTTTTGGAGATGAGGTCGAGCATCTCATGAAATGGCTCAGTGTGCAGTCTGGAGTACTCAATGAGGCCGAAGAGATGTTCAGGTGAGAGCAACTCAGCCAACACCAGCGGCAGAGGCGTCAACACCGCCAGGATAATGAAGAAGGTCGGTGACGTAGTCTGCCTCGCCCTGGCGGCCTGGGGCGTCTCGCAAGGTACGTGGCAGGTCCACACCACGCCCTCTTCATCGGGCTCGGGTCTTGTCATGAGCGGCTCCCTGGTCGGAAGTGGTGGCCGTGCGCCACTCCTGTGTTTCCCTGAAGGGCTCGATTTATTCAGTTTTATTTCGTTGATGATCACATGAGGGAGCGAACCCGTGAGCTGGGCGGTGCGGTGTGGGCATAGGC
Source organism: Myxococcales bacterium (assembly GCA_002716585.1). Classification (GTDB taxonomy): domain Bacteria; phylum Myxococcota_A; class Bradymonadia; order Bradymonadales. The sequence goes on along the minus strand of PBBL01000056.1, from coordinate 25,941 downwards.
GCCGAGATAAGAGGAGGAGGTCGTATTGGCGGGGGTTGATGGTGGTACCCGTGACCAGACCCCACCCCTTCGGGCTTCGCCTCGATCATAGCCTCCCCTCGCGCTACGCGCTGAGTGCCCTCCCCGAAATTTCGGGGAGGGCTCAACGGAGTTGAGGTGTCGGGGCTTACTCGATGTGAAGACCCGGTGTTGAAGGGCTCTGCATGTCGGGACCAAAATATCTTATACCGTTCTCGGGAGGGCCGACGCGCTGGGGTGCGATGCCCCTTGCTGAACGTGGCACGACGAGTGGCTCCAGCACGGGCCCCCGCTCCGCGGGGAACCTCCCTTCACTGGGTGCCACGCCGCAAGCTCTGCTTGGCGTCGGACCCCATTGTGTTGGGGCTGCTGGGCGGTTCGAGCAGGTAGGGGATGGGGTCCACGGGCTCTGCCAGAAGCGTCACCTCCAGAACATAAGCAAGGGACTCACGGTTTAAGCACCTCCGGCCCTCCGCCGCTTGCGGGGAGGGCAGTGCGCGCCGCAAGGCGTGCGCGGGTGGGGTCCGGTCCACGGGCACTGCCACAATCGTCACCTCCAAGAGCCACACGGGTGGGGTCGGTCACGGGCCACGCCAAAGACATGACCCCAAGACAGCCACCAGCCACAACCGCCTCTTTCAGCACGTAGACCAGGAGCCAGGTCGGTAGGCGTTTGAGCAGGAGAGGAGAGGTCGAGTTCGGGACAAACCCGCTCTAGAACGAGGTGCGCAGCGCGAGCACGAGGTCGAGGTGGGCGGAGATGTCGGGGAAGAGGAACATGGTGTAGACGTCGGTGACGAAGGCGAAGTGGCTGTTGAAGTTGTAGGCGGCGCCGAAGGCGAGCCCGCCGTGGTAGGGGCCTTCGCGGGTGGTGTCGACGAAGCCGCAGCCGGACTCGGGGAGGTCGCAGGTGGCGTCGCCGAGGTCCACGGTGTGGCGAACGCGGCCGTAGCCGCCGCCGACGCCGGTGTAGAGGTTCCAGTCGCCCTCGTTGTCGAACCACCACTTGAGCTTGCCGCCGCCGAGGTCGTCCCGCTCCAGGATCTGGGCGCGGTAGAAGCCGCTCAGGTGCAGCGAGGGGGTGATGAGGAAGCCGACCTCGACCATGGCGAGCAGCGGCGACGGGGCGAGGCCCGGGGTGATCTCGATCTCGGGGTGGTAGAAGGGCGCGGCGGTGGCGAAGCCACCGCCGGTGCCGACGCCCGCCTGGAGGAAGACGTACTGCCGCTCGGAGTCGGTGGGGTCTTCGGTGGGCGGGTTGTCCACGATCTCGCCGCCGCCGTCGAAGATGACGATGTTGAAGGGCGAGGTGGGGCTGCTGGCGGCGACGAGGATCTCGCCGGTGCGGTTGAGGACCTCGATGAAGTAGTCGAGCTGGCTGGAGCGGACCTCGGCGCCGGGGAGCGTCACCGAGAAGGAGGTCGGCCCGGAGGGGGCCATCTCCAGCGACTTGTACTGCCGCTCGCCGTAGCGGCGGTAGTTGAGGACGACGCGGTAGAGGGGGATGTTCTCGGGGACCTCGACGGAGAAGACGATCGGCTTGCCGCCGTCGGCGGTCTCGATGGGGGTGTGCTTGACGGAGGCCTCGGGTCCGATGACCTCGGGGCCGTTGTCCACCGGGGGGAGGGTCGCCAGCGCGCGCTCGTAGATGGTGTTCAGCGAGGGGGTCTGGTAATCGGAGGGGATGGCGACGTTGCGATCGATGTTGAGGGCTTGCACGAACTGGGCGTAGGCGGCGTCCTCGTCGCGGGTGACGGCGAAGCGGACGATCCCGAGCATGATGTGCAGCTTGGCGACGACGGGGTCATCGACGCCGAAGCGCTCGGCCTTGCTGATCGCCTCCTCCAGGCCGCGCTCGGCGTCGGCGAGTTGGAGGACGTCGTAGTTGTCCTGAGCCGCCTGGTGCGCCTCCTCAAGCTGACGGACCATGTCCTGGGCCGCGGCCGGGGCGGCGGAGAGCGCCGTGAGGACGAGCAGCAGGGTGACGAGCAGCGACCTGAGGCCGACAGGCGCAGTGGGTGGCGTGAGTCTCAACATCCGGTTCATCATCTCTTGAAATTCTTGAAATTCAGCGTTCTTGGCGGGCCAGGCGGCGCCAGACACCAGACAGCGACCGAAACGGTTTACCCCCAATCGCCGCGGAATACAACCCCGGCGCGAGGGCCGGGGGTCGAACCGCCCGGAGGGGAGGTGGTCGGGGGGCGGCGCCCTGCCCTACTCGATCGCCTCAAGGGCGTCGGCCTCGGGGTCGCTGGAGAAGGTTTTGGAGCGGTCCTTGCGCTCCTTGGGGCGAGCGCCGGGGGGGACGGGTTTGGCCTTCTCGTCGCTGGGGATCCCCTTGGCCTTGCGGAGCGCCTCCTCGGAGAACTTCTTGGCGAGGATGGCGAACTCGGAGGACTTCTCGAAGTTGGAGTAGCCCCACTCCTCCTTGGCCTTATGAAGGTAGGAGGAGGCGCTGAAGTACTCGAAGGGGGCTCGGTCTTCGGCGTCGACGAGGCGAGCCTTTTCGAGGGCGACCTCCGACTCGTTGATCAGGATGGTGGACTGGGTCGGGCCGCAGGCCACGGTGAGGGCGAGCAAGAGGGCCACCGCCAGCCACAGCAGGCGCGGGGGGGTGCAGGTGGGCATGGGTTGGTCTCCGAGCTGGACCGTCGCCTCATGGAGGTGACGCGGGTCATCAAATCTCGCCACCAACCTATCAGAAGACCCCGCGCGCCGCCAGAACAACGGGGGCGCAGGGGCGACTTGACGATCGGATCGCGGGCTGTTAGGTTCGGCGCTCGCTTGATGTCGTTCAGAGGGGTGTCAAGCCCGCGCTGGCGAGCATCGCACCCCAGACAGGCCCGGTCAGGGCCACGGGGGAGACCCCACCCAACCAGATCATGGAGCGAGCGCGCATGGCCGAACCCTGTATCATTGGCCCGGGAACCGTCATCAACGGACGCCTCACCGGCGACGAGGAGGTCATCGTTGAGGGGCGCGTCGAGGGGACCATCGAGCTGAACAACCACCTGCTGGTCGAGGCGAGCGGCCGCATCACCGCCGACGTCGCCGTCGTCGCCGTGACGGTCCGCGGGCAGCTCCGCGGGAAGGTCGTCGCCTCCGAGGTGGTCACCCTGGAGCCGGACTGCGTCGTCATCGGCACCCTCAAGGCGCCCCGCATCATCATCGAGGACGGCGCCCGCTTCAAAGGCGACATCGACATGGACGTCACCCTGCCCGACGGCCTTCAGGCCTGACGACAACCCCCTGCCGCTGGAGGCGCACCCACATGGCCAACACCATCATCGGAACGAGCATCACCATCGACGGCGAGATCACCGGGACCGACCCCGTCATCGTCCAGGGCACCGTCAAGGGGCGGATCGCCCTCGAGGACAACGTCTACATCGACGAGTCCGGCGTCGTCGAGGCCGACATCCAGACCCCGAGCGTCGAGATCAGCGGCCAGTTCACCGGCGACGTCACCGCCAGCGAGCGGGTCGAGCTCAAGCCCGAGGCGCGCATGAGCGGCAACATCCGCTCGCCGCGCATCTTGATCGCCGACGGGGCCAACTTCAAGGGCCACATCGACATGGACGTCTGATGGGCGTGGCGGCCTTCCACAGGCCGCCGCCCGGCTCACCGCAGAGAGCGTCATGGCAGACATCGTGACACAGATTGGCGAGGGGACCCGGATCGCCGGGCACGTCGCAGGTGAAGAGGACCTGAGCGTCCTGGGCGCCATCGAGGGGAGCGTCTCCCTGACGGAGGTGCTCTACGTCGAGCCCTCCGGCCGGGTCGAGGCCACCGTCGAGGCGCGCGGCGCGGTCATCGCGGGCTCGGTGCAGGGGAGCCTCCAGCTCTCCGAGTCGCTCGTGGTGGACCCCGGCGGTCAGGTCAAGGCCACCGTCCAGACCACCACCGCGATCATCAGCGGCACCGTGGTCGGGGACGTCGTCGCCCGCGAGCGCCTCGAGATCACCGCCGAGGGGCGCCTCCTTGGGGACGTCTCCACCGCCCGCCTCATCATGGCCGACGGCGCCACCCTCAAGGGGCGCGTCGCCATGGCGGGCCTCGAAGACGAGCCCATGCCCGAGGGCGCCCGCGCCGAGGCGACCGAGGCCCGCTCCTCGCGCAGCCGCGCCACCAGCAGCCGCGCCTCGTCGCGGGCCTCGTCGCGCCGCTCCAGCAGCTACAGCCGCGCCACCCCGTCCATCGCCCGGCCCTCCGCGCGGCCCACCACCGCCTCGACGAGCCCCGTCACGGCCACCGCCCCGGCGGCCTCCGCCGTGACGAGCGCCCCGGCGCGTCCTGCGACGAGCGCCCCCGCGCGCCCTGCGCCGACGCCGCGCCCGAGCGCGCCCTCCCCGGCCCCCTCGCTCGCCCGCGCCACCGCGCCGCGCGGCGCCACCACGACCACCACCGTCGTCGTCGAGGAGCCCGCCCCCGAGCCCGAGCCGAGCCAGGCCGCCGCCAGCGGCCTCCTCGACCCGGAGGAGTTCGCCGACCTCGGCTGGAACAAGGGCCGCTCCTACCTCAAGAGCGAAGACCTCAACCTCGAGTACTCCAACCTCAACGAGATGATCGCCGCCTACACCGCGCACGTCAGCTCGCTCAAGGCGTAACCCCTCCCCCCTCTCAGGAGCGCCCATGCGCAGCACCGGGTTCTGGAACGCCGCAGACGGCACCGCGGTCTGGTACGGCCTCGACGGCGGGGACGGCCCGACCGTCGTCCTCTGCGACGGGCTCGGCTGCGATGGCTACGTCTGGCCCTACATCATCGACCTGCTCGACGAGCGCTTCACCCTCGTCCGCTGGCACTACCGCGGCCACGGCAACTCCGAGGAGCCCCAGGACCTCACCGGGACGATCACCATCGAGCAGTTCACCCACGACCTGCACGGCGTCCTCGACCACCTCGGCGGCGGCTCCGAGCCGCTCACCCCGCGCCGCCCCGTGATCCTCGTCGGCCACAGCATGGGCTGCCAGATCGCCCTGGAGTACACCCGCCACTACCCCGACGAGGTCGCCGCCATGGTCCTGCTGTGCGGCGCCCCGGGGCGCGTCCTCGACACCTTCCGCGACACCGACCGCTTCCGAAACGTCCTCCGCCCCCTGCTCGCGGCGGTGGACAAGGCCCCCGCGCTGGTCAACGCGCTGTGGCGCGGCGTCCTCTCCAGCCCGCTGGGCTGGGTCGCGAGCCGCGGCGAGGTCAACCTCAAGCGGATCCGCAGGCGGGACTTCATGCCCTACCTGCAGCACATGGGCAACATCCGCCCCGAGGTCTTCCTGCGCGCGCTCGCCGACGCCGCCCAGCACGACGCCACCGACGTCCTCCCCCAGGTCAAGGCGCCGACCCTGGTCGTCGCCGGGGCGCTCGACAACTTCACCCCGGTCTACCTCTCCGAGCGCATGGCCGAGCAGATCCCCGGCGCCGAGCTGCTCGTCTTCGAGGACGGCACCCACACCGCCCCCCTCGAACACCCGGCCCAGCTCAACGAGGCCCTCCAGGCGTTCCTCCAACAGCACGGCTTCTGGTCCGACGCCCCCTGAATACAGCCTCAACCTTCCCTCGCGCGCGCCGATAGACCATCGGGGGCGTGCGCCGCAGGCCTCCAACGTGGTGACCCTCAACCGGAGACCTGAGCATGACGATCGCGATCAACACCGCACCGGAGAGCGCCGAGACTCGCCAACACACCCGCATCGGCGTGGAGCTTGAGGTGACCCTGGAGTCCGAGTCCAACTTCTACGCGGGCTTCTCGATGAACATCTCCGAGGGGGGCCTGTTCATCGCCACCTACGACGTGCAGCCCGTCGGCAGCGAGATCAAGATCTCCCTGGCGCTCGGCGACGACGAACCGCCGATCACCGCCTATGGCCTCGTGCGCTGGGTTCGCGAGTACAACCCCGCCTCGCCGGACACCTCGCCGGGGATGGGGGTGCAGTTTACGCGGATGAGCCGGGAGGACGTCATGCGGATCTACCGGTTCTGCGCGGAGCGCCGCGACCCGCTGTTCTACGAGGACTGAGCGTCAGGCCGCGCTGAGGCGGACGACCTGCTGCCCGAGCAGGAGCAGATCCCCCTCGCGCAGCCGCCTCGGCGCGGTGAGCCGGATGTAGGTGCCGTTGCTGGAGTTGAGGTCCTTGAGGTAGGACTTGCCCGCGGTGTGCATGAGCTGGGCGTGGCGCCCCGAGACGAAGCCGTCCTCGCTGAAGGTGATGTCGCCGGTCTCGCGGCCGATGAGCACCTCGGGCTTGTCGAGCAGGTAGGCGTGGGAGGAGAGGCCCGGGCCGACGACGCGCTCCACCCGCCCCCAGGCGCGGATGTCCGGCGAGCCGAGCACCCGGGTGTCGTCCGGCGAGTCGAGCAGCGGCTCCAGCTCCGAGAGGTGGTGGAACTGGAGCAGCTCCTGCCCGATGCGGATCTGGGCGCCGTGCCCCAGCTCGACCTCGTCCACGACCCGAATGAAGACCCCGTTGATGCTGCCGAGGTCCTCGACCGTGACGTCCCCCTCGGCGTCCACCGTGAAGCGGGCGTGGCTCGGCGACAGGAACGGGTCGCCCGCGAAGGGCTCCGGGGCGCTGCGGCCGATCTCGAAGGCGCCCTGGGCCATCTCGAAGCGCTCCCCCTCGCTGCCGTCTGGCTGGATCGAGACGAGCACCGCGAGCGCTGGCCCGCTCCCTGGCTCGGCGGGCTCGGGTGTGATGTAGCGGGTGCCGCACTTGCCGCAGAAGGTGAACGACTCCGGGACCACCGAGCGGCAGTTCGAGCAGATCCGCTCCGGGATCGGGATGTTCGTGGAGGAGACCCGCACCGCGGGGTCTTCCACCACGGTGGCCTTCTTCTCCTGCTGGTCGGCCAGCCTGGCCCCACAGCCGAGGCAGAAGCGGTAGTGGTCCTCGTTCGCTCGTCCGCACTTCTTGCAGGTGATCATCGCGTCATCGACCTCGGGTTGGTAACGTGGCGTCTCAACGGACCAGGCGCTCCGGTCGTCGGTTGGGACAGCTTGAAAATGAGCGGGCGGATTGTCAAGAATGTCACCGTCACCTATAGTCAGGTCGGGTCCAACATGACGTTCAACCTGCAAGCCGAGCAGCACCCTTGGACGCGCGCAACGAGCAGCACAGCGAGTCGATCACCTGCCCCTACTGCCGCCACCCGAACCCTGGCGGTCAGGTCAAGTGCCGCAAGTGCAACGGCATGCTCCCCCACAGCGGCGCCGACCACCTGCTCGGGCGCACCATCGGCGGCAACTTCAAGCTGCTGGAGGTGATCGGCAAGGGCGCGGCGGGCAAGGTCTACCGCGGCGAGCAGCTCAGCCTCGGCAAGGAGGTCGCGGTCAAGGTGCTGCACAAGCACCTGCTCGGCGACCGCTCGCTCGTCGGGCGCTTCCACCGCGAGGCGCGCGCCACCAGCCGCCTCAACCACCCCAACTGCATCCAGATCATCGAGTTCGGCCAGGCCGACACCGGCGAGCTGTTCATCGCCGTCGAGTACCTCCCCGGCCACACCCTCGCCCAGGTCCTCCGCCGCGACTTCCCGCTGCCCGCGCCGCGCCTGCTCCGCATCGCCGAGCAGATCTGCTCGGCGCTCGAAGAGGCCCACGCCCAGGGGATCGTCCACCGCGACCTCAAGCTCGAAAACGTCATGCTGATCGACAACCGCGGCGAGCGCGACTTCGTCAAGGTGCTCGACTTCGGCATCGTCAAGATCATCGACGACGAGGACGGCCCCAACGAGGGCACCCTGACCAAGGCGGGCAACGTCTGCGGCACCCCCGAGTACATGGCCCCCGAGCAGGCCCAGGGTGGCGACATCACCCCGCAGACCGATCTCTACGCCGTCGGCGTCATGCTCTACCACATCGTCACCGGGCAGCTCCCCTACACCGGCGGCACCCCCCTGGTCGTCGCCACCCAGCACATCATGGACCCGACCCCTCACGCCCGGCAGGTCCGCCCCGACCTCAACATCCCCCCCGAGCTGGACGACCTCATCGCCCGCTGCATGGCCAAGGCCCCCGCCGACCGCCCTCGCTCCGCCGCCGCCCTCCGGCAGGAGCTGCAACAGGTGCTCGGCCCACTCGCCTCCGTCCGCACCGGCCAGTACAACAGCATCCCCGCCTCCTCCGGCGCGCCCTACGGCACCGGCGCGCAGCCCATGCTCTCCACGGGGCCACCGCGCGGCGGCGGGCGCACCCTCGAAAACCCCAACCGCCGCTCCAGCCTCATCGCCGAGGCGATCCCCTACACCCCGCCGCCGCCGCTCTCACCCAACGTGCCCTCCTCCGCGGACCCCCACCGCCTCAACACCAGCCCCATGAGCCGCGCCTCCAACGGCGTCCACGCCTCTCAGGCCGTCCCCATCCCCCAGCACATCGAGCCCGACGAGGCCACCCGCATGCTCTCGTCCCACCTCCTCGATGAGCTGAGCGCCGAGCCCCCCAGCGACGACGAGGCCACCCGGATCCTCATCCCCGCCATGGACAACCCCTCGGCGCCTCCACCGCCCATGGCCGCCCCACCGCACCAGCCCGACTCCATGGCCAGCGCCGTCGCCCGCCCCGCGGTCCGCGCCCCCCGCGGTCAGCAGCGCTCGCGCGCCACCACCTCCAACCCGCCCATCCCCCCCCAGGGCGCCTCCGGCGTCACGTCGACCTCCCTCGTCCTCGTCGGCGCCTTCATCGCGGGCGGCCTCATCGCCCTCACCCTCCTCGCCCTCGTGCTCATCTACCTCCTGTGAGCCGCCTCCTCCTCCTGCTCACGCTCACCGCGCTTGGCACGACCGCCTGCGTCGAGCGCCAGATCCCCCTCTACGGCGTCGCCTGCCACCGCGACGCCCAGTGCGGCGCCGACGCCTGGTGCGTCGACGGGATCTGCTCCGACACCCCCAGCCGCCCCCCCGTCCCCGACGCAGGCCCCACCATCGACCCCGAGTCGCTCCGCGACCAGACCGCCGACGCCTCCTTCGAAGCGCCGCCTACGCCGCGACTCCCCGCACCTCGGTAGCCCCGAGGCGAGACACCCCTTGCCACCCCACCCCACCTTGCTCTATCACCCTACCTGGACGCGACGGGCACACCAGGAGCACCCATGCGCACCCTCCCTCCCCCTACAACCACCGGCCACGTTCAGTGGATCGGGGTGCGACCGGAGCGCGGCGCCCCGATGCGCGCGCTGAACGAGGTCGAGGCGGTCGCCACCGTCGGGCTGCGCGGCGACCGCTACCACTCGACGCGCGACGGCAAGCGCCAGGTCACCCTCATCCAGGGCGAGCACCTGCCCGCGCTCGGCGCCTTCCTCGGGCGCGGCCCCGTCGCCCCTGAGCGCACGCGCCGCAACCTCGTGATCGAGGGCGTCAACCTGCTCGCGCTGAAGCACCACCGGATCGCCATCGGGGAGGCGGTGGTGCTGGAGTACAGCGGCCTGTGCGCCCCCTGCGGCAAGATGGACCGCGACGACCGCCTCGGCCCTGGCGGCTTCGCCGCCATGCGCGGCCACGGCGGGATCACCGCCCGGATCCTGGTCGGCGGCGTGATTCGAGTCGGCGACCCCGTCCGCGCTCTGCTGGACGACATCCCGACCGACCCGCCGCCGCAGCTCTCGATCCTCGACGACTGACGCAACAACCCCCTCACCTGGAGGACACGCCATGAGCATCACCATCTACCACTACCCGAACTGCGGCACGTGCAAGAAAGCCCGCAAGTGGCTCGCCGAGCAGGGCCGCGAGGGAGACGCCGCCTGGGTGCACCTCGTGGAGCAGACCCCCTCGGCCGACACCCTGCGCGACCTCCATGAGCGCTCGGGGCTGGCGCTCAAGCGCTTCTTCAACACCTCGGGGCGGTCGTATCGCTCGGGGAACTTCAAGGAGCGCCTCGACGGGATGAGCGACGCCGACCAGTACGCGGCGCTCGCCGCCGACGGGATGCTGATCAAGCGCCCGATCCTCGACACCGGCGCGGCGGTGCTCGTCGGCTTCAAGGCCGAGGCCTGGGCGGAGGCGCTCGGGTGACGCCCCGCTCCGAGAGCGACAGCGCCCTGGAGAGCGGGACAACGCCGACGACGACCCCGACGGCTCGGCCGTCGCGGACGATGACCGTGGTGGGCGTCGAGTGGACCCCCCAGCGGGCGCTGCTCCGAGCGTCGCTGACCCCCAACGGGAAGCGGCCGCGGTAACGACCCGCGACCCGCGCCGCGTCCAGGCAGGTGTCCACCCCCGTCACATAGTGGCGCACCCCAACCCCTCGCCGCGCCAGCTCCGCGCCGCCCTCGTCGAGCGCCTTGAGCCAACGATGGCAGGGCGCGCACCCCGGCGCGGTGAAGACCATCCAGGTGATCGGGCGCTCGGCGTCGGAGGGCGCGTCGAAGCACGCCGCTGGGGAGGTTGGGGCGGGGGCGTTCGTCGCCTGAAGCAGGTGCTCGGGCTCGGCGGCCAGGTCACCCGTCAGGCCCACGCCCACCATGAGGAGCGCCAGGCCTGCTCGCGTCGCGCGTGTCACGTGGTCACCTCCTAAAAACCCGCGCCCACGCCCACGAGGGCGGTGCGCGGGAGCGGCGGGCCGTAGATGTAGCTGGCGTCTCGGTCCGGGCCGGTGTCGAAGTCGGTCTGGCGGCTGTCGAGGAGGTTCTGAACCCCGATGAAGGGCTCGACGAAGACCCCGTCGTCCAGATCGACCGTCCCGCTGACGTTGATCGACCAGTCGAAGAACCATGGTGAGTCGATGACGGTGAGGGGGTCGCCGTCGCCGTCGAAGCGAGAGACGCGCATGGGGCCGGTGACGTCGAGGCCGCTCTGGAGGCGGAGGAGCCCATCGACGAGGGCGACGGTGGTCTCGGCGTAGCCGTAGTTGTTGGGCGTGCGGAAGATGCGGGTCTCGCCGAAGTCCTCATCCGGGTCGCCGTTCTCGGTGTTCTCCAGGGTCCACCCGGCGCGCAGGCTCCAGACGCGCCCGTACGTGACGCTGGCCTCCAGCTCGGCGCCGATGACCCGGGTGGTGGCGCGGTTCTCGCGGATCACCTCCTCCTCGGGGGTGGCGAGGTCGTCGCGCTCGTTGAGGACGAAGGCGTCGGTGATGAAGGTCAGGTAGCCGTTGAGCCCCACGCGGAGCGACCAACGCGGGGCAGGCGCGGCGGTGAACTCGACCTGCTGCGCGAAGCTCCACGAGCGCTCGGGCTTCAGCCCGGGGTCGTTCTCGATGATCTGCGCGCTGCCGCCGACGAGGTCGATGTGGAGGTCCTCGTTGAACGGCTGCGGGGCGCGAAAGCCCGCGGCGGCCGACGAGCGAAGCCGCAGCTGATCGGTCGGGGTCAGCATGAGCGCTGCCCGGGGGCTGAGGATCGGGTCGTCCAGCTCGCTGTGCTTGTCGATCCGCGCCCCGATCAACGACTCCCCCCAGTCGGCAAACAACCAGTCGTGTTGGAGGTAGGCCCCGGCGATGGTGTAGGCCTCGTCGATGCGACGCTCGTAGCCGAGGTAACGATCATCGACGTCGTCCACCTGGACCTGCCCGCCGAGGGTGAGCACCATCGGCCGCTCCACGCCGAAGTAGGTGTTGACGTTCAGGTCCCCGGTGTGGGCCGGGTTGAGGGTCCGCCCATACCCCCCAAGCGCGGCCTGCTTCGCCTCCCACGCGTCCACGAACGCCTGGTAGGCCTCCGGGTCGCTCGGGTCGTCGGGGAGCGTGGGGTTGTTGAGGCCGCCGCCACCATAATAGGAGCGGCGGTCGGTGTGGGAGACGGCGTAGGCGAGCTGGTAGTCGAGCTGCGGCCCGACCCGGTGCTTGAGGCGCAGCTCACCTTGCAGGCGCTCGGTCTGAAGCTCCTCGGCGATGTCGGCGTCGTGTGGCGGCGAGTCGAGGCGGTCTCCGCCGCGTCGATACTCCTGAATCGCGTGAAATCGGGCTTCGACGTCCACCCCCTCCACCGGCGACCAATACCCGCTGGCGCCGCCCGCCACCTGCCGCAGCCGCACCAGCTCCGTGAACCCGTCGTGGTTCAGATCAAGCTCGTCGCGCCGGTAGGAGGAGGCGAACAGGAACATGCCCGCGGTCTGGGCCTCGTTCATGATCGCAGCGTCGGCGTTGATCCGCAGCCCGGTGGCTCCACCGGGGAGCGCCTCGTGGGCGACGTGGAGGTGGGAGAACGGCCGCGACGGCCGTCGGGTGATGACGTTCACCACGCCCGCCACGGCGCTGGGGCCGTACAGCGCGGAGCCGCCGCCCTTCACCACCTCGACCCGCTCGATCATCTCGGTTGGGATCTGCTCCAGCCCGTACACGCCCGCGAGCCCCGAGTAGATCGGGAGGCCGTCGATGAGGATCTGGGTGTAGACCCCATCCAACCCGTTGAGGCGCAGCTGCGTGAACCCGCAGTTCTGACAGTTGGTCTCCAGGCGCACCCCCGACGTGTGCTTCATGACGTCGGCCAGGCTGCGGGCGTTGCGGACCTCGATCGCCTCGCGATCCACCACCTGAGTGCGGACAGGCGTGTCGTCGAGGGGCTTCTCGAACCGTGTCCCCGTCACGACAATGACCCGCTCCTCCGGCTCCTCTCCTGGCTCGCCGTCCTCCAGGTCGTCGCCGCTCGCCTCTCCTTCAACAGGACCTTCTTCGAGCGGACCTTCCACAGGCCCCTCCTCGACAGGCCCCTCTGGTGGCGCCTCGTCGCGCGGCTGCGCCCCTACCGAACCGCCGTAACCCAGGACCAGGGCCACCACACACCACCAACGCACCATCACCTGCTCCACCTGATCACTGTTCAGCCGGGCCAAACTATAGGATAAGTCAGCCCTCACCCGTGATTGAGTCAAAGCTCAATCAAAAATTAGTCAAGACTAAATATCAGCACGCAGCGCGTCGCGCAAGGGGTTCACACAACGTTCGTCCTGTGATGGCTCAAAGCTCAGCGGGAGTCGCTGTGGGTTGAGGGAGGCGGAGGGTTCCTGGCGTGAGCTGAGGTCAGCCGCCGAGCCCGAGCGCCTGCGCGACCTGCGCCTGGTAGGCGGTGAGGAGCCCCGCCGCGGCCAGCGCCACGATCGCCGCGCTCAGGAGCGCGACCAGCCCCCAGGGCGTCCGCTCGGGGTCGGTCGGTGGGGCCTTCGGCGCGGGCGCCTCCTCCTCCGTGTGTTCGGCGAGTGCGCGGCGCGCGATCCGGGTGACGTAGATGGTGACGGCGAGGGTGGCGAGCAGCCCGACGAGCCGCAGCGCCCACTGCCCGACGGTCGCCGTGCCCGCGCCCGACGCCTCCTCCAGCCCCGCCGCGCCGATGTAGCCGAGGTAGACGTACATGAACGTCCCGGGCAGCATCGCGATCCAGCTCGCCAGCACGTAGGGGACGAAGCCGATCGAGGTCAGCCCGTAGAGGTAGTTCTGGAGGTTGAAGGGGAAGGCGGGCGACAGGCGCACGAGGGCGACGATCTTCCACCCCTCGCGGGCGATCGCCTTGTCCACGGCGGCGAACCTCGGGTGGTCCGCCTTGAGCTGCGCGACGCGGCGCGACGCCAGGTAGCGCGCGACCAGGAACGCCAGCGCCGCCCCGGTCACCGAGCTGACCGAGACCACGATCGTCCCCTTGAGCAGCCCGAACAGCGGCGCCGCCCCCAGGGTCAGCAGCGACCCGGGGATGAACAGCAGGGTCGCCAGCACATACGCCACGAAGAACACCACGTACCCCGCCCAGCCCAGCCCCTCCACCCAGGCGGAGAGCTGCGCCATCAGCCCCTGGAGCGGGAGCGCCCGGATCGCGACGACGAACGCCACCGCGAGCAGCGCGATCGACGCCCACCGCAGCGGCGCGGCGCAGCGGTTGAAGGTCGAGGCGATGGACATGGGCTGCTCCTGCTGCTCGGTCGGCGGTGACTCCCCCGGCCGACGCGGCCCGCTGCCGGTCGGCGCGGCAGGCTCACGCGCCAAAGACGCGCCTCAAGAACGCGTTGTTGAAGCGCCCGTGTGGGTCGAGGCGCCGCCGCAGCGCGGCGAAGTCGTCCAGGCGAGGGAGCGCCTGGCGGAGGACGGGGTGGGAGGCGAAGAACTCCTTGCCCCAGTGGGGGCGGCCGCCGTATTCGAGGAACAGGGACTCGGTGAGCGTGAAGTAGGCGAGCAGGTCGGGCGCCTCGGCCATGTAGGCGCCGAGCTGGCAGCTCGCCCGCCCGTACCCTGGGCTCAGCCACAGGTCGTCGGCGGCCATGAAGCGCACCTCCACGATGAAGTTCACCCGCAGCCCGCGGCGGTCGATCAGCGCCTTGAGGCGCCGCAGCGCCTCGGGGGCCGCCTCCAGCGGGATCCCATACTCCAGCTCCCGGTGCACGGGCGGCATCGCCAGGTTGAAGACGGCGTCGCTCCGCCCCACCCGGCGCCGATCCACGAAGTAGACCTCCGAGATCATCTGGTTGATGCGCGGGATCAGCGCGGGCGTCCGCGCCCCCAACCGCAACAGCCCATCAAACACGTTGGCGTTGATCCAGGTGTCCGCCACCCGCCCCAGATCCACCCCCTCGCCGCCGCCCACGGCCCGCTCGACCAGGCCGCGCAGCGCCCCGCCCTGCCCTGGCCCCGCCGTCGCGGGCGCGTCGGTGCGGTCCCACGCGTAGATCATCGCCCGGTCGGTGTGCGGCAGCCACCACAGCTTGACGTGCTCGTGGCGCTCCACCTTGTCCAGCAGCGCGTCGGCCGCCTCCTCAAAGGGCAACCCGACCGCCTCCTCGGCGAGCTGGAACGCGGGCTCGCACTCCAGCTCCACCTCGGTCACCACGCCGAGCGCCCCGAGCCCCAGCCGCGCCGCCGCGAACAGCTCCTCGTCGCGCGCCGTGATCTCCAGCCGCTCCCCGGCCGCGGTCATGAGCGTCAACCCCCGCACCAACGTCGACAGGCACCCGAAGCTCGCCCCCGTCCCGTGCGTCCCGGTCGAGATCGCCCCGGCCACGCTCTGCTCCGAGATCGACCCGAGGTTGCGCATCGCCAGCCCCTCGCGCGCCAGCCGCGCGTTGAGGTCCCGAAGGCGCATCCCCGCCTCCACCCGCACCCGGCACCGCGCCCGGTCCACCTCCAGCACCCGATCCATCCGGTCGAGGTTGATCGCATGCCCCTGCGTGCACGCCGCCGCCGACCACGAGTGGCCCGCGCCCACCACCTTGACCACCTGCCCGGAGCGCCGCGCCCGATCGAGGATCGTCGCCACCTCCTCCTCCGAGCTGGGCTGGTGCCACCCCTCAACCCTCCGGCGGTGCACCCCGGACCAGTTCGCGAACTCCTTCATCCTGCCGCTCCTGCGTGTTCATGCCGACCCCATCAAGATGTAACCGAACATCCTACATCATACGACATATTTCCTGACATCGCCGCCCGCGATGCTAGGTTGGGGGGGTCAGGCTGGGGTCGTGTCGACGTCCAGGCCCCTGGTCGCAACGTCAAGCCATACCGCTCGGCTTCATCGAATGGTGCGAGACATGTTCAAGATGGTCCAGACCGCTCCTCAAAGCAACCTCAACACGCTCCGCGTCCTCCTGCTCGCGGCGCTGCTCG
The DNA here is from genome assembly GCA_002716585.1 of Myxococcales bacterium. GTDB lineage: Bacteria > Myxococcota_A > Bradymonadia > Bradymonadales. The sequence continues at coordinate 10,417 of PBBL01000056.1, read as the reverse complement.
GGCTCCCGCTGCCGCTGGCGAGCTGCGGCGACGACGGCGGGGGCGGCGGGACGGGCGAGAGCGCCCAGCCCAACACAAGCGGCGATGGCGGCGCCACGACCGGCGACAACACCCCGACCGGGGGCGACGGGACCAGCTCGCCGAGCCGCGGCTGCCTCGACTTCGATCTGCTGGAGGCCAGCGCCAAGGTGCCGAGCAACATCACCCTGCTTTTTTCGGTCAAGACCTGCGACGGCGACCCGCGCCCCGGGCTGAAGGCGGACGACTTCACCATCACCGAGGACGACGCCACGATCTCGGCGTTCGAGAGCCGCCAGACGATCCTCCCGAGGAGCGTCGGCTTCGACCTCTACTCGATCGTGCTGCTCGACATGTCGGGCTCGATCATCGGCTCGGGCAGCATCCCGCTGGTGCAGAACGCGGCGCGGACGTTCATCGATCAGGTGGTGGTGGACCAGCGGGTGGCGATCGTGCTGTTCGATGGGCGGCGTGAGCTGGAGACCCTGGTGGACTTCACCGACGACCCGCAGGTCCTCTACGACGGCATCGACTCCTTGAGTGACTACGAGCCGGTCGATCCCTCGACCAACCTCAACGGCGCGGTCGAAGCGGCGCTCTCCATGCTCGACCGCGAGGCGCGGCTGTCGCTCGACAAGATCAACGGCGGCTCCCTGATCCTGTTCACCGACGGCACCGACCAGGCCAGCCGGGTCAGCGATGAGGCGATCCTCGACGCCATCGACAAGACCCCGCACACCGTCTTCGCGGTCGGCCTCGGCGAGGAGGTGGACCCCGAGCACCTGGGCGCGATTGGCAAGGACGGCGCCGAGTTCGCGGCGACCGAGGACATCGTGGACGCCTTCAACCGGGTCGCCGAGCGCCTCCAGGCCGAGAGCCAGAAGTACTACGTCCTCGGCTACTGCTCCCCGAAGCGGGCTGGGGAGCACACCCTGGCGCTGGAGGTCGAGGGCAACCGCGGCGACCTGACCTACGACTTCGCCGCGGACGACTTCGGCCCCGGCTGTGACCCGACCGACTTCACCCTCCGCGACGGCACCTCGGCCGACTGACCCCCGCTCCCTCCCCTCAGCCTCCCACATCAGCGCTGAACGTGACGACTTTGGGCAGTGCCCGTGGACCGGATCCCACGCCCTTGTTGCCCTCAGCGCAGACCAGCACCTGAAAGCGACGTGTTGAGCGGTGTCCGTGACCGACCCCACCCCCTCGGGCTGCGCCCTCGGCGCCCTCCCCGAAATTTCGGGGAGGGCTACACGGAGTTGAGATCCAGGGACTTGCTTGATGTGAAACCCCGATCGTGTGGGGCTCTGCTGATGAGAGGCCCTGGTCATGAAGGTCTCTGCATGTCGGAACCTGGACATCTGGTACCGCTCGGAGAGGGCCAACGCGCTGGGGTGTGGTTCCCCTTGCCAAATCTGCTTCCACGAGTGGCCCCAGCACGGGCCCCCGCTCCGCGGGTAACCTCTCCTCGCTGGGTGCCACGCCGTACGCTCTGCTTGGGTTCGCACCCCTATGTATCGGGGCTCCTGGGCGACTCTCCCCAAGAAGAAACACATTGAGTAAGCCCCCTACACCTCATCTCCGTTGAGCCCTCCCTGAAATTTCGGGGAGGGCGCCGAGGGCGCAGCCCGAGGGGGTGGGGTCGGTCACGGGCACCGCTCAACACGTCGCTTTCAAGTGCTGATCTGCGCTGAGAGCACCAAGGGCGTGGGATCCGGTCCACGGGCCTCGCCGAAATCGTCACGCCCAAGGCCACTCCAGCACAGGCCGATCGCTGACGCCTCACCAAAACGCCCACCCGTGTCACACGATGGTCCCCCGTCCACTCCCTCAGTGTGCGCGCTGTTGAATGACCAACACCAGGTGCTTCATGCTCGGTACACGGCCTCGTTACCTCCTCTTTGCCCTGTTGCTGATCGGCTGCGGCTGGCTTGATGAGGAGGAGCCCCCCACCCCAGAAGACTGCTTCCGTCACTCGGAGGAGGCGCCCTGCCGCGAGGAGGGCTGCCACTACCTCTCCACCTACTACATCTACGACATGGGCGCGTGCTCCATCGCGGACACGGGGGTCTGTGTCGTCCCACACAGCGGCACATCGGCGAGCAACGCCGTCACCCTCATCGCGCGCAGAGAGCCTGACGGAGTCATATGGCACGCGGTTTACCCCACGACGCCTGTGGCGCTGGACGGGTGGGTGAGCTGTCAGACCGACGATACCGAGATACAAGCCGCCTGCCGATGCTCGTCCCTGGTCACGCCTTGAGTTGATCACGCTGTTGAGACGAAGACGGAGATCCAGATTGTTCTCGCGAAAGCAACAAACACTCATCACGTGTTCGATCCTCGCAACATGCTTCGGATGTGGGGATGTTTCAGAGCAAGGGCACGAAGAAACAAGCCAATCCAACACGACATCAGCGTTTGCCGAAGCGGGTTCGACCTTCCTCCTCAGCGACAAGATCAATTGCAGCGACTGCGGCGCTTGCCAGTACAGCGGTGTCCTCGACCTGTGCAGGCGGCTGAATTACGCCGACACCCTGGCGGTCGTCAAAGCAACCCCAGAAGCTCCTGCACCGTTGAACCTTGAGCCTGAGTGTTTGGAGGGCGTTGAGCCATCGTGCGCCTACATGATCCCCGAACAGGCGACCCTTGAACGCGTTGAGGTCACCTCCATCCTCGCAGGTCAGCCCGTGGATGAGACATTGTGGGTTTATCGGGGGTGGGCTGGGATTCACTGCATGACGGGCCAAAGCGAGCGCCTGCTCATGCTGCGTCAGGTTGGCGACGTCTGGGCCGTCACGAGCTGCTTCAATCTACTCTACGCCGAGGAACACGAGGTCCCGGCCTTGATGACACCAGACCGGCGAGAGTGCGTTGGGCAGGTCTACCCGACGCTGTACACCATCGAGAGCCTATCGAGCGAAGCAGCGCAGTACGTCGGTCAACCCGACTCCTGCGGGGACCCCATCCCCAGCCAACACAACATGGATCGCTGCATACAAAGCGTCCTCTCGTGCAACAGGAGCCATGGAGGGTCCAGGTGAGGTAGAATGCCCAGGACAAGAGGAGGCGATGACCGCATCCTCAAACAGGCCAGGCTGACCGTTCAGCTCAAGCAATGGAACCCGAACCATGTTCATGGAAGCATTCTACAGCCGTTTTCCAGATATAGCTGCTGCAGAGACCCGAACACTCCACGTCTTGAACGACGACAGGCTGCCGACAGGCGAGTACAACTTCCTGGAGTACTTCTGCAACAAGCGAGGCTGTGACTGCCGCAGATCCCACATCGCGGTGACGTCACCTCAGGCCAACAACGAGGTGCTGGCCACCATCAGCTTCGGGTGGGAGAGCCTGGAGTTCTACGCCGATTGGATGAGCTGTTCCCTTTCGGATCCGATGGTCAGCGACATGAAAGGCCCCGCCCTCCTCCCCATGAACAAACAGAGTGAATACTCTGAGGTCCTGTTCGACAAGTTCATCTCGGTGGTGCTCGATGACACCTACACCGAGCGCGTCAAGAGACATTATCGCCTGTTCAAGGACAGCTTGCAGCGCGACAGCAGCACCCGCGGTCATCGCAATCGGAAGGACAAGCGCAAGGCGAAGCGGGCAATCCGCAAGAAGAACCGCAAGAAGCGCTGACCAGCGAACCGCCCCCGCCAGCGCGACCTTGCTCACCGTCTACACCCGTTGGTATCAGAACGCCGCGCCGCTCACCCGCATGCCCGGCGAGGAGGGGCCAGCGGAGTCGGGCACGGCGCTGTGGGGGATCACCTCGGCGCCCTTGGCGGCGTCTTCGCTGCGGTTGAGGCTCTCCCCGGCGGGCGGGCCGCTGTAGTGGACGGCGTCGTGCACCTCGCCGAGCGGGTCGGTGAGGGTGACGACGTCGGTCGTGTTGTTGAGCGAGAGGAAGCCCGACGAGGAGTTGATGGCGTTGGGGATGGCGCTGTGGTCGCCGCTGTCGTAGATGACCAGCGCCTGCCCGGGCTCCAGCGTGGCGCCGGGCTCGAAGCGGTGGCGGTCGGGGGAGACGGCGTCGCCGATGAGCCAGCCGGTCAGGTCCGCGACCCCGGCGCCGACGTTGACGATCTCGACGTACTCGTTGCCCGAGTCCGACCCGTCGGGGTTGGGCATGATCTCGTTGATGACCAGGGCGATGGGCGGCGGCTCGTTGCTCCACAGATCGCCGTTGGCCTGGACGCCCGGCGAGATGACGCCCGTGGAGCCTTCGAGGGTGTCGTGGTTGACGAGGTCGGCGTCGGGGGTGCCGTCGGGGGCGCGGTTGAGGCTGACGCCGGAGTCGCAGGAGGCCCAGGCGACCTGATCGTGGACCTGGCCGCCGGAGTCGAGCAGAGAGATGACCTCGTCGCTGTTGTTGAGCGAGAGGCGCTCGGTGGAGGAGTTGATGGCGTTGGGGATGGCGCTGTGGTCGCCGCGGTCGAACACCACGACCGCCTCTCCGGGCGCCAGGACGTAGTTCTCGAAGCGGTGGTGGACCTCGCCGGTCGCGTCGGTGATCCCCCAGTGGTGGAGATCGACGGGGAAGGCGCCGACGTTGACCAGCTCGATGTACTCCTGACCGAGGTCGGTGCTGTCGGGGTTGGGGAGCAGCTCGTTGATGATGACGTGGGGGGCGCCCTCCCAGCGGGAGCCGTCGGCCATCATGCCGGGGGAGCTGTTGAGCCCGCCGGGGAGCTGATCGTGCAGCTCGAACGGGCCGGAGGTGCCGCCGTCGATGACCCGGTTGAAGCTGACCCCCGAGGGGGCGCCGCGCCAGGCGGCGCGATCGACGACCACGCCCTGGTCGTCGCGCAGGACGACCTCGTCGGAGGTGTTGGCGAGCCCGAGGTAGCCGGTGGAGGCGACCACCCGGAGCGGGTCCTCCTCGGTGGCGCCGGAGTAGATCACCACGGCGTCGCGGGGGGCGAGCACCTGGCCCGCGGGGAAGACGTGGCGGTCGGCGACCGAGGCGTCGCCGAGCATCCAGCCGCCGAGATCGACCGGGGCGCCGCCGACGTTGACGATCTCGACGTACTCGTTGTCCGCGTCCGACCCGTCGGGGTTGGGCATGATCTCGTTGATGCGCAGCGGCGTGAGCAGGTTGGCGCAGGGGTCCGGCGGGGCGTTGGCGAGGTCGGGGTGCGGGGCGGCGCGCTCAAGGAGGGCGCAGAACTCCTCGACGAAGGGCGCGACGAAGTCGGCGCCGTGCAGGATGAGCATGTTCTCGTCGTTGTAGTCGTTGGCGTTGTTGGACCAGTTGAAGGAGCCGGTCACCAGCGTCGGGTCGGAGTCCGTCCCGGCGTCCACGATCAGCACCTTGTGGTGCAGCTTGCCCCCGGCGAAGCCGATCGCGTTGTGGTTGCCGTCGATGTAGACCGGCACCCCGTGCTGGGCGAGCGGCCCGACCTGGCTGTAGCGTGAGCGCGCCTGGCTCTCGTCGAAGATCCCGACCACCTGGACGCCGCTGTCGTGCAGCGCCTTCATGTCCGCGCCGATGTCGTCGCGGGTGTAGCTGAAGATCAGGAACAGGGCGTTGTGCTCCGCCGACGCCAGCACCTCGCGCAGGCGCTGCGCGGCGTCGTCCTCGGGGCTGAAGTAGACCTCCGCCGGGGTGTCGCCGACCGGCAGGGGGCGCGTGATGTCGTTCGGCTCCTTGCTGCGGCCGAACTTCAGCTCCTCGTACATCTGGTCGAACTCCAGCTTGTAGGCGGCCGCCAGATCGGCGCTCTCGATCCGGATCGTGTTGTTGTTGTTGAGCATGATGCCGTTCTCGGAGTAGTTCATCGACCCCATGAAGACGATCCGCTCATCCACGATCACGAACTTGTTGTGCATGATCCGGTCGCCCGGCTTGCGCACCACGAGATCGACGCCCGCCGCCGCCAGCGCCTCATAGCCGGGGTCGTGCAGCTCGTCGCCGTCGCCCGCGAAGCGCACCTGGACCCCTCGGTTCGCCGCCGCGACGACCGCGTCGGCGATGTTGCCGCGGTTGAACTCGAACAGGCACAGATCAACGGTGGACTCGGCGTTCTCAATCGCCGCGATCACCGCGTCGTCGATCTCCGGGTCCTCCTCCTCGCCGCGCTCGAAGCCCGGGCGGGTGAGGTAGATCTGCGCCGCGCCGTCCGCGGCGATCGACGGGTAGCGGGCGGTCTGCCAGGCCGCGGGCTCGTCCCCTATGGGCTCACCCGAGATCTGACCGTGCGGCGCGGCGCCGCCCTGCTCCGCCGGGCCGATCGGCTCACCGGCGACGCAGCCGCCGAGCGTCCCCGCCGCCACGACCACGAGCACCACGTACGCCGCTCCCCACATCAGCGGAGCGACCTCCAAACGTCCTTGTCTGCGCATCGTCTCGCGCCTCCCTTGCTGTTGATTTTCGCTCAACACGCGTTGTTCTCAGTAGAAAATCTCAATCTGCAGGTCGAAGATCCCGCCGTCGTCGAAGTTGAAGCCGTCCACCACGAGGTAGACGGTGCTTGGCCGGTCGGGGCCGACCCACTCCACGACCTCGGCCTGCCCGGGGCCGGTGTTGTCGGCGCCCACCCGCGTCGGCTCGCCGCACGCCTCGACGGCGTAGAGGACCACGTCGCCGTCGCGCATCCGGGCGGCGGCGCGCAGCGTCTCGCCCGCCTCCAGGTCCACGCGGAAGATCGACTCCATCCCGTCGGCGGTCTGCCCGAGGCAGTCCTCGGGCGACACCGTGTCTCGGCCGCCCAGCAGCGTGAGCCCCTCGTAGAAGCCCGGCGTCAGCACCCGATTGCTGTCCGCCCCCTCGCAGGTGCCCGGGCTGTTGAGGAACGGCTGCACCTCAAACGCCTCCGGCGCCGTCAGGCTCTGGTCGCCCACCTGGGCGGTCACGTCGCGCAGCCCAGCCGCGGCGTCGTTGTCCACCTCGATGGTCGCGAACGCGAACTCCGGCTCGAACTCATCGACCTCCACGCCCACCACCGTGATCCCCTCGCCGAAGTCCACGGTGAAGGTCTCCGGGTCGAACGGCCCCGACAGCGACAGCAGCTCCAGCTCCTCGCTCCCCGAGGAGGTCACCAGCGGTGGGTAGATCGTGAACGGCGCGGGCTCGGAGCGCTGGATGTCGATGGCGTACTCCCCCGACGAGTCGTCCTCCGCGTAGTGATCGACCACCAGCAGCACCTCCTCGTCCGCCTCCGCCGTGTAGACCAGCTCCAGCGGCCAGCGCGTCGTCAACGCGTGCTCACACACGAACGGCGAGTCCAGCGCCTCGCAGCTGTCCGCCAGGTACATGACGCCGAACAGCTCGGTCGTGCTCAGCCGCGCCGTGAGCGTCTGCCCCGCCACCAGGCTCACCGGGATCGCCTGCTCACTCCCGTTCGGGTTGCCCAGCTCGCACACGCCCGCCTCGAACGCGCTCGGCCCGAGGCCGTCGGTCGTCGCCGTGTAGGCCCCGTCCGCGACCGGCCCCTCGTCCAGCGCGCTCTGGCAGTCGCCCGCCTGCGCCAACGACGCCACCACCCAGGCCGCCTCCTCGATCTCCAGCACCGGCGCCTCCGGCGTCCCGCCCAGCGACACGCCCCGTGGTCCCGACGGCGTGTCCAGCGGGATCCGCAGCGTCAGCTCCAGCCGGTGACCCTCCTCGTCGAGCACCCGCGCCGACTCCACCTCGATCCCCTCGCCCAGATCGACCCGCGGCGCCTCGCCGACCTCAAACGGGGCGTCCCAGGACGCGATCTCGACCACCGTGGTCGCGCCGGTCGGCCACAGCCTCGGCTCGACCGTGTAGGGGCCGACCGGGTTCGGGTAGAGCCACTGCCGGGCGGTCGTCACGACCTTCAGGCGCCCCTCGGGGAGCTGCACCTCGCGCTGCCGCAGCCGCGTCAGCACGATCGCCGGTCGCTCGCCCAACACCACCCCGCTCTCCTCAAGCAGCCCGCTGAGGTCCGCCACGCCGTCGTCCTCGGTGTGCCAGAGCACCTCCTGCTCCTCGCCCTCGACGGTGATGAGCATGCTGTCGCCCGCCTCCTCCGACGGGACCCACTCCAGCACGAGCGGGCGCCCGTAGCGCAGCGGCACCGGGAACATCGGGTCGTGGCTGGTCACCTCCACCAGCGGCGGCAGCGTCACCCCGCCCGGGAACACGCCGCCCGCGATGTCGTCGCCGCCGTCGATCACGAGGTCCATCGGCGCCGCAGGGTCCTGCTGCGCCGCCGCCTCCGCGCCCAGCTCCAGCAGCATGTCGTAGATCCGGGCGCCCTCCTCCTCCAACAAAATCCCGTCCACGTTGGCCGTGATGTGCTCCCCGGCGTTCACGAACAGCCCGGCGTCCATCAACCCCAGCTCGTCCGGCCGCGGCGCCTCCTCCAACATCTCCCACTCGCCCAGCGCCGGGACCAACGCGTAGCCGAACGGCAGGAACACGTCCCACCCCTCCGTCTGGGCCAGCAGCCCCACCGCGTCCTCCACCCCCAGCTCCGCCAGCGACCGCGAGAACGCCGCATGCCCGAACACCTCCGGGTAGGCGAACAACGCGTCCTCCTGCCACCACGTCACGTTGAGCTGGCCCACCAGCTCCTCGCCGCCCATCGAGGTGTCACCGACGTCGTCTCCTCCGGTGTCCATGGCGCTGTCTGGCGTGCCGGTGTCGTCGGCGCCCGTGTCGTCGGCGCCCGTGTCCATGGTGTCGGTGTCTTCAACGCCCGTGTCTTCGATGCCTGTATCCATCGAGCTATCCGGCGCGCCCGTGTCGTCGGCGCCCGTGTCCTCGATGCCTGTGTCGTCGGCGCCCGTGTCGTCGGCGCCCGTGTCGTCGGCGCCCGTGTCTTCAATGCCCGTGTCGTCGGCGCCGGTATCGCCTGCGCCCGTGTCCACACCGTCGCTGTCAGGCAAATCGGCGGTGTCCGCCTCCACGGCGGTGTCCGCCTCGGCGTCCGCCGCAGCGTCCGAACCGCCTCCGCCGCTGTCCATCGCCACGGCGTCAGTCCCAGCGTCGGCGGGGGAGCCGCCCCCACCCGAGCCGTCACCCCCGCAGCCAAACAACGCCAGCAGGGCGAGCACACATACAATGAAGTGGAGTGGAGAGCGCATGGCGTGACCCCGTGACGAGCGACGTGCGTGACAGTCGAACCGGGTGAGCCGTTCAGTGCTGAACAGAGCCCGCCCGTAAGGGTCGGTCGTTATGTTACAAAACCGTAACAGAATCAAGACTTATTTATGAACGCCGCGACGACGGGGCGGGAGCCTGGCGGATGGGCGAAGGCGCAGGAGGGGTGGGGCGTCGTCGGGGGTCGATGGAGGCGTCGCGGCGGTCGCGCGGGCGTATCGTAGGCGGGTTCGGCGAGGGTGCAGGAACCACGCGGCAGCAAGCGGACCGCCTCAGTCGAACTCAAACGCCTCGCCGGGGAGCAGCCGCCCGGCCTCGCGGTACTCGTGCTGGGCGGCGCGGTTGAGGTGCGACGTCCCGAGCGGCCTGCGCTCCTCCGCGGCGTAGAAGGCGGCGCGCAGCACGGCGTTGCGGATCTCGCCGCCGGTCAGCTCGTAGATCTCGCCCAGCTCCTCGAACTCGATGTGCCGCTCCCGCGGCGCCCCCCGCGGGATCATCGTCTTCCACAGCCGCGCCCGCTCCGGCGCCTCGGGCGCCGGGAACTCCGCCTTGAAGCGAATCCGCCGCATGAACGCCTCGTCAATGGAGTTCGGGAAGTTGGTCGTCAGGATCACGACCCCCTCGTGGTGCTCCACCCGCTGCAGCAGGAAGTTGACCTCCAGGTTGGCGTAGCGGTCGTTCGAGGACTTGACCTCGGTCCGCTTGGCGAACAAGGCGTCGGCCTCGTCGAACAAGAGCGCCATGCCGCTGGCGACCGCCTCGTCGAAGATCTGGGCGAGCCGCTGCTCGGTCTCGCCGATGTACTTGCTGACCACCTGCGACAGCTCGATCTTGTACAGCTCCAGCCCCAGCTCCCGCGCCAGCAGGCCGCTGATCAGCGTCTTGCCCGTCCCCGGCGGCCCCCAGAACAGCGCCGTCAGCCCCTGCCCGTACGCCATCTTCGCCGCGTAGCCGTGCTCCTGAAACACGGTGTGCTGGAACCTGCCGTACGTCAGCATCTCGTCGATCACCTCCTGGGTCTCCTTCGCCAGCACGACGTCGTCCCAGCCCAGCGCCACCCGCACCCGCTGCGCCAGCTCGCCCATGTTCTGACCCGCCAGCACCTGACAGGCCGACTCGACGTCCGACGGCGTCACCTCCGACCGCTGCCGCTGGCTGGCCTGGATCTTCGCCAACGCCACCACGCTGTCGATCTCGTCGCGCCCGAACGGGTACGCCCGCGCCGCGAACGACGCCTGCCGCGTCGCCTCACCCAGGAGCGGCTTGAGCGCCTGCTCCCACCACCCCTGCCGCACGCTCGGCTCGGCCAGCTGAAGCCGCAGC
>PBBL01000055.1 GCA_002716585.1 Myxococcales bacterium | reverse complement strand
GACCTACCTGCAACAACCTGCTCTGGTTGGATGAGGAGCGCTTCGCGAGCCACAAGCTCTACCAGACGATCCTGCCCAGCGTGACGGTCTCGAAGCTGGGCGAGCTGGCGGCGCAGCTGGACCGGCGGTACGCAGGGGGGGAGCTGTCCAGGCTGCTGGAGCGCTTCGACGACGCGATCATGCCCTTCTGGGACGGGATCCACTCGGTCGGGATGCGGAACACGGAGGAGGATGAGGCGCTGTTCGTGTTCCAGAAGGCGAGCATCGGCCTCTGCCTGTGGCTGCCGGCTATCGAGGAGCTGAGGACCGCGGTGTTGCTGGACCACTGGCCCGATGATGAGCGCCAACAGGTGGTGGCGTACTATCGGGACTGCATCCGGCGCCACGTCTTCGCGCAGGGGGGGCGGCGCTTCCTGGGCAAGAACGTCCTGGCGAGCGGCCGCATCGGGACGCTGCTGGAGGCCTTCCCCAGCGCCGGGATCGTGTACCTGGTGCGCCACCCCTACGAGGCGATCCCCTCATTCGTCAGCATGTTCTCGGCGCCCTGGGTCAACCACTCGCCGGACATCGGCGAATCGGCGCCTGAGCACCGGCAGCTGGCGGGGATCGCGATCGCGATGTACCGCCACGCCTTCGCCATGTGTCAAGAACTCCCGCCTGAGCGCGTGTTGCCGATCCGGTACCAGGATCTGGTCGCGGATCCCGTCAAGACGGTGGAGCGGATCTACGGGCACTTTGGCATGGAGGCCTCCCCAGGCTACGCGGCGAAGCTCCGCAGCGAGGTCCAGGTGTCGAAGAACTACAAGAGCACCCACGCCTACTCGCTCGAAGGCTACGGCCTGACGCGCGAGGAGATCCACGCGTCGCTCAAGGACGTCTTCGAGGCCTACGGGTTTGAGCCGTAGGGGTCGCTCAGCGACAGGGCCTCCTCCTCGGTCATGACGTCTTCAAGTCCCTGAATACGCTGGACAAGATCCTCAACCATGTCCCGGGTGTCGCGATCGGCGGTGCCCGCGATGCGGACCAGCTCGGCCTGGATCTGGAGCTGGGTGAGGGTCTCGCGGATCTGCTGGATCTCCTGATTGAAGCGCTCTCGCATCCGTCTGAGGCGACGTATGATCTGAAGCCGGTTGTCGATCATGGAGGCGCTGCGGTCGTCGCCCCGGTCGCGCAGCTCGCGTTGTCGAGCCAGCGCGGCCTCCTCGCTGTACTGCTCCAGCTGAAAGAGGCGGTCGATCTCGGCGACGTGCTCGCGGGCGACCTGGAGGCGCCGCGCGAGCTGACGGCCCGCGTCCACGTCGGGCAGGAGCGCCGCCAACGGCCCACCGCCTGCGCGGCGGAGGGCGTCGAGCAGATCGTCTGGATCCTCCGGGTCGAGCCCGTGCGCGGGCCCCATCCGTGGGCTGCTCCCACCTGGCGACTCCTCGCCGCGCGTCAGGACGAACGGCCCGAACAGGGGCCACAGCGTGAACAGGAGCAGCCCGTCCACGAGCTGGGCCTCGTGGCGACGGGTCGCGAAGAGCGTCACCGCGCACCCGAGGCCGATGATGACGTAGAGGGCGATCAGCGGTGTGGCGGTCATCGTCTCGCCCTCCGCTGGGCATGGTCTGCGCGCGGGTCCGGGGTGGGGAGGTCCGTGTGGTAGATCCCCTGGGCGGAGTCGACCGAGCGGCGCACGGCGTCGATGAAGCTGCCCTCGAACGGCCTCAGGAAGGGGGTCTCGACGGTCTTCGGGCGGACGACGTAGGGGCGCATGATCCAGGTCATCTGGGTGCTGACCAGCCCGAGCACGATCAGGACGGAGACGGCGATGAGGCGGCGGTTCATCTCGCTGCTCACCTGGCGGTGCATCCCTCGAAAGAAGAGGGTGTAGCCGACCGCCCCGCCCAGTCCGCACAGCCCGACCACGAGCAGGATGAAGTGGTGGTAGCCGATGGTCTGGAACGCGGCGAGCAGCAGCAGCGGCGCGAGCGACATCGCGACGAGGGAGGCCAGCGCCAGCGCGGAGAGGATCAGCGCGAAGTCGCTCGCGATCGACATCTTCTGTTGCAGCGCGGCTTTGAGGGCGGAGTAGACCGGCGCGCAGATCGCGACGGTCATGAGGATGACGACCGGCAGCTTGAGCGCGGCGTAGAGGATCTGGGCGCCGCCGCGGTAGAAGCCGACGGAGGCGCCGACGGCGACCGCGCAGATCCCGACCGTGAGCAGCATGGCGCGGGCGATGGTCGGGAGGCCCTGCCCGGCCTCCAGCCTGCGGAGCAGGGTGTGTTGATCGCGCAGCAGCTCGTCGATGATGCCGAGGATCCCGTCGGGCATCGGGCCGAGGGGCGCTTCTTCGGCCTGCGCGGTGGGTTTGTCGCTTGGGGTGGCCTCAGGCTCCTCCCAGGATGAGCGCGCGGCGCGCCACCTGAACGACGTGATCGAGTCGGAGCTGAGGGGCTTGCGCGCCGCCGGAGCAGGCGTGCCCGTCGGCGGAGGCGGCGAGGTGGGTTGGAGGGGCGTTTGAAAAAGGGGCGCCTCGTCGGTGAGGGCATTGTCGATGAGCGCGGTCTCGGTGAGCGCTTCCTCGGAGGTTGTCGTCTCGGAGGTCACCTCTCCGGCGGGCGTCTCTTCCATGGCCGACGTGTCATCGTGGCCGCCTGCGGTGAGGGCCTGGATGATGCCAGGGATGTCGTTGGAGTCTGGCCGCTGCTGTTGACCGGCGGCGAGCGCGAGGGTGGTGTCCTGGGTGATGGTGGTCATGGCAGCCCTCCTCCGATGCGCAGCATCTCCATGTAGATCTCGGTGCCGAGGACGAGGCCGAGCAGCGCCCAGACGGCGAAGGCGGCGAGCAGCCCGTAGCCGCCTTCGACCTCGCGCAGGCGGCTGTAGAAGGCGCGGATGCCGACCGCGGCCCCCATGAGCGCGGCGCCGAGGCCGAGGACGATCGCCTCGTGCTGGTCGGTCGCGGTGGCGCTCAAGAACAGGAGCGCCGGGGCGAGGCCCAGGAAGATGACGCCGAGGTCCCGGCCTGCCTGGACGCTCAGGCGGGCCGTGGCCTTGAGGTCGATCGAGGCGCCGAGCAGGGTTGAGCCGACGTAGAGGCCGGGCAGGGTCACGATCGCCACGATCAGGAAGGCCAGCGGGACCAGCGCGGCCATGGTGATCGGGGCGGTCCCTCCAAACGCCCATCCCGAGCAGAGCCCCAGCGCCGCGGGTCCGACCGCGGCGATGGCGACGTCGCGGGCCCAGGCGGGCTGGGTCGCTGTGGTGGTTGCGGTGGTGGTGTGCATGTTCCCCTCCTGAGGGCCACACGGGGTCGTGTGGTGGGTTGCTGGTTGCTGCGCCGTGCAGTCACACACAGTAGGTAACAGGCCGGTTTTGTGGCGCTGTGGAGGGGATGTGGAAAATGAAGCGCAAAGATGTGGCGGTTTTATGACAGCCAGCGTGGGAGGCGGACCTGGAAGCGGGTGGGGAGCCCGTCGGGGAGCGTGACGCTGCCGTCGTGGGCGCGCACGAGCGCGGCGACGATGGAGAGCCCGACGCCGGTGCCGCCGTGGTCGCGCGCGGTGGTGAAGAAGGGGGTGAAGATCCGCTCCCGGTTGGCCTCGGAGATCCCGAGGCCGTCGTCTTCGACCTCGATGAGGACGTTGTCGCCCTCGATTCGGGCGCGGATCTGGAGCTGGACCTCGGGGCCGACGTGTTGACGGGCGTTGGAGACGAGGTTGCCGATGACCGTGTCGAGCGTCACCCCCCGCATGGCGGTGGTGGCGTCGCCGAGGCCGTCGAGGTCGAGGGCGATCGACATCCCTTCGGCGCGGAAGCGCTCGGCGAGCGCCTTGAGCGTCGGGGCCGGTGAGGTGGCGATGGAGCCGGGGCGCTCGACGTCGGCGCGGGCCAGCTCCATGAGCCGCCCGACGAGGCGCTGGAGGCGCTCCGCGTGGCGATCGATCATCCCCAGGAAGCGCTCCCGATCGGCGGGCGGCATGGTGTCCCCGAGATCCTCCAGCAGCTCGACCGATCCGCGGATCGAGGAGAGCGGCGTCTTGAACTCGTGTGAGACGTTGGAGGCGAAGGCGCGGATGTACTCGGCGCGCTCGTCGAGCGCTCTGGCCATCGCCACGACCGCCTCGGAGAGGCGCTCGACCTCCAGCGTGATCGGTCGGTCGAGCACCTCCAGCGACTCGCGCTCGCCGCGGGCGAGGCGCTCGGATTGCGCGATCAGCTCATTGATGGGCGTGACGATCAGCTGCGACGTGTACCAGAGCTGGACGATCATGGCGACGACGATCACGACCAGCCAGACGACCACCACCCGGGCGTGGAGCGCCAGCGCGGTCAGCTGTCCCAGCGGCGCCTGGGAGAGCAGCACGGCGCCGAGGACGCGCCCCTCGTGCACGATGGGCAGCGTCAGCACGAGGCAGCGCTCGGAGCGCTCCGCGGAAGGGGTGATGTCACAGCGGCGCAGGATGCGGGAGGCGCGGCCGGTCAGCGCGTCATGGATCTCGCGGCGGTTGGCGATGGAGGCGCCGACCGTGGCGTTGGTGGAGGCGATCACGACGCCTCGGCGCTCAACGACGCTCACCGAGCCCTTCTCACGGGTCCAGGCGCGCCCGAGGATGCGGTGAGCGCGGTCCCCCGCCTCGGCGATCGGGGCTTCGACGGGCATGCCGGGCTCGGGGAGCGGGCTCGGTGGGTAGAGCCTGGCGCGGTGGATGTTGAGCCGCTTGTTGGGCTGCTCATCGCGGCGCCCGTCGTCTTCACCGTCGGCGTCTTCGTCGGTGATCGGGTGGCTGAGGCGCGCGTCGCTCAGCGCGGACGCGTCGAGCGCCTCCATGAACGTGGCGCGCACCAGCTCACCTTGCTGGTGAAGCTCGATCTCGGTCTGCCGCAGCAGCTCGCTCTCGTAGAAGCGGGCCGTCCAGAAGCCGAGGATGACCGTCGCGAGGATGATCAGGTTGACGGCGATCAGGAGCGTGCGCAGCCGCAGCAGTCGCCGGTTGCGGCGCTCAGGTCTCGCCGAGCTTGTAGCCGAGTCCATGGACCGTCTCGATGGGGTTGAAGTCCAGCTCCTGGAACTTGCGGCGAATGCGGTTGACGTGGCTGTCGATGGTGCGGTCGCTGACGACCACCGGCTCGCGGTACGCGCCCTGGATGAGGGACTCGCGGCTGAACACGCGCCCGGGGTGGGCCATGAGGGTCTTGAGGATGCCGAACTCGGTCACCGTGAGCGTCAGCTCGGTGTCCCCCACGTGGACCGTGAAGCGCTCCGGGTCGAGGTGGATCCGCCCTCGGGTGATGGGGGACTCGGGCTGAGCCGCCTCGGGCTCGCGCCGCGTCTTGAGGCGGCGCATGATGGCGCGGACGCGGGCGACCAGCTCGCGGGGGCTGAACGGCTTGGTGACGTAATCGTCGCCGCCCATCTCCAGGCCGAGGATGCGGTCCACCTCGCTGTCGCACGAGGACAGGAAGATGATCGGCACGTCCGAGTCGCGCCGGAGCCTGCGGCAGACCTCCAGGCCGTCCATCTCGGGCATGGTGACGTCGAGGATGACGACGTCCGGGTGGTGGCGCCGCGCCTCGGTCAGCCCTTCGACGCCGTTGGACGCCTCCAGCGTGGAGAAGCCGGCGTTGGAGAGCGCGTAGCTGATGATGCTGCGGATGTCGGAGTCGTCATCAACGATCAGGATCGCGTTCATGGTGAGGGCCATGTGTTGCCCGCGCGGGGCGTTGTGGATCGGGCTGTCGCCGCGTGATCCATAGGATAGCGCCCGAAGGGGTCGGAGAGTCAAGCCTGGGCGCTGTGTTGGAGCGCTCGACCCCACCCACTATAATCCCCGGGCGTGGAGGTTGCCCGTGCTTGAGGAGCAGAGACAAGGCTGGAACCGGCGACGAGGGCTGCTCCCGGTGGGGGCGCTGCTCATGTCCGCCGCGGCGAGCGTCGCGCACGCGCAGGAGCCCTCATCGGCGCGCGTCGCTCAGCTCGACGCGACCGAGGAGCTGCTCGTGGATCTCGGGCTGGGGCGCGTGGATCTGAGCGACCGGGCGGTGGCCCGCGCCTTCTACGAGCGGCACCCGGATCAGTTCGACCTCCTGATCCTCTGGACCGACTTCCCGATCACGATCTCGGGCGTGGGGGCCGCCGGGCTCTACGTGCCTGTGTCTTCTGAGGTCACCGGCTTGAACCTCGACTTGAACGGGCGCTTCTCCGAGACCTTCGACATGACGGAGGAGTACGGTTCGGCGGGTCGCCTCAAGGGGATCGTCATCATGGGCGCTCTCACCGCGATGCCCGCCGACCCCGAAGCTCCGACCTACAGCAACGGGTTCTCGGTCCTGGACGTGCTGTCTCAGGAGACGCTGCATCAATACGGCGCGTTTGTGAACTACCTGCTCGACGGTGAGCTGAGGAGCGACCTCCTGGGGCGAAGCCAGGCGCACTGGAGCTTTTTCGCCCACAGCGGCGGCAGCGATCTGGAAGGGAACCGCTGGCGCGAGGATCCCGCCGGGGTGTTCACGTCCGAGGCGCCGGGGGGGCACTTCAGCCACCTCGATCAGTACCTCATGGGTCTCCGCTTGCCTGAGCAGGTCGTCGAGCCCTTCTTCATCATCGAACAGCCCGAGGTGGTGACCCCCTCGGAGGCGGGCGTCGGGCCGATGTCCACGCCCCGTGAGGGGGTCGTCGTGCGCGGGCGCCGCCAGGAGGTGACGGTCACCATGATCGAAGACGCCCACGGCCCGCGGAGGCCGTCGGCGCGGGAGAGCGTCAAGCGCTGGAGGCAGGCGTTTGTGTTGGTGGGCGAGCCCGGCGGGGAGCGCGAGGAGGCGCTGGAGAAGCTGGAGCGCTATCGGCGGCGCTGGGGGCATGTGTTCTACGACAAGGCGGAGGAGCGTGGACGGGTGGTCACGACGCTGTCGGGCTGCGACGATCTGCCTCGGTGGGGGTTTGTGACCTCCGCGGAGGGGTGGGAGGTGGAGGGCGGGAGCGCGGAGGCTGGGGTGGAGGTGGGCCACCTGGCGCTCCAGGCCAGCGACGGGCGGGCGGTCACGCTGCGCCGTGGTGGCCTCTGCGCCGCGTTGGGGCGGGTGCGGTATTGGCGCGTGGTGGCTGCGGTGGACGGCGCGGAGGGGTCATGCGCGATCTCGGCGACGCTGCGGTGGCTGGACGCGGCGGGCGCGACGCTGGGGGAGGCGGCGCTTTCGCTCGCGACCGATGGCCGTGAGCACACCTACACGGCGGAGGTCGTGGCGACCGGGGAGGTGGGGGCGTTGGAGCTGACCGTGGAGCTGCCCGAGGGGGCGACCCTGGTGCTGAGGGGGCTGGAGGGGAGGACCGCGGCGAGCTTCCCCGACCGGGATGGGGATGGGGTGCTGGACGATGTGGACAACTGCCCTGAGAGCGACAACCCTGCGCAGCGGGATGAAGATGGCGACGGCGCAGGAGACGCCTGCGACGGCGGAGGCGCCTGCGCGACGCGCCCCAGCGGGTCGGGCGACGGCTGCGCGGGCTGCGGCGTGACCGCCCCGTCGCCCTCGGGCGGGTGGTGGGTCGTGCTGTGGGCGCTGGTCCATGTGGCGCGCAGGCGCCGGGAGGCTGATGGTGGGTAGGGTGCTGGTGACAGGCGCGTCGGGCTTCCTCGGGGGGTGCCTGACCCGGATGCTGGTCGAGGCGGGCTGTGAGGTCCGCGCGCTGACCCGTGAGGGGGTGAGCCCGTCGCTGGATGGGGTGGAGGTGGAGCGCGTCGTGGCCGACGTGGCGCAGGCGCGTGAGCTGATGAAGGCGATGGAGGGGATCGAGGAGGTCTACCACTGCGACGCCCGGGTGAGCGCGTGGGCGCGTATGGAGTCGGCGCTGCACCAGATCAACGTGACGGGGACGCGCAACCTGTGCCGCGCCATGATGGAGACGGGTGCGCCGCGGATGGTCTACGCCAGCTCGGTGGAGGCGATCGGCGTGACCGCCGATGGGACGCCTGCGAACGAGGGTCAGGCCTGGGCGGCGTCGCCCGACGTGGCGGCCTACACAGCGACGCGCCACCAGGGGGAGCTGATCGCGCGCGACTACGCCAACTCGGGCGGGGAGGTGGTCATCGTCAACCCGACCTACATGCTCGGGCCAGGGGATCACGAGCTGATCTCGGGGCGGCTGGTGCTGGAGGTGGCGACGCGGCGCGCGACCGGGTTCCCGAGCGGTGGCCTGAACGTGGTGGACGTGCGCGACGTGTGCGTCGGGATGATCCGGGCGATGGAGCGGGGGAAGGCGGGGCGGCGCTACATCCTGGGTGGTCACAACGTGACCTACGAGGAGCTGTTCGCGTTGATCGCCGAGGTCGCCGGGCGGCCGAGGCCCCGGGTGAGGGTGCCGCGCCCTGTGGCGCTCGCCGCGGGCGCACTCGGGGATCTGTGGGGCGGGGTGACGGGGCGAGAGCCGACGGTGTCGCGCGTCCTGGCGCGCTACGTCGGGGTGGAGAGCTACTACGACTCATCCCGGGCGCGGGACGAGCTGGATCTGCCGCGGACGCCGCTGCGCCAGACCATCCAGGACACGTTGGAGTGGTTCAGGGAGCACCCGGAGGCGAGTTGACGGGGTGGCGGCTCACCCGTGGACAGCGTCCAGGAGGCGCTGGAGGGCGGTGAGGAGGTGGCTGGCGTCCTCCTCATCGGCGATGCTGTGGCGGAGCGCCTGGGTGAAGCGAGGCTCCGCCAGGCGCTCACGCAGCGGGGGAGGGAAGGCGTTGTCCTTGGGGTAGCCGTAGACGCGGACGAGGCGCTCCGCCTCGGCCACGTCGATGTGTGGCCAGATGGCGTCGAGGGTCGGCTCATCGAGGAGGGACGCGAGCCAGGTGTGGTCGTCGTGCGGCTCGGTCAGGGATAGACCTGCTCGTCGGTGTTGGGGTTGAACAGGTAGATGCACTGCATCGGGCAGTCCTGGGAGGCGACGAGGATGTCCTGGTCGGAGTCCCCGGTCGGATCGAGGACGACGCAGATGTCCTCGTCGTCCAGCGCGAAGACGTTCGGGGCGATATCGACACAGGTACCGGCGCCGATGCACGCCTCACGATCAACCCAGATTTTGTAGGCCATGGTTGCTCCTTCGGAGTCGGGTAGAGCCAGCGCGCCGAGGCGCTGCGAGGTTCCTGGCTAGACCGCTGCCGGGTGACGCCCCGACAACGCAGACACACCGCGCGACGTCGTTGCGCCCGCCTGGCGCGTGGTCACGGTGTGCCAGGCTGAGCGCTGGGTGCGGGGTCCACTTCAGAAGTACGGCAACGGCGTACGCGCGTCAACCCGCGACCACGTCCGAGCGCCTTGGGCGCTGCTCAGCTCAAGGCGCGTCGGGGTGAAGGGTCAGCGTGAAGTGGTCGGAGGAGGCCGGGCGACCTTCTTGAATGACGTGTTGGACCTCAGGGAGCGCCGCGAGGTCGTGAAGCTCGACGCGGAGTCGCTCCAGCCCCTGGGCGCGGAGCGCGGCGGCGAGCGTCGGCGGGAAGAGGTAGGTGGGCGTCGCGTAGGGGCCCTGGGGGGCGCCCTCCAGGCCAACGCGGCACGAGCGCAGGTCGATGGCGATGGGGTAGGAGGGGGCGGCGAGCCGGATCCGGTGCGCGGAGCCGTCGGTGTGGTGGCGCAGGCACATGGTGCGGAGCGCGTCGGCGAGTATCTCGTCGTCCATGGGGTCGGGCTCGGGGGGAGGGATGTCGCACATGGAGACGCGGGCGAGCGAGTCGAGCGAGGCGTCGGCGAGGTCGTGGCCTGCTGCGGCGAGGAAGGTGGCCTTGAGCCAGGGCTCGGGCTGGGTGTTGCCCGCGAGCAGGTGGGGCTGTCGGCCATCGAGGTACTGGGACCAGCCAATCCGCTCAGCGGCGTCGGCGAACCCACCTGGGAGCGACTCGCCCCACGGGTCGGCGCCGGTGTGGGCGCGGAGGACGGCCTTGAGCCCGAAGGCCCGGACCATCGCCTGCCCGACCTGGGCGAACCAGGGGGAGCCGAACAGGGCGTTGTCGTGGCCGGGCGAGGGCCAGGCGAACCCGGGTAGGACGCGGACGCCGAGGTAGCCCGCGAGGCACTCGTCGAGGTAGGGCGGGAGGATGGCGTCGCGCTCACGGGCCATGTGCATGTACTCGTGGATGAGCGGGGCGGCGAGGCGGTGATCGATGAGGTGATGGAGGTCGCCGCCGCCCTCAAGCTCACGTCGGTAGGCGTCGAGGTCGGCGGGGGAGGCGTAGAGCATGGGCATGCAGCCTCCGAAGTAGGTGGGGGTGTAGAGGCGCCCGAGCGTGGGGCGGGCGCGAAGCAGCGCGTCGGTCGAGGGTGCGCCGATCGCCGCGGTGGGGTCGAGCCCGGCCTCGGTGAGGAGGTCGAACAGGCGATCGAGGCTCGCCGTGAGTCGCGGGAGGCGCTCGGGCTGGAGCGGGGTGTGAAAGAGCGCGCTGGAGGGGAGGGCGGAGGTGGTGAGCGTCTCAACCCGGAGCGACGGGCTCCACTCCAGGTGAAGCTGTTCGAGGACGGCGACGCGGGCGTGGTTGGCCGGGGCGCCCTCGGAGCGCTCGACGGCGACGGCGGCGCAGAGCAGCTCGGTGAACGAGCGCGGCTGGGCGAGCGTCGTGGGCCGCGCGGCGGCGCTCGGGTGGAGGCGGCCGTCGCGCGCGAGGCGCTCCCAGGTGTGGGCGGCGGTGCGCTGGAGGCGCGCGTGAAGCTCCGCGGGGGAGGGCGCGAGGTGATCGAGGCGGAGGCGCTCAGCGAGCGGGCGACGAGGGGGATGTTGCGGTTGGGATGGATCCATGGTGGTGTTTGCTGGTAGAACCCTCTAGATGTGGCCCGAGCTACCGCGACCTCAGGGCAAGGAGATGATGCGTATGGGAACCAGGGTGATCAAGCGATACAGCAATCGCAAGTTGTACGACACCGCTCGGAGCCGGTACGTGACGCTGGACGAGATCAGCGAGATGGTCAAGGACGGCGAGGACGTGCAGATCCTCGACAACAAGACGGGCGTGGATCTGACGAGCGTGACGTTGACCCAGATCATCTACGAGGATCAGAAGAAGCTCAACCAGGAGACGACCCCCTCGGGGGCGCTGCCGCTGGCGGCGCTGCGGGGGATCATCCAGTCGGGCGGCGCGATCCTGCAGAAGCTGGGTCAGCCGGTGACGAAGATGAGCGACGACATCAAGCGTCGCGCGGAGAAGCTGGAGGAGAACCGCCAGGAGGCGATCCGCGAGTTCATCGACGGGGCGCAGCTGACGTTCAAGGAGATCGACGATCGGGTGCGGGGTGCGATGGATCAGATGACGCACATCCCCGATCTGCAGCGCGATCTGAACTCGATGCAGGATCGGGTGACGCAGATGGAGCGTCAGATCAGGACGCTCTCGATGGCGATTGAGGAGCTGGCGGAGGTGCAGCGGCGTCAGGCGAGGAAGCCTGAGAGCCTGCCGGGTCAGAAGTCGAACCCGACGCTGCCGCTGTAGTTCTGGACGTCGCTGCTGCCGGCGGCTTCGAGGGTGACGGTGGCGTAGCCGAAGATGAAGCGGGCGCCCCCGAAGAAGCGGTTGACCTGCTGAATCTCGGTCCCGAAGACAAACTCAGGTTGGTAGCGCAGCTCCTCAACGCAGTTGGGGTCGGTGCCGTCGCAGGGGATGATCTCGGGCGGGGTGGGGTCGTCGGGGGCGACGTCGAGGAGCCGGCTGGACGAGATGACCCAGAGGCTGTTGTAGCCGACGTAGGGGGCGATGTTGACGATCCCGGCGAGCCCGAACGCCTTGGAGAGGGTCAGGTCGTAGCCGACGTTGGTGAGGTTCATGTCGGGGTTGCCGACGACGTTGTTGGTGGCGAGCCGTATGGCGAAGTCGGGCAGGTAGAGGAAGCCCTCGTTGAGGGCCCACTTGAGGTCGGCGCCGACGGCGAAGGTCTCGCTCTCGAAGAGGTAGGTCAGCTCGCTGCCGATCTCGAAGCTGAACGGGAGCCCCTTGCGGACGAAGATCTGCCCGGTGGTGAACGCGCCGGGGTCGCCGCCGCTCTGGAGGGCGCGCCAGTGTTCGGCGTTGTCATCGACGGTGGAGAAGGAGAGGGAGGTGCCGATGTCGAAGCCCGCCTGGCCGAGGGTCTCGGCGGGGGCGAGGACGCGCGGCGCGAAGATCAGCCCCATGTCGCGGGAGAGGGCCTTGAAGGCCTGCTCGTCCGGTTCGGCGTTGAAGCCGAAGGCCGACGCTTCGTCGGTGGGGTTGCCGTTCTCGTCGACAGGGACACGCTCTGCGAGGCGACGCAGGACGAGGTCCTTGTCGCCGGCTTCGGCGATCTGGGCGAGCGAGGTGAGCTGTGCGGCCGCGACGAGGAGCGCGAGGCCGAGCAATCGAGAGCGCATAGGAGACCCCCATCAGGATAGAGACCGCATGCGAAGTGGCCTGCGGAGATCGGTTCGGGCCTGTACCAGACGTAACAGAAGGTTGGGGGTGGTGCAAGAACGTGGGACGAATCAGACACCAAAGTAGAGACGCTTGCCGAAGTCGCTGGAGAGCTCGGATTGAAAGATCTTCCGAGCGGCCTGGCGGATGTTGTAGGGCAGGCGGAAGTAGGTGATCGTCTGCTCGGCGTCGTCGAAGATGGTGCAGCAGGCGCGGTTGTCGTTGTCGCGGGGCTGTCCGACGCTCCCGACGGTGACGACGTACTTGTGGTCCGCTTCGAGGTGGATGACGGGGGGGGTGACCTCACGGGCGCCGTTGTCGCGGTGGAGGCTGAACGCCTTGGTGAGGTGGGAGTGCCCGATGAAGGTGACCTGCCCGAGGCTGTCCCAGTCGCTGAGCAGCTCCTCGGCCTGAACCGGGGTGAAGATGTAGTCGAAGTCTTCGAGGTTCTTCGGCGAGCCGTGGCAGTAGGTCAGGCCGTCGTCATCGACCCGGTAGGAGAGCGAGCGCAGCCAGGCGTAGTTCTCCTCGTTGATCTGGTCGCGGTGCCAGTTGAGGGCCTTGCGCGCGGCGTCGTAGTAGTAGCCGTAGTCCATGCGATCGGAGACCGCCGCGTCGTGGTTGCCGAGGACGGTGTGCGACACCATGCCTCGCACGATGTCACAGCAGGCGTTGGGGTTGGCGCCGTACCCGACCACGTCCCCGAGGCAGATGTACTTGTCGATGTTCTGCTCTTTGTAGAACTCAACGACCGTTTCAAGGGCCTCAAGGTTGCTGTGAACATCCGAGAAGATACCGATTCGCATGTGACACGACTCCGATCGACGCTCATTTCGAGAGGTGGCGGCTGTCCAACCAGCCCAAAAATGAAAGAGGTGCAACCTCCAGTCGATGAGTAAACACCCATCGGTCCCAGACCGTCAACCCCATGATGCAGCTTGAGGTCATAAAGGCTCGGCGCACCTGGGCGGATCAGTGGACCACCGCCAGAAAGTGCTCGACCCGAAAGCTGGTGATGTGCCCATCGTGCTCGTCCTGCTCTCCGACGATGAACTGAAGCTTCGGGGTGACGTGCAGGAAGTCGGGGTGGTGGGGCAGGCCGCCGAGGCTGTGGATGAGCGCGCCGGTGTCCGGGTGGAGCAGGCAGATGGTGCTGCCCGGGACGACGAGGGCCCCGAGGTGAAGCGACAGCGGCAGGTTCATCAGGAGGATGTCGGGGTCGTCGGCGTCGCTCAGGCGAGTCGTCCAACGGATCGCCCCGGTCTGGCGGTCGAGGGAGGTGACCTCGTCGCGATCGGTCTTGACGACGAGCTGTCCGTTGGGCGCGAGCAGCGGCCGGGTCGGGTCCGTCAGGCCAGCGACCTGAAAGGGGTGACGCCAGCGTATCTGGCCGCTGTCGAGGTCGAGGGCGATCAGCTCGGCGGTGTCGCTCTGGGCGACGTACACCAGCACCTGCTCGGTGAGGACGATCGGATCGCCGAGGGGGCGACCGGGGAGCTGCTGCCTCCAACGGGGCTGGCCGTTGCGGGTGTCCCGCGCGACGAGCCGCGCGCCCTCGTGGGGGGCGGTGAGGAGCAGCGTCCAGCGCTCCATCGCCCAGCTGGTCCTGGGGCCGTGCGCCGCGCGGAAGCGCCACACCCGCTCCCCGCGCGGGTTGAGGCCATAGACGAAGCCGTCGTCGCTGGCGATCGTGACCACCGGGGCGCGGCAGACCACGCGCGCCGGGCGGCCATGGTCGAGGCGGAAGCGCCAGGCGACGGCGCCGTCGTGGGCGTCCATGGAGAGCAGCTCCCCGCGCGACGTCTGCGCGACGAGCCAGGGGTGGCCCGCGCGTTGGTGCGTCCAGGCGGCGACGATCGTCTGCCCGTCGCGCACGGGTCGCTCCCAGAGGAGCTGTCCGGTCATGCGGTCAAGCCGCCTCACGCGCCCCGGGCCGGGCGAGTGGAGGAGGAGGTCATCGGCGCAGAGGAACATCGGGGCGTCGGGCAGCTCCTCCTGGCTCCAGCGGGCGTCGCCGGTCTTGAGGTCCAACAGGGTCAACCTGCGATCCATCTCGATGAGCAGGTGGCCCCGGTAGACGATCGCCGTCTGGAACCGGACGTCGTCCGCGGCCACCGACCAGTGCTCGCGCAGCGCCATACGGCGCACGTCGGTCAATGGAAAGGAGAAGCCCCCCTCGCCGACCTCGTCGCTCCGGTCGCCGCGCTGCTCAGGCCACGCGCCGTCGTCGTCGCCTGCGATCGTGCCATGGAGGTCGCCTTCGCCCAGAGCCCTGAACCAGGCGTCGAGGTGGTCGACCTGCTGCTCCAGATCGCGCAGGCGCTCGTTGGCGGAGAGGGTGGGGTTGGCGCCGCGCGCGCTGCGCACGAGCGCGCGCGTGAGGGCGACGACGGCGGACACGAGATCG
The DNA here is from genome assembly GCA_002716585.1 of Myxococcales bacterium. Classification (GTDB taxonomy): domain Bacteria; phylum Myxococcota_A; class Bradymonadia; order Bradymonadales. Next base: position 19,267 of record PBBL01000055.1, on the reverse strand, counting down.
GACAGCGGCGCGACGACGCGCCGCCGCGCGGGGGGATCGGTGAGCTGTGAGTGGACCTGGATCTCCCAGGGGTGCGCGGTGAGGGCGCGGGCGAGCGGCTGGGTGTTGAAGCGCGCGGGCGGGTGGGCCTGCTCAAGCGCCTGGAGGGCGCTCCGCAGGTGGGTGAGCAGCGCCCGGATCGTGTGAAAGGGGTAGCCCTGGCACAGCGCGGCGGGGGGCTCACCCTCCGGGTGGAGGTGGATCGACCCTGGTGCGAGCAGGGCGTGGTAGTCGAGCGGGCACGTCGGATCGTGTGGGGCGAGCAGATCCGGGTGGGTGAGGTCGAGGGTGTAGCGCAGCGAGAGCGGCCCGGCGCTCACCTGGCCAGCCGCGGCGACGTCCCCCGTCGGTTCATGGCGGCGGGCCTGGAGGGGCGGGAGCGGGGGCAGCGGTTCTCTGAGGGCGGCGACGGCCGACGCCCACATCAGCTCGCCCCCCTCCAACTGGAGGAGCTGAGCGAGGAGCGTCTCGGTCACGTGTTCGACGGCGTGGTGGAGGCGAGCGGCGGAGATGGGGCGGTTGTGGCAGGCGATCGCGCCGTTGGGGGCGAGGTCGTAGAGGCTCAGGGCGAGCCGTGTGTCGTCGAGGGGGCTGAGGACGAGCTCCCAGGTGGACTCGACGAAGGAGAGGGAGACCTTGGAGGAGAGGCCGGAGGCGAGGTGGCGCAGGCGCCGCCTCAGGCGGAGGATGAGGCGGATGACGGGCTCACGCTGGACGCTCGCGGTGACGTTGTCGCCGTCGATGACGAGGTCGATGTAGTCGAGCAGGTGGTCGATGTCGGGGGCGAAGCGGGCGTCTTCGAGCCAGCTGTCGCCGACCCGGATCTCAACGTCGGTCATGACCCCGCTCGTTTGAGGCGCTCGCGGCCTTCGGTGGTGAGCTCGCTCCAGAGCGTCTTGCTGCTGCCGATGAGGGTCTCCAGTTCGGCGAGGCCGCGGCGATCGACGTAGATCTTGTTGAGGGCGTTGGCGTGGATGACGGAGCCGAGCGCGGAGGTGCTCAGGGTGTCGCGGCTGACGATGTGGATCTTGTTGTAGAGCGGGTGGCAGACGTAGACCCAGATGAAGCCGCCGTTGTGGGAGGCGCGTTGGGCGATCGCCTTGCCGCGGTCCCCGCGGGCGGTGTTCTTGCGGAGGATGTCGCGCAGGCGTTGCAGGATCTGCTGTCGCATCAGCTCGTAGGAGGCCTGGACGAAGTCGCTGTCGCCCTCCAGCTCAACGGAGAAGGAGCCAGCGCGGATGCGCAGGGTGTTGGCGGCGGAGACGGCGTCGTCGTCCTCGAACTCGGTGGTGGGGCCGCTGTCGGGGTCGGGGATGGCGGGGAGCTGAGGTGAGGAGGGGCGCTGCATGACGCGGGCGCTGGAGGTGGAGCGGACCACGGACCCCGGGACCCGATGAAGCGGGAGGGTGGCGCTGGACTCCCGGGCCGACTGGGGGTTGCGAGGCCTCGCGCTGTTGCGGCGCTTGTTGTGATCGTCGCCCACGGTGTCCTCCTGGGAGGTGGGGGTGGAGATGTCCGTCCCGTATCAACCTGGGGGGGGAGTATACACCACGGTGGGGGGGCGGGTCACGGCGATCCCGAAAAGGCCCTGCGCAGATATAGTTGTTGACAGCGAGGGGGCGTCTGCGTATCCTCTCCGCCCGTTGCATCAAGGGTTTGGCCGAACCGTGCAGGTGACCATGGCCAACCCCGATGTGCAGGGCGTTGATCGGCTCGGGAGGACACCCGGGCGTCGCGTTTGGCGAGTGGTCCGAGGGATCGTCATGATGAAGATGATGGGCGATCGCAGGGAGCACGGTACGGTTGGCACCCAGACACATCACGAGGCAACCCGGGCGCGAGAGGCGCTTCGCATCCCAGAGGGGTCCGCTCCAGGGGTGAGGGGCGCGAGGTCTCGCGGCTGGCTGAACACAACAACTCAAGACCCGATGAACCATGGCGTCTGCACACCGATGAATTGATCACGCGCCCAGGTTCACCAAGGATGACACCACGAATGGCACATGCGACCCCCCAGGACTCAGGCGATCTCTTCGCTGAGTTTGAGACACTCCTTGAGGAGTACGAGTCGAATCGGAGCGCGATCAAGGAGAACGAAATCACCGTGGGGCGCGTGCTCTCGGTGATGAAAGATTATGTCCTGGTGGATATCGGCTACAAGTCCGAGGGCCTGATCGACATCCGCGAGTTCACGACCGAGCAGGGCGACCTGGAGGTCGCCGAGGGCGATCAGATCGACGTCCTGGTCGAGTCCCGCGAGGACGAGAACGGGCTGATCGTCCTGTCGAAGGAGAAGGCGGACAAGCTCAAGATCTGGGAAGACCTCTCGCAGCGCAACGAGAACGACGACCTCGTCGAGGGCACGATCGTCTCGCGCGTCAAGGGTGGCCTCCAGGTGGACATCGGCGTCCGGGCGTTCCTGCCGGGCAGCCAGGTGGAGCTGCGCCCGACGCGCAACCTCGACAAGTTCATCGGGCAGGCGTTCAAGTTCAAGATCATCAAGTTCAACAAGCGCCGCGGCAACATCGTGCTGTCGCGCCGCGCGTTGCTTGAGGAGGAGCGCGAGGGCCTCAAGCGCGAGACGCTCAAGAAGCTCAAGGAAGGGGCGATCCTCGACGGCATCGTCAAGAACATCACCGAGTACGGTGCGTTCGTCGACCTGGGTGGCATCGACGGCCTGCTGCACATCACCGACATGTCCTGGGGCCGGATCAACCACCCCTCCGAGATGTTCGAGGTGGGGCAGGAGATCAAGGTCATGGTCCTCAAGTTCAACCCCGAGAACGAGCGGGTGAGCCTGGGCCACAAGCAGATCACGCCCGACCCGTGGGAAGGCGCCGAGATGCGCTACCCGGTCAGCAGCCGCGTGACCGGCCGCGTCGTGAGCCTGATCGACTACGGCGCCTTCGTCGAGCTTGAGGAGGGCATCGAGGGGCTCATCCACATCTCCGAGATGAGCTGGACCAAGCGGATCAAGCACCCCAACAAGATCCTCTCCGTCGGCGACGACGTGGAGTGCGTGGTGCTCAACATCGACCCGCAGGGCAAGAAGATCAGCCTCGGCATGAAGCAGATCGAGCCCAACCCCTGGACCCTGCTCGAGGAGAAGTACCCCATCGGTACGGTCATCACGGGCAAGGTGCGGAACATCACCGACTTCGGCATCTTCGTCGGCATCGAGGAGGGCATCGACGGGCTGGTCCACATCAGCGACCTGTCCTGGACCCAGAAGGTCCGCCACCCCTCCGAGCTGTACAAGAAGGGCGACGAGGTGCAGGCGGTCGTGCTCAACATCGACGTCGATAACGAGCGCTTCAGCCTCGGTATCAAGCAGCTCATGCCGGATCCGTGGGAGACGCTCCCCAGCCGCTACCCGCCGGGGAAGATCGTCGAGGCCAAGATCACCAAGCTCACCGACTTCGGCGCCTTCGCCGAGATCGAGAACGGGGTTGAGGGGCTCATCCACATCTCCGAGATCTCCATCGAGCGCGTGGATGACCCGAGCCAGGCGGTCAACGTCGGCGACATCCGCAAGACCGAGGTCATCAGCGTCGATCCGAAGGAGCGCAAGATCGCCCTGTCGATCAAGAGCTTCATCCAGCGCTCCGAGCGCGGCAGCCTCCGTCAGTACGCGGACGAGGGCAGCGCCAGCGTGCAGCTCGGCGACCTCTTCAAGGACAAGCTCGGCGACCTCATGGGCGACTGACGCCCCTGACGTCGAGCGACGGTCGGGCTCCCCTGCCTGCCGTCGCTCGACGCTCGCCCCCCCCTTGCCGAGCCCTCCCCCGTGCACCTTGATCTCCTCAAGGACCTCCCTGCTCGTCTCCTGATCATCACCACCGCGCTGACCTTCACGCTCGCCCTCTTGCAGTACCTGCGCCTGGGCCCGGTCCTGATCGAGGCGGGGTCGGCGGCGCTGTCGCTGCTGCCCGCGGCGGCGCTGGCGGTGCCGGCGCTGCTCACGATCACGCTCCCGGCGTCGCTGCTCGTGGCGTCGCTGATCACCTTCCGTCAGCTCTCGACCAGCGGCCAGTGGCTCGCGTGTCGCCAGTGCGGGGTGGGGCTGGGGGCGCTCGCCCGAGGTCAGCTCCTGTGCGGGGGGCTGGTCGCGGTGTTGACCGGGCTGTGCGCCTTCGGGCTGGCGCCCGCCGGTCTGGAGCGGCTGGGGCAGACCATGGCGCGGCTGCACCTGGAGGGGCGGCTGGCGCAGAGCGGGGGGGAGCCGGTGCTGTTTGACCAGGGGCGGCTGGCGCTGGCCGCGCGTCAGGTGGCCGTGCGTGATGACGGCGTGGTGGAGCTGGAGGGGCTCTGGATGGCTCGGCGCGGGGCGCGGCGAGTGACGTTGACCCGCGCCGCGCGTGGGTCGTGGGATGGTCAGCGGCTTGTGTTGGAGCAGGCCGAGGTGTTGGATCAGGCGCTGCGCGAGGGAGGCGGTGCGGCGGTGCGCTCGTCGCACGAGCGGGCGACGGTGGTGCTGAGCGTGGAGGAGCAGGGGGCGCTGGAGGGGGACCGGGCGCGCTGGCTGCGCTACGTGCCCCTGACCGAGCAGCTGTCGACGGCGAAGCTGTGGGCGATCGCGTCCGGCGAGCGGCGGCAGGGCGGCGTGAGCGCGCGCCGGGCGGCGGTGGCGTGTTTGAAGCGGCTGGTGTTGACGCTGTCTCCGGTGGGGCTGATGCTGCTGGCGTTCGCGCTCAGCGGCCCGGCGAGCCTGGAGCCGCGGGGGTCGTCCTTCAGCGCCCCGGTGGTGGTGGCGGTGGCGGTGGGCGGCGGATACTACGCGGCGCTCCGCGGCGGTGAGGTGTTGGCGCAGGGGGGCGGCGCGCTGGCGTGGGTGGTGGCGCTGCCGGTCGGGTTGGTGGGCGCCGTGATCGGAGCGGGCTGGTGGCGGCTGGCGCGGCGTTGGTAGGCCCCGTCGGCCAGGGAGGGTGCTCGTCTCGCCTGTCCCGGCGCTGAGGTGGGTGTGTTCGGCGTGAGGTGGAGCGCGGCGCGTGTGGTCAAGTTGACGACCCTGGAGAACGGGGTTACCCTCCGCTGTCAGAATGGGTCGAAGTCGAGCCCCTTTGCGACGGACTTCGCGCGTGTCCCTGAAGCGACACGGCGCGGGGAGGCGCGTCGCGGCGCTTCGGTTCGGATTCAGGAGTGTCCAGAGCGATGTCAAAACCAACCACAAGCACCACGCGCGAGCTGACCCTCCGGGTGATCGTGTTGGGGGTCGTGTTGTCCGTGGTCATGGGCGCGGCGAACGTCTACCTGGGCCTCAAGGCCGGTATGACGGTGTCGGCGTCCATCCCGGCCGCGGTCGTGGGGATGCTCATCCTGCGGGGCATGTTCCGCAACGGGACGATCCTGGAGGCCAACCAGATCCAGACGGCGGCCTCGGCCGGTGAGTCGCTGGCGGCGGGGATCATCTTCACGATGCCCGCGCTGCTGCTGATCGGCGTGTGGAAGCAGTTCGACTTCGTCCTGACCACGTTGATCGCGTTCGCCGGTGGGCTGCTCGGGATCCTGTTCATGATCCCGATGCGGCGCGTGTTCGTCCTCGGTGACAACGACGAGCTGACCTACCCCGAGGGGGTGGCCTGCGCGGCCGTCCTCGAAGCGGGGGACTCCAAGGACGGCCCGACCGGCGCGCTGGGGATCATCATCGGGGCGCTGATCGGCGGCGCGTTCAAGGCGCTGGGGGGGCTCGTGGGTCTCTTCAAGGGGTCGCTCGAAGGGGCGATGGCCGTCGGGGATCGCATCTTCTTCCTGGGCAGCGACATCTCGCCCGCGCTGGTCGCGGTCGGGTTCATCGTGCGGTTGAACGTGGCGGTGTTGATCTTCATCGGCGGCGCGATGGCGTGGCTGATCGGGATCCCGATGCTCGGAGGCACCGAGGAGCTGCTCAAGGACCCCCTGGAGGGGGCGTGGACGCTGTGGAGCACCCAGATCCGCTACGTCGGCGTCGGCGCCATGGTGGTCGGCGGGATCGCGTCGATCATCAAGGTCCGCGAGGGCCTGGTTCAAGCCGTGCGTGAGATCCGCAAGGGCGGCAACCGAGGCGCCGAGGTCGCGGAGACGGAGCGGGACATCCCGCTGCCCGCGATCATCGGGCTGTCGCTGCTCGCGAGCGGGGTGGTCGGGGCGGTCTACTACATGTTGACCAACAGCGTCCCGATCGCGGCGTTGACCACGGTCATCATGATCATCATGTCGTTCTTCTTCACGGCGGTCGCCAGCTACATCGTCGGGCTCGTGGGCAACTCCAACAGCCCGGTGTCGGGGATGACCATCACGGCGGTGCTGTTCACCGGGGCGCTGCTGCTGATCTTTGGCTTCTCGGGGACGGAGGGGATGGTCGCCACGCTCGGCGTGGCGGCGATCGTGTGCTGCGCCGCCTGCACGTCGGGCGACGTCTGCAACGACCTCAAGACCGGGCACATGGTCGGCGCCTCGCCGTTCCGCCAGCAGATCATGCAGGTGGTGGGCGTGGCGGTGGCGGCGCTGGTGATGGCGCCGGTGCTCGACCTGTTGCACAACAACACCCCGGGCGGCATCGGCGGCAAGGAGCTGGCGGCGCCGCAGGCGGCCCTCTTCGCGAACCTCGCCAAGGGCTTCTTCGGCGACGAGACCCTGCCCTGGGACCTGGTCGCGGTCGGGGCGGTGGTCGGGGTGGCGATGGTCATCCTCGACCTCATCCTGGAGAAGAAGAAGGCGCCCTTCCGCGCGCACGTCATGCCGATCGCGGTCGGCATGTACCTGCCGTTCGGGCTGGCGCCGCCGATCCTGATCGGGGGGCTCATCGCCCACTTCGTGATCGGCGACGCGAAGGAGGCGGAGGCCGATGAGAAGGCGCACAAGGGCGTGCCCTTCTCCTCCGGGATCATCGCCGGGGAGTCCCTGATGGGCGTCGGGCTCGCGCTTTTGGCGAGCTGGGGGGTCACCAAGCTCGACCTCGGCTTCCCGGATCTGCTCAAGACGATCGCGACCTCCGCCGCTGCGGTGGTGACGTTGGCCCTCTTCTATCTGTTGTCCCGCTCGGGGCGCGGCGAACACGGACGTTAGCGTGGCGAGCGCGCCTCAGGCGCCTCGCCTCGACGCCTCAACGGAGGTTTTCCAGGCATGGACAAGAAGAAGCTACGCGGCATCTTGCTGGCCATCTTCATCCCGCTCGGGATCATCCTGCTGACCGCAGCCATTTTTGGCTTCTGGTACTACTACATCCGCGAGACGCCCAAGGTGATCGTCAAGAAGGCGATCAAGGCTGCGCGGCGAGCGGACACGCCCCTGTTCCAGTCCTACTTCGCGCCCCTGTCGCTGCGGGCGCTGGACACGAGCTGGTCCGGCGAGACCTACGGGCGCGCCGGGAGCTGGGAGCGGATGATGCGCGGCCTCCTGGAGCCGACCGGCGGCCCCCCCGAGGTGCTCGGCGAGACCCTCTCCAAGGACGAGACCCAGGCCAAGGTGCAGGTCCGCCTCGATGGGGTCAAGCGCAACATCTACCTCCAGAAGGTCACCCGCACGGATCGCTACCTCGATCCGTTCCCGATCTGCAGCGACTGGCAGCCCGACTTCCTGTGCAGCGACTGGCGGATTGACATCCTCCAGGGCATCAATGAGGGTGTCAACGAGGAGATCCGCAAAGCCAAGGCGAAGGAGGCCAAGCCCGAGGAGTTCGCCAAGGAGCCCCGCGAGCAGGGTTGGTGGCGCCCCGAGGAGGATGGCGAGAACGAGCCGACGCCGGTGGAAGAGGATCCGGACGCGGACAAGGCCCGCGATGAGGAGAAGTAGAGCCTCAGGCCCCCACCCGGGCGCGGCTCTGCCCCAAGAGCGCGCATCATGACGAACCCTCCAGATCACCACCCCCCCTCTCCTTTCATGCATCGGCTCGCAGCGGCGTTGACCACGGCGCTCGTGCTGCTGTGCGCCTACGTCGCCAACGGCGACTTCCTGCCGTCGAGCGACGCGGTCGGCAACACCTACCTCCCGATCAGCGTGTTGCGCGACGGCGACATGCTCTTTCACCCCGACGACGAGCCCGCGATGTTCAAGTGGCGGCTGCGTGAAGGCGATCAGGTGCGCCCGATCGAGCTGCGATCGCTGTCGGAGGTGGTGGAGGGGGTGCCCGCGGCGAAGCGGCTGGGGGACGGCTCGCTCACGATGCACGAGCCGTTCTACTACGTGGTGGAGCGGCCGGGCGGTGGGTACGCCAACACCTTCGGCCCGGGCGCGGGGTTGTCGGCGCTGCCGGTGTTCGGCGCCGCCTGGGTGGTGCTCGGCGACGAGCTGTTCACGCGCCACGATTGGATCTGGCACCTCAGCAAGCTCGCGGCGGCGCTCCTGGTGGCGCTCTCCGGGGCGGCGGTGTGCGTGGCGGCGTCTCGGTTCGTGTCGTGGCGCGTGGCGGTGATGGTGGCGCTCCTCTATGGGTTGGGGACCGGGGTGTGGAGCACGAGCAGTCAGGTCCTCTGGCAGCACGGCCCCAACACCCTGTTCCTGGCGCTGGGCGTGGCGCTGCTGGCCTGGGCGCGGTTGGAGCGCGGGACGACCGATGGCGACGCGGCCCCGGTCGCGTGGGGCTGCGTGGTGGGTGCGGGGGCGGCGCTCGGCGGCGCGGTGGCGTGTCGCCCGACGAGCCTGCTGGTGGTGGCGGTGGTGGCGGCCTGGCTGACGTGGCGCGCCCGGCGCGTCGGGCTCGCCTTCATGGCGGGGGCGCTGCCGCCCGGGATCGCGTTGGCGGCGCACAACGCCGTCATGTACGGCTCGCCGCTGCACTTCGGGCAGACGATGGCGTCGGTGGCGATGGCCGAGGAGAAGACAGGCGTGGCGTCGGTCTGGTCCTTCGCCTTGTGGGAGAGCGTCCCGGGGCTGTTGGTGAGCCCGTCGCGGGGGGTGCTGATCTACTCACCGATCGTCGCGGTTGCGGCGGCGGGGCTGGTGTTGGCGTGGCGGCGCGGGGCGATGGACGAGGCGCTCGCCGAGCTGCTCAAGCCGTTGGGGCTGGCGGCGCTGACGCTGTGGCTGGTGGCGTTCGCCTGGTACGACTGGTGGGGGGGGTGGGCCTTCGGGTACCGGCCGCTGGTGGACACGATGCCGCTGGTCTGCGTGGGTCTGGCGCCCGCGCTGCTGCTCGCGGCGGAGGATCGCTCCCGCCGGGCGGTCGCGCTGGGGTTGGCCGCGTTCTCCATCGGGGTTCAGGCGCTGGGGGCGTTCTCCTACAGCACGCTGGACTGGAACAACCGGCCGATCTACGAGGTGCAGCTCCCCGACGCGCCGAAGCCGCAGCTCGTGGTGGAGCGGGGCGAGCTGGAGGCGCTCAAGGCGCGGGGCGGGGTGGTGGTGCGGCGAGGCCAGATGAACATCGACAAGCCCCAGAACCGGCACCGCTTGTGGTCGGTGGTGGATTCTCAGCTCCTGTACTACGCCCAGAACCCGGTGGAGGGTCGGCGCAGCAAGGAGGGCTTTCAACAGGTCTGGGTGGGGTTGTTCGCGCCGCGAGGGGTTGAAGGTGAGCACCGAGGCCGTCCTGGCCGAGGTGGACAGCCTGACGAAAAAAAGTGACGCGAAACGGTCGATGGTGTGTTTTTACCTTGACACTCGTGCAGTGTCTGGCTATTTTGAGGACGTCAATCGGGACAGGCATCCAGTGGTATGGAAGCCTGAGTCAACCACGATCACCACATGGGTTCGATCGGGGTGAGCCATGAATAACCACGTGAGCCTCTCGGGTGAGGGGCCAACCAACAAGCAGGAGCAGACACCATGGCAAGTTTGAACAAGGTCCAGTTGATCGGGAACCTGGGACGCGATCCGGAGCTTCGCTACACCTCGAGCGGCCAGGCGGTCGCGAACTTCACGCTGGCCACCAACGAGCGTTGGATGGACAAGGACAACAACCCTCAGGAGCGCACCGAGTGGCACCGCATCGTGGTGTGGGGCAAGCAGGCCGAGACGTGTGAGAAGTACCTCGGCAAGGGTCGGCAGGTGTACCTCGAGGGCCGCATCCAGACGCGCGAGTGGGAGGACGAGAACAAGAACAAGCGCTACACCACGGAGATCGTGGCGCAGCGCGTCCTCTTCCTCAGCGGCGGCAACGAGGGCGGCGGTGGCGGCAACGGCGGCGGCGGCGGTGGCTGGGGCGGCGGCGGTGGCGGCGGCGGCAGCCGCGGCGGCGGTGGCGGCAACAGCGGCGGCGGCGGCGGCGGCGGCGGCGGCTTCGACAACTCCTTCAACGAGGAGGACATCCCGTTCTGAGGGTGAGCCAGGGCAGGCCACCGCGCCTGCCTGAGCGGTCCACTCGACCAGACCAACACCCCGGGTGGCTCCTGTGTCGCCCGGGGTGTTTGTTTGAGGTCATCTCGGTTATCATGCGCGGGGCATCGGCTGAACGCCGATGTTCAGCGCATTACTGTAGCCCACCAGAGTCCCATGTCATACGTCGTACTCGCCCGCAGAACGCGCTCTCGGCACTTCGACGAGGTCGTCGGCCAGGAGCATGTCGCCCGCACGCTGTGCAACGCCATCGAGCAGGATCGCGTCGCGCACGCGTTTCTGTTCTGCGGCCCGCGCGGCGTCGGGAAGACGTCGACCGCGCGGATCCTGGCCAAGGCGCTCAACTGCGCCGAGGGCCCGACGACTCGCCCCTGCTACAGCTGCGCCTCCTGTCAGGAGATCAGCGAGGGGTCGTCGATGGACGTCTTCGAGATCGACGGCGCGAGCAACCGCGGGGTCAACGAGATCCGTGAGCTGCGCGAGGGGGTGCGCTACGCGCCCAGCCGCGATCGCTACAAGATCTACATCATCGACGAGGTCCACATGCTCACCACCGAGGCCTTCAACGCCCTGTTGAAGACCCTCGAAGAGCCTCCGGAGCACGTCAAGTTCATCTTCGCGACCACCGAACCCCAGAAGATCCCGGTCACCATCCTGAGCCGCTGCCAGCGCTTCGACTTCAAGCGGATCCCCACCCGGACCATCGCCGAGCACCTGGCGAACGTGACCCGGAACGAGGGGATCGAGGCGGAGCCGGGGGGGCTGACCCTGATCGCCCGCCAGGCGGACGGCTGCATGCGCGACGCCCTCAGCCTCACCGACCAGGTGATCAGCTTCTGCGACGGCAGCATCTCCGAGCAACAGGTCGCGCAGGTGCTCGGTGTGGCGGGCCGCGATGTCCTCTTTCGGTTGACCGGGGCCCTCTTGAGGCGTCAGGTCGAGGAGGCGCTGCGGGTCCTCGATGAGGTCAACAGCGCCGGGTTCGACCTGATGCACTTCATCAGCGCGTTCGTCGAGCACCTGCGCGATATGACGGTCATCCAGGTCAGCGAGGAGGTCGAGGGGCTGGTCGAGCTGACGGCCGCCGAGCTGGAGCAGGCGCGTCACCAGCTCGCCCACATCGACATCAGCGTCCTCAACCGGATGTTCAACATCACGATTCAGGCCGCCGAGACCATGAGCCGCTCGGCCTACCCCAAGCTGGTCTTCGAGATGACCCTGGTCAAGCTCGCCGCCATCGAGCCGCTCATGCCGATCGAGATGCTCCTCAAGCGCCTCGAAGCGATGGAGTCTGGCGTCCTGCTCGGTCCGCCTCCCGGGGGCGGGTCGGCGCCGCCGACCTCGCCCGGCCCTGGCTCGGGCGCGGGTGGCCCCGGCGGCGCCGCGAGCGGCGGTGGATCCGAGCAGCGCACCTCGCCGCGGCCCGCCGCGACCACGTCGCCGCCCACCAACGGCGCCACCGTCATCCCCATGGCGCCCGTCGGGTTGCCGCCGCGACCGGAGAAGGGCGACATCCCCTTGACCGCTGGCTCGCCAGGCGCCCGAAACAACGACGCCTCCAACGGACACCTGCGGCTCGTCCCACCTGGCACCGTCGATCGGCCCGCGGAGCCCATCCCGCTCAAGCGCGACGCACCCCCGGAGCCGATATCGTCCAGCCCGGAGCCCTCGGCGACCGCCTCAAGCCCCACCGCGTCTCCTGCGGGCGTCGCCCAGGACAACCCCGCTCAACCCGGTGAGCCTGAGGCGCCTCCCGAAGCCGCACCCGATGAGGTGCGCCTCGACGCAGACGTCCCCGGCGCCCAACACAACGCCCCGGAGGGGCACCGCGCGCCTCAACGCGTGCGCCTCGGCGCCGGAGAGGTGATGCCCGAGGAGGATGCCCGCGAGGTCTGGCGCGCCGTGGTGGAGCGCCTCAAGGCCGACGGACGCCGCGTTCAGGCCAGCGTCTACGAGCAGGCGAGGATCCTTGAAGTGCGCGAGGGGTCGTTTCGCCTGGGCTTTGACCCGGGCCTCGATGTGATCGCCCAGAAGCACGTGGCGTTGGTGGAGGAGACCGCCACCGCGCTGCTCGGCGGCGGCCAGACCTCCTGGCAGATCCAACTCTCCTTTGAGGCCGCCGCCGCCCCCGACGCCGCCGCGGGGGCTCGCCGCAGCCTCGCCCAGGAGCAGGATGAGCTGCATCGGGCTCGGCTGGAGCGGGCCCGCGAGGCGATCGCGAGCCACGACCTCGTCGCCCAGGCCATCTCGATCTTCTCCCCGGACAAGTTCTGGGTCGTCCTCGATGAAGACGACCCCTTCACGGAAGCTCCGCGCTAAGTCCGGGGTTGAGAAATCCCGCTTCAACTGATACGACGTGGTGATGATCGCGGGGGGCTCTTCGCTGAGCCCCTCAATGCTGCTTGCTACCCGCGAAGAGGCGGTTCATGGAAGAAATTGACTTCTCAGGTGTCGGTCGGAACGACCCCTGTCCTTGCGGCAGCGGTAAGAAGTACAAGAAGTGCCACTACCGTAAGCACCAGATCCAGATGGAGACGGATCGTCAGACCGTCAAGCTCTCGGACTTCCTCAAGCCCGGTCAGATCCCCTACATGTGGTTCAAGGGGCTGAAGCTCATCCTCAACCGCCGCAACTGGGCGCTGCTCTACGAAGCCTTCCTGGAGGGTGGCCCCCTGCAGACGCGCTACGGCTCCGCCGAGGCGTTCGTCGAGGAGGCGCGCACCCGACCCACGTCCGTGCCCGCGGGTGGCGAGTTCGAACTCAAGCGGTTTCGGCTGCTGGGTGAGTTCGCGTTCATCATGGGCGCGCGTGGAGAGGACGACCGCCGCACCTCCACGGTGGAGTACGAGGTGCTTCAGCTCAAGAACACCGCCGAGGGCTACCGCATCGTCGATCTGGAGCACCGGACGTACGAGCAGAGCGAGCTGACGGAGTCCAAGATCGGCTCGGATCCCGTCTTTGAGGACTTCAAGCTCGTTCAGGACGCCTACGCCGAGGCGCGCCAGGCACCCATCGAGCGCCCTGTGGTGAAGCGCTGGGTCAAGGACCCCGAGACGGGCCGCGCTGTCCCCGCCGATGGCGAGGAGGGCGACGTGTCGCGCGCGGACGACGGCGCGATCATGGCGTTGTCGGTTGAGGGTGACGTGGAGGCGGGCGGCGATGTCGCCGCCGCGGGCTCGGACGCGAAGGTCGGCGACGAGGTCGCCGCGGACTGAGGTCGCCGCTGAGCGTCGCTCAGGGGGCCTTCAGCTCCATGCCGGGTGTCCAGTTGTCGATGACGACGAACTCGGTCCGGTTGCCGAGGATGTTGCCAAACCCCGCGAACAGCTCCCCCCCCATGTACTGCGTGAAGGGCGGATCGTCAGGCGTGCGAGCGCGCAGCTTGTCGTTCCAGGTGCTCCCCGTCCGGTCGTCTTTGGCGATCTTGGGGTGCTCCAGGTTGATGACGACGCTCTGCACCTTGCCGTCGAGGTAGGAGAGCACGTGGATCGTGCCGTCGCCCTCCACGCGCTCGATCAGGCCGATGTGGGTGTACCAGTCGTTGTTGCGCTTGTCGTTGTTGCGATCGAAGGTGTTGTGGAAGAACACCAGATCGCCCACGGCGGGGCGCGTCGCGTGGTAGATCGAGCCCTGCTCCTTGACCGTGTTGTAGATCTCCGCGATGGCGTTGTCGTTGGGCTCCACGCCCAGGTCGATGCCGTTGATGCGGTACACCGCCATGACGTACTCGGCCGCGTGGGCTGGCTTGTAGTCGTGCGCAGGCGCCGCGGCGGCGGCCGCCTTCTTGTCAGGGGCCTTGCGGGTGACCTCCATCGACGCCTTCTTGGGTCGGTTGAACCCGGCGGGCTGAGGTTGGGCGTCCTGGCGTGAGGTCGCGGGCGGAGGCGCTGGCGTCTCCCGCACCGGCTCGACCGGGGGGGATGGATTCGAGCGCCGCTGTGACGGCGCCGCCGCCGAGGTGGACCCGCCGCTGGAGGCCACGGCGCGGGGCGCGTCGTCGTCGGTCACCGTGGGCGGCTGAAGCAGCTCCTGCTCACCGTTGAGGAAGCTGGAGTTGTACACATAGAAGGGCGCCTCGCCGCGGGCCTGGGGGTGACAGCCGAGCAGCGCCGCTGCGGTGATGGCGATCGTCATCAGGTGGCGAGTGTGTCTCATGAGCCGCATCCTTGCTCGCATGGTTCAAGCGTTACGTCGATGGAGAGGGCGTCACCGCGGTCGATGGAGAGCTCCTCGACCCCTCGGAACAGATCGATGCCGTCAGCGCCTGTGGCGATGACCTCGACGACAAAAAGCCCGCTCTTGAGACCTGTGATGGTGGTGACGCTGTCCTCACAGGCCGCGAGGGACTCGCCCATGGCGAAGGCGTCGGTGTCATAGACGGCGACCAGGACCTCCTGCACGCCGTTGGCGGCGCACAGGCGACCGTTGTCGAAGTGCCAGCTGACGTCGAGCGTCCCTGCCCGCGCGGTCAACCGGACGTCGTCCATGTTCGTCACCTGACCGGAGTCGATCCCCGCGTCGAGTGGACCCGATTCGAAGATCGCCTTGCCGTCCGCGTCCAGCCCAAGCAGGTTGAACTGGTAGGCGCCAGGGTCGAGGTTCTCTACCACGGCCCGCCCCACCTCACAACCAACGGTCGAGCGCGTGTTATTCGACAGCTCGATCGCCACCGTCTCGACGCCTGACTCCTTGCACCCCAGCGGGCTCACGCGCCAGGTCAGAGACAGCACCCCGGGCTCTTCGGGCTCGGGGTCGTCGTTGCAGGCGATCTGCGCCGCGGCGATCAGGATACAACACCCCGCGACGTACCATCGCAGTCCTGATTCACTCATTCGGGCTCCCGTATGTCCTACTGGTTCTTCATTGAGCACACGATCCTACATGTAGGTGTGTGTGCTCCTCGGCCAGCTCTACCATACGAGGAGTCCTGGGGTTGTCAAAAAGAGAGGCTGGCGTCACCGAGGATCGTCCGAGTCGTCCTCATCGGCGTCTTCTTGATCTTTTTCCGCGTCACTCGCCGCGTCGGCGGACTCCTCCTCCTCAGAGGGGGCGTCGTCGTCGCCCTCCGGCTCCTCCTGCTCGCCGTCGTTGGCTTGTGGCGTGTCATCGCCCGCCTCCGGCTCGCCCGCCTCCGGCTCGCTCACCTCCGGCTCGCTCACCTCCGGCTCGCCCGCCTCCGGCTCGCCCGCCTCGTCGCTGAGGTCGTCTCCTTCGGTGTTGTGGTCCTCGGCGGCTGCGTCGTCGTGGGAGGTCGCGCTGTCTTCGGCCTGATCGTCCTCAGAGTCACCTTCTGCCGCGTCGTCATCGGGTATGGCGGCGAGGAGGTCGTCGCTGTCGCGTGAGGCGAGCGCGTCGTCCCAGGAGAACCCGGAGAGCGATGGGGCGGGTGGGAGTGAGCCCGGGGTGGGGGGTTCAGGGTCGGGGATGGCTTCGATCTCGTCTTCGCTCAAGGCGACGAGCATGCGGGTGCTCAGCTCCTCGGCCTGGGGCGTGGGGAGGGCCTTGAACAGCTGAGAGACGCGCTGGTGCAGGTCTTCGAGTTCGTCGTCGGGGATCTGGAGGCTGCGCGCGAGGACGGTGATGAGCCGCTCCTCATCGCTGCAGAAGTTGCCGTCTTCGCTGACGAGGATGAGCGCCTGCTGTATGAGGTTCTGCCGATCCCGTGGCGTGAGGCGTGAGGGGGCGATGTCGTGGGGGTCGGGTGGGACCTGAAACCAGCGCTGGACCTGCTCGTACTGATCCTCGCGCAGCCCGAGGAGCTGCGACAGGTTGGTGATGTAGCGCTGCTCCTCGACGGTGATCTCCGCGTCGGCCCAGGCGACACCGCAGAGGAACTTACAGATCTGAAGCGGGGTGAGGTAGGTGTCGGTGTTCGGGTCCATGAGCATCCTGAGCGCGAGGTAGATGGTCCCCCATAACGTCGCGATGGAGGGGTGGGGTTGTCAAGTCCGCCGCTTGTGGGGGGCTCAATTGGCCTCGATGTCCATGAACTTGGCCTGGGGGATCGTCTCCTTGATGTTCTTCTCGATGGCGTCGATCTCATCGCCGAGCGCCTCAACGACGTCGTCGGCGTAGCCGCGCGCGAAGTCCCGGAAGTCGTCGTAGGTGTCGATCCCGTCCCACGCCTCCTTGAGGCCCGGTTCGAGGCGATCGGCGATCGCCTCGCCGTCGAACTCGACGTTGGCCATGATGTCGTAGGTGTTGAGGTCGATCATGCGCGCCTTGAACTCGACCAGCTCCTCGACGGAGGTGTTGCTCTCGATCAGGGTCTTGAGCTGCTGCTGGACGTCGTCGGGGACCGCCTGCCCGATGAGGAGCTGGTGGTTCCGCGTGATGAGGTAGATCGCGACCGCGCCGAGCAGGATCCCGATGAAGATGGAGCCGATCGAGTCCCAGTAGGTCTGCCCGGTGACCTGGGCGAGGCCGATGCAGGTGAGCGCGATGACGATCCCGAGGCAGGCCGCCGCGTCTTCGAGGAGGACGGCCATCGCGGACGGGTCGGCCTCGGTCTTGACGTAGGCGAAGAAGGGCTTGTCCCCAGCCTCCTTCTTCATCGCCCGGAGCGCGATGAAGAAGACGAAGCCTTCGATGAGCAGCGACAGGAGCAGGACCACCACGGCGGCGGTCAGGTCGCCCAGCTCATGCGGGTGCATCAGGCCGGTGATGCCGTGGTAGGTGGTGACGCCGCACCCCAGGAAGAAGATCCCGACGGCGGAGATGAGCGCCCAGATGTAGCGCTCGCGCCCGTAGCCGACGGGGTAGTCCGGCGTCGGGGCGCGATCCGAGCGGACGATCCCGATGAACAACAGGAGCTGGTTGAGCACGTCCGCGGCCGAGTGGATCCCCTCGGAGAGCATCGCCCCCGAGCCGGTCATGCCAAAGGCGACGAACTTGGCGATCATCACCGCCGTGTTACCGGCGATGGCGCTGACGACGGCTGTTCTGGAGCTTCCTGCCATGTTCTTGACGCTCCTGCGGGTGGGGGAGTGGCGGGTTCACCCCTCCGTTATACGTCGTCGCTCGGGCGCTGAGAAGGGTGCGGGTGGCTTCGCTGGCTGCGCCCGGGGCGGTCAGTCGCCAGCGCGGAAGGTGTGGAGCGCGGCGAGGTCGCTGGCGTCTTGCGTGAGCTGGTGGCCCACGTCGGCGAGCCACTCCACCTTGAGCTGCTCCAGGATGCCCTTCCACACCTCGACCGAGTCGATGATCTCGCCAAAGGTGTTCCTGCCGACGATGATCCGGGTGGGGCTCTTGACCCGATGGAAGCGGTGGGGCGCGCCGAGCTTGTCGCTGAGCTCCTGGTAGAGCTTCAGGTAGGTGTAGATCACCCAGGGGTCGGTCTCGCGCCACGTCGCGAAGGGGTCGAACTCGCCCATCACCCCGGCGGCGCGCATCACCCGGAGGATGAGGTTGCGGGTGGCCTGGTTGGCGAAGGCGACGTTGTAGAGCGCCGGGCCAAAGAGCGGCATGACCAGCGCCCGCAAGAACCACGGGAAGTAGCTGAAGGGCTCGATCAGCACGACCCGCTCCGTCATCTCCGGTCGCCGCATGGCGATCTCGAGCGCGTGGTAGGAGCCGCTGCAGGCGCCAACCAGCGTCACGGGAGACTCCAGGTTCAGCGCGTCGAACCCGCGCAGCAGCGCCTCGGTGATCGTCTCCCAGCGCCACCCGGACAAGGGGGCCGCGAGCCCCTCGCTGCCGCCCAGCCCGGGCAGGTTCATCCCATAGAAGGTGACATCCTCCGGCAGGTAGGGGAACAGCATCCCGAAGCTGCGGTTGTGTGTACCACCCCACCCGGGCAACCCGATGAACAGGCGCTCTCCCTCTCCAATGCGTTCAACGTGGATGTAGGTCATGCTCGAACTCCTCGGCGCGTCTGCACCCGACCGCCGGTGGTGTACCACCCTCTCCCGGCAGAGTGCCACCCGCCGCGGTATATTTCAATCATGCGCCTTGGATACAGACCTCGCGGGCGCCTGGCCTGATCCCGTACACTGGGGCGACGTGTCGTGACGGAGGAGAGCATGAGCAACGCACAGGGTGGACGAGGCAGGGCGCTCGCGTGGTGCGCGGCGGCGTATGGGCTGGCGCTGGTGGCGGGGGTGGGCGCCGGGTGGCTGGCGCGTGACCTGCCGTCGTGGCAGATCGCGCTCGTCGCCGATCTGGCGGCGACGACGGTGGTCTTCGGGTTCAGCGCGGCGCTGCGCAACTCCAGCATGTATGACCCCTACTGGAGCGTGGCGCCGATCCCGATCGTGCTCTACTTCGCCTGGACTCCCCAGGTGGAGGGGGTCAGCCCGGTGCGCGTCGGGTTGGTGTTGACGCTGGTGCTGCTCTGGGGAGGGCGGTTGACCTACAACTGCGTCCGGCGCTGGGGAGGGCTCGACCACGAGGACTGGCGCTACCAGGATCTGCGCCGCCAGACCGGGGCGCTGTTCCCGGTGGTTGATTTCCTGGGGATCCACCAGATGCCGACGCTGCTGGTGTTCATGGGCTGCATGGCGGCCTACGCCGCGGTGTCGGCGGGCGCCGCCCCGCTGGGGGCGCTGGACGCGCTCGGGTTCGGGGTCGGGCTGGGAGGGATCGCGATGGAGCTGGTGGCGGACGAGCAGCTGCACGACTGGTTGACGCACCGCCACAGCCCCGGGGCGATCATGGACGAGGGGTTGTGGCGTTACTCGCGGCACCCCAACTACGTCGGCGAGGTGCTCTTCTGGTGGGGGTTGGCCTTGCTGGGGTGGGGCGCGCTGCCCGGCGCCTGGTGGGTCCCGCTGGGGGCAGCGGCGATCACGGTGTTATTCGTGACGATCAGCGTCCCGCTCATGGAGAAGCGGAGCCTGGAGCGGCGCCCGGGGTACGCGGAGCACCAGGCGAAGGTGTCGGCGTTCATCCCCTGGTTCCGGCGCGAGCGATGAGCGGGCTCACGGCTTGATGTGGGTGGGCGGGGCGGGGGGGGTCATGGGGGGGTCGGGCGAGCGGG
>PBBL01000054.1 GCA_002716585.1 Myxococcales bacterium | reverse complement strand
GAGGGACAGGGTGGCGGCGACCGATCGGCGGTCGTCCGCTCAGGGTACCGCCCGCGCCCGAGAAGACAAGAAAAGGCCGCGACGCCCCGCCCCGGGCAGGCGGAGTGAACAGTCCATCGCCTCGATGTGTTCAGCTCCGCGCGGATGAGCGCGAAACGAACACCACGCTGTATTAAACCACACCGGATGTGCCCTGGATGGTGTCGCGTTCCTCCAGAAACAACAGCGCGCTCAACCCCATAACGCGATCAACAGGGGCTCGACGGGCTGGCAGGTTTCTTGCGTACACCTCTGCCCGGAGCCTCGCCGCAGCGCGGCGCTCCCACAACCTCCTTCAACCTCCGAGGTAATCGACGATGCAGGCAAGCCGAACCTTCCTGGGATGGGCGCTCGTCTGGGTGGCCATCTCCAGCCTGGCGTGCAGCGATGAGGCCTACACGGGCGCCGCCGACGCGAACTCCAGCACCACCGCCACGAGCGACGGGACCACCGACGGCACCACCGACGGCACCACCGGCGGCGCCACCGCGTGCCCGGCGGGCGAGCTGGGGTGCCCGTGCGACCCCGGCGGGGGCTGCGACGCGGAGCTGGTCTGCGTCAATGGCGCATGCGAGGCGGATCCTTGCGAGACCGGCGACGAGGGGTGCCCCTGCTTCCCCAACGACACCTGCGCTGACGGCGCCGACGGCGCGCCGCTGAGCTGCGTCGAGGGCGTCTGCGAGGTCGCCGAGGTGGTCTGCCCGGAGGGCGACGAGGGGTGCCCCTGCTTCCCCAACGACACCTGCGATGAGGGGCTGGCGTGCGTCGTCTCCCAGGGGATGCCGGTGTACGCCCCCGTGGAGACGTGCCCGGAGGGCTCCGAGGGGTGCCCCTGCACGGCGGGCGGCGCCTGCGACGCGGGGCTGATGTGCGAGCAGGGCGCGTGCGTGGAGGAGGCGTGCCCGGCAGGCGCCGAGGGGTGCCCCTGCGCGCCAGGCGCCTCCTGCGACGGGGAGCTGGTGTGCGCCGACGGCCTCTGCGAGGCCCCCTCCTGCCCGCCCGGGACGGAGGGGTGCCCCTGCGGCGACGGGTGCGGCGACGGCTCGGTGTGCAGCCCCGAGGGGCGCTGCGAGGCGTGCAGGCCCGGCGAGATCGGGTGCGCCTGCGAGGACGGCGACGGGTGCGACGACGGGGTGTGCGTCGAGGGCACCTGCGCGCCCGACCCCTGCCCGCCAGGCGCCGAGGGGTGCCTCTGCGACGAGGGCGCCCGCTGCGACGAGGGGCTGCGCTGCCAGGGGGTCGCCTGCGTCCCGGCGGCCCCGACCAGCGACGCCTGCTACACCCCCTGCGGAGCGTCGATCAGGATCGACGGGGAGTCGCGCGAGTGCCGGGACGGCCTGATGGAGGGCTGCCTCGACGACCGAAGCTGTGTGGAGGGCTCGTGCCTGCGCCCCGATGAGCAGGCGCCGACCTGCGCGATGGACACGGACTGCCCGTCGTGGCAGGCGTGCCACGACGGGCGGTGCCGCTCCGAGTGCGAGCGCGACAACGACTGCCCTGACGCGCTGAGCTGCGTCCAGAAGCTCTGCCGCGCTTCCTGCGACGACGGCGCCGACTGCGCCGCGGGCACCTGGTGCCGCCGCGGCGCCTGCTGGCCCCAGGTCCCCGCGGACCCTGAGCGCCCCGCGCTCGACACGTTCGAGCTGAGCGCCGACCTCCTCACCCTGTCGCCCCACGCCCCCGAGGCCAGCCTGGTGGTCCACAACACGACCTCCAGCCGCCGCACGTTCCGCCTCCGCGCGCGCCGCCACCGCCTCGTGCGCGGCGACACGATCGAGCGCGCCGCCCGCGCGGCGGACGGCGCCGTCGCGGGCTGCGACGAGGAGCCGTGCGCCTGCGCGCAGGACAGCGACTGCGGCGACGACCACCGGTGCGTCGCCGCGGCCTGCCGCCCCGCCGCATGCGCGCCGGGCGCCTGCCCGCTCGACTGGCTCCGCCTCACCACGGGCAACCCCGACGACGCGCTGAGCGACGGGGTCACCTTCACGCTCGACCCCGACGCGCTGCGCACCATCACCATCGAAGGCGCCGCGGACGTCGACGGCGCCGCGTCGTGGCAGGGGACGCTGGAGATCGCGTCGCCTGGCGCGGCGTCCCGACGCGTGCAGCTCAACTACCAGGACACGCTGGAGGGGCAGTGGTCGGGCGACCTGGTCATGTTCGCGTCGTTCGGCACCAACCAGCTCGACGCCTGGCGCGCCACGCCCACGACCCGAGACGACTTCAGCCTCGGCGCCGAGGTCGGGAACGCCTTCGTGCAGCGCTGGATCGCGTTCCGCCGGGGCGCGATCACCTGGGAGGAGTTCCGCGCCGTCCTGGAGTCGACGCGGACCGAGACCTGGCGCCTGCCGAGCGTCATGGCGGAGTGCCCCCAGCGCGAGGGCGCCTGCTACCCCACCCCGGACGGGCTCGCCAGCTACACCTCCTCCGCCAGCACCGCGCCGATCCCCACCGGCGGCGCCGAGCTGCCCCTCACCATGAACCTCCATCGCCCCGACCCGGACACCCCGCGCCGCCTGGAGGGGCGGGTCGAGGGCGACCTGTCGCCGCTCTACCCCAGCTCCCCGGCGGTCGACCTGTTCCTCAACAGCAACGGCTGCGACCAACGCGCGCACGGCCACTGCGTCACCTTCATCAACCAGCTCGACGTCGACACGCTCATCGGCGGCTACGACACGACCGACCCCGACGACACGAGCTGCAACAACCACGTCGGCTTCGCGACCGACACCGCCCCGTGGCTCGTCGAGGGCTTCATCCGCGGCAGCTACGAGGCGGAGGCGGGCGGCCGCGCCATCGACACCTGCCGCGACACGCGCTACCCCACCGCCGACCTCGCGGAGAACGCCGCGCTGACGACCGCCAACCCGATCCCCGACGGCCGCGCCCGGCGGCGCTCGCTCCGGCTCATCGACGGCGCCCTGATCGACGGCGAGCACATGTTCGTCCTCGTCGAGGAGCGCCTCGACGGCTTCAGCGACGACGACCAGCTCAACCCCTTCGAGCTGAGCACCTTCGGGTACCTCCACCTGACGCGCCGCGCCAGCCCCCTCGACCCGACCGACGCCGACAACAGCGGCGCCCCGGACGTCTACGAGGGGAGCCGCGCGCCCGACGCCCTCCCCGACGCGACGAGCGCCGACATCTCCCCACAGTGCGACCCCGCGCTCGTGGAGGAGCTGCTCGGCGAGCGCTCGATCGCCGCCGTCAGCAACTCGGAGCTGGCCCGGCTCGTCACCTGGCTCATCGACGGCGTCAACACGCTCGCCACCTACGAGGCGCTCACCCCGGAGGGCGACGAGCAGGTGCACTACTTCTGTGAGGACACCGGCCTGATCGACGGCGGGCCGGACAACACCACCCCCTACGGGCTCACCGCGCAGGTCCCCAACGACGACTCCTGCGCCACCGCCCGGAACGGCGCCTGCGAGGACGGCGGGTTCCGCTCGACCGCGATGAGCTGCCCGCTCGGCGCCGACCTCGAAGACTGCGGGCCGCGCACCGACGACGACCTCGACCCCAAGGTCGCCTGCCCGCCCGGCAGCAACGTCACCTTCTTCACCGTGGACGCCGCGCAGCTCACCCAGCCGCAGATCGCCGCCCTCCCCTGCCAGACCGCCGCCGAGGGCTGCCGCGACCAGCTCGACCGGTGGATAGGCGCCCCCGAGCCCCTCATCCAGGACGCCCCGACCTGGCGCTGCGCCGACGATCGGGTCCACTGCGACGGCGACCGCTCCGACCTGCGCGACGGCAAGGTGTTCTACGCCGCCTCCACCCCCTCGGCCCACCTGCCGCTGCGCCCCCTGGTCGCCGACGCCTTCCGCTACGAGGAGCGGTTCCGCCGCCCCGACCGCGGCGCGTTCTCGCCGAGCCTCTGCGGCGACGGCGACGCGCCGACCCCCTACTGCTACGACCCGGCGCAGATCGAGGCGCTGTGGGCTCGCGTCGACTGCCTGCTCGCCATCCACGCCAGCGAGCGGCTCGCCGACGCCTCCAACGACGTCCTGGCCGACGCCCAGCGCGCCCTCACCGAGGAGCTGCGGGCCAGCTTCGGCGGGACCACGGAGGGCGAGAGGATCCGCGACGGCTTTGAGCGACAGCTCGCCGAGCTGCTCAACGTGCTCGGCGACGAGGCCCTCGTTCAGTCGCTCACCGCCCGCTGGACCCCCGACGCCCCCGAGGCGGTCTTCGAGGGGGACCGCTTCGAGGCCAACGGCGAGCCCACCTCCGGGCTGGGCGGCTACGAGCTGAACCGCCTCCACCGCGCCCTCCAGACCTACCAGCTGGTCCTCGACCGCTTCGCGCGCCTCGGCCCCTGGATCATGCGCGCCGACGTGGAGACCTTCGGCTTCGACGCCGCGGTCGGCTACCTCCCCCGCGTGATGCACGCCTCCACCCAGAAGGCCCGCGTCCACGAGGCGCTCGCCCAACGCTACCTCGACATGGATCGCCGCGACCTCGCCCGCCAGGTGACCCGGCGAGGGCTCACCGCGGCCTACCTGGAGGCGCTGCTCATCAACCAGCTCACCGAGGAGATCGCGGGCTCCATCGAGCGCTCCCAGCGCCGCCGCCTCCAGGAGATCGCGGCGAGCGCCCGCCAGCGCTACGCCTCACCCATGAACGGGCTGCGCGTCGTCGCCGCCGCCCTCACCGACGAGACCCGCTTTGGCCTCTCCCCCCACACGATCCCGTTCAACGCGATCGACAACCCGCTCCCCGAGAGCCAGTTCGAGCGCCACAACCAGCGCGCCCGGTCCCGGATCGAGCTGGCCGCCCAGCGCGAGGCCGACGCGAACCCGGGCTGGCGCGACTTCGACACCGACCCTGCGGCCCTCCAGAGCGAGCTGGAGCGCCTCCTCGACCACCACGAGGACCGACTCGCCGAGCTGTGCGGCACCTTCGAGGGCTCGGACAACCGGACCCACCCCGCCACCCTGCGCCACGCCCCGCTCATGCCCGAGCTGCTGCTGTACGGCGACCCATGCGGCCTCGTCGGCAACGGCGAGCTGCATGCGGCCACCCTCGGCGTCAGCGCGATGGCCGCCGAGGTGCTCGCGCTGGAGACCCACATCGAGGCGACCCTGGACGCCGCCGACGACGAGCGCGACCACGTCTCCGAGTTGAGCCGCGAATTCATCACACACACCGATCTGCTGTACGGCGAGTGCGTCGAGGCCGCGGAGGGCGTCCAGCTCCACCCCAACGAGCTCGACCCGCTCGACCCCGATCGCTGCGCCCGAGCCGACCTCACGTCGCTGCTTGACGAGCTGACGGGCCTTCAAGACCAGCTCGCCAGGCTCCGACACCTGCGGGAGCGGCTGACCGACGCCGACCGCCTCCTGAGCTGCGACGGCGACTGCCCGGAGCCGGCGGTGCTCCGCCAGGAGCTGCTCAGCGTCCTCCACACCGAGCGCGCCGCCTGGACGCTCACCGAGCAGGTGCAGGCCATCGAGGAGCGACTCCTCGCGCTGCGCCGGAGCAAGCTGACGTGGGTGACCCTGCTGCCCCACGATATCGTCCGCGCCGTGTCCACCGGGCGAGGGCAGGCGCTGCTGCTGCGTGTCATCAACGCCCACCTCGACGCGCTGCGCCTGGAGCGGCGCGTCCGGCAGCAGCTCAACGGCGCCGAGCGGCTGCGCCTCGAAGCGCTGCGCCACATGAGCGAGGTCGAGCAGATCGACCTGCTCTCGCGCGACCCCCGCGCGGGCGACGACCCGAACGTGCGGATCCTCCAGAGCGTGGAGGGGCTTGAGGCCGAGATCGCCTTCTCAACGGCGCGCGGCGACGTCCACCGGCTGGCCCGTTACCTGGAGTACACGTTTCAGTCCTCGCTGCTCGAAACCGGAGAGCTGTCCCTGGCCCGCACCGCCTCGATCAACGCGCCCACGCTGGAGACGCTCGTCACGGCGCTGGAGAACCTCTTCTTTGACATCGAGGACGCACGGGGGTTTTTTGGCGGCCGGATCACCTCCCTGTCCCTCAAGGATGATCTCCTGGCGCTCCCGTGCCTCGGTGAGGACGGGGCGCCGCTGACGCAGGCGGAGCGGACCCGGATGATGCGGAGGGCGTGGCTGGAGACATCGTTTGATCCCCTGGCCTACCACACCGCCACGTTCTCGTTCGGACCTGAGCGCGTCTCCCCCTTGACGGTGATCCACCTGTTCAATTTCGTCGCGATCGACCTCGCCGGGAGCAACCTCGGCGATGACATGAGCAGGTTTTACATGAGGTCGCGGGGGACAGGACAGATCAACCGCTTCGGTGGTGCGGAGGATACTCGCGCTTATGACATCGACGACCGACTCGCGGTGGTGAGCGCCACGCACAACGGCCAGGGGGCGCCCGACATCGAAGCCGAGGTCTACCGAAGCTACCGCTTCTACGAGCGCCCGCTCATCAACACCCGCTACGAGCTGCAGTTCAACCCGCACGACGAGCAGGTCAACCAGGACATCCACCTCGGCTCGCTCGACGACCTGCTGCTCGTGATCAGCTACTTCGACATCACGACGTTCTGAGCGCTCGCCCGGGCGATGTGGCGATGGGTCGCGGAGGGGCAGGTGAGCCGCGCGTGGCTCACCTGCCCCTCCGTGATACCTGTCTACACGAGTTCATATGAGAGGAGGGGTGGAGATCAGGCGCCCTTGAGGTGGGCGATGATGTTCTTGAGGTCATCCTCGGACAGGTCGGCGGGCTCGAAGAAGGGCATCGGCCCGGGGGTGGTGTCGGAGGCGTCGTTCATGCCGGACGGCGGCGGCCCGGAGGTGCGGACCTTCTGGGCGATCCGACCGACGCTGTAGGCGCTGAGCACCGACTTTGGGAACGCGGCGGTGGGGCCGACCACGACGGCGTTGTCGTGGCAGGAGGCGCAGGCCTTGTTGTAGGCGGCCTCCCCGGTGGCGGCGTCGCCCCCGGCGTAGGCGGCCTCGTAAGCGGCCTCGTCGGCGAGCACCTCGGGCGACAGGCCGTTGGGGTCGGTGACGCTCGAGTCGGAGATCGACTCCATGTACATCTTGAGGCCGGTCCAGGCGTCGTCGCTCTCGGTGATCGCGGTCCCGCCCATCCAGCCGGTGATGCAGGCGTTGGAGGCCGCGAGCAGGTCGGGGGCGTCGCCGCCCTTGAACCCGGAGCGGAAGGCGATGTCCTTGAAGGTGTAGCCAGGCCACCCGTCCTGGCTGCCGTCGTTGCTGTGGCAGAGCGCGCAGTCGGCCTCGTTGCCGCTGGCGCCGAGCGCCCGGGACATCTCGCCGCTGTAGTAGGCGCTGCCGTCGCTGGTGCTGTTGCTCTCGCCGCCGCCGTCGCCGTCGCTGTCCTCGTCGCCGCATCCGACGGCGAGCGTCGCCGCGGCGAGCAGGATCAGGGGCCACTTGAAGGTGCTGGATCGAAGTGTGAACACGTTGCTTCTCCTCGCGTGTGTGTTCGAGGCGGCTCGCGCATGGAGCCGCCTGGTTGCTGAGAGACCTGGGCGCCTGGGAGCGCAGGAGACGCCGCGTGACGTCGACCGCGCTTCAGACGCCCACCAGGCATGTGGTGGCCTGTGGGTACGGCTCTACGGTGCAGGCAACGCGCGGGCCGTTACAACAACGCGTGAGAAAAAGTGTTTGGGAGGAGAGAGGAGGGAGCCGAGGCCGCTTCGAGCGCGGCCTCGACGGGGTGAGGCTCACTGGTAGAGGAAGACGACGTCCACGCGCTCGTTGCGCCAGCGCTCCCGGCCGCGGTTCTTGAAGAAGGGCTTGTCGCCGCCGACGCCCGCGGTCTGGACCTTGTTGGCGGCGATGCCGCGCTGGGTGAGGTAGTCGCGGGCGGCCTCGGCGCGGCGCTGGCTGATGGTGATGTTGCGGGCGCCGCCAGCGGCGGTGTGCCCCTCGACCATGAGGTTGAACTGGGGGTACTTCTTGGAGAGGTTGGCGATGAAGTCGAGGACGTACTGCTTGTCGTCCTGAAGCTCGGTGCGGCCCGGCTTGAACAGGGAGTCCACGGTGATGATCATGCCGCGGCCGTCGACCCGGACCAGCTCCCGGAAGCGGTTGTGGGCCTCCTCAAAGAGCTTCTTCTTGAGCTCCTCCTGCTTGACGACGTCCTGCTCGGAGTTGAACTTCGGGCGGGCGACGCCGATCGCGGCGACGAAGGAGCTGTTGGCCTCCTGGGCGGTCTCGATCGCCTCGTTGTACTTCTCCTGGGCGAAGAGCTTCTCGGCGGACTTGAGCATCGTCTTGCCCTTGCCGTACTCGGTGGCCGCGAACTCGGTGGCCTTGAGCCCCTCGGCCTCGGTGCGCTTGACGATCGCGTCGTCGATCGTCTTGCGGGCGTTGGCCTTGAGCTCCTGGAGCTTGCGCTTCTCCGCCTCGTTGGCGATCGCGAGGTCCTTGGCCGCGAGGTTGGCGGCCATGGTCTTCTGCTTCTGGAGGACGGCGATGGTGTCCTCGATGAGGCCGATGTCCTCGGTGGTCTCGTTCTTGATCTTCTGGAACTTGAGGAACTTGTCGTTGGCGACGCTCAGGCGCGCCTTGGCGTCCTCGATCCGGGCGATCGCCTCGGCGGTGCGGTAGCGCATGACGCCGAGGGTGGCGTACTCGCTGGTGCGGCCCATCTCCTCGTCGTCGTAGGCCTCCATGGCGAGCTTGTAGAAGTCGTCGCTCTGCTTGATCCGCTCCTGGGCGCCTTCGAGCTGGCGAATGCGCGTGGTGTAGCGGTCGCTGCGGAGCTTCTCCAGCTCGACCAGCTCAGGCGGCTTGGGCGGGGTGGAGCAGGCCGAGAGCAGGAGCAGCGCGGCGAGCGAGAGCACGCCGACGACGACGCGGGAAGGTGTGAACGTGTGCATCATCTCAGTTGCCCCCCTGGGTCGTGTTGTCGCTCGGCTCGGCGAGCTCCGTCTGGAGCTGCTTCTTGCGGGCCTGGGCCTGCTCCAGCTTGATCTTCGCTTCGTTGGCGGCCTGCTCCTCCTTGACGGCGGCGGACTCGCGCTCCTCGGCCTTGGCCTCCTGCTTCGCCTTCTCGATCAGCAGCTCGATCATGTCGATCGACACCTCGGCGCGGCGCAGCAGCTTGGCCGCCTGCTCCTCCTCCTCCTGGACGATGAGCGCCTGCGCCTCGTTGAGCCACAGCTGGGTGCTCTTGAGCTCCTTGATCGCGCCCTTGTCCTCGTCCGCCTTCTCCAGGTCGGCGAGCTTGAGGGTGAAGGACTGGATCTTCTGCTTCATCTGCGCCGGGTCCTGCGCGTGGGCGGGCGATCCCAGCAGCACGAGCGCCATGAGCGCTGCGCCGAGCAGCGCCGCGACGCCTGCGCGCCGCGGAGAGGAGAAATTCTTGCTATGCATGGACATCATCAGACCTCTGTCGATGGATCGTTGCCGGAAAACGGCGCTCATGGCCCTCCGTTCGTATTCAGGAGTCATAGCGGGCCTCCCGCCCCGTGTCAACGGGAACAGGTCGTGGCCGAACCGGTCCGGGGGTGCAGGGAGGGGCCTGGGACCTGCCTGCGGCGAGCGATCGCTCACCCTCGCGCGCGAGGGTGGGCGTCAGGAGATGTAGCGGCGCTGCATGAGGAAGACCACCACCTCGCGGGCGCCCTCGCGGGTGTAGCCGAACTCCTCGCGGAGGTTGACCAGGGTCTGCTCGGCCTGCTCCTGCTCGGCGCGCGAGAGGCCACCGACGCCGTCGTCGTCGATGTAGACGAGCAGCGCCTGCTGCAGCTTGCGGATCTGCTCCTGGTGCTCCTCGAAGTAGGCGTTGCGCAGCGCCGCGAGGTACTTCGGGAAGATCACGGCGTAGCTGATCGTCTGCCCGGGGTTGTCGATGCTCCAGGCGGCGATCGTGCTCATGATCGAGCGGCGGAACTCCTCGGCGTCCTCGGTGATCGAGAGTTGGCGCTCGACCTGCTCCATGAGGTCCTCGTCGGGCTCCTCGTACTGGCTCGTGGTGCGGTTGTGGATCTTCTCGCCGCGCACGGCGTGGGTGACGTGGTCGATGTAGCGCTTGAAGAGGGTGTCGTAGGCGCTCTCCTCGACGAGCCCCATGGCGACCCGGACCTCGTGGTCGAGGATGTCGAGGTAGCGCTCGGTGACCGTCTCGATGAACTCCTCGAAGCGGTGGTAGGGGCCTTCGGGCTTGAGCTGGAGGAAGGGGTAGACCGAGGGGTCGCGCACGAGCTGGCGCAGCTCGTCGAACAGCGCCAGCGGCGACAGGTGGGGGTACTCGCCGTTCTGCGCCGCGTTGAGGATCAGCAGCTTCATCTCGCGCGGCGACGCCCCGTAGCGCCCCTCGTAGTCGCTCGTGTCGCTGGACTGGTTCATCAGCTCCGGGATCGCCGACGCCAGCTCGCGCCCCAGCTCGGCGCTCAGGTGGTCGGGGGTCTGCCCGGTGGCGTACAGGTCGGCCTTCTGGATCGGGGTCAGCTCCTCGATCACCTTCTTGAGGTCGTCGGAGAACTCCCCCTCGTCGGGCTGCGGGCGCGTCAGCCGGGTGAGCACCGCCCAGAGCGCCGCGACGTGCGCGGTGTGTGGGAGGATCGGCTTGCCGATCTCGGTGGTGCTGATCTGCTCGTCGTAGATGTGGGCCTCGACCATGTAGTCGAGCAGGTAGGGCATGCGGACCAGCTCCAGGCGCGCCTTGAAGCTCGGGTAGTCCGGCGCCTTCTTGAAGGCGTCCAGGTACAGCTCGTTGGCGCTGCCGATCAGCAGCGCGTCGAGGAAGATGTTGGCGTGGTCCAGCGACGCGGTCGCCTTCTCGCCGGTGGCCAGCAGGTACTTGTTCAGCTCAGGCTGGCGCTTGAGGACGTCGTTGTACTCGACCACGCCGCGGTTGCCCTCGACCAGCGGCCCGAACACCTCGAACAGGGTCTGGTTCTGGAGGCTCGCCGGGAGGCTCTGCAGCGAGCGATCGACGGTGATCTGCCGCGACCCGGCGTCGATCCGCATCTGGGGCTCGATCGTCACCGCGCCGACCCGGTAGCGGCGGCTGATGAAGAAGCGCTCCACCTGGATGTGGCGCAGCACCTGGCTCATGTCCCCCTGGTAGGAGGCGAGCAGCGCCTCGAAGATCCGCTTCGAGATGTGGTCGAGGTCGCCCTTGCGCAGGTAGTCGGGCACGATGACGTCGTCGCCGTAGGTGGCCTTGAGCAGCCGCTCGCGCTCGGTCAGCGGGATGAGCAGCAGCGGGTGGTCGCGCATGGCGCTGGCGATCTTGGCGTCCACCGACAGGTCGTCGAGGTAGGCGTAGGTCGTGAGCGCCGAGCGGGGCTGCCCGCCGATCGTCACGTCGGAGCCGCCGAAGCCGATGCTGCCGCGGCTGATCTTCTCGGTCGGGAAGACCCAGTTGAAGGTGTAGAGCGCCCCCTCGTCGGTGCGCGAGTAGACCTCCAGCGCCCGCATGATGCAGTTGATCAGGCTGCTCTTGGCCGAGCCGTTCGGGCCGTGCAGGAGGATGATCCGCTGTATCCGCCCCTCCTGCACGAAGTTGGTCAGCAGCCGGTAGACCGCCCGCTGCGTGTTCTCCTGACCGATGAGCCGCTGCTCGCCGCCGTCCCAGGGGCAGTCAAAGAGGTTGAAGCGCCGCTGCGTCCCCCAGGGGGCGGGGCGCTCGGTGATCCCGAAGTGATCGAAGCAGTCCCGCAGGTACTGGGCGATGTTGCGACCGTAACGCCGCGGCTGGGCCTGGAACAGCTCGAAGAACTCCTGGAAGCTCAGGATCTGACGCCGCTCGCGGAACTTCTGCTCCGTGCGCTCGAAGATCGCGTCCAGCGTCGTGTTGCCCTTCGCTCCGCCCGTGGGCGTGTCGGTGTCGGTCATGGTCTTCTTCGGTGGTGGGGGCGGCTGCCCGCTGTCCAGCCAGCCCGGCCGGGGCGCCTCGGGGCGTGACGGCCCGAGGCGCCCCGGCGCAGGCGCGGCGTGCGCTCTCTCGCGCCGCCCCCACGGGGCGGCGCGCGTTCCTGACGAGGCTACTTGGCGGCGACCTTCATGGTCACCTCGTGGTCGCGGACCACCTCGCACTTCTCATCGTTGCAGACGCTGAAGTTGAGCTTCGCCGTCAGGGTGTGCTCGCCCGCCTCGCTCGCCTTGAGCGGGATCTCCAGGTCGGCGCCCTTCGGAGACAGCTTCCAGGTGTCCTTGGCGAACTCCTTGTTGGTCAGCTCCACCCCCTTGGCGTCGGCGAACGTCGCCTTCCAGGGGTACTCCTCGTTGACCTTGAACCCGGCGCCGGGCTTGATCGACAGGCTCGCCTTGCCGTCGGCGCCCACCGTGACGCTCGCCGCGTCGGCCTGGACCGAGAACGGCTTGCCCGCCGCGCCCGAGGGCGCCGCGGCCTTCTCCCCGCCCGCCTCCTCGGCGGTCGGGGGGGTGGTCTCGGCGGTCTTCTGCTTGCTGTCGCAGGCGGTCAGCGCCAGCGCGCCGATCAGCACGCACGACAACGTCATCATCTGGATTTTCATGCCATCTACCTCTTGACTTCGGATGCGTCACCTCCCACAAGCACGTCAGGGAGGACGCCTGGTCGGCACCTGTCTTGTGAGGTACCTTGCCAGGCAACAGAGTTCAAGTCTAATTATAGTCCAGGGGGCGACGCCTCCCTGCGACGAAGACAGCGCAATTGGTGGAGAGCAACGGTGAGCACCCAGACAGCACGCGGTCACATGACGTTGGATGAGCTTCAGCGCGGCGCGCGCCTTCGCCTCGGCGTGGGCGCGGCGATCGGCGCGGCGATGTTCATCGGCGGCGTCGGCCTGGTGGAGCTCCTCAGGCTCCCCGACGAGATGACCGACGCCAACCCCGCGGCCGCCGCCACCGACGACCAGGACGACGCCCCGGCCGCGGTCGCCGTCGCGGCCCGCGACGATCAGCCCACCGCAGACGCCCCCGGGCGCGACGACGACCCCGGCGCGGCCCCCCAGGGCGCGCCCGCCGACGACGGGCGCGACGACGACCTCCCCAGCCGCGACCCCATCCTCCTGCCCGAGGGGCAGGAGCCGCCGCCCCGCGATGACGAGCCCGCCGCCCGCGACGACGAGCCTGACGACGAGCCCGCCGCTCGGGACGACGAGCCGACCGAAGACGACGCCCCGGCGGCTCGGGACGACGAGCCTGGCGAGGACGGGTCCGGCGACGACGGGTCCGGCGAGGAGGACGCGATCGCGGCGCAGGACAGCGGGCCGCCGCCGTCGGGGCCGTGGTGGGATCGGTGCCGCGACCGCAAGTGCACCCTGGAGTTCGGCAAGCACCGGCGCATCATCATGCGCGAGGGGACGCTGCGCTCCGATCGGCAAACCGGCTACCGCCCCTTCAAGGACAACGACGTCGCGCTCCGCCTCGATCGGGACGACAACCCGGTGATCGTCTGCCACTTCTACGGCTTCCACTCGCGGACCAAGGAGCCGACGCTCGCCTACGTGACCGTCCACCGCAGCAGCGGGGAGAAGGTCGAGGGGATCATCCCGCTGCGGCTGGGCTCGCTCCACTTGCAGATGAACCTGGTTGAGTGATTCGGGAGGCTCGATGAACCGCTGCCCGCAGTGCCAGGCGACCAACCCCGACCCCAACACCACCTGCCACCGGTGCGGCGCCGCGCTGACGCCCCGATCTTCGGGCGACCCCACCGGGGGGCCGCTCTTCCTCGACCCGGACCTGCCGCTCTCCGGCGAGATCCCCCGGGTCACCTCGGCGAGCGACGTCCCCTTTGAGCTGGAGAGCACCGGCGACGACGACCCGCTGAGCGACGTCTTCACCTCCGCCGCGCCGCTCGCCGAGAGCGAGGCCACCGCCCGCAACAACGCCTCGGGCCGCCCGCGCAGGACCTCCGACCGACGTCGCAGGCACCGGCGCCCGCTGGCTCGCCCGCGCCTCATCGATGAGGGCGAGGAGGAGGACAGCGCCCCGCTCGGCCCCCGCTCCCGGGACGCGACGATCGCCGCCCTCCAGCGGCGCCTCGATCAGTTTCAGGACGAGACCCTCGACCCCGCGGGCTCCGCCCTGGAGGAGACGCTCGACGACATCACCCCGGAGACCCTGATCGACACGGGGGAGGTCGAGATCGACACCTCCCCACCGCCCGCGCGCCGCAAGCAGCGCACCACCCCCGACACCCTCCCGGTCTTCGCGCCGCGCCCCAAGCGGGCGCTCCACAGCACGCCGAGCGACACGTCGTTCGACACCCCGCCGCCGCCGCTCGCGTCGCGCCGCCACCCCTCGGGCGACTCCCTTGTCGTCGTCACCGAGCCCCTCGGCCGCTCGTTCGACAGCGACACCATGCGGCTCGCCGCGGGCACCACCGCCACCGACTCCGCCGACGAGGCCGCCGAGCTGCGGCTCGCCTTCCTCGCCCCCAGCGGCCAGGTCTCGCGCCTCGTCCCGCTGCGCGCGGGCCGCTTCCTCATCGGCCGCGACCACGGCGACCTCCTCCTGAGCGACGACCCGACGGTCTCCCCCTGGCATGCCCAGCTCCAGGTCCGCGACGGGCGCGTCGTGCTCTCCGACATGGACTCCAGCAACGGGGTCTTCCTCCTCCACCGCGGCCGCGTTCGCCTCCAGGACAAGGACACCTTCATCGTCGGGCAGCAGCACTTCGTCTTCCGCGACTGCTGGGACGCCCCCACGCCGGGCCACGCCACCCCCATGGGCACCCCCGACTACGACACCCCCGAGCGCCTCCTCCTCATCCGTGAGGGCGGGCAGGTGGTCGGCGTCTACATCCTCAACAAGAGCCTCGTCATCGGCAGCGGCACCGCCGACCTCAGCTTCCCCGCCGACCCGGCCATGAGCCCCGAGCACGCCGTCATCCGTCGCAGCCTCGGCCACTTCACCCTCACCGACCTCAGCCAGAGCGGCGTCTTCGTCCGCCTCTCCCAGGAGACCGAGCTGGAGCCCGGCCAGACCTTCCAGATCGGCCGCACCCGCTTCCGCGTCACGACGTGACGCGCTCCCAGCGGCGACGCTCCCACCCGCAGCCCCGGTGACCCCCACATGAACCCCGTCCCCGTGGTCGTCCAGACCGCCTGGCTCGGCGACGCCCTCCTCAGCCTCCCGCTCCTGCGCGCCGCCGCGCGCCTCACTGGCCGCCCCGCCCTGCTCGTCACCCGCCCCCCGCTCCTGCCGCTCTTTCAAGGCGACCTCGCCGTCGAAGCGGTCCTCCCCTTCGACAAACACGGTCGCGACTCCGGCCCCGCCGGGCTGCTCGCCGCCGCGCGCCGCCTCCGATCCGCCCTCGCCGGTCGCCCCGCCGTCGCCCTCCACCCCCAGGGATCCGTCCGCTCGCTCCTGCTCACCCGGCTCGCCGCCCTCTCCCCGTCGATCGCCTTCGACACCGCCCCGGGCCGCCTGCTCGCCGACCACGCCGTCGCTCGCCTCCCCCACCGCCCCTGGGACGAGCTTCAGCTCCTCACCCCACTCGGCGGCCCCCCTCGCCCCGATCCGGCGGGCCCCCTGCTGCTGCGCCGCGCCCCTCCCCAGAACCTCCGCGTCGCCCTGTGCGTCGGGAGCGCCCGCCCCACCAAGCGCCCCTCCACCGCGACCCTCGGCGCGCTGGCCAGGCGCCTCCACGCGATCCGCGCCGAGGTGCTCCTCATGGGCTCCGCCGCCGAGCGTCCGCTCGCCGAGGCGGTGGCGCGCCGCTGCGGCCACGCCTGCGTCGATCTCACGGGGCAGCCCCTCACCGAGGCCGCTCAGACGCTCTCCACCTGCGCGCTCGCCATCGGCGGCGACTCCGGCCTCCTCCACCTCGCGCAAGCGGTCGGCGCCAACGTCGTCGCGCTCCACGGCCCCACCCCCGCTCGCCCGTTCGAGCGACGCCTCAGCCCGCTCCAGGGGCGACGGCTCGCCTTCAGCCGCGGCCTCCCCTGTCAGCCGTGCAGCCACAACGGGCCGCCCTCCTGCCCCCTCCGCCACCGCGACTGCCTCCACCTCCGCCCCCGCGACGAGGAGCGCGTCTGGCGCCTCGTCACCCACCTGCTGCATCTGCGCGGCCTTTCTACACCCGTTGATATTATGTGACACCCTGTATACACCTTGGCGACACGGCGACGCATATGGGAAGTCAGGGCTTTACAACCCCACCTACTCCATTGGTCTGTCACTCAACCTGTAGCACCTCCATGCTCATCATCCTATTCAGCCAGAACGAGCACATCGAGCGCGCCGTCCGCGCGGCCTTCACCACAACGGCACCCGACGCCACGCTCCTGAGCACCGCGTCGGCCATGACGATGATCGATTACGTCGGGGCCTCCAACCCGTCGCTGCTCCTCCTCGACATCCACCCTTCGCCTCAGGAGGCGCTCCGCCTGCTCAGCCGCCTGTACAACGACGCGCCGCGCGTCCCCCAGGCGCTCATCTCCAACCAGGCCGCCAGGCTCGACCTCCAGTCGCTGACCGCCCTCCGCACCCCGCTTCGGGGCGACGACCTGGCCCGGGTCGCGCGGCGCGGCTTGCGTGGCCTGGAGCCCGACGCCCGGTTGCGCGACCTGCTGATGCTGCACCTCCTCCACCGAAGCTCGGGGTCGCTCTACGCGGTCACCCGGACGCTTCGGGGGATGGTGTACCTGAACGACGGGCTCCTGGTTCACGCCGAGGCGGGCGGGCGCTCCGGCGTCGAGGCGCTTGAGCTGCTCCTCAGCCTCCCCGCGCTCCACCTCTCGGGGCTCCTCTCCGAGCCGCGCCCCCAGCAGGCCAGCGTCGAGGTGACCCTCGACATGCTCGCCCACCAGCGCTGGGGCGACCTGGCGAGGAGCGCGGAAGGCGCGCATGCGCCCTGCTACAGCTCGTTGTCCAGCGCCAACGCGCAGGAGCTGGCCGACGGACGCGCCACCTCCCCCGCCATCCCCATCGTGGGCGACGACCCCGAGATCGACCTGCTGGACCGGGCCGCGTTTGATCCGTCCGTGTTGGAGGGGCGGGAGCTGGAGCTGGGTGAGGACGACTCCACCGTGGATGCGGCGCTGGTCACGGTCGACGCCCCGCTCGAGATCGATTGGGACGAGGTCCGCGACGCCCCGCACCTGAAGCCCCTCCCCCCGCCGCCGCCGAGCGGCGTCGCCGAGGCGCTGCGGCTGCTGACCCGGCAGTCCGGCTTCGTCGGCGGCGCGCTGGTCGACACGACCCGCGGCGCGTTGCTCGGCGAGCTGGGCGGCGGCGACGTGGAGCTGTCGGTGGCGGCAGAGATGAACACCCGCGTGGTCCGGGCCAAGCTCAAGACGATCGAGCTGCTCGGCCTCAAAGAAGGGATCGAGGACATCCTGATCACGCTCGACCGCCACCTCCACTTGATCCGCCTCTCCAGGCTACGCCCCGATCTGTTCTTCTACCTCGTCCTCAGGCGCCACGACTCCAACCTCGCGCTGGCCAGGCTGACCCTCCACAAGGCGGACGAGCTGCTGGGCCACCCGGGGGCGGAGATCACCGAGGGCGACGTCATTCAGCTCTTTCGCGCCCCGGCCTGACCCCTCAGCCGAGCAGCGACAACAGCAGCGACGCCCCGAAGATCACCACCAGCCCCATCGCCATCGCCGCGAAGATCGCGGTCATCGTCCTCACCTCACCCCTCACGCCCAGCTCCATCCCAACACCTCGCCGTCCCGTTCAAGAAGGGAGCGGCAGCCACCCGACCACCGCCCTACCCTCACCGGACGGAGCCCCACCCGAGGCGTTGCACAAAAACCCCACGTCACCTCACCGCCACCCGCCCGACACGCCGACCATCCCGCCTCAAAGCCACACGCGCGCCGCTTTGATCGCCCACGCCTCAAAAGTTTTGCAACCCTAATCATTGACTTTGACACATCGAACGGTTAGTTTCGGCGTACCTTGTGTGGGAGGTCATGCGCTTTGGAAGCACAGTCCGTCCATCAGCACAACGCGGGCCGCCCTGGCCAGCGCCCTCCCCACACCAGCTCATCGACCGACGGAGCAGCCCATGATCGCGCGACCCTGGATCCGACCCCCCATCGCCCTGCTGGCGTGGCTGGCCGCCGCGTGGTTCGCCGTGAGCGCCTGCTCGCCCTCCTCCAGGGGGGGCGACGCGCCGTCCGGCGAGCGGCTGAAGGTGGTCACGACGACGACCATGCTGACGGATCTGACGCGGAGCATCGCGGGCGACGCGCTGGAGGTCGAGGGGATCATGGCGCCGGGGGGCGACCCGCACCTGTACCAGCCGACGCCGGGGGACGCCAAGCGGATCGCGCGGGCGGACCTGGTGGTGACGCACGGCCTCAAGCTGGAGGGGTGGATCGACGATCTCGTCCGTAACGCCGGTGGGGACGCGAAGGTCGTCGTGTCGACCGAGGGGATCAAGCCGCTCAAGGACCCGACTCGGACCAACTACCCGGACCCGCACACCTGGCAGGACGTGGCGCTGTGGCAGGTGCAGGCGAACAACGTGCGGGACGCGCTGGTGGAGCTGGATCCGGCGAACGCCGACCGCTACAAGGCCCGCGCCGCGGAGTACGTCAAGGAGCTGGAGGCGCTCGACGGCTGGGTCAAGGAGCAGGTGGCGCGGATCCCGGAGGGGAGCCGGGTGCTGGTGACGAGCCACGACGCGTTCCAGTACTACGGCGCCCGCTACGGGCTGGAGGTGGTCGCGGTGCAGGGGATCAGCACGGAGTCGGAGGCGGGCGCGCGGGACGTCGCGCGGATCGTCGATCTGGTGAAGGGGCGCGGCCTGCCCGCGGTCTTCGTCGAGTCGAGCGTGAGCCCGAAGCTGATCGAGCAGATCAGCCGCGAGACGGGCGCGGAGGTCGGCGGGACGCTGTTCTCGGACTCGCTCGGCGCCGCAGGGACGCCCGGCGGGACCTACACCGGGATGATCCGCGAGAACACCAACCGGGTGGTGGGGGCGCTCTCCCAGGCGACCGCCCGCGCCCCGAAGGACCCGTGAGGTAGCGCCATGCGTGCAGCGACCACCACGCCCGCCCTTGAGGTGCGCGACATGACCATCTCCTACGACCGCGAGCCGGTCGTGGAGGGGGTCACGCTGACGATCCCCCAGGGGCGCGTCGTCGGCATCCTCGGCCCGAACGGGGCGGGCAAGTCCACCCTCATCAAAGGGGTCCTCGGCCTCCTGGAGACCGACCACGGCGAGGTCCGGGTGTTCGGCGGGGAGCTGTCGGGGTCGCGGCAGGAGGTGGTGTATGTGCCGCAGCGAGGGAGCGTGGACTGGGACTTCCCGGTGACCGTGAAGGACGTCGTGCTGATGGGGCGCTATGGGCGGCTCGGGCTGTTCGGGCGGCCATCGGCAGAGGATCGGCGGATCGCCTGGGAGGCGATGGCCAAGATGGGGATCGAGGCGCTCGCGGACCGCCAGATCAGCGAGATGTCCGGCGGGCAGCAGCAGCGGGTGTTTCTGGCGAGGGCGCTGGCGCAGGAGGGGCGGCTGCTGTTCATGGACGAGCCGTTTGTG
Organism: Myxococcales bacterium; assembly: GCA_002716585.1. GTDB lineage: Bacteria > Myxococcota_A > Bradymonadia > Bradymonadales. The sequence continues at coordinate 5,785 of PBBL01000054.1, read as the reverse complement.
GGGGTGGACGCCTCGACGGAGGCCGCGATCGTGGAGCTGCTCCATGAGATGCGCGACCAGGGGCGCACGGTGGTGGTGGTCAACCACGACCTCCAGACCGCGCGGGAGTACTTCGACGAGTTGATCTTGTTGAACAAACGGCTGATCGCCTACGGCCCGGTCAAGCAGGTGTTCACCGCCCCGCTGCTGTCGAAGACCTACGGGGGCCGCCTGGCGGTCTTCCGCGATCACGACGACCAGGAGATCATCGTTGGAGCGTAACAGACATCCTCGGTGGGCGCGCCGCGCGGCGCTGGCCACCTTCATGGGGATCACGGCGGCGTCGGCGACGGCGTCGGCGGCGAGCCCCGGCGCCGAGATCTGGGCGCGGACGGTGTCGTTCTTCACGCTGGAGTACGGGTTCCTGGCCTACACCATCGCGGGGTCCGCGCTGGTGGGGGCGCTGTGCGGCCTGCTCGGGGTGTTCATGGTGTTGCGACGGCTGAGCCTGATGGGCGACGCGCTGGGGCATGCGGCGCTCCCCGGGATCGGGATCGCGTTCCTGCTCGTCCAGACCAAGGCGCTGGGGCCGATCGTGCTCGGCGCGACGACTACGGCGCTGCTCGCGGCGCTGGCGATCGGCGCCATCACGCGCATCGGGCGCACGCGCCCGGACGCGGCGCTGGGGCTCGTGTTGGCGGGCTTCTTCGGGCTGGGGGTGGTGATCCTGAGCTACCTCCAGAACAGCGCCAGCGGCGCCCAGAGCGGGCTTCAGGACTTCATGTTCGGCAACGCCGCGGCGATCCAGCCCGCGGAGGTCGGGCTGCTGGGCGGGCTGCTGGCGCTGACGGTGGCGCTCGTGGTGGCGCTCTACCGACCGCTCCAGCTGATGACCTTCGACGCGGTGCTCGCGAAGACGATGGGGGTGCCGGTGCGCGCGCTGCACTACGGGATGATGGCGCTGGTGGCGGTGGCGATCGTGTCCAGCATGCAGTCGGTCGGGGTGGTCCTCGTCGCCGCGATGCTGATCATCCCGGCCAGCGCGGCGCGGCTGCTCTCCGACCGCTTCGAGCGGGTGCTGCTGATCGCCCCGGCGCTGGGCGCCGCGGCTGGGGTGCTCGGGGCGTGGCTCTCGTTCCTGTTCGACGGGTTCTCCTCAGGCCCCTCCATGGTCCTCGTCGCCGCCCTGTTCTACACCCTCGCGCTGCTGTTCGCCCCTCGCCGCGGGCTCATCGCCCAGCGGCGTCAGCGCCAGGAGCGCCTGCGCCGCCGCGACGCCGAGGCGACCCCGAACGCGGGCGAGTCGGCGCGGCGACCCCACAGCGCCGCGCTCGGGGAGGCCGCCTGATGCTGTACGAGCTGTTCATCGAGCCGTGGACGATCGGGGACTGGATGTGGCGCGGCGTGCTCGTCTCGTCGCTGGTGGCGATCTCCTGCGCGATCCTCGGGACGTTCCTCTACCTCAAGCGGCTGAGCCTGCTCGCCGACGCCATGGCCCACGTGGCGCTCCCCGGGATCGTCGCCGCCTACCTCCTCACCGGCTCCCAGAGCACCCCGACGATGCTCCTCGGCGCCATACTCGCCGGGCTCGTCACGAGCGGCCTGATCCGCTTCGTCGAGCGCTACGGCCACGCCCGCACCGACGCCGCGATCGGGATCGTCTTCACGTCGCTGTTCGCGCTCGGGATCCTCCTGCTGTCGACCTTCGCCCGAGACGCCCACCTCGACCTCAACTGCGTCCTCTACGGCAACGTCCTCGGCGTCGCCGACCACTCGCTGATCCTCCTGGCCGTCGTCACCGTCGCCATCGTCGCCCTGACGGTCCTCTTCTTCAGGCCGCTCCAGCTCGCGACGTTCGACCCGGCGCTGGCCGCCGCCTTCGGCCTCCCGGTCGGCCTCATCCACGCAGGGCTCATGGGCACCCTCTCCGTCACCACGGTCGCCTCCTTCGAGGCCGTCGGCGCCATCCTCGTGATCGCCGCCATCATCACCCCGGCGGCCACCGCGCACCTCATCGCGAAGCGGCTGGAGACCATGCTCCTTGTCGCCGTCGCCCACGGGCTCCTCTCCGCCGTGCTCGGGATGTACCTCTCCATCTGGCTGGAGTGCTCCTCGGCGGGCGCCATGGTCACCACCGGCGCCCTCCTCTACGCCGTCACCCTCGGCGCGACCTGGGCGCGGCGACGTTGGCGACGCGCCCAGCGGCGTCAGCGCCTTCAGGCGTCGGCGCTGCCTGGGTGAGGGATCGGCTGAGAAGTCTACGAAAGAAGATCGTCCAGTTCTTCTAACAGTTCATCTTCAGGCTCGTCATTGCCTTCGCGACCCTCTCCCCCACCTGCCATCTGCTCATCGTCGTCCTCATCGTCTTCTGATGAGGACGCTTCATCAGCATCAAGCCAGACCTGGAAGGTTTCTTTGGAGATATCGAACCAGCGCAACAGCGAAGTCGACAACTCTTTCGAGACATCCGCTTTGGCGACCTCCTGTCGCTTGCTCTTGGACCAGGTGGGCTCAGTTCGCCTGTACCCTTTAGCTTTTTCTTTCACCAGGTAGTTGAAGTAGACCCACCGGCACTCAGACGTGAGGCGCTCGACGAGTTCAGAGTCCAGTCGCCCCACCCAGATCGCTTTGGCCTCTTCGGCTTCGAGAAGTTGGAGGAAGAAGTAACGGAAGTAAACAGCGTGGGGGCTGTCCATCTTGGGGATCATGTTGAGTGGCCACTTCTCATCCTTGGAGAGTAGCAGCATACGGTCTCGGGATGTAACAGGGCGACCTTCAAGAGCAGCGTTCCAAGAGCGGACCAGGATATCAGCAACCTCAGCCGCTGTGAGGTTGTCTTGGTACTCATTCACAGTGGCGACTGTCATGATGGCACCTACCTGGCAGGCGTAGGTGTTGACGACGGAGTAGAGGCTTTCGCTTTGGTTAACGCTCTCCTTGCTGGTTGAGCCCAGGAGGTGTTGGGCTCTGAGCGTCTTGAAGTCATTCCCTTTATCTTCGATGACCTTCCAGGCCTTGACGATTTCAGGCTTGTCTCTGTCGGTCACCAATCCCTCACGACGTCGTTCTCGCCAATGCGCGTCGCTGGCGCGAAGGGTCCAGTACATGCCGACCCCCTCAAACATGGCGTCGCGAGCTAGGCTGGCCACAGAGTCATCTGCGATCCAGTGATCCTTCAGGCTTTGGATTGCCTCAATGTGCCGCTTGTAGGGCAGGAAGTGACCGAGGATCTTGAGAATGGGATCACCCCACCGCTCCATGAAGCGATTGATAAGCTTGAGTTGAGCCTTCTTATTGTATTGAGGGAAGTTCTCATTGCCGAGGGTTGAACGTTCGATCGTGCGCTCATCCTCTTCGATCTGGTTTGCGAAGATTTGATCTATCGCCAGCTGATCGCGCATGTACTTGTCCATACGCTCTTCACTGACTCGCCCTCTGAACGTCAGCGAGAGATCCTGGATGTACTTCGGCGGCCCGAACACAGCCTTCTCTACGATGCTTTGAAGCATGGTGATGTTGGTGAACACGCTCCAGCGGACAGGTCGAGAGGACTCTTTGTCGGGGTTGTCGTACTCAACAACATGCAAAGGAAGCGGCGGATTTTTCTCCCTGAGACGGTTCAGCAAGGAGCGGGTAAAGATGTTGAGCAGTTTGGTGTCCGAGAGCAGGACGAGCCGGGCTTCGCTGGGTTGACGAGCATTCTTATTGACATCAACGAAGAGCTTTCGTGCTGCCACATGGGGGTTGCGCCCCTGACCGTTGTACTCGGGGAACCAGCACAGAGTGACTGGGTATTCGACCTGGCTCAGGTCGATACCTCCCTGTTGCTCAGCCTCCTCCATCAACGCCTCAACACGGTGTTCATAGAAGTGTCGGTACTTACCGCCGGCCTTGCTGTGCCCCCACGTGCCAGAGAGTGTGCGCTCGATGGCGAGGAGCCCCATGGCTCGGTGTTGACCATCCAGAACGACGAGCTTGGCGAGCTCTTCGTTCCAACTCAGGCGTCCGAACTTGACCGGATGAGGTTGACCGTTGGGCTCGATCATACGCTGAAAGCGATAAGCAGAGCCGTAGTTCCACTCTTCGAACGTCTGCTCTCCGAAGTCTGGGATAAGCTCCTTAGGCTTGTAGTCTTCGCCAGGGAACTCTTCCACAGGCTCCATGCCCTTGAAGGGCAGCAACGCGGCGAGAATCGGCGGAAAGAACGCTGGACCGGTTCGACTGGGCTGGATCAGATAGGGGAGCAGCTCCGTGGCAACGCGGTGATCGTCCAGGTCACGCTGAAGCAGCTGGTTGAAGTTCATCCTCTTGATGTCGAGGACCTCACGCACAGGACAGAGCAACGAGGTGAGACGACTCTCCAAGGTGATGTCTGTACTGACAAGCCTGGCCTTCGTCATCAGGAAGTTGACTTTACCAGCAGGGGTGACGAATTCGCCCCAGATCCCTTCAGCCTTCTCCTTGTAGTTGACGCGCTTGGATGAAGTGCCGAACATAGATCTATCTCCTTCCTAATGGTGGACGATGCCAGCGATTGAGAAGCCACTCGGTGGCCTCTGCAACAACTCGCAAATCTTCATGGGTCAGGCCATCTTCATTGAGGTGCTCCAGCGGCAGGGTCCACACCTCTACTGTGTCAGGTGAAAACCCGCGCTGGACGGCCCGAACTGCGAACTGGCCTTTGAACCGTTGACTATCAAGAACCTTTTCAAACTTGGCTGGATCATTGCTGTAGACGTGCCAAAGCTTGAAAAGCATCTTCGCGTGCTGCTCAAGTCGTTTGCTCAGGTTCTCCGCCACTCCGATGTACAACGGGGACGCAAAGATCGGGCTGGATGCTTGCAAGGCCTTGAAGAGCAGCTTCCGTGCGTTGGGAGATGACAGCGTACGCTGAAGCTTGGGGGCGGGTACGTTTCCATCTGCTTCTGCATTGTTCAGCGGTGCTGCCAGGACATCCTGCAGGTCCAGGTTGCTGCTGTCATTGATCTGACCCTGCCAGACTGTAGAGAAACCACCAGTTGCTTGAATCTCAAGTTCTGGTCCATGATGTCGAGCCGTGTAGCTTCGTAGCAGCTTTCGGCTGTTCTCTTCGCCGTGATCAGTGCCCTGCTCAATGTTCATCTGCCAATCTGGAGGACCAGCGACCATAACCCCATACCAGGCATACAGGCCAGGTGAGTTGGAGGCACGTCCCACTTCATCGGGGTTGAAACGCTCGAACCTGTCCCAATTACTCATGAAAGTCAACTAAAGCCTAGGTTATAGGTGGCACAGCACCTTACTGTTGGGGTGTGAGTAACATGAACACAAGCCAATCGTCAAACCACAACTCAGAATTAAGATGCTCAGTTCAGATGGTAGTATCCTTTGACAACCTGGCGACGCAGAGCCAAATTGGTCCATGCAGGCATGACGAGTCTCATACCAAAATGCAGGGCGGCTTTGAGAAACAGTGAACGGACCAGGGATGACCATCAAGGCCGATAAACAGGGGCCAGAGGGTAGATTTGGGCAGAGCAGTAGCCCAAAGAGGGATGAAGTAGGCTTTCGCTCGCTCGACAGTTGGCCTGGCCTCGGCCTTGACCGTGCGGTGCAGGCCGCTACGAAGCTCGTCGTAGTCGAGCATGAAGAGGGTGTCACGGAGTCTGGTGTCGGAGATACGGCGCCAGATCTTGGTGACGCGTCGGATGCCAGGAGGAAGGCGGCGAGTGAGGTCTTCGGCCTGACGCAGACCGCGAGCGCCGACAGACATCGACAGCAGCAAGGTCCAGACCAGCGCTTGAAAGTCGTAACGACGGCCACGACG
>PBBL01000053.1 GCA_002716585.1 Myxococcales bacterium | reverse complement strand
GTCACCACGAGGTCGCAGTCGGCGGCGGTCCCGATGACGTTCTTGCCGGGGTAGAGCTTGAAGTCCTGGCCACGGTGATTGCCGTTGCGGGCCACGATCCACCCCACCACCTGGCGCGCGCCGCGGTTGAACTGGGAGATGTCGATCGCCTGCGTCTTCTCAGCGCTGCCAGCGCCGCCCCCGTCGAAGCCGCCCTGGGGCGGGAAGCCTCCTTGTTGGGGGAAGCCTTGCTGAGGCGGGAAGCCCTGTTGTTGGGGAGGGAAGCCCTGCTGGGGCGGGAACCCCTGCGGGGGCGCGCCTTGCTGGGGGTACCCCTGCTGGGGTTGCTGCGGAGGCCGTGAGCCCTTTCCCTTGTTGTTGTCGCTGCTTCCAAACAGGCCCATGAGGCAACTCCGGGTGTCATGCGGGACCAGGCAGGCCGCCACGAGGGCGGGGTGCTCAGTCGAGGGACTTGAACTTGAACTCGGTCTTGCCGAGACGGATGGTGTCGTTGTCGATGAGCTCTTCTTTGGTGATGCGCTTCTGGTTGACGTACGTCCCGTTCTTGCTGTCGAGATCCAACGCCACGAAGTTCCCGTTCTCGTAGCTGATCGTCATGTGACGGGCGGAGAGGTACGGGTCGGTCACCACGAGGTCGCAGTCAGCGGCGGTCCCGACGACGTTCTTGCCGGGGTAGAGGCGAAAGTCCTGGCCACGGTGGTTGCCGTTGCGGGCCACGATCCACCCCACCACCTGACGCGCGCCCTGGCTGAAGCGGGAGATGTCGATCGCCTGCGTCTTCTCGGCGCCGCCCCCGTAGTTGGGCGCGCCGCCTTGCTGTGGGAAGCCGCCCTGTTGCGGGTAGCCGCCCTGCTGGGGGTAGCCGCCTTGCTGGTAACCCTGCTGGTAGCCACCTTGCTGCGGGAAGCCGCCTTGCTGAGGGAAGCCTTGAGGGGCGCCTCCCTGGGGAAAGCCGCCCTGTTGAGGGGCGCCGCCGCGGGCTTGTTGGGGGGCGCGCTGCTGAGGGGCCCCTTTGGGGGCGCCACCCTGCTTCGCCATGGGGTTCTTGCCGTCCAGGACGCCGAGCCCCTTGTTGGCGGCGCCGATCACCTTGTTGTCGAACTGCTGCTGGGCGTTGATCATCTTGGCGCCAACACGCCCGGTGGTCTTCTGACGAACGGCGGCCCCGATGGACTGGCTGTATTGATTGGCCTTGGTGCCGACGATTTGCTTGAAGAAGCTGTCAAGGAATCCCATGGTACAACCCGGTGTGTGTTCAGGCAGTTGCTGACTTCAGGACAGGATGCCCCGCCCACAGAGAAAAACACGTCCGGGGGAGTGATGGATTCCCTTGGGTTGTCAGCCTCGCGTCGCCTTTCGACTCCTATAAAGTACAACCGTCCCTATCGAGAGGCAAGAGAGTGGGCCTTGTTTGACGCCTTCCTGCCGCTCAGGGGCTGCCTAACGGCGTCAGGCGAGCCTGCCCTACTGGATGAGGCCCACCTGATCGGAGCGGACCCAGCCCGCGCTCTCATCGACCATCTTGATGTGCGACCAGCCGTCGAGGCGCTGCTCCAGGACACGCACGAGCGCCCCGCTGTACACATCGGCGTGCGCGCGCTTCTCTGAAGTGGTCGTGGGGGTCTGGTGGAGGCGGACGCCCTTGTCGAGGATGACCCCGAGCTGGATCTGTTGACGGACCGTGGCCTGACCGACGACCCCGGCGAGCCCCAGCGCGGTCAGGGAGAAGAACAGGGCGGCGGTGACAACGAGCGCGTCGCGGCGGCCGCCTGGCCGGGTCTTGAGCCACCCGAGCACGGTGGCGAACGCCATCAGGTTGAACAGCACCGTCAGCGCGCCGAGCCAGCGCCAGCTCAAGCCCGTCAGGAGGTGGAAGGCGAAGAACCCCTCCGGGTCGCCCTCGGTCAGCTTCTGCCCGGTCGTCGCCTCCATGCGCTTGAGGCGGACCCGCTGGCGGATCACCTCCAGGTTGTGCGCGATCGCCTCATCGTCCGGGGCGAGCAGCCGCGCGCGCTCCAGCGCCCAGATCGCCCGGCCCGGCTCCTCGGCCCAGGCCCAGGCCGTGCCGATGTTGAAGAGGGTGTCCGCCGAGACCCCCTGGGTGTCGAGCAGCACCTGGTAGCGCCGCGCCGCCTCGGCGTAGTCGCCCGCCTCGAAGGCCTCGGCGGCGCGGCCACCCGGGCCGTCCTTCAGCGCTGGATCCACCGGCGGCGGTTCATCGGCCAGCGCGGGCAGGCTCACCGCGATCAGCGCGGCGACGAGTGAGGGGATGAGCCCGAGGTGTCTCATATCGTCCTCCGCAGCGCTTCAAACACGGTCGTCGCCCGCTGCACCAGCGCGACCACGTCCCCTTCGGCCAGCGGCGAGAAGCGCGCCTCGTCGCAGGCGCGGCGCACCTCGATCAGGTCGTCGATCACCGTCTTGTCCACGCCCGCCTCGGCGAGTCGGGCGCGCAGCCGCGACGCCGAGAGGGCGCCGGGGGGCAGCTCCAGGCGCTCCGAGAGGTAGGCGTTCAGCGCCCCCACCAGCTCGGCCACCGCGCCGCTGGAGTCGCCCGAGGTGGCCGCCGCGCGGGCCTGCTTGAGGCGCTCCTCGGCGATCCGAGGGGCCTCCTTGCGCTTGCGCGCGTCGCTCGTCTCGTCGCGTCGCCTCCTGCGCCACCCCCCCCCCAGCCACACCGCCAGCGCCAGCGGCGGGCCAAACAGGCCCAGCAGGAACCACGGCGTCCACAGCGCGGAGGCGCGCGTGTCAGGGGCCTCGACCGCCTCCGGTAGGGGTCGGAGCGCCTTGAGGGGGCGGCTGGCGATCTTGAACGCCTCGGGCTGATCGGCCTCCTCGCGCTCGATCAGCTCGACCTCCCGCTCCAACTGCGCGGAGCGCCCGCTGACCCGGACCACCAGGTTGGGGGTCTTGCGGGTGACGTACGTCTCCTGGACCGGGTCGAAGGTGTGCAGCTCCAGGTGGGGGATGGTGACGGAGCCCTCCTCCATCGGGGTGACGACGATCTCGGCGGACTTGCGCCCCGAGATCACGCTCGCCGAGGCGTTGGAGGCCTTGTCGATCACCGGCTCGAGGACCCGCGCGCTGCCGAGGTCCTTCACCGCTGGCAGCTGCACCCGGCCGATCATGCCGGTCCCGCTCACCTCCAGGCGGACCGTGAACGGCTCGCCGATCGCCACCTGCTTCTTGTCGATGGAGGCGCGGAACTGGTACTGGCCGACGTTGCTCGGGTCAAACCCTGCGGGGGCGCCGGGCGGGAGCGGCTTGACGTTCAGCACCACGGGCTTGGTGCGGACCGCGAGGCGCTGTCGTCGAAAGGAGCGCCGCTGCGACGCCTCGATCTCCATGTCCAGCGAGCCGATGGTCGTCCTGCCCGACGTCAGCGGGAACACCGCCAGCTTCTTGATCACCTGCATCGTGTAGCGCCGCCCGCCGATCACCTCCGTCTTGCCGCGCTCGCGTCGGTGCTTCAGCTCCTCGATCCAGAACCCGTCGAACTCCGGCTCCTGAACCGAGTTCAGCTCGGCGCCGAACGGCCCGACCCGGCTCTCGTCGAGGTAGAGCTTGTAGGTGACCTGCACCTGGGAGCCGACGTAGGGCTCCATCTCCGACACCTCGACCTCGGCGAACACGGCCTGCCCCGCTTGGGCGGCGTCGGGCTCGGGCGGCTGGGCGCCTCGCGGGGTCACCTTGACGGTGACCGGGTTGCTCTGGATCGCCTCGCCGTTGACCACCGCCCTGGCCGCGCCGATCGTCTGCGCCCCCTCGCGGGTGGCGCGCAGCTGAAAGGAGAAGGTGTAGCTCAGCGTCGTCCGGCCGTTGACCGACTGAAACTGGGTCCCCTTGGACGACCCCAGGACCCCGAACGAGCCAAAGTCAGGGCGCTCCAGCCGCTCGATCTTGGCCTGGCCGGACGCCTCCAGGGTGAGCGTGTAGGTGAACGACTGGCCGATCGGGATCGCCGGTTGATCCACCGACCCGATCAGCCGCGGTCCGTCCTGCGCGCGCGCTTCGCCGACGACGCTCATCCCTCCCAGCGCCACGAGCGTGGCGACCAGGAGCGCTCCGGGTGCTCTGTGTGTCACTCGCATGGGCTCACCAGTCGTTCTCGATGTAGCGGTTGGGGACGTCTTCGAGGGCCTTGCGGAGCTGGAAGTTGTTGTCGCTGTCCTCCAGGTTTTCGAGGATCTCCTTCATGTTCTGCTTCTCGGCCTCGCGCTCCTCGGCCTCGGAGGCTTCGCCCTCGTCCTGCTGCTCCTCCTGCTCCTCGTCCTGCTCCTCGTCGCCAGGCTGCGGCTGCTGCTCTTGCTGCTCGTCCTGCTCCTCGTCGCCCTGCTCGCCTTGATCGGACTGCTCCTGCTCCTGCTCCTCGTCGCCCTGCTCGCCGTCCTGCTGCTGTTGCTGGTCCTGGGGGCGCTTCTGGGCCTTGTCGCCGTCCATCGGGATGAGGTGGTAGAACCTGGGCGCCTCGGCCTGGGAGCTGACCTCCAGGGTGTAGACGACGTCCTCCTCGACCTCCTCGGTCGCCACGGCGCGCTGCACCGGCGCCTTGGCGGGGGGCGGGACCTCGACCGCGGCGGACTCCGTGATGATCGTGTCGCCCGCCTCGTTCATCAGGCGCATCGCGACGGGCGCCTCGGCCTCGACCTCGGGGTCCAGCTCGTCGTGCTTGATCCCCAGCACGATCTTGTCGCCCTTCTTGGAGTCGAGGCGGTAGAAGTCCTGGTCGCCCGGGCAGAGCCGCAGGTGCCGAATCGGGCCCTCGTCGCGGATCAGGTCCTGGGCCTTGGCGGCGCTGTCGTTCTCCTCAAGGCGGTCGTCGCCCCCCTGCTCACACGGTGGGTAGCGGTAGATCTTCAGCGTGTAGGGCCCCTGCTGCTCGCCATCGACGCCGCGTACCCGGAGCACCGCCGTCCGGCGCTCCTCCGACGCCCTCAGCGCGACCCCGAACAGGGGGCCGACTGGCGTGGAGAGGGTCTCCGTCTCGGAGAGGCGCGTCTCCCCGGCGGCGTCCATCAGCTCGACCTCCAGCTGGGGGATGGTCTCGGTCTCAGCGTCCACGCTCGCGACCACGTCGATGAAGAGGTCCTCTCCGGGCTCGACGTCGATCGTGTACCAGTCCTCGTCGCCCTTGCAGATGTGCACCGGCTGCTCCGCCTCGGGCTCGAGGCGGGCGGCGCTCTCCAGCGTGTCGTTGTCCTCGTAATCGTCCTCCAGCGCGAAGCAGGGGGGGATCACCATCACCTCCAGGTCGTAGGCGAACTCCAGCGGCTCGTCCGCGGTGACGCGGACGAGCGCGGGCTGGGCGTTCTGCTCATTCATCGGCGGGGGGACCTGGAGCATCTCGGCGGTCAGGCGCAGCGGCCCGATCTCGCGGATCGTCTCCTCCTTCTCCTTGCCCTTGTTGGTCTGGTTCGCCTCTTGAGCCGCGGCGTCCTCCTCGGTGGGCTCCGGCTCGCGCTGGCTGATCGCCAGCACTTCGTCGCCGGGGCCGAAGATCGCGATCCGCAGCTGCTCCGGGTTGGAGATCATCGGCCCGTCGCCGGGCTCCTTCTCCCGCAGGCGCTTGAACGTCCCCCGCGCTCGGATGATGGAGCCCGGATAGACCGGGGTCATGTACCAGTCGTCGTCGCCGCCGCACAGGGCGAGGTCCTCGCGCTTGGGCTGGGCCAGCTCGGTCGGGGCGTCTCGGGTGTCGTTCTCCTCGGCGTCGTCGTCCAGCTCGGAGCAGGGCGGGTAGACCTTCGCCAGCGCGACCTCGTAGGCGATCTTCGCCTCCTCGTGGTCTGGCTTGAGCCGCAGCGCCCCCTTGAACGCCTCCAGCGCCTCCTCCCACTTCTCCTGGCGGAAGTAGGCCACCCCCAGGTTGAACAGCGCCTTGAAGCGCAGCTCCGCGTCCTGGGACTCGACGGCGCGCGACAGCCGCGTCACCCCCTGCTCGGGCGCGTCCGCCTCGGTGCGCGCGGAGCCCAGATCGTAATGCAGCTCGGGCGTGCTCGGGACCTTCTTCTCCGCCTGGAGGTACAGCTCCAGCGCCTCCTTCGCCTCCCCCTCCTTCATCCTGGCGTTGCCGCGCTCGACCAGGGTGACCTTGCTCACCACCAACGCGTCGTGCAGCGCGTCGCAGCCCTGGTTGGCGACCGACACCGCGCCGAGCGGGAGCAGCAGCCAGGGCAGCAGCGCCCGGGCTCTGGTCTCGGCGTCCTTCGACTTGCGGCGACGACGCCACAGCCCGAAGTGGGTGCCGCGCCGCTCACCGATCAGGGTCGCCAGCAACAGCAGCAGGAGCCCCGGGATGAGCGCCAGGTAGAAGCGCTCCTCGCGCTGCACGCGCAGCAGCGTCGCCAGCTCCTCGCGCTCCAGCTTGTTCAGCGTGCGGGTCACCGCGTTGGCGATCGTCCCCTTGCCCTCGTAATGGAAGTACTGCCCGCCGCTGGTCTCGGCGATCTCCTTGAGCTGGTCGGCGTTGAGCTTCGTGTACACGGTGTTGCCCTGGCGGTCCTTCTTGTAGCCGGTCAGGTTGCCCGAGCTGTCGTGCATCGGGATCGGCTCCCCCTTGTCCGAGCCGAACCCGACGGTGTAGACCCGGATCCCTCGCTCCTTCGCCAGCTCCGCGGCCTCCTTGGGGTCGCCCTGGTGATCCTCGCCGTCCGTGATCAGGAGGATGATCTGCGTCTTGGCGCGCTTGTGCTCCTTGGACGCGACCCGGGCCTCGTCGCTGCCGCGCTTGAGGCGCTCGCCGGTCAGCAGCTCGATGGAGTCGATCAGCGCTCGCCCCGAGGCGGTCCCGCCGACCGGGATCATGCCCGGGTCGAGCTTGTTGAGGTAGAACTGGATCGCGCCGTAATCGGCGGTCAGCGGCGACTGAGCGAAGCTGATCCCGGCGTAGACCACCAGCCCGACCCGGTCGCCGTTGAGCTGCCCGAGCACCCGGCTCAGCTCGTCCTTGGCGGCGCGCAGGCGGCTGGGGTTGGCGTCCTGCGCCAGCATCGACTGGGAGATGTCCAGCGCGACCGCGATGTCGATCCCCTCGCGCTTGAGCGTCCTTGGCTTCTCACCCCACTGGGGCCTCGCCAGCGCGATGATGCACAGCGTCAGCCCCATCATCACCAGCGCGAACTTGAGCACCTCCTTGCGGCCGCTGTGTCGCGCCACCAGGCGGCGCACCAGCGTGTGCTCGCCCAGCTCGGCCAGCCGCTGCTGCTTCCACCAGGCGTGGGCGCTGAACAGGGCGATCAGCGCCGGGATCAGCAGCAGCAGGTAGAGCGCCTCGATATTGGCCCAGACCATCGTCGTCCATCCTCCTCGAACCTGAAGGGGTCACCGTCGCCGCGCTCCTCACGGGAACGGGCGGACCACCAGGTACGTCAACGCCAGCTCCAACACCAACAGCGCGATCGCGAGCCCGGCGAGCGGACCGAACAGCTCGGTGCGGCTCACGTTCGACAGATCCTGCAGGCGTGACTTCTCAAACTCGTCCAGGATCTCGTGGAGGTTCTGCTCCAGCGCCTTGCGGTCGGTGGCGCGGTAGAAGCGACCCCCGGTCATCTGGGCGATCTCCTCCAGCAGCGCCGGGTTGACCGGGTACTCCTGGTATCGGTACGTCAACTGGTTGGTCAGCAGGTTGCGCCCGACCGGCACCCGGGTCTTGCCCTCCTTGCCGACCAGGATCGGGAACACCTTGATCCCCAGCTCGCTGGCGAAGGTCGCCGCCTGCTTCGGCGAGATGTTGCCGCCGCGCCGGTCCCCGTCCGTGATCACGATCGCGAGCCGCGTCCGAGCGTCGGAGTCCTTGAGCCCGGCGACGGAGCGCCCCAGCGCGTTCCCGATCGCCGTCCCCGACCCGTCGATGTCGCCCAACTCCAGTTGGGCGAGCTGGGTCAGGATCGTGTTGTAATCCAACGTCAGCGGGAACTGCAGGAAGGCGTCCCGCGCGAACACGACCATCCCGATGCGGTCCACCTTGCGGGTCTTCACGAACTGGGTCAGCACGTCACGGGCGACCTCGAAGCGGTTGGGCGGCTCCTCGCGGCGGTTCTGGTAGGCGCGCAGCTCGGCGTCCGAGACGTCCACCGCCTGCATCGAGCCCGACAGGTCCAGCGCCACGTAGATGTCGATCCCCTCCACCTGGGCCTCCTCGACCGTCTTGCTGACGGGTCGGGCGCAGGCGACGATGATGAGCGCCAGCGCCGCCAGCCGCAGCCAGGGGAGCGTCGCCGCGACCAGCGTCCTCGGGCTCGACCCCACCTCCGCCAGCGGGCGCGTGCGGCTGTACATCATCGTGCCGCGCCGTCGCCCCCGACCGCGGAACATCAACCAGCCGATCACCGGCAGCAGGAGCAGCAGGATCAGCACCCAGGGGTAGTCAAACAGACCTTCATGCATCGCCGGTCTCCTCCTTCTCCTCGTCGGTGAGGCTGACCTCCTCGTCGTCGGACGGAGCCTCCGCGTCGCTCAGCGGGTCCTCGTTGGGCGGCTCGTCTTCGTCTGGGGGGGCGCCTGCGGCGGTCGCTTCGGGAGCGGCCTCCGCCTCACCGCTGGCCGCGTCGCTCACCTGATCGGTCGCCGCGTCACCGCTCGCCGCGTCGACGGGCTGGGCGTCGGGCGCTGTCGCCTTGTGGCTCACCGACTCATCCCGACGGGCGCCAGGCGCCGCCTTCGATGAGCCCTCGCCGGGTTTGGCGTCCTCGGCGTTGCTGGACGTGTCCATGATGGGGCGCGTCAGCTCGACGAGCTGCCAGGCGCGGTCGAACAGGTCGTCGCACTCCGTGTTGGAGGGGGTGTAGCGGGCGAACTTGACGACGTCGCAGTCGTAGAGGAGCTGTTCGACCGAGAGAAGGCTCAAGCCGCGGGGCCACGCGATCTCCCGGAGCAGGCCGACGATCTCGGCGGTCGTCAGCTCAAGCCCGGCCTGATCGGTGAGGCTCAGGTTGTAGCGCCGCCCCAGGTACTCGCGCACGGTCTCGGAGACCCGGATGTAGAACTCCTCAAACCGCTCGTCTTCGATCAGATCCTCGTTCTGGAGGGCGGTGAGCTTCTCCTTCGCGACTTCGTAGGCGGGGCGAGGGGGCGGGCCGGGGTCGATCTCCTCGGGTTGCCAGCGTCGGCGCAGCCAGGCGCCGAGGAGGACGCCCAGCGCGAGCACGCCGATGGCGGACAGCACGCCGACCAGCGTCCAGTCCTCGTGCCACACCGAGACGGGGGCGCGGAGCGCGGGCATCGAGACGTCCTTGACGTCGGCGAGCACGCTCTCGACCCGGACCTCGACGGGGTCGGTCTTGAGCACGCTGATGCGCCCCTCGGGGTCCATGACGCTGATCTCAAACGGCTCCAGGAGGTGCCGCCCGGGTCGGTAGACCGCGAAGGTCATCCGGATCGTCTCGGTGATCGGGTCGGCGCCTGGTGGGACCGGGTCGCGCTCCACGCCCAGCAGCTCAAATCGCCCCGAGGGGTGCTCCTTGGGCAGCGCGACGAGCGTGCCCGCCGGGTGGAGCACCTCCAGGGTCAGCACCATGGGGGTGCCGACGGTGGCACGGGCCTCCTCCCCACCCGTGATCGCGAAGCGCTGGGTGAGCTTCAGCTCTCCCTGGATCGGCTCGGCGGGCTCCGTGTCCGCTGGAGGCGCCTCGATCGCCGTGGTCTTCGGGGCCGGTGGGGTGGTGGTGTCCTGGGCGGCGGCCGCGCTGCTCCACAACGACGCCACCAGGAGGGTGACCAGCGCTGCGCGTGTTGCTCGACTCATCGACCTCTCCTCTAACGCTTCGCGCGGAGCTTGAAGTAGTTGACCAGCGGCTGGTAGGGGTTCTCGTTCGTCTTGATCGTCACGAAGCTGACCGCCAGCCGCTTGAACAGCTTCTCGCGCTTGTCACGGATCGCCTGCGCCCGTGCGGCGAAGTCGCGGCGGCACCGCTCGCTCAAGGTGTCGAACACCTCCAGCTCTCCGGTCTCCGGGTTCTCCAGCCGGACGGTCCCGATGCGGGGCAGCTCCTCCTCGGCCGGGTCGATGACCACGATCGGCACGAGGTCGTGCCGCTTGGAGGCCACCAGCAGCGAGCGGCGGTAGTCGCTGTCCTGAAAGTCCGAGATCAGGAAGGCGACGCTCTTGCGCTTCTGGACCTTGTTCAGGAAGTCGAGCGCGACGCTCAGGTCGGTGCGGCGCCCGCTGGGCTTGAACTCCAGGATCTCGCGGATCACGCGCAGCACGTGCTTGCGCCCCTTCTTGGGCGGGACGAACAGCTCGATCACGTCGGTGAAGATGATCAGGCCGACCCGATCGTTGTTCTTGATGGCGCTGAACGCCAGCAGCGCCCCCAGCTCGGCCGCCGCCTCCTGCTTGGACTTCTCGCCGGTCCCGAACAGCTGGCTCGCCGACGCGTCCACCAGCAGGAACACGGTCAGCTCGCGCTCCTCGACGAACTGCTTGATGAACACGTCCCCCATCCGCGCCGAGACGTTCCAGTCGATGAACCGGATCTCGTCCCCGGGCTGGTAGACCCGGACCTCATCGAAGTTCATCCCGCGGCCCTTGAAGGCGGAGTGGTAGGAGCCCGCCATCTGCTGGTTCACGATGCGCCGCGTGACGATCTCCAGCTTGCGGATTCGCTTGAGCAGCGCGCGGCGTCGCTCCACGCGCTCCTCCTCGCTCAGCTCCTCCAGCGACAGGAGGTCGTCCTCGTCGTCGATCGGCGCTGTGGGTCGGGAGTCGCCCTCGGATATACCCAATAGTCTGGACCAGAAGCCCACGGTGTCGCCCTCCTCGCTCGTTCCAGGCCGGAGCCCGGGTCATCGCCGATGTCAGGGCACCTCGATCTGCTCCAGGATCGTCCGGAGCACATCTTCGCTGGTCTTCTCCTCGGCCTCGGCCTCGTACGTGAGGATGATGCGGTGCCGGAGCACGTCGGGCGCGACCGCCTTGACGTCCTCGGGGGTCACGTAGCCGCGCTGCCTCAGGAACGCATGCGCCCGCGCCGCCCGGTTGAGGTAGATCGAGGCGCGCGGCGAGGCGCCGTAGTCGATCAAGTCGCTGAGCTGGGACAGGCCGAAGCTCTCGGGCTCGCGCGTCGCGAAGATGATGTCGATGATGTACTCCTTGATCTTGTCGTCCAGGTAGATCTGGTTGACCAGCTTGCGCGCCTTGAGGATGTCCTCGACGCTGGAGACCGGGTTGAGCTCGATCTTCTCGCCGGACGACATGCGATCCATGATCAGCCGCTCCTCCTCACGGGTGGGGTAGGAGACGGTGATCATCAGCATGAAGCGGTCGACCTGGGCTTCGGGCAGCGGGTAGGTCCCCTCCTGCTCCAGCGGGTTCTGCGTCGCCAGGACGAGGAACGGGTCGGGCAGCGGGTGGGTGGTCGGCCCGATCGTCACCTGGTGCTCCTGCATCGCCTCCAGCAGCGCGGACTGGACCTTGGCGGGAGCCCGGTTGATCTCATCGGCGAGCACCAGGTTGGTGAAGATCGGGCCCTTCTTGGTGCTGAAGTCCCGGGTGTCCTGGTTGTAGATCATGGTGCCGATCAGGTCGGCGGGCAGGAGGTCGGGCGTGAACTGGAGCCGCTGGAAGTCCACGTCCAGCGTCTTGGCGAGGCTCTTGACCGTGAGCGTCTTGGCCAGCCCCGGCACACCCTCAAGCAACACGTGCCCGTCGCACAGAAGCCCCAGCAGCAGCCGCTCGATCATGTAGCGCTGCCCGACGATCACCCGATCCAGCTCGGCCATGATCCGCTCGGTGAACTTCGCCTCGGCCCGCACCAGCTCACTCAACTCACGCACATTGAATTCCATACACGCACTCCAGACCTGAACTGAACTCCATGGACGCGCCGCGCGCATCTCCGTGGGGCCGTCCTTCAACAACACACGGCGGCCCTCTCCGGGCGGCGGCGCCGAAAATCGATGCACCGACGCGCTCGCGTCAAGCCCCGACTTGGGGGACAACGCCCCCACGGCTCGCGAACACCCATCAGCGCGGACTTTATTCGATCGATATCAACCCGCGTTGGATCAACCCGGGTTCAGGCCCGCGGGGCGCCTCCTCGGCGCGCCGTCCCGCGCAGCGCGCCACACCATCTCATACCTCGCCGCGCTCGACCAGAGGCCGCTCATCTTGTAGGGGGTGGGGGAGGGATCAGGGGCGCTCGGAGAGGATGCGTCGATCGAAGTCCAGATCGGACTCGCCCGGCGGGAGGGTCCAGTGGAGGGTGTCGAGCCCCTCCAGCTCGCTCAAGAGCATGCGCCGCGCCGCCTCGGGCATGTGGATGAGGTCCCTCAAGATCTTGTCGGGCAGCTCCTGGAGGAGTCGCTCGGGCAGATCGTGCAGGAAGCCCTCGGGGAGCCGCGCGCTGGTTGGGTTTTTCGTCACGGCGGTTGTTCCCTCACTCAATGAAGGGGTTGCGGTTACCCTGAAGCTCTTCGACGCGGTCGGCCCACTTTCGCTCCCAGGCGTCTGGGGGGTCGTTGCTCGACCACGCCTCGAACATCGCCTTCTGCTCATCCGTCAGGCTCAAGGTGCCCGGGTAGGCCTGGTTCATGTAGAGGTAGGTCCGCGCGACGTCCCCACGGATCGCCTCGCGTGGCTCGACCGTGTCCTTGGTGATCTCGACGTCGCAGGCGCCATAGACCCGCGGCTCCCCCGAGACGAGCCCCACCTCCTTGTCGCTGCGGTCGCCGTTGACCTCCCCGATCGCTGGGCGGAGGTTGTAGAGGTCGGCCTCCATGAGCCGGAACCGCTTGGAGATCTTCTCGGCGCAGCGTCGCCCCTTGTAGGGCCTCTTCTTGCTGTCTTTGCACTTCGGGTGGCCCTCCGCCCAGGGCTTGAGGGAGCGCCCGAACGCCGCCGCGGGCACCACGTGCTCCCACTCCAGCCGCTTCGCGCGCTTGGAGTTCTTGCGCACCTTGTAGCCGCACCCCTTGAGGCTGACCTCCTTCCCCTCAAACGGGCAGTCGCAGTAGAAGGTGCGGGGGTGAGCCTCGAACAGCTCAGGGAGCATGCGCTTGGCCGCGCGGAAGTTGTGAACCTCCTTGTTGCCCTGGTCCTCACGCGCCTCGCCGTCGTCCTCCTCGGGCTCGTCGTCCTCCTCGATCGGCTCGGGGGCCGTCGGGCAGAGGCAGCCACCCGTCGCGGTCGCCAGGAGCGCCATGAGGAGCGTCAGCGCGAGCGGGTGACCCATCATCCTGGCTCCTGATGCAGCGGCAGGCTCAACCGAAAGACCGTCCCCTCGCCCAGGACCGACGTGAAGGTCAACCTCCCCTGGTGCTCCTTCGCGATGCGCTGGCAGATGTCCAGCCCGAGCCCGAGCCCGCCGTCCCCTTTGGTGGTGAAGAATGGGGTGAAGATCATGGGCTGGATCGCCTTCGGGATCCCCTCGCCGTTGTCGCGGATCTGGACGATGGCCTCCTCCTGCTCGCAGAGCACCTTGATGGCGATGCGCCCGTTGGGGCCCTGGATGGCGTCGGCGGCGTTGCACACCAGGTTGATGAGCACCTGGCGGATGCGCCCGTTGTCCACGAAGACCGGGATCCGACCGTTGTCTTCGATGTGGACCCTCACCCGCTGGAGGCGCGCGTCGTGTCGCGTGAAGCGGATGACCTGGCGGACGATGTGGCTCAGGTCGCAGACCTCCAGATCCAGCTCCGGGGCCTTGCCCGAGGCGAAGTAGCGCAGCTCGTTGACCAACTCCATGATCCGCTCACGGGCCTCGATCACCAGCTCCGTCATCTCCTGGATGTCGTCGGCCTCGGGGTACTCGTGGGCGATGAAGTCAGCCAGCGCCAGCGGGCTGAGGTGGTTCTGGACCTCGTGGAGGATCCCGCTGGCGAACTGCCCCAGGACCGCCAGCTTCTCGGTGTGGATCAGCTTCTCCTGGGTCGCGATCAGCTGCTTGTGGGCGGACTCAAGCTCGGCCAGGTGCTGCGCCTTCTGGTGGGCCAGCTCCACGTTCCGCAGGGCTGGCCCGAGGAGCGACGCGGCGACGTAGAGCAGGTCCAGATCGGCCTCGCTGAAGTAGGACCGCGTGTGCTGCTGGCAGACACAGAGGAGCCCCTGCACCTGATGGCCGATGATGATCGGCACCGCGATGATCGGCCCTCGCCAGCTCGGCGCGTCGGAGGAGCGGGGCTGCGGCTCGGAGACGATGACCGCGCACCGATCCTCGATCACCTGCTTGACGAGGGCTGGGGGGAGCGTGAAGTCGCGCGGGTCGCTGACGTTCCGGTAGCGCATGGCGCGGGGCTGAAGCTCCTGGTGAGCGTCCAGCATCAGGATCGCCGTGATGTCCCCCTCCAGGAGGATCATCAGGTGATCGGAGACCGCGTTCAGCATCGCGTCGGGCTCCCGAAACTCTTGAAGCAGGCGGCTGAGGCTGAACAGGATCGTGAGGCGGTGGCTGTTGCTCTGGAACAGATCGACCGAGGCGGTGTTGGTGCTGTCCCCGTCAAAACCTGCGAAGCTGTCCAGGCCTGGCAGCGGGATGGTGTCCACCTGCTTGACGAGGTTGGCGCTGTGGCGCGGCGCCGGCTCCTGGCCCGCCAGGATGGCCCGGCGGACCACCTTGAAGCGGACGTCCCCCAGACGCACGGTGTCCCCTTCGCGGAGGCGGGCGATGGTGATGGAGCAGCTGTTGACGTAAGTCCCGTTCTTGCTCCCCAGATCCTCCACCAGCAGGCCACCCTCCATGTCGCGAAAGAAGCGCGACTGGCAGCGGCTGATCTGCAGGTCGTCCAGGCTGACGTCACACGACGCGGCGCGGCCCATGATCACGGGCTGATCGACCGATACAGGGCCTGCTTGCGAGTTGTCGAGGGGGCCGTACAGGATAAGAGGGCTCAGTTCCGTCATCGATGGCTCTCCGAGCAAGCCGGGGCCTGTGGCATTTGGGTTGAAAGTGCGATGCGATTCATCACCGCTACATAGAATAGCCTTAAAGGGCCATGCCTTCAACTCCAGCTTCAATCCTTCCCTCGGCAGCCGTCACCCCGGCGCTTGAATCTTGAGCGCGCGGAGCGACTCGGAGTAGGGGGCGCGGGCGACCCCGCCTTCGGTGATGATGGCCGTCACCAGCTCGGCCGGGGTGACGTCGAACGCCGGGTGGCGCACCTCGATCCCCTCCGGGGCGATGGCGTACGAGCCGACGTGGGTGACCTCACGCGCGCTCCGCTCCTCGATCGTGATGGCGTCGCCGGTCGGGGTGTCCAGATCGACCGTCGACAGCGGCGCCGCGACGTAGAAGGGGATCCCGTGGTGCTTGCAGAGGACCGCCAACCCGTACGTCCCGATCTTGTTGGCCACGTCCCCGTTGGCCACCGTCCTGTCCGTGCCCACGATCACCAGATCGACCTCGCCGCGCTGCATGAAGTGGGCCGCCATGCTGTCGGTGATCAGCGTGGTCGGCACCTGATCCTTCTTCAACTCCCAGCACGTCAGGCGAGCGCCCTGCAGGTAGGGGCGAGTCTCGTCGGCGTACACCATCGAGACGCGGCCCTGCGCGTGCGCGGTGCGGATCACCCCGAGCGCCGTGCCGTAGTCGCCGGTGGCGAGCGCCCCGGTGTTGCAGTGGGTCAGCACCCGCGCCCCTTCGGGGAAGAGGGCGGCGCCGTGGCGGCCCATCGACAGGTTGTTGGCGATGTCCTCGTCGTGGATCGCCTTCGCCTCGTCGAGGAGCCGAGCGGCGAACGCCTCCGGGTTGGCCTCGGCGAGTTGGGCCTCGGCGCGCGCGAGCGCCTCCATCCTGCGCAGCGCCCAGAACAGGTTGACCGCCGTCGGGCGGGTGTTGGAGAGCGTGTCCACGATGGCGGGCAGATCGCTCAGCGCGGCGCGGCCCTCCTGGATGGTCCGCCGCACGCCCAGCACCACCCCATACGCGGCGGCGACGCCGATCGCCGGGGCGCCCCGGATGATCATGGCGCGGATGCTCTCGGCGACCTCCGGGCAGGTCGTCCACGTGTGCAGGATCTCCTCGCCCGGGAGACGACGCTGGTCGATCATCTCGACCTCGCCGCTCGCCCAGTCGCCCTTCCAGGCGACCGGCGTCACTTCGCTCTTGACCTCGACGTTCATCCGTCCTCGTTGTCTGAGTTGAGCTCCTCCATCAGGAGCTTGCGGCCAAGGCCCGGGTCGGCCTTGCCGCGGGTCTGTTGCATCAGCTGGCCGATGAAGAACCCCATCAGCTTGGTCTTCCCGCCGCGGAACTGCTCGACCTGAGCCGGGTTGTTGGCCAGGATGTCGGCGATCAGAGCGCGCAGGCGCCCCTCGTCTCGAATGGGCCGCAGCCCCTCGGCGTCGGCGATCTCGGTGGGGGCCTGGCCGCTCTCGACCATCTTGGCGAAGACCGCCTTGGCGATCTTCCCGGTCAGCTCCTTGTCGTCGACCATCTGGACCAGCTCGGCGAGCTGCGCGGGGCCGAACGCCAGCGCGTCCAGCCCCTCCTCGGGGTTGTCCACCTCGCGCAGCACCTCGTTCATGACCCAGTTGGCGATCCCCTTCGGGTTGTCGTGGGCCGCGACCGCAGCCTCGAAGAACTCGGCCACCGGGCGCGCCTGGGTGAGGACGTCGGCGTCGTAGGCGGGCAGCCCGAGGTCGCGCTGGTAACGCTCGCGCTTCTGGCCGGGCAGCTCCGGCAGCGCCGCCTTCACCCGCTCGGACCACTCCGGCGCGATCACGAGCGGCGGCAGATCCGGGTCGGGGAAGTAGCGGTAATCGTGCGCCTCCTCCTTCGACCTCATGCTCGTGGTGCGCCCGGTGTCGTGGTTGAACAGGCGCGTCTCCTGCACGACCTGCTCGCCGTTCTCCAGGAGGTCGATCTGGCGCGCGATCTCGTAGTCGATGGCGCGCTGGATGAAGCGGAAGGAGTTGATGTTCTTGAGCTCGGCGCGGGTCCCGAACGCCTCCTGGCCCCGGGGGCGGACCGAGACGTTGGCGTCGCACCGGAAGGAGCCCTCCTCCAGGTTGCCGTCGCAGACGTCGAGGTAGCGCAGGATGTTGCGCAGCTCCTTGAGGTACGCGGTCGCCTCGTCGGCGCTGCGCAGCTCAGGCTCCCCGACGATCTCGATCAGCGGCACCCCGGCCCGGTTCAGATCGACCAGCGACCCGTTCGGGGCGTGGATGTTCTTCCCGGCGTCCTCCTCCAGGTGGATCCGCGTCAGGTTGCAGCGCTTCAGCTCGCCGTCGAGCAGGTAGTCGACGCCGCCCCCGGTGCAGATCGGGTGCTTGAACTGGCTGATCTGGTAGCCCTTCGGCAGGTCGGGGTAGAAGTAGTTCTTGCGCGCGAACTGGCTCCAGAGGTGCACCTCGCAGCCGAGCGCGTAGCCCGCGACCATCGCGTACTCCACGGCGCGCTCGTTGATCACCGGGAGCGCCCCGGGCATCCCGGCGCACACCTCGTTGACCTGGGTGTTGGGCTCCGCGCCGTACTGGGCTGACTCACGCGAGAACAGCTTGGACGACGTCTTGAGCTGGGCGTGCACCTCCAGGCCGATCACGGCCTCCCACTCACTCGAACTCATGGCAATCACCCGTCGCGCAGCGCCTCCCAGGCGCCTCCGATCGTGCACAAGCGCTCCTCGGCGAACCACGGCCCCAGCAGCTGGAGCCCGATCGGCGCCCCGTCCTCGTCCTGGCCGCAGGGCAGGCTCAGCCCCGGGATACCCGCGAGGTTGCACGAAATGGTAAACACATCAGCGAGATACATCTGCAGCGGGTCGTCCACCCGCTCCCCGAGCCGGAAGGCCGTGGTCGGTGACGTCGGCGTGACGAGGGCGTCCACGTCGGCGAAGGCGGCCTCGAAGTCCCGGCGGATCAGGGTCCGCGCCTTCTGGGCCTTCAGGTAGTAGGCGTCGTAGTAGCCCGCCGACAGCGCGTACGTCCCGAGCATGATCCGGCGCTTCACCTCGGCGCCGAAGCCCTCGCCGCGGCTGCGGGCGTAGACCTCCGCGAGGTCGGCGGCCTCCTCGGTCCGGTGCCCATAGCGCATCCCGTCGTACCGGGCGAGGTTGCTGCTCGCCTCGGCGGTGGCGATGAGGTAGTAGGTGGCGATGGCGTACTCGGTGTGGGGCAGGCTGACCTCGACGATCTCGGCCCCGGCGTCGCGCAGCGCGTCGATGGCGCCGTGGACCGCCTCCTTGACCGCGGGCTGGATCCCGCCCTCGGACCCCATGTACTCGCGGGGGACCCCGAGCCGCATCCCCGCGACCGCCTCCGGGCCGCGGCGGGCCGCGGCGCAGTAGCCCCCGACGGGGCGCGCCGCGGAGGTGGAGTCGCGCGGATCGTGGCCCGCGATCGTCTCCAACACGCGCGCGACGTCCCAGGTCGTCTTGCCCATCGGGCCGACCTGGTCGAGCGACGAGGCGAACGCCACCACCCCGAAGCGGCTCACGCGCCCATAGGTGGGCTTGAGCCCGACGGTGCCGGTCAGCGCCGCGGGCTGGCGGATCGAGCCGCCCGTGTCGGTGCCGAGCGCCGCGGCGCACAGGTCCGCGGCGACCGCCGCGGCCGAGCCCCCCGACGAACCGCCGGGGGCGCGGCCAGGCGCCGCCGGGTTCTGGACGGGGCCGAACGCGGAGTTCTCGTTCGACGAACCCATCGCGAACTCGTCGCAGTTGGTCTTGCCCACGATCACCGCCCCCGCGTCGCGCAGCCGCTCAACCACGGCGGCGTCGAACGGTGGGACGAAGTCAGCCAGGATCCGGCTCGCCGCGGTGGTCTTGAGCCCCCGCGTCAGGATGATGTCCTTGACCGCGATCGGGACACCCGCGAGGGCGCCGTGGTCGCCGCGCTCGCGCGCCTCGTCCGCCGCCGCCGCCTGGGCGAGCGCCCCCTCTCGGTCGAGCGTGATGTAGGCGTTGACGGTCGCGTCGGTCGCCTCGATCGCCTCCAGCGTCGCCTCGGTCAACTCAACGGCGCGGATCGCGCCCTCGTCGAGCTGGGTCAGCTGCTGCTCCAGGGTCAGAGTGTGGAGTCCCTTGTCCATCGCCGTCAGTTGCCTCCCTCCAGAATGGTCGGGACCTTGAACATCCCGTCCTCCGCGCTGGGGGCGTTGCTCAACACCTCATCGCGGCTCAGCGTCTGGACCACCTCGTCCCGGCGCGTGGGCATCTCCAGGGGGATGGCGTGGGTCGTGGGCTCGACCTCGCTCACGTCCAGCTCGGAGAGCTTGGCGACGTAGCCCAGGATCGCGTCCAGGTCATCGCGCAGCGCGTTCAGCTCGTCGTCGCTCAGCGCCAGCCGGGCCAGCCGGGCGACGCGCGCGACCTCATCACGGGTGATTCGGGTGTCTGTCATGACCGCTCCTCACGTCATATCGGCGGTTCACATACCACACGCGCGAGTGCGTGTGAAGACAACAGCCTGGCCCACAGGCGGCTCACGTTGTGGTCGCGTCGACCCGGGAGACACAGTATATAGGAGTGAACCCGACGCGGGAGAGGCCATGAGCGAACCCACCGACGATCCACCCCAAGCCGACCAGGCGCCTGGCGGCCTGCTGCGCGCGCGCGACATCATCGCCCAGGGGCGAGTCGTCGTGTTGGCTGGCGCGGGCCTGCTGCGCTGCGCGGGGATCCAGCCGCCTGAGGCGCCGGGCGGGCTCTGGGATCGGCATGACCCGCTGCGGTGCGCGGTCCCGGCGGCGCTCGACCAGACCCCGCGCGACGCGTGGCGAGCGTTCGGGGAGTACCTCTCCGAGGCGCGGCGGGCGAGCCGCCGGATCGGCGGGCCCTCCGCGGCGCACCGCGCCCTCTGGAGCCTGGAGCGGCGCGGCCTGCTCCGAGGCGTCATGTCGTTGAGCACGGCTGGGCTGGTGAGGGCGTCCGGCGTGGAGCAGGTGGCGGAGTTCTTCGGGGCGATCGATCGGTTGCGGTGCCGCGACTGTCGTGTGAAGCTGGACGCGCCGGACGACGCGGAGAGACGGTGGCTCGCTGGGGAGCCGCCGCGCTGCCACGCGTGCGGCGGGCGGCTTCGCCCCGACATGGTCCTGTTTGAAGAGGCGATGCCCCGCGTCCCCCGAGCGCGCGGGGCGCAGTGGGCCTACGGGGCGCGGACCCTCTTGATCCTGGGCGCCAACGTCCGCAAGCCCCCCATGCGCAACATCCCGCTTGAGGTCCGCCAGGAGGGTGGGCACGTCGTCGCCCTCGGGGACGTCGACGCGGCGATGCTCAAGCGCGTCCGGGGGCTGTGGATCAAGGGCGACCTCAACGACACGCTCCCCAGCCTGATCGCGGAGCTTTGAGTCATGCCGCAGTCGCACCCCCTCCTCGTCGTCCTCCGAGGGCGCCTCAAGGGCCGCCAGTACAGCCTGGAGCGGTTGCCGCTGCTGATCGGCCGCGGCGACGACTGCGACATCCGCCTCCCCTCAGGGGCGTCGTCGCGTCACCACGCCCGGCTGGAGGCGAGCGCCGATGGCAAGATCCTGCTGCGCGACCTCGACAGCCGCAACGGCACCCAGATCAACAACCAGCTCGCCTCGGTCCAGGTCCTCGTGGACGGCGATCAGATCCAGATCGGGCGGACGCTGCTTGGGTTCCTCGTCCCCACCGAGGCGCCGAGCACGGACGAGCGCGCCCACGCCAGCCCGCGCGCCCGCTCCTCCCTCAACATCTTCGACACCACCGCCCTGGCGAAGCGCCTCTCCGCCTGGGCCGCGGAGTGGGGCGCCTGCGCGGTGGAGTTCAGGTTCCGCCACGGGCGGGACAGCCACGCCTGCTGGGTGGCCAACGACATGGGGCGCGTCGTGCTGGAGGAGTTCTTCGCGCGCCTGGAGCAGGTGTCGCGCGAGCGCGGCGTCAACCCCTCCGTCACCGAGGCCCTCGTGCGGCTCGCCTCCGCCGGTGATCTGGAGGAGTCCGACGCGTATGGGTGGATCAACGGCGCGCCCGCCGTCACCCCCAGCCCCGACGAGGCTCAGATCCTGGAGTGGCATGGGGTCGCTGAGGAGCAGGGCTGGTGGCTCTGCGACGCGCCGACCCCGGCCGAGGCGCACGAGGCGCAGCCGCTCGACCAGGCGCGCGACGTCCACGCGCGGATCCTCGGCGCGGGCCGCAGCTACCTCTACGTGGCCATCCCCGAGAAGGCGATCCGCGTCTCCGGCCGCATCGACGACATCGTCCTGCTGCACGCCATCTGGGCCCAGGAGGGGACGCTCGTCTACGAGGAGGCCGCCAACAGCCCCTCCAAGGTGGAGTTCCAGCGCCGGGTGCGCGACGCCGCGACCCACTTCCTCATCTGGACCAGCGTGGAGCTGCTCAACCGCGAGTCGCGCGCGCTCAGCCACTGGCAGCGGGCCTGGGCTCACGCCAACCTCCTCTTCAACGAGGGCGCCCCGCGCCTGCACGAGCCCGCGTCCTGGTCGAGCGACGATCTGGCCATCCACCTGGAGACGCTCCAGGAGATCGTGGACGCTCTCAAGGCCGCGGTCGAGGAGCTGGGTGGTGAGTTGAAGTGGCCGCGCACCATCACCCCCGGTGAGCGGTGGCCGCTGATGGTCGCCAAGGCGATCTCCCACCGCGCCCTGCACCCGCTCGTGTTGATCTCGCTGCTGGAGCCCTGGGACGCCCTGAGCGTTCAGGAGACCGCCGAGCTGCCCCTTGGGGTCGTCGTGGCCGATGATCTGGAGCCGATCGGCCTGCTCAAGGCCTTTGTGGCGCTGGAGGCCTCGGAGGGCGGCAACGTCTCCGAGCCCTTCTTCATGGATGGTCAGCGCCACCTCGTGTTCATGACCGATCTCAGGGTGCGCGACCGCCGCGAGCGCTTCACCGAGGCGATCCTCTTCAAGCAGGCGGCGCAGGGCGCCAGCACCGGTCACGCGACCCGGGCCTTCTCCGGGCTGCGGCGCTTCGCCTCGTCCGTCGCCGTGGAGGTCGAGCCAGACAAGCACGACCTCGGGCTCGTCGTCCGCTTCCCTCGCGAGCGGTACAGCGCGCCATGAAGCTCTACCTCTGCGACAGCGCCGAGCGGCGCGCCTGGAGTGAGATGCTCCCCGAGCCGTGGTCGCGCGCGCGCTGGCGCGTCCCGCTGAAGCCCAACCGCGCGCCTGGCTTCGTCCTGGAGCCCGAAGGGGGGCCGCTCCCTCCCGACGCGCTCATCCTCCTGCACCCCGAGCCCGACCATCACACGCTGGCCGCCATGGCCGCCCAGGCGGAGCGGCGCGGCTGGATCATCCTCACCGTCTCCGGTGGCGACCGACACGGCGCGCCCCAGCCGCGCAGCCCCCATGTGTACCGGTGCCAGCGCGCGGTCAGTCGCCTCGACCTCGGGTTCAAACAGCGCCTCCAACGCTTCCTCACTGCACTGGCCAGAGATCCCGAGCCGTCCTTCGCGCTCCTGGAGCCGCCTCCCTGGCCTCGGCACCTCGTCGCGCTCTACCTGCTGCTGCTCGCTCGCGCGCGCGGCGCGTGGCTGCCCGAGGTGGCCGAAGCGATCCTCCCCGAGGCGCGCGCCGAGTGGATCGCGCACGGAGGGGGCGCCGCGTGGTCACCCCTCGACTCCGAGGCGACCGAGGCGCTCAAGGCGCTGCGGCTCACGTTGATCGAGGCGGTGCCCGACGCGACGCCTTCGCAGCTCGTCCTCATCGGCTCGGCCCCCGAGGAGGCGACGTTGCGCGGCCAGCTGCGCCACTCGTGGTTGGAGAACCTGCTGCTCAACCGCAACCATGGCTTCATCGGGCGCCTCCACGCCGCCGACTCACCCGCGCGCCAGGCGTTCGAGCGCCGCCTTGAGCCGGAGGGCGCGTTCGCGCGACACCTCGCCTCGGCGCGCCACCTGTCCCGACGCGCGAGCCGCGCGTTTTGCCCGACGCGTCTTCTGCTGGAGGAGCCGCTGCGTGAGCTGCTCTCCAAAGAAGCGCGTGACTTGATGGGCGCGGCCCTGCGGGGCCACGAGGGCGCGGAGGTTGACGCGGCGGGGCTTGAGGAGGCGATCGATCGCCTTGAGCGGGAGCTTGGGGTGTTCACCGCGGCGTGGCGCCGCGCGGACGCCTCGCCGGACACGATCGCGTCGCTGTTTCAAGCTGTTCAACGCCAGGCTCGCTCGCTCCACGAGCAGCTTGGCGCTCTCCCAACAGGGGTGGTGTTGCCGTGAGTCGTCCCCGTCTGCTCATCATCGACGATCAGTTCACCCGCTCGTTGGACCTGCGCGCGGAGCTGTGCGACCAGCTTGGGGTGGTGGACGTGCCGCTTGAGGCGACCGACGCCGAGCTGGAGAGCCTCTCTGAGGACGCGGTCGCCGCGGTGTTCTGCTCGGGGCAGCAGGTGCGCGGCGACCGCGTCACCAACGACCTCACGCTCATCGAGCAGACCGTGCGTCGCGGGTGGTCCGGCCCGGAGGGGTGGCGCTGGGCGTTGATCCTGCTCGACGTGCGCTTCGACGCGCAGCCCGCGACGCAGGCGGACGCGACCTTCGGGCTCACGGCGCTGGCTCACCTCGTGGAGCGCTGGCCAGACCAGGGCGCGGCTCCGGGGAACTCGGAGCTGCCGCTGGTGGTGCTGTCCAGCATCGCGCGCGACCGCCGCGCCCGAGACGCGAACCGCGCCGGGGCGCGCGCCTACGTCGAGAAGGCCTCCCTCGATCGCGCTGGGCTGAGGGGGCTGCTCGATGAGCACGGCCTGCTCGAAGATCGTCTGTTGCGGGGGCGCCCGCCAGGCTCCCTGCTGCTCGGTCGCAGCCTCCCGATGCTCACCGCGCTCCGCGAGGCGCGCCGGGTCGCGCGCGTTGAAGGGCGCGGCAACGCCATGATCCTCGGCCCGCAAGGGTGCGGGAAGACCTCCATCGCCTCCTACATCCACGCCGTCAGCCAGCGCCCGGGGCGGCTCGCGCACTACTTCGCCAGCCCGGCCCTGGAGCAGATCGAGTACGCGGCGCTGTTTGGTTGCTGGCAGGGGGTGTACACCGGTCAGCGCAAGGAGAGCTACCCAGGCGTGGCCGAGCTGGCTCACCAGGGGACGCTGCTCATCGACGAGGTGCACAACCTCAAGCCCACCAACCAGGCGGAGCTGCTCGACTTCGCCCGCCTGGATCAGCAGCACCAGCGCTGGCTGACTCGCCTCGGCAAGACCATCCCCACGCGCCCCCGCGACGCCTTTCAGCAAGCGCGCCGCAGCGTCCTCGGTGAGCTGAACCCCGAGACGTCCCGGATCGCGGTGGACGTCCTGCTCCTGACCGCCTCCAGCGAGCCCGTCCACGACCCGGGGTGGCGCCAGGAGCAGTCCTTCAGCGATCCGCTCTACACGCGCCTGGGGGTCGAGTACGTCGGTCGCCCGCTCCGGGTGCCTGGCCTGTCCGAGCGCCGCCAGGACATCCCGCTGTTGTTCCAGCGGCTGCTCCAGCGCGCGGGTGGGGAGGGGGCGGAGCTGGACCCGGAGGCGCTTGAGTTGCTGCTGCGCTACCCCTGGCCAGGGAACATCGCGGAGCTTCAAGGGGTCGCCAGCTACGCTGCGCATGCGTCCCAGGGCTTCGACGTGGTCTACGCCCGCCACCTGCCGCCGCGGCTGACGCAGCCCTCCGCCGCGCAGCAGCGCATGCCGCGGCCCGCCCCCCCTCGGGTCGCCCCGGAGGGCGCCCCGCGCGTCGAGGAGCGGTTGACGACGATGGCCTTCGAGCCCAACGCGGGTGAGCTGCACGGCCGCCTCACGTCGATGCAGGGGGCTTACGGCGAGGCGATCAAGCGCTTGCTGGAGGCGGCGTTGGAGGCGACGCGGAACCGGACCGGGGTGCCGCGCAACGAGGCGCTCGGCGATCTGGTGCCGACGCGCGCGGTCAAGCTGGTGTTGGGGCGTCGGAGGATGACCACGGCGCAGGCGGCCAGCGAGCTGCTCCGTTTGGCGAAGCTGTTTCAGGAGCCCCCCGAGCCCACCTCGGATCTCGGGCGGGTGCTGGAGTGGGCGCGTGGCCTGCGTCGTTGAGGTGACCTGGCGCGAGGGGTGCCACCCAACGCTGTGATGATCGGTGAGCCCGATCAGCCTGTGTCGCCCCCAGGTGGTCATCGCGTGCAGGCCAGGCCCACTGTAGATAAGGGGCTTGAGGCCCCTCAGCAAGGCTGGCACTCCCTTGCACGCGTTGATACGGTCTGACGTGGCCTGCACGTGATGACCACCTGAAGACGAGGCCGCGTGTGTGTGTCGTGCCGCCGTGCGGCATATGGGAACCCTGCGACAAAGCGCTGGGTGACACTCCCCGAGCCAGGTCATGATGCGATATAGCCAGATCCGTGCCGATGCGCTGGCAATGCGACGCCGCTCGGTCCACAGGGCGTGGAGCGCAAAAGCGCGCCGCGTCTGTATGGATGGAGGGGCGGTGCTTGTGTTACTTTGAGTATCGGTTTTGATACTTGAGGTGACCCTGCGCCGCGCTGTTGGGACAATGTGATTGCAACCAGGCGCGCAATAAGCGTAGGGTGTCTGTGCCAAGCCCGTGAAGACGGGAGGCTTGGCCTATGCAGCCCGGGGTGAGCGGAGGTTTCGCGCCGCCACCACGACCGGGCGCTCAATGATGGGGAGCCTGAGCGTGCGCAAATCCAAGCGAATCGAAGGTCTGGTGCAGTCCGACATCCGGCGGATGACGCTGGAGTGCAACCGGCTTGGGGGGATCAACCTCGGCCAGGGCATCTGCGACATGCCGACGCCGCCTGAGGTGCTGGAGGCGACCCAGGCTGCGGTCGCCGAGGATCT
This sequence comes from Myxococcales bacterium, assembly GCA_002716585.1. Classification (GTDB taxonomy): domain Bacteria; phylum Myxococcota_A; class Bradymonadia; order Bradymonadales. The sequence continues at coordinate 37,462 of PBBL01000053.1, read as the reverse complement.
GAGCGTCTACAGTCGTTACGACGGGGTCGAGCCCTTGCGGGCGCAGATCGCCGCGAAGATGGAGGCTCACAACAAGAGGCCAACCGATCCGGAGAGCGAGGTCGTGGTCACGATCGGCTCGACCGGGGCGTTCGCCTGCACGTGCCAGGCGATGCTCAACCCGGGCGACGAGGTGATCCTGTTCGAGCCCTATTATGGTTACCACCGCAACACGCTGACGGTGGCGGGGTGCGTGCCGAGGTTCGTCCCCCTCGCGCCGCCGGACTGGAAGCTCGACCGCGCGATGCTCGACGCGGTCGTGACGGACAAGACGCGCGCGATCCTCATCAACACCCCCTCGAACCCGAGCGGCAAGGTGTTCGGGCGTGAGGATCTGGAGGTGATCGCCGGGTTCTGTCAGGAGAACGACCTCCTCGCGATCACCGATGAGATCTACGAGTACATCGTCTACGACGACGCCGAGCACATCAGCCTGGCGACGCTGCCCGGGATGCGTGAGCGCACGGTGACGATGTCGGGCTTCTCGAAGACCTTCTCCATCACGGGGTGGCGGCTCGGGTACGCGGTCGCGCCGCCCGAGATCGCTGGCCCCATCGGGCTGGTCAACGACCTCTGCTACATCTGCGCGCCGTCGCCGCTCCAGTACGGCGTGGCGCACGGGATGGCGAAGCTGAACGACTCCTACTACACGCAGATGCGCGACATGTATCAGGTCAAGCGCGATCAGATCTGCGCGGTGTTGGAGGCCGCTGGCCTGCCGCCGATTCGACCGCAGGGTGCATATTATGTGCTCGCCGACGTCTCACGGCTTGGGCGGAGCACCGCCCGCGAGGCGTCCATGGCGATCCTGGAGCAGGTGGGCGTCGCCAGCGTCCCGGGGAGCGCGTTCTTCACCGGCGAGGTAGGTGAGTCCCTGGTCCGCTTCTGCTACGCCAAGGAAGATGAGGTCCTTGAGGCGGCGTGCGAGCGCCTCGCGCGCCTCGCGTAGTCTCCGGCGAAGCTGGAATAGCGCGCCCCCTCCTGCCGGTTGGAGGGCTCGGCGCCGCTGCTTGAGGTTCGAACGATGAAGACAACGACCGCGACACGATGGCTCACCCTCCTGATGGGGGCGCTCCTGCTCTGCTTCATGGCGTCAGGCGCGCTCGCTCAGGACGACGACCCCAACGGGCACGGGTGGCTTGAGATCCACACCAACTACGGCGCCCTCATCACCGTGGACGGCAAGCCCTACCCTCGCCGCAGCGAGTACGGCATGAAGCTGCCCGCCCTCAAGCGCCACGACGTGCTGGTGAAGATGGGGGACAAGGAGAAGACCTACACGGTCTACCTCAAGCCCCGCGAGAAGCGGATCCTCATGGTCGACATCACGGGCTACAACACCCCACCGACCCCCACCGCGAAGTCTTCGTCGCCCGCGCTGCCGAGCAAGGACGAGCCCAAGAAGGAGGAGGACGGCGACGAGTCCGGGAAGCTGACCGTCTACTCCAAGCCCAAGGGGGAGGTGTTCGTCGATGGGGGCGCGCTGGGCGCGAGCACGCCCATGATCAACCGCGACCTCGACGTTGGCCGCCACGAGGTGCAGGTCAAGTGGGAGGACGGTCGGATGAGCGAAGTGAAGACCATCCGCATCCGCAAGGGCTCCAAGCTCAAGCTCTTCTTCCGCGATCGCCAGAACAAGTGACACCACCGAACGGTTTGGACATGCAGGACACACCCACGAACGCCTACGCCGCGCGCCGCGCGCGCCTGATGGACGCGATCGGCGAGGACGCGGTCGCGATCTTCGTCAGCGGCGATGAGAAGCTCCGCAGCCGCGACACCGACTACCGCTACCGAGCCCACAGCGACGTCCTCTACCTGACTGGCTTCGAGGAGCCTGAGGCGATCCTCGTCATCGCCCCGGGGCACGACGAGGGCGCGACGACGCTGTTCGTCCGCCCGCGGGACAAGGAGCGCGAGACGTGGACGGGGCGCCGCGCTGGCCCGGAGGGCGCGGTGGCCGACTTTGGCGCGGATACGGCCCACCCGCTGGAGGAGCTGGACGACAAGCTCCCCGACCTGATGCGCGGCCGTGAGGTCCTCTACGTCGAGCTGGGGCGAGACGCGGCGTTCGACGCGCGGATCCACCGCCTGCTGGGCGGTCTGCGGCGAGCGAAGAACCGCCCGCCCGAGGCGCCGACCGTCTTGAAGGACCCGCGCGAGGTCCTGCATGCGATGCGCAAGGTCAAGGGCGAGGAGGAGCTGGCGCTGCTCAGGCGCTCCTGTGAGATCGCCGCCGAGGCCCACCTCGCGGCGATGAAGGCCTGCAAGCCGGGGATGCACGAGTACGAGCTTCAAGCCCTCATCGAGTACGTCTTCGCGCGCAACGGCGCCTCGTTCCCGGCCTACTCCTCCATCGTGGGCGGCGGCGACAACGCGACGATCCTGCACTACACCACCAACCGCGACCTGCTCCGCGACGGGGATCTGGTCCTGATCGACGCCGGGTGCGAGTTCAACTACTACGCCAGCGACATCACCCGGACCTTCCCGGTGTCGGGCTCCTTCACCCCGGCGCAGCGCGACCTCTACCAGGCGGTCCTGGAGGCGGAGGAGGCGGCGATCGCCATGTGCACGGTGGGCTCCTCATGGTGGGACATTCACCAGGCGACCGTCCGCACCCTGACCCAGGCGATGATCGACCTCAAGCTGCTCAAGGGGAGCCTGGATGAGCTGATCGAGGAGGAGGCCTACAAGGCGTTCTACATGCACAAGACGGGTCACTGGCTGGGGATGGACGTGCACGACGTCGGCCCCTACTACGACGGCGAGGACTACGCGAAGCTCAGCCCGGGCGAGGTGCAGACGATCGAGCCGGGGATCTACGTCAGCGTCGACGCGGAGGACGTGCCCGACGAGATGCGCGGGATCGGGATCCGCATCGAAGACGACGTCCTGACGACGGAGGACGGCCCAGTGGTGTTGACCGGCGGGGTGCCCAAGTCGGTCGAGGCGCTGGAGGACGTGGTGGGGAGCGGTTACAGCTTCACGGTGTAGCGTCGCTTGAGCTTCAACGCAAAAGGGCCGCCCGACATCGGGCGGCCCTTTTGCGTTGGGTCAGGTCAGGGCTCAGCCTTTGGCGGCGGCGTAGTTCTCCGCCACCTTGCCCCAGTTCACGACGTTCCAGAAGGCGCCGACGTAGTCCCCGCGGCGGTTCTGGTAGTTGAGGTAGTAGGCGTGCTCCCAGACGTCGAGGCCGAGGATCGGGGTGTGGCCCTGCATGTAGGGGCTGTCCTGGTTGGGGGTGCCGTAGACGTGCAGTTCGCCGTCGCCGTCCACCACGAGCCAGGACCAGCCGCTGCCGAACTGACCGGTCGCGGCGTTGCCGAAGGCGTCCTTGAAGCTGTCGAGGTCGCCCCACTTGGCGGTGATGGCCGCGGCGAGGTCGCCCTCAGGGGCGCCGCCGCCGTCGGGGGACATCACCGACCAGAACAGGCTGTGGTTGGCGTAGCCGCCGCCGTTGTTGCGGACAGCGGTGCGGATCTCCTCGGGCACGCTGTCGATGTCGCCGAGGATGGCGTCGATGGACTTGCCCTCGAACTCAGCGCGGCCCTCAAGGGCGGCGTTGAGCTTCTTGGTGTACCCGGCGTGGTGCTTGCCGTGGTGGATCTGCATCGTCCGGGCGTCGACGTGGGGTTCGAGGGCGTCGTGGGCGTAGGGAAGCTCGGGAAGCTGAAAGGCCATCTGGGTCACTCCTCCTGATGAAGCGGGTTGGTTGGGCGTTCCTGATTGCGACACGTCTGCGATGGGGGCTTTGCGGCCGTTGTGGAGCAACGCCGCTGCGCCTGTGCGTCACCACAGGTGAATGCTGTATGCCAGCCTTCGAGCCTCTGGTTCGTCCATGACACCCCCGGTGAGCGTCCGTGGCGGATAAAGTGTTAGCACACCCTCGACGGAGTCAATCACCTTTTGCGGCGATGCCCTCCCACCAGCGCTTCGCCTCGATGGAGTTCCAGACCACGCGGGCGGGCGGGAGCGACTCCAGGAAGCGCCTCCCGTAGGAGCGCGTGGCCAGGCGGCTGTCGAGGATGGCCACGACGCCGCGGTCCCGGTGGGAGCGGATCAGGCGACCGAAGCCCTGCTTGAGGGCGATGATCGCGGTCGGGATCTGGTAGGTCGAGAAGGGGTGGACGCCGCGCTCCTCCAGCTGCCGCATGCGGGCCTGGGTCAGGGGGTCGGAGGGGTTGGCGAACGGCAGCTTGTCCATGATCACGAGGCTGAGCGCCTCCCCCTCGACGTCCACGCCCTCCCAGAACGAGCTGGTCGCGAACAGGACGGAGTGGGTGTCCGCGCGGAAGGTCTCCAGGAGCTCACCGCGCGGCATGTCGCCCTGCTTGAGCACCGGGAAGTCGAGCTTCTCCGCCAGCTCCTCGTAGACCTGCTCCATGTTGCGGTAGCTCGTGAAGAGCACAAAGGCGCGGCCCTCGCTCATGTTGATCAGGTACTCGGAGATCGTGCAGACCCCTTCGAGCCACCCGTCCCGATCCGGAGCGGGCAGGCGCCGGGGGATGTAGAGCAGGGCGTTCTGGCTGTAGTCGAACACCGGGCTGAGGCGAGCGGTCATGACGTCGTCGCGGTGGTTCATCCCGAGGCGGCTGCAGAAGAAGTCGAAGCTCCCCTCGGTCGTGAGGGTCGCGCTCGTGTAGATCTGCGGCCCCTCGCGCTCAAGCACCCCTTTGCGGAACAGCCCGCCGATGTGGATCGGCTGGGCCTCCAGGAAGATCCCTCGGCCGCGGCGCTCGATGATGTGGCACAGATCGGGCTGCCCGGGCGTGGTGACCGTCACCGTGTCGCCGATCAGGTCGCGGCAGCGCTCGTGCAAGCGCTCCGTCGCGCTGCCGCCGTCGGCGGTCTCCAGCCACGTCGCGAGCCGCTCCAGCTCGTCGGTCAGGATCCGGCGGCGCTGCCGGAGGGTCGCGCGCAGCTTGTCGGTGAGCACCTCCTCCATGGCGTAGCGCCCCTCGTAGAGGCTGTCCTTGAAGCACCCGAAGAACCCCTCCGAGGCGGTCTCGACGCCGCGGAGGATCTTCTCGCCGACGCGCGTCAGGGCGTCCTCCGCCTCCAGGGTGCGGCGCGTGTCCGAGACCATCTCCGTGAGCCGGTAGGTGCTGAGCTGATCGCCAAAGAACGACGTCGCCGTCTGCTCCAGGTGGTGCGCCTCGTCGAAGACGACCGCGTCGTACTCGGGCAGCAGCTCGGCGATCCCGGCGCGGCGCAGCGCGAGGTCGGCGAAGAACAGGTGGTGGTTGACGATGATGAGGTCCGCCTCGCGCGCTTCACGGCGACGCTTGGTGATGAAGCAGTCCTCGTAATGCTCGCAGCGCTTGCCGTGGCACTGGTGGCCGGTGGCGCTGAGCTGCGACCAGGGCGAGTACTGGTCGGGCAGCCCCTTGATCGTGCTGCGGTCGCCGCTCCGCGTCCGCTTCGCCCAGCGGACGATCTTCTGGAAGTGGACCGCGTCGCTGGCGCGCGTGAAGGTCATGGTCTCTTTGAGGTTCTCAAAGCGAAACAAGCACAGGTAGTTGGAGCGGCCCTTGAGGTTGACGGCGCTGAAGCGAATCGGCGGCCTCGCCTCGGCGAAGACCTTGCTGAGCAGCGGCACGTCCTTGTCCACGATCTGGGACTGGAGCGCCTTGGTGGCGGTGGAGATCACGACGCGCTTGCGGCTCAGGAGGGCCGGGATCATGTAGGCGAGGGTCTTGCCCGTGCCGGTCGCGGCCTCGATCACGGCGCGCTTGTTGGTCTCAAAGGCGCGGTGGACCGCCATCGCCATCTGGAGCTGTTGGGGGCGAGGCTCGTAGCCGGTCAGGTGCTCATCGAGGAGGCCGCCGGGGCCGAGGATGCGATCGACAGGGTGTGTCATGGTCTGTGTCCCAGATCGGGCGTTGCTGCGGCGAGGCTCGCCGGGCCTGCAGGTATATCGCATGTTCAAAGCGTTGAACAGATATTCATGTGCGGCCGTTCTCCCCCGATGGGGTGTGGTACAATGTGCGCCGGCTGCTTGAAATCCCGCCGAGCCCAACCTATGCTCAACCGAGAGGCATGTGCTCGAAGAAGGTAGGTGGCCTGCTGGTCAAAACGCTCGAACCCGTTTGTGGATCGTGAACGCCTCAGGGGTAGTGAATGAGCGGGGCAAACAAACCCCAGTTTGATTTTGGTCGTTACGGCAGGATCATGCTGTTTCTGGCGCTGCTCGCCGGGCTGTTCCTGTCGCGTCATGCGGCCTCGTGCTTCATCGGCACGGTCGCGGATTATGAGATCGGCGCGGTGGTCGATGACAAGACCAACACGGCGCTGGTGGACGACTCCGGGGTCGTTCGAGATGGCATTGAGGGCGACTACGCCGAGAACGTCAACCGCGGCACGGGGATCTTCGGCTACGTCTTCGACGCGGCGGGGATGTGCGTGGAGACCAGCTCCTTCAGCCACCCGCTCCCGGTCAAGTACGCCTTCCTGGCGCTGTTCGGGCTGGGCATGTTGTTCATGTTCCTGGAGCGCTTCATCACGCCCAACTGGCAGAGCACGGTTCGAGAGCAGGGAGACAAGACGCGCCAACGCCAGGAGGAGGAGAACACGCCCGACCTCGTCCAGCGTCGCCCCCCCTCGGCCCGCAAGCGCGACGACGACATCAAGCCGATCGAGGTCGATCTGGAGGGTTTCGGCGCCCCGCCGAGCGGCGCCACGCTGGGGAACTCCTACGATGACCTCCCGGCGATGCCGTCGTCTCCCGAGCCCGGCGGGAGCCTACGGACGAACAGCATCGGCCTCTCGTCCACGCTCGACGCGCCCAGGCGAGATCTGACGGCATCTCCCGAGGAGGCGCTCGCGGACGACGACCCCTTTGGGTTCAAGACGGACGACCCGTTCGACTTCAACAGCCGCACCGCGAACGATCTGGCGGACAGCCAGGCGTCCCCAGCGCTGTCGCGGCCTCGGGGCTCTCGTCTGAGCGGCGCCTCACGGCGCCTCGACGACATCACCCTCCAGGGCGAGGAGGGGACGACCCCCTCGGGAAGCCACCGCGGCGTGGTCCCGATGCCGTCGGGGGCCAGCGCGGAGCTGAGCAGCACCTTCAAGGGGGCGCTGGCCGACTTCCGCCACTCCGACAGCGGCTCGCGCTTTGACGACTTCGCGCTCGCCGACACGGTGCTGCCCGACGAGGAGGACGACGCCTTCGGGCTCGCCCAGGAGGAGCAGAGCAAGGCGACCTGGGTGCTGCCCTCCGACGTCTGGTCGCCGCCGAACTGGAAGCGCGGCCCGGTCATCTACGTCGCCCCCAGCTCATCGCGAGGCGGTCGCAGCACGGGCAAGAGCCCGGGGGAGCCCCTCTTTGGGCTGGCGGAGGCGCTTGTTGTCGCTCAGGAGCTGGTCGACGGCGGTCACCGCGTGCAGCTCCGCTTGCTGCCGGGGCTCTACGAGGAGCGGGTGACGCTCCCGCCTCGGGTCGCGATGATCAACCACCGCCTCCCGCCCGTGGACGACGACGACGCGCTGCGGGACTGGCTCCAGGCCGGTGATGAGAGCAGCGAGGTCGTCATGGCCGCGCCGTCCCGCATCGGGGCTGAAGATTACGTGCTCAACCTCGACGGATCGCACGACGCCTGGGTCGTCGGGATCCGGTTCGCCGGTTCGCTGCCCTCGGAGTCTCAGCCGCGCCGCTATGGCGGAGCGGCGCACGTGCTGTCCACCCGCAGCGCGCGCTTCTACCTCTGCACCTTCGCAGGGCACCGCTCGACGGGCGACGGCGCGGCGATTCGGATGGAGGATGGGGGCGACCTCAAGAAGAAGACCTCCATCCAGATCGAGCGCTGCCTGTTTGAAGACAACCACGCCGATGGGCGGGGCGGGGCGGTGTTCGCGCAGGAGTCCATCACGGTCCTGCGCGAGTGCATGTTCCGAGGCAACCACTCCCGTGTCGCCGGGGGCGCGCTGTTTGTGCACGAGGCGCGCATCCCGATGCTCATCGAGGACAGCGTCATCTGCGACAACAAGGTCGAGATCGACGACGAGCTGCCGGACGCGTCGCGCAGCGGCTGGTCCGGCGAGGTGGGGCACGGCGGGGGGATCTACGCGTCCTACAGCGGGCTGCACCTGCGGCGCTGCGACCTCCTCGGCAACCAGAGCGTCGGCGCGGGCGGGGCGATCTTCGCCTTCGCGAGCCGCCTCCTGCTGGAGGGCAACACCGAAGACGACGGGCGGCCGCTTGGGCGCATCGCGGAGAACCAGGCGCTGCGTGGGGGGGCCATCCTCCTCAGCGGGCTCAGGCCCGACGGCGACATGGAGCGGTTCCTCACCGCGCTGCGCGCGACCGGCATCGAGTTCTCCCGCAACAAGGCGCACGAGTCGGGCGGGGCGATCGCGACCTTCCGCATGGTGGCCCTCGACCTCAAGGATGGCATCTGTGAGCGCAACGTCGTCTCCGCCGAGTACGGCGAGGGGGGGGCCATCCACGCGACCGTGGGGAGCCGCCTCAAGCTGACGCGCATGACGATCTCGAAGAACCGGGCGCCGTTCCGCGGCGGCGGGCTCTCGGTGTGCAACTCATCGCTGCGGATCTTTGAGGGGTGCGTGGTCCGCGAGAACCAGTCGGAGCGCGGCGAGTTCGCCGGGATCGCCTTCTACACCATGTTCTCCCGACTGCTCGATGACCTGCAGACCAGCAAGAAGCTGGAGGTGCCGGTCGTGTGCGCCATCGCGCCGTGTGAGATCACCCGCAACCGCTCCAAGGGTGGGGTGGCGGGCCTGTTCATCGGTTGCCTGGAGGACAAGCCGAGCGTCCCCATCGTCTACGCCATCAAGGACCCCGAGCTGATCGCGAACAACGTCGTCGCGCGCGTCGTCGCGCAACGCAAGCTCGGGCCACGCCCCCCTGGGCGCCGTCGGCCTGAGAACATCATGGTGGTCTGGGCCAAGCGCGTCATGGCCAACGACACCCGCCTGCCCGAGGGCAAGCAGAGCCTCCACCTGCCCTCCGAGTCCGTGCACGCCTGATCCCAACATTCACCGTCGCTTGCGGCGCGGCCTCTTCTCGGGTCGCGCCGTCAACGGATCCTCGGGCCACGCGTGCTTGGGGTAGCGCTGGCGCAGCTCCTTGCGCACCTCGGGGTAGGTGTTGGCCCAGAAGCTCTCCAGATCGTCGGTGATCTGCTGCGGTCGCATGTTGGGCGCCAGCAGGTGAAGGAGGACCGGGACGCGCTGCCCGGCGAGCCGCGGGGTCTGCGCCAGCCCATACATCTCCTGAATCCGCACCGCGAGCACGGGCGGGCCGGACTCGCGGTACTGGAGCCGGATCCGGCTCCCGCTGGGGACCTCCAGCCGCTCGGGCGCCTCCTGCTCCAGCGTGGACCACTGCGCGTGCCCCATGGTGCCCCGGATGATCTCCGTGAGGGGTTGCTGGCGCAGCTCCGCGAAGGAGCGCCGCCCGTAGCACAGCGTCGAGAGCAGCCCCTCCCAGTCGCTCTCCTCCATACGGGGGATCTTCAGCTCCGGCATCGCCTCGGCGAGGAAGCGGATCCGCATCAGCAGGCCAGCGATGTTGGGGCGGTCCAGCTCAAGCGCGTGGACGAGATCCTCACGCGCGGCCGCCGCGAGGACCCGGGAGACCGCGGCGGGGTCGTCCGGCTGGGCGTTGACCTCGGACAGTACGAGGTCGCCGTACCGGGTTCGGCGCATCGCCGTGACCCGCTCCAGCGCCCGATCGAACTCTAGGTCGATGCTGGACGTCACGCGCTCCTCGTCCAGCCAGCCCTCCTCCACGGCTGAGGCCATGCGGACGTACGCCTCCGCCCGCGGTCCGTCGCGCAGCTCCACGCAGACGAACAGCTCGGGGTCCAACAAGGCGCTCTCGGGCGCCAGCTCGACGCCCTTCCCCCCGACCATCAGAGCGCGTCGGGAGCCCGCCTGGCGGCGCTTCGCGACACGATCGGGGTACCCGGCGAGCACCGCGCGCAGGAGCGCGCGTTGCCGGTTTGAGCTGCGCGGACCCTCCTTGAGACGCCGCGCCAGCTGATCCCGGCTCTTGAGGATGAACCTCGCCGCGGCCCGGTTGAGGCGAACTCGCCCCGGGAGCGGCTGGCGCGCCTCGTGCGCGATCAGCGCGTCGAGGCGATCGAGGACGTCGGAGCGAGAGCGCCCGGTGGGCGCCTCCCTTTGGTCGAAGCGGCGCCCGAAGGGGTCGCGCTCCGAGAGGATCGCGGCGCAGAGGGCGGCCTCCTTAGGGAACCCGCGCCGCGCGCCCTCAAGCGCCAGCCGGGCGAGGCGAGGGTGCACCGGCAGGGCGACCATCTGCCGACCGATTGCGGTGACGCCGCTGTCGTCCACCGCGCCGAGGAGCCTGAGCAGCTCCAGCGCCTGCTCCAGCGCCGCCTCGTCTGGGGGCTCGAACCAGTCAAACTGGCTGAGATCCGACTCGCCCCAGGCGAGCAGCTCCAGCGCAGGCCCCGTCAGGTCGATGCGCTGGATCTCGGGCAGCTCCTGGGCGCTCAGGTGGCGGTGCTCCAGCTCCGTCCACATCCTCAAGCACCGCCCCGGGCCGGTGCGCCCGGCGCGCCCGGCGCGCTGGTCCGCAGAAGCGACGCTGATCCGGGTCAGCTCCAGGCGGTTGAGGCCGGTGTCCGGGTTGAACCGCATGACCTTCGCGAGCCCGGTGTCCACGACCGTCGAGATGCCGTCGATGGTGATCGAGGTCTCGGCGACGTTGGTGGCCAGCACCACGCGCCGCCGCGGCCCGGGCTGCAGCACCGCGTCCTACTTGTGGCTGGGGAGATCGCCGTACAGCGGGAGCACCGCGATGTCACGCGCGCGCGACCACGCCTCCAGATGCTCCGCGGCGCGGCGGATCTCAGGGACCCCCGGGAGGAAGGTCAAGATGTCGCCCTGATCGATCTCGGCGGCGCGGCGGACGCCCGACGCCGCCAGCTCGTCCGGGTAGCGCTTGTCGGCGCGCTCCAGGTAGCTCACCTCCACCGGGTAGGTCCGCCCCTGGCTGACGACGATCGGGCAATCGCCGAGGTAGCGGGCGATCCGCTCGGGCTCCAGGGTGGCCGACATGACCACGAGCCTCAGCTCCGGGCGCACCTCGCGTTGCACCCGGTAGCTCATCGCCAGCGCCAGGTCGGTGTGGATGCTCCGCTCATGAAACTCGTCCAGCACGACCGCGCCGACCCCCTCAAGGAAGGGGTCGTCCTGAAGCATGCGGACCAGGATCCCCTCGGTCACGACCACGACGCGCGTCTCGCGGCTGATCCGCCTCTCGAACCGGATCTGGTAACCCACCTCGCCGCCCACCTCGCCGCCCCGCTCCTGGGCGATGCGGCGCGCCGCGGCGCGCGCCGCGATGCGGCGCGGCTCAAGGACGATGACCCGATCTCCTCCGAGCCAGTCGGCGCCCAACAGCGCCGGGGGCACCCGGGTTGTCTTCCCGGCCCCGGTGGGGGCCTTGATCACCACGGCGCTGGAGCGCTCCAGCGCCGTCAGCACTTCGGGGAGGACGTCGTCGATGGGGAGGTGTTGGCGCATGATCGCTCCGCTGCATGTGTCGCCCCTTTGATAGCCCTCAACCGTCGCGCTGACAATCGACTCATGAGGGCGCGTGCGGTAGGATCGGTTGTACTCAAGCGCGCGACCTGTCCAAAGGAGGAGACACCATGGAGTTTGTCCGCACACCCGACGCCCGCTTTGACGGCCTCTCGGGCTACAACTACGCGCCCCACTACGCCACGGACCTGCCCGGCGCGCCGGGGCTGAGGATGCACTACCTCGACGAAGGCCCCGCCGACGCCGAGCGGACCTACCTCTGCCTGCACGGTGAGCCGACCTGGTGCTACCTGTACCGGAAGATGCTCCCGGTGTTCACCGAGGCCGGGGGGCGAGTCGTAGCGCCTGACTTCTTCGGCTTTGGCCGCTCGGACAAGCCGGTCGATGACGCGGTCTACACCTTCCACTTCCACCGCGACGCCATCGTCGGGCTCATCGAGCAGCTCGACCCTGACCCGGATCACCCTGGTCTGCCAGGACTGGGGCGGGCTCATCGGGTTGACCCTGCCGATGGACATGCCCGACCGCTTCGAGCGGCTGCTGGTCATGAACACCGCCCTGGCGACGGGCGAGCGCTCACCAGGGCCAGGGTTCGAGGCGTGGAAGGGCTGGGTCGCGACCCAGCCCGATCTGGACGTCGGGGCGTTGATGAAGCGCGCCGCCCCGTCGCTCACGCCCGCCGAGGTGGCGGCCTACGACGCGCCGTTCGAGGACGCGCGCAGCAAGGCGGGGGTCCGCACCTTCCCTCAGCTCGTCCCGGTCACGACCGAGATGGAGGGCGCGGCGATCTCCAGGCGAGCCGTGGCGTGGTGGCGCAGCGCGTGGCAGGGGGACGCCTTCATGGCGATCGGGATGCAGGATCCCGTGCTCGGCCCGCCGACCATGCGCCAGCTCAGGGAGGTCATCCCGGGCTGCCCGGAGCCGATGGAGGTGCCGGAGGCGGGTCACTTCGTGCAGGAGCACGGCGAGCCGATCGCGCGCGCCGCGCTGGCGGCGTGGTCTTGAGGGTTCACCGGCCAGGCGTGGAGGCGGCGCCGTACCAGCGCAGCCCCATGCCCTGCCCGTCGTTGAAGGTGTGGATCAGGGTCGCCTGGCCGGTGTTGGCGTCGATGCTGATCAGCTCGCCTCGGGTGTTCATGCCGTAGAGCTGTCCCCACCCGGCGGTGAGCCCGAAGATGCTGGAGTAGGCCGTGTTGCCCGCGCGGATCTGGCCGATGGCCTGGCCCGCGCCCGTGTTCCGGTCCACCAGGACCAGCGTGTCGGGCTGGCTGTTGGCCTTGGAGGTCATGTAGAGGGTGTTGGCCTTGTTGACCACGCAGTCGCCGCTGGAGAAGAAGTCGCCGCCCAGGTTGCCGATGAAGTCGGTCTCGGCGGTGCCGAGGTCCACGGTGTAGACGGACTCCGCGGCGGTCACGAAGGCGGTCCCCTCCGCGTCGATGGCGAACCCGGTCCCCTGCTCGATGGTCGGGAACTCGCCGACCTCAAACCAGCGCTGCTGGATCTCCTGGTAGAAGTACAGCGAGGTCGACGTGATCCCGTACAGCGTCCCGTCCGGGTGGGTGTCGATGTCGAACAGGTTGGGCGCGTCCGCCACGCGGGTGGCGGAGCGGCTGAACGGATCGACCTGGTAGAGCGAGTCGTTGGTGTGCGCGTAGAAGGTGCAGTTGAGCCCCTCGTTGTTCCGCCCATTGCAGTTGTTGTCGATCAGGTCGCAGGACTCGCCGCGGGACGGCGCCCTCCGAAAGTCGTTGTCGTCGCAGTCGTCGCCGCCGCAGTCCATGGACAGCGACCCGTCCTGGTCCTGATCGCAGGCCGGATCGACCATCTCATCCTCCACCGTGGTGTCAGGCACGTCCGGGGCGGCGGTGTCCGGCGCGACGGAGGTGTCTGGCTGGGTGGCGGTGTCGCGCGGCGGCGTGGTGTCGGTCTCGATGTCGGTGTCATCGAGGTAGCGCGACACACAGGCGGCGGCCAGCGGATCGAAGTACTCGTCATCGTCGCAGTCGGTCGAGGCGTCCATCGTGTCGCCCGCGTCGTCCATCGCGTCATCGTCTTCGCTGCAACCAGCGGTCGTCAGGAGGGGCAGCGCGAGGGCCATCAGGAGGGCAGCGGTCCAACGTGTCATGGGTGTACCTGCAGGTGTGCGCCAGGATCGGTCTGGATATGGGCGTCAACCCATGGTGGTGGGGCCTGAACCACCAGCCTGGGTTTGGAGGAGAGGTTGCGCCAACGCGCGCGCGGTGGCTCTCTCGCTGCGCGTTTTTGAACATCTCGCGGGGGTTGTCAACTCCCCGCGCGTGACGTTTCTGCGTCAGGCCCTCACGATGAAGGTCTCGGGCATGTGGATGAGGTTCTGGAAGTGCTCGCTGATCAGGCTCAGCGTGGAGAGGTTGCCGAACACGATCAGCTTGCTCTTGGCCCGGGTCAGCGTCACGTTGAGCCGCCTGGCGTCGGCGAGGAAGAGGCTCTCGCGCCCGGACGCGACGAACGACACCAGGATGATCTCCTTCTCGCCGCCCTGAAAGCGGTCGACCGTGTCGATGTCCACGTGCGCCGCGTAGCCCTGGAGGCGCTTGTCGAGCATTTGCCGCAAGAGCTGCACCTGGGCTCGAAACGGCGAGATCACCCCGATCTGGCTCGGGAGGTCGGCGAGCGACAGGGGCCTGGGGCCGCCGCGATCGGTCACCAGCTCGCCTTGGAGCAGCGCCTCCAGCGCGTCCAGCACCACCGTCGCCTCGCGGACGTTCTGGCGGCGGTGCTCCTCGCCCTGGACGTCCACCAGGACCATGGGGCGCGAAGGGTCGAGGATCGACTCCATCTTCCTGGGGAGCGCGCGCAGCAGGTCGCGCTGCACCGGGAGCTGGAGGTGAGCCACGTCGTCGTCCGCGCGAAGCTCGCTGTCGTAGAAGGAGCGGGAGCTGAACGCCATGATCCGCTGGCTCATCCGGTACTGGATGTTGAGCCGCGTGGAGGGGACGTGCCCCATGAGCCGCTCGAACAGCGACCGATCGAGGCCGCGCACCCCGGAGATCTCAAGGAGGCGTCGCTCATAGAGCTGCCGCGAGGCCTCCGCGGCGTCGGGTTGCTCGGTGTTGGGGTCGTTCTCCTCGGGCTGGAGGGCGCAGCGCTCCACGTAGGAGGTCAGCGCGTTGTCCGCGGTCACGACGGGCGGGAGCTGCTTGTGATCGCCGACCAGGACAAACCGCGAGGCCCGGTGGATCGCCCCGAGGGCCATCGGCTCGGTGATCTGGCTCGCCTCGTCGAGGATCGCGACGTCGAACAGGGGGGGGGTCGCCATCGCCTGATCGCGCAGGTGCCCCGCGTGGCGCTCCAGGATCTCGATGATCGGGCTGCTGCTGGCGCGGTGGGTGGTGCCCGCGATCAGCGGGGCGTCGCAGATCCGCGCGCTGAGCGCCTCCAGGTCGGGGGTCGCCGTCGCGAGCGTCCGGGCGAAGAACGCGTCCGGGTCGTGGTCTTTGCGACGGAGCTGCTCAACCAGCTCCGCGCTGCTGAACTGATTGCCGAGCCTGAGGAAGCGATCAAAGCCGTTCTCGACCAGGCGCTTGAGGACGTTGTCGACCGCGGTGTTGGTGCCCGCCGCGAGCAGGACCCGCTGGCCGCGCTCCACGAGGCGGACGATGATCTCCGCGATGACGGTCGTCTTGCCGGTGCCGGGCGGCCCCTGGATCAGGTAGGCGTGGTGCCCGGCGAGCGCCCCGGCGACCGCCTCCTGCTGCCTGGGGTTCAGCACGCGGATCGTGGGCAGGCGCGACGTCTCCAGATCGCTCGGGGTCGGGTCGAGCGGCTCGTTGCGCGGCGGCTGGCGCCTCAGGAGGATGTTGAGGCGCTCGGCGTCGCGACACCGCATCAGCTCAAACAGCGCGCGGTGGCTGGTGCGGTAGCCCACCCGCGCCGGGGGCCGGTCGATGATCCAGCCCTTCTCGGGCAGCGCGTGGGCGGTGGCGGCGGCGGTCGATGAGACGACCAGCACGCCCGGCGAGGAGACCAGCACCCGGCCTGTGATGATCGGGCTCGTGCGGAAGTCGCCCTGGTGGGCGATGATGTTCGTCCCCACCCCGAAGATCTGCGTCTGCTCCCCCTTGAAGGTGATCCGGCTCAGCTCGGGCTGGATGTCGGCGATGTACAGGTCGGCGATCGCCGACAGCGACTGGAGGCGCTCGGGGAGGGTGTCCGCCCGGAGGATGTGCCCGAGCTTGGTGGTGGCGTTCCAGTTCTCGCTCTCGATGTAGCTCACGAAGCGCCGGTAGTAGGCCCGCGCGAGCTGCACCAGGTCCGGCTCGATCCCGCGCCACGGGTTGCGGCGCTCGGTGAGCAGGGTGGGGTTGCCAAACGGCCCCTGCCCCAGGAGGCGGCTCTGCTGCTCGCACTTCTTGCGGCGGTAGCGGCAGGCGTGGTTGCGGCACTCGCTGGGGAACTGCATGTAGTAGGGCGGCGCGTGGCGGGTGTCTCCGAACGCCAGGTGGCGGTGGGCCGACACCACCTCGTTGCGCGCCTTGAGGATGCGCCGGTCGCGATCATGGAGGTCGCGCTCCACCAGCAGCGTGCTGCCGGTGCGGCTGTAGACCACCTCCGCGACCACGTTGCGGTTGAGCTGCTCGCCGAGGTGATCCCACAGCAGGGCGTAGCACCGCACCTGCCTGTTGTCCCGATCGCGCGGCTTGCCCGTCTTCAACTCCAGGATGTGGAACGCCTCCCCGTCGTCGAACACCAGGTCGAGCCGCCCCTCCATCCCATACTCACCGCTGTAGCGGGTCACCTCGGTGGTCGCGCTGCGGAAGGGGTTGCGGCGCGACCGCGTGCTCAGCGCGAGCAGGTTCTGGTAGTGCCGCTTGACGTTCTCGCGCAGGCCGTCGAGCGCCTTCGCGTTCAACCCCGCGGCGAGGAGGTCCAACCGGTGCCGCGAGATGATGCGATCGAAGAACTCGTCGAAGCTCTCCGCCAGCGCGTCCCGCTGAGCCACCTCCGCCTCGTCCACGTCGAGGTCCCCGTTGGCCCAGGGCGTCACCATCTCCTCCAGCATCGTGTGGACGATGCGGCCGAGGACGAGGTACTGGCTTGAGGAGCCTCCGTCGCGCAGATCGGTCAGGAAGCGGCTGCTGCACCCCTCGCTCTTGATCACGTTGGTGACCGCGATCGGGAAGTGGGGTTGGAGGATCGGCAGGGTGGAGGCGTCGCCCGTGTAGAACACCTCGCCCTTCCGAGGCACGGCGATGGCGTTGTACAGGCTCAGCTCAGCCCCGGGCCAGGCGTTGCGGACGCTATGAAAGGTCTGCGCCTCGTCGCGGCTGGAGCTGTTGTAGAAGAACACCCCCGATCGCTGCCACTGCCCCAGGTCGTCCCTGTGGCGCAGGTAGAAGTGGAGCAGCTCGCGCTCGCCGCGGGTGCTCAGCGAGGGGGTGTCGAGGAGCCCGTCGCGGATGTCGATGCCGCCCGCCGCTCCCTGCACGCTCGCCCACCCGGCTGGCACCGCCACGTCCTCGCGGACGCTCAGCCCGGCCGAGGTGTAGAGGCTGGCGCGCAGCTCGCCCAACATCTCCGAGAGGTTGGTGTGGCGGTGCCTCGGGTTGCGGTTCAGCGCGCGCGTCACCGTGTCCCGCAGGAAGGTGGGCAGCTGCTGCACCTGGTGGCCGACCCCTTCGCCCCAGGAGCGCCCCAGCGCCAGACGCTCGGTGATCGTCAGCTCCTCGTCGAGCGGCCCCCCCTGCGGGCTCTGGCCGGTCAGCAGCGCCAGGAGCAGCATCCCCAGGCCGTAGATGTCGGTCGACACCGAGCTGGACATCCCCTCCAGCAGCTCCGGGGCGGTCCAGGTCGCCGAGGCCTCGGTCGGCGGCAACCCGAAGTCCACGAGCAGCGCCGCGAAGCGCGCCGCCCCCTCGTCCTCCGAGTCGTTCTCCAGGATCAGGACGTTGCTCGGCTTGAGCCCGCGGTGGGTGACGCCGTTGCGGTGGCACTGGCTTAACGCCTGACCCAGCTGCAGCAGCAACGCCACCGCCTCGCCAAGCTCCAGCGCGCCTCCCTGACGCTCCAGCCAGTCCGGCAGCGCGTACGCGGCGTCGAAGCTGGCGTTGATCAGGTAGGGTTCGCCCTCCGGCCCGAAGCCGGCGCCGAGGACCGGCACCAGGGACGGGTGGTGCAGCCGCGCGAGGTGGCGCTGCGACTCCAACCAGGCCTTGTCCGCCGTGCCCGGTCGCATCAGCTTGATCGTGACGGCGTCTGGCGACTCGGCGTCGCCGCCCTTGCCTCGGTAGAGCGCGCCCCGGGGTCCCCGGGCGATCTCTTCGAGGCGCTCGACGTGCTGAAGCTCTACATTCATCCCTGAAACCCGCCTCTTCCAAACCCCAGTCCTTCCTCGGTCTGGGCGCATCTATTCTCTACCAGACCCGAGCGTGCATGGGAACCAGGGGCTGCTACCCGACCAGGCTCGACAGAGTCCCATGGATGCCGTACAACCATCGAGGTGTGGAGCGAGGCTCTGTGGGGAGAAGGAGACCAGGCCCGTTGGCGCGGGGGTTCTGAGGTCAAGCGAATGAGAGCGACGTGTGTTGAAGGGTGTCCTCAAGGCGAACGGGCGGAGGCGCACGTGAGCACCCCACCCAAGCCACTGGTGGGCAGGCTCCTCGTGTTGATGCTCCTCGTCGTCGCTGGGATCGTGACCCTCGCCTCCGAGGCGCAGGCGCGCGGCGGCCCCTACCTGGAGGGGATCGGCGGCCTCGGGATGTGGACCTTCGTCGAGACGGGCGACGGCAGCGACCTCAAGCCCGGCTACGCCTTCGGGCTCAGCGGCGGCGTCCGCGCCACCACCTGGCTGTCGGCGGAGCTGACCTGGCTGGGCCTCTCCGCAGGCGACATCACCTCGTCCAACCCCACCGGGGACGACCCGGAGCGTTCGCTGGAGTGGTCGCAGCGCGCCTTCCTGCTCGGGGTCCGCTACGAGCCCTGGACCCCAAACAAGCGCCTGCGCATCGGCATGACGGGCGGGGTGGGGCTGACCTTCCTCGACATCAACCTCGAGAGCCAGGACCTCCCGCTTCAGGAGGCCGAGGCGTTCACCTGGTACCTCGGCGCCCGCGTCACCTACCGGCTGGTCGAGGGGTTCTACACTGGCGCCGACCTGCGCATGCTCTTCACCTCAAGCTGGCAGGACGCGACGGGCGCGCAAGCCGAGCTGGACGCGTTCCAGGCGACGCCGCTGTGGCTGACGCTGTGCGCCGGGTACCGCTTCGACGTCTACTGAATCCATCGTCCCGATCTGAAACACGCGAGGAACACATGCTCTCCGTCGATGAAGCGCGCGCGATCATCCTCTCGGCGGTGTCGCGCGGCGAGCGCGAGCTGGTGGCGGTCACCGCCGCCGCCGGGCGGGTGTTGGCGGAGCCGATCCGCTCCACCATCGATCACCCCCCCTTCCACAACAGCGCCATGGACGGCTACGCCGTTCGCTGGGACGAGGTCCACCGGGCGACGCCCGACTCGCCGATCGCCCTCCCCGTGACGTTGGACGTCCCGGCGGGCGAAGCGCCCGCGACGCTGCCTCCCGGCGGCGCCGCGCGGATCATGACCGGCGCGCCGCTGCCCGAAGGCGCGGACACGGTCATCGTCCGCGAGGACACCGACGAGTCCCGTCCAGGCCAGGTGCTCATCCAGGGGCTCCCCGACAAGGGCAGGGGGGCGCACATCCGCTGGCGCGGCGAGAACGTCGCGGCGGGCGACCTGATCCTGGACGCCGGGGCGCCGCTGCGAGGTGGCGAGGTGGGGCTGCTGGCGATGAACGGGCGCGTGATGGTGCCCGTGTCGCGGCGCCCGCGCGTCGCCATCGTGTCCACGGGCGATGAACTCGTGGACCTCGGCGAGCAGCCCGGGCCGGGGCAGATCGTCAACTCATCGGGGCCGATGCTGGCGGCGCTCGTCGCCGAGGCGGGGGGCGACCCGTGGCTCCTGCCGATCGCCCGCGACACCCTGGAGGCGACCCGGGCGAGGTTTCAGGAGGCGCTCGGAGGGGCAGACCTGGTGGTCTCCATGGGCGGCGTGTCGGTGGGCGATCACGACGTGGTCAAGGTGGTGCTCGGCGAGCTGTGCGACGGCCTGGAGTTCTGGAAGATCCGCATGAAGCCAGGCAAGCCGCTGGCCTTCGGGCGGAGCCGACAGGGCGGGACCCCGCTGGTGGGCCTGCCGGGCAACCCGGTCAGCTCCTGGGTGTCGTTCCTTCAGTTCGTCAGGCCCGCGATCCGCAAGGCGCTGGGGCTGGCGCGGTTGGAGCTGCCCACGGTCCAGGCGCGGCTGACCTGCGCGATCCGCTCGCCGGGGTCGCGCCTGGAGTTCCAGCGAGGGCGCCTGGAGCCCGCCGAGCCAGGCTCAGGCGCGCCGTTCTCCTTCACCCCGATCGCAGGCCAGGGCAGCGGCAACCTGATGTCCCTGGTGCAGGTCGATGGGCTGGCGAGGATCCCGACGGGCTGCTCCAGCCTGGGCGCGGGGGAGGTGGTCACCGTGGAGGTGGTGGGCGCTTTACACGGGGCGCCCGTGCGGGTATAGCGAGAGGAGCTTTGGACCCCCCGGTCGTATTTGCGTGAGCCCGTCATGCCTGGAATCGGAATCGTCACCAACCCCAACAGCCGTCGCAACCGCCGCTACCCCGAGCGGATGCGCCGCCTGGGCTACATCCTCGGCCAGGACGACGTCTACGAGATGACCAACCGGGTGGAGGACGTCGCCTCGGTCGCCGACGAGTTCAAGCGCAACGACATCGACATCCTCGCCCTCAACGGGGGCGACGGCACCAACCATGTCACGCTCACGACCTTCATCAAGGTCTACGGCGACAAGCCGCTCCCCCGGATCGCCTTCCTGCGCGGCGGCACCATGAACAACATCTCGGGCTCCGTCGGGGTCAGCGGTGAGCCCGGGCGGATCCTGCTCAACCTCGTCGAGCGCTACTACACAGGGCAGGAGTTCGACCTCACCGAGCGCGACATGCTCAAGCTCATCGACGGCGACTCGGTGCGCTACGGCTTCATCTTCGGCAACGGGATCATCGCCAACTTCCTTGAGGTCTACTACCAGCACCGCAGCCCCTCGCCGCTGATCGCGGCGCAGCTCGTGGCCCAGACCGTGACCTCCGGGATCCTGGGCGGTGAGCTGGCGCGGCGCGTCACGCGACCCGTGCGCGCCGAACTGGAGCTGGACGGCGCGATCCGGCCACTTCAGAACTACGGCTCCATCGGGGTCGCCACCATCGAGCAGATCGGCCTGGGCTTTCGGCCCTTCATCTACTGCGAAGACAGCGACGGCAGCTTCCACGTCGCCCTCTTCCACGACGTCGGCACGACCCAGATCGCCAAGCAGCTGCCCCGCGTCCGCTTCGGTCGCCCCGCCAACCCTGAGGTCATCACCAACCTCTCCACGCGGCGCCTCGTGATCCGCGCCGAGGAGGAGCTGCTGTACACCATCGACGGTGACATGCACCGCTCCGTTGGACATGATCTGACGATCGAGGCCGGGCCCCGTATCCAGATCATCCTGTGATGGCGCTTCGTAGAAGTGCTTCAGTAGAATTGACGCTTGTCGACATAGCGTGTTATCGTCTTCTGCAGCTCTGCATCAGGCAGTCTGATTGTCTGAGTGTCCTCCAACCTTCACGTGGTCTGAATCTCTCATGAGGATCCGTTACGCTGGCAACACCCATGTAGGAATGAAGCGGGATCACAACGAAGACTCCCTCTTCCTCCTGCCTGAGCACAACATCTACATCGTCGCGGACGGTATGGGTGGTCACGCCAGCGGCGAGGTCGCCAGCCAGATGGCGGTCGAGACCATCGTCCAGTTCTACAAGGACACCTCCGAAGACGAGGACATCACCTGGCCCTTCAAGATGGAGAAGGGGCGCAAGTACCAGGAGAACCGCATCATCGCCGGGGTCAAGCTGGCCAATCTCAAGATATTTGAGGCGGCCATGGCGAACTCCAAGCAGAAGGGCATGGGGACCACGGTCGTCGCGACGGTCTTTCATGACAAGAGCATCTACGTCGGTCACGTCGGCGACAGTCGGGTCTATCGGCTCCGTGGGGAGACCCTGACCCAGCTCACCGAGGACCACTCGCTGCTCAACGACTACATCAAGATGAAGGATCTCACTCCCGAGGAGATCGAGAACTTCCCCCACAAGAACGTCATCGTCCGCGCCCTCGGCATGAAGGAGACCGTCCAGGTCGATGTCGTCTCCGAGGACCCGGTCCACCGCGACATCTACCTCCTCTGCTCCGACGGCCTCAACGGCATGATCACCGACGAGGAGATGCGCGAGATCCTCGTCTCCTCCAACGAGGAGCTGGAGCAGGCCTGCAACCGCCTCATCCAGCTCGCCAACCAGAACGGCGGCAACGACAACGTCACGGTGGTGTTGGTGCAGTTTTTGGAAGACTGACCGACCTCAAGCCACACACCCCCCCGATACACGCCGCCTCCACGCCCAGCTGCTCCTCGATACACGCCCCAGGCCCGACGCAGGCCACCATGTGACACGCGATCTGCCCTCGCCACTCCTCCAGATGCGCAGCATGCTCTGTGTTGAGCGCGATCGCCTCGGCGTCACAGGTCGCGCAGCACAGCGCCTCCAGGCGCTGCCCCGGGAGCCCGCGCGCCACCACGCACTGCGCGTCGAACTCGCACACCTGATCACCCTCCGCCAGGCTCAGCTCGGGCGGCGGCGGGGGCGGCAGCGTCGCGCTGGGGTCGAAGGGCTCCCAGGAGTCCATGTCGCTGCGAGCCCGGCGCACCGGATCGGCGCAGGAGATCGCCGCCAACGCCGCGAGCGTCAACAGCGCCGTGGCCCACCGCGAACGATCCGCTCGCTCGGGGCGCCTTGACAGCAGCCGGTGAGGCCGCAATGATCCGCCTGCCTGGGCAGCCTCATCAAGGTCACCGGGTGAAACTGGCGCGTCATCATGAACCATCACGCTCTCAACCTCATTGGAGGACCGCTTGAGTCGTCTCGACCCCAGCGATTTGACCTTTCATGTCAACGTCTCGGTGCTCCACTGTGATTCTCTCGCGACCCTGGAGGAGACGCTCCTGCTCTTGTCCGCCCTCCCGCTGCACGTGGTGCGGCTCGGCGCGACCTCCATCGCGTTCCCCGCGTCTGAGTTTCACATGGTCAAGCGCGCCTTGCACGAGCAGGGTCGCTTTCCGCGCACTGTAGGCAAACCCGAGCGCCATGTCCCGCTGGCTGAGGAAGACCTCTAATGGACGATTCCCCCTCCGAGTCCCGCCGCCCCCAGGCCGCTCAGAGTCTCGCGGCGTGTTGGCAACAACACTACCCCGATGAGGTCGTCGCCGAGATGGTCGGACGAGGCTTCTCCGATCACGTGGAGCTGGCCGACAGCGTCATCGACCCCGACGCGCTGCACCTGCTCCTCAACGACAACCCCAACATCTCCAACGCGCTCCTGTCGCTCGATGGGCTTGAGGCGCGCGCCCGCGCCGAGACCATCCGACGCCAGGCGCTGCTCAGCGGCCTCGGTGACGTCGAAGTCGGGCTGACCGCCCTGGTCCGCGCTGGGCTCGTGATCATGGTCCCCGAGCCGGGTCAGCGCGGCTGGTCGCTGCTTGAGGAGATCGAGACGCGGCGCTTCCTCCAGCGCGAGCTGATCTGGCCCGCCCCGCTCCTCGAGTGGCTGCGCCACGCGCTCGACCTGGAAGCGGCGCGGCATGAGCTGGGCGGCATCCTGGAGCAGGACGTGATCGTCACGCTCGACGCCTCGGTCTCAACCCTGGAGCTCAACCTCCTCCACCTCTCCAGCGGCCTCTGCGGCGACGCGCTCATCCTCAACAAGGACGGCTCACCCAACCGCCGGTCGCTGACCCGCTTCATCAAAGGGCTCATCCTGCCAGGCCGTGACCTCGGCGCCGAGCCCGACCCCATGAAGCCGGACGACTACGAGGCCGCCTTCTTCTTGCTCGGCCTCGGGCTCCAGCTCGGCCTCCTGCACGAAGATGAGCGTGAGCTGACCGCCAACCCGCGCGGCCTGGAGGCGTTCTTCACGGCCAACGAGGCGGAGCGCGACCGGCTGCTGATGCGCGCCTACCGCTCCTGCGCGCACTGGAGCGAGTTCGAGGCCCACGCCCTGCTGGAGCGCTCCTCGGGCCTCACGTTCGACTCAACCACCCCTCGCCGCGCCGTCCTCGGCGGGAACAACGACTGGGCGTCGCGCTTCAGCGGGGTCCGCGGTCAGGTGCTCAGCGACCTCAACAAGCTCCCCTGGGGCGGCTGGGCTGACGTGGACGCGGTGGTCGAGCTGCTGCTCGCCCTCGACCGCGGCTACCTCGGGCGCGCGCTGGAGGCGGAGATCGACTCGGCGCCGACGCTTTTTTTGCGCAGCGTCCTCGTCACCGCGCTCCCGTGGCTCGGCGTCGCGCGCCTGGGCAAGACCCAGCGAGGGCGCCTCGTGATCGCCATGACCGAGCGTGGCCGTCGCCTCCTCCGCATCGATCCGCCCTCCCGACCCGTCTCCTCCGAGCGCCCGCCGCCGCTGATGTGCCTGCCCAACTTCGAGGTCACGGTGTTCCGCGACGCGATCACGCTCCGCTCCATGTTCACCCTCTACCGCGTCGGCGAGCGGATCAACCTCGCCGACCACGTGGCGACCTTTCGGATGAGCGCCGAGACGGTGCAGCGCGGCTACAGCGATGGGTTGACGGCGGAGGCGCTGCTCGCCTTCCTCAAGAAGAACGCGCGGACGCCCATCCCCGACAACATCGCCTGGACGCTCGACGACTGGGAGCGGGTTCACCAGAAGATCACCCTCTACGCGCGAGGGTCGATCCTCCAACACCCGGACCCGGACGCGCTCGACCTCGACCTGGGGACCTTGCAGCATTACTGGAAGCCGGACGAGCCGCTGGTTCACCTCAGCTCGACCGACGTCTTCCTGCCCACGCTGGAGCTGTCGGTCCTGTCGCGTGTGTTTGACGTCGAGAAGGCCCACAAGGTCGATTACGCCCAGACGACGCCGCCCTGCCTGGAGCGCACGGGGGAGTTGACCTTCGCGCCGCTGCCGACCGGGCTCGACTTCGTCACCCGCGCTGAGCTGCCGCGGTTCGCCGACCCGGTGGGGGAGCCCGAGTGGCCCGACGCCTGGACGCTGAACGTCGAGAAGATCCGAAGCTGTTGGGGCGATGACGCGGTGTCCGGGCTCCTCGGCTTCCTGAGCGAACGCCTCGAAGGAGGCGTGCCCGCCTCGCTTGAGCTGCGCATCCTGACGCTCCTCGGCGAGGAGGTGTCCGCACGCGTGGAGCGCGGCGCGGTGATCCTGCACGTCTCCAGCGAGGAGGTCTGCGCGGCGCTCGCGGAGGTCCCCGAGGTCGAGGAGCACATCCTCGCTCGCCTGGGGCCGACCTCCCTGCACATCGACGCGAACGGGGCGGAGGCCGTCGAGGCCGCGCTCGCCAACCTGGGCCTCGACGGTCGCGCGACTGGAGAGCGCTCATGATCCCGCGCACCCTGGAGCCCGAGGTCATGGACGGCCCCGAGCAGTGCCGCGCCTACGCCGAGGCCGACTTCGCCACCCCCAACGCCGCCTTCGTTGAGCGCTTCCTCGCCACCTTCCCCGAGCTGACGCGAGGCCACCTCCTCGATCTCGGGGGCGGCCCCGCGGACATCCCGATTCGCCTCTGCCAGGCCCTCCCCGATGTGCGCGTCACCGGCGTGGACGCCTCCGCGCCGATGCTCGCGCTGGCGGTTGAGGCCGCGCGCGACGCGGGGGTCGCGTCGCGCCTGACCCTGGTGGAGGATCAGCTGCCCTGCTCGACGCTGGAGGGCGCGTTCGATGGGCTCATCTCCAACAGCCTCCTGCACCACCTCCCCGACCCCAACGTCTTCTGGAGCGACGTCGTTCGCTACGGACAGCCCGGCGCGGCCTTCCTCATGGTCGATCTCACGCGTCCGCCCTCGACGGACGAGGCGCAGCGGCTGATGCAGCTCCACTCCAACGGAGAGCCCGAGGTGCTGCGCCACGACTTCTACCACTCGCTCCTCGCCGCCTTCACGCCCGATGAGGTCAACGCCCAGCTCGCCGCCCATGGCCTGAGCGGGTTGAACGTCGCCGTGATCAGCGATCGACACCTGGCGGTCTGGGGGCGGCTGACGGGCTGAGTGGCCCCAACAGCGACATCAAACGGTCTGGGAGTAGACGGGCCTGGCCTGCGCTTCGCGCGGCTTGAGGTAGCGGTCGAAGGCCATCGCGAGGTTGCGGATGAAGAGGCGCCCCCGAGGGGTCACCTTGAGCGCGTCGGCGTCGATCGTGATCATGCCCGCCTCGACCTCCGGCTCCAGTTGTCGGAGCGCGTCGGCGAAGTAGTCGTCGAAGTCGATCGAGAACGTCGCTGAGGTGCGCGTCTTGTCGACGCAGAAGTTGCACATCAGCTCCTGAATCACCTGTTGGCGGATCATGTCGTCGCCGTTGAGCGCGTAACCTCGCTCCACGGGCATCTCACCGCGCTCCAGGGCGCGGCGGTAGGTGCTGAGCTTGCGGGTGTTCTGGACAAAGGCGCCCTGAACGTAGCCGATCGCCGAGATCCCGAAGCCGATCAGATCGGGCGCGCGGCTGACGGTGTAGCCCATGAAGTTGCGCCCCAGCGTCCCCTCACGCTGCGCCACCGCCAGCTCGTCGTCGGGGCGCGCGAAGTGATCCATGCCGATGTCGATGTAGCCCGCGTCCGTCAACGCGCAGCGGGCCAGCGCCTGCAGCTCGAAGCGCAGATCGCGCCCTGGCAGGGTGGCGGCGTCGAGCTTCTTCTGGTGACCCTTGATCCACGGCACGTACGCGAAGGAGTAGATCGCCAGGCGGTCGGCGCCCAGCGCGATGACCGCCTCAACCGTGTCGCGGAAGGTCTCCACCGTCTGATGGGGCAGCCCATAGATCAGGTCGACGTTGATCGAGCGGATCCCGCGGGCTCGGGCCAGGGTCATGAGATCCCGGATCTGCTCCAGGGACTGCACCCGCGCGATCGCCTCCTGGACCGTCGGATCCAGGTCTTGAACACCGATCGACAGGCGCGTGAAGCCACACTCCACCAGAGTGTTGATGTGCTCGGGCGTCGTGACCCTGGGATCGACCTCAACGCTCAGCTCAGCGCCCTCGGCGACGTCAAACCGCTCACGGATGCGCTCCATCAGCCACGCCAGCTCGTGGGGGGCGAAGTAGGTCGGGGTCCCTCCGCCGAGGTGGAGCTGCTCCACCTGCCTGCGGTCGGGCAGGTGGGCCGCGACCATCCCGATCTCCTCGTCCAGCTCCTCCAGGTACGACGAGACGGCCTGCTTGCGCGGGCTGACGATGGTGTTGCAGGCGCAGAACAGGCAGCGCCGCTCGCAGAACGGCAGGTGCAGGTAGAGCGACAGCGGCGCGTCCACGGCGTTGGCGCGAGCCAGGTGCCGGGCGTAGTCGTCACCGTCGAAGCGCTCGGTGAACTGCACCGCGGTCGGGTACGACGTGTACCGCGGCCCGGGTCGGTCGTAGCGCGCCAGCAGCTCCTTGAGGGCGAGGTGGTTCACGGGGCGCCTCCCGGGGTGGCGGAGGCGGACGCGGCGGGAGGCTGGGCCGGGGCGCTGTCGCCGCTGAAGACGCCCATCATCGTCAGGGTCACCAGGGCGGTCAGGGCGACGCCCAGGACGACCCCGGACATGAGGTAGAGGGGCACCTTCCAGCTGTCGTCGATGTTGTGGGCTTCCTGGCTCATGGGTTCTCCTCCTGGGTTGGGCCTGCGTGGCGCAGGGGGTCATGTGCTGGACATGAGCAAGAGCCGGGCCAACCCGGGAGGGCCGCAGTGACGGGGCGGGAGGGGGAGCGGAGGGGCGCAGGAGTTGCGCTCTGGGAGTGGTGCTGCGCAGATTTTGCGCGCGCTAGTCCTCGCGGTACTCCTTGAGCTTGTACTGCACCTTGCGGACGCTGATCCCGAGCATGTCGGCGGTCTCGGAGGTGTTGCCGCCGGTCGCCTCGTAGGTCTTGAGGATGGCGAACCGCTCCAACTCGGCGAGCGAGGAGCCGGGGATGCGGATGTCGTGCGAGATCGACAGGGTGGTCTGCCCGAAGTCGGGCGGGAGGTGGTTGACGTCGATGATGTCGCTCTCGGTGAGCACGACCGCGCGCTCGATGACGTTCTCCAGCTCGCGGACGTTCCCGGGCCAATCGTAGGCCATGAGGATGTCGAGCGCCTCGGCGGTGATGTCCTTGATCTGCTTTCGGTTCTCCTCGGAGTACTTGACGATGAAGTGACGTACGAGGACCGGGATGTCCGAGCGCCGGGTGCGCAGCGGCGGGCTCTTGACGTGGATGACGTTGAGCCGGAAGTAGAGGTCCTCGCGGAAGTCGCCTTCGCGGACCGCCTGCTGGAGGTCGCGGTTGGTGGCCGCGACGATGCGGACGTCGACGGTGATGGTGCGGTTGCCGCCGACGCGCTCGAACTCGCGCTGCTGCAGGAAGCGCAGCAGCTTGACCTGGGTCGCCATCGGGATCTCGCCGATCTCATCGAGGAACAGCGTCCCCTTGTCCGCCTCCTCGAAGCGACCCTGCCGCCTCCCGGTGGCCCCGGTGAAGGAGCCCTTCTCGTGACCGAACAGCTCGCTCTCCAACAGCGTCTCGGAGAGCGCCGCGCAGTGCAGCCGCACAAAGGGGGCGTTGGCGCGATCGCTCTTTTCATGGATCATGCGCGCGATCAGCTCCTTGCCCGTCCCCGACTCGCCGGTGATCAGCACCGTGGCGCGGGCGGTGGCGATCTGCTCGATCAGCTTGTTGACCTCCTGGATCGGGGGGCTGTTGCCGATGATCCGGGTGCGCGGGTTGGGGACCGTGCGCTCTCGCCGCAGCTCATCCAGCTCGCGCATCATGTCCATGCGCTCAAAGGCGCGGGCGAGCACGACCTCAACGGCGTCAAAGTTGAGCGGCTTGGTCAGGTAGTCGTCCGCGCCCAGCTTCATGGCCTCAACGGCGTTCTCCACGCTCCCGTACGCCGTCATGATGATGCAGACCATCTCCGGGCGCAGCTCCTTGACCTTCTTGAGGAGGGTCAAGCCGTCCATGACAGGCATCCGCAGATCCGTCAGGAGCAGATCGCACGGCCACTGCTGAAGGATCCCGATCGCCTTGAACCCGTCCGGGGCGCCTCGCACCTCGTACCCTTCGTCCTTGAGCAGCTCGAGCAGCGCGGTGCGCGCGCCGGTCTCATCATCAACAACCAGGATCCGGCGCCCGTTCGCGGTGTAGCGGGTTGGCTCATCCGGCGTCGAGTAGGTGTTGTTGTCGAGGTATCCATTGAGCATGGGTCACTCCTTGGAGTCGAGGTGGGGGCGAGGCAGCAGGATCCGAAACCGGGTCCCCTGGGGTGACACCGGCTCGAACACCATGCTCCCGCCATGGGCGTTGATGATCTTCTGGGCGATCGGCAGACCCATCCCGGTGCCGGACGCCTTGGTGGTGAAGAACAGATCGAAGATCTTGAACTTCAGCTCAGCGGGGATCCCCGGGCCGGTGTCTTCAAAAACGAGCATCGTGTGCCGCGGGTTGTTGTGCAACGACAGCGTCACCCTCCCGGCGGCCTCCAGCGCCTCGACGGAGTTGGTCAGCAGCGCGATCAACACCTGCTTGATCAGCTCCGGGTCGCAGTAGATCGACGTCCCCCCCTCAATGCGGGTCTCCAGCGCGATGCGGGAGGCCTTCAGCGTCGGCCCGTGGACGGTCTCGATCGCTTGCAGCATGTCGGCGCCGTCCACCCACTGAGGCTGGATGTTGAGCGGCTTGGCGAAGTCGATGATCTCGCTCGTCAGGCCCCTCAGGCGCCGCACCTCGTGGCGCACCCCCTCGATGCTGGTCGAGGTCGCGTCGGACTCCACCCCGCGCTTGCGCAGGTGTCGCTCGACCAGGGTCATGTGCAGGCCGATGGCGTTGAGCGGGTTGCGGATCTCATGGGCCAGCCCCGACGCCAGCGCCGCCGGGACCTTCGCCTTCATCTCGACCAGCGTGTCGCAGTACGACTGGACCATGATCGCCAGCTCCAGATCGAGCACCTTGTGCAGCGCCTGCTGGGCGTCAAACGGGGTGCCGTTCTCGTACAGCACCCGATCCAGCTCGCGTCGGATGATGTTCATCGCGCCGAACATGAAGTGCGGCAGGAGCCCCACCTCGACGTGGACCCTGCCGATCCGCTGGCGGCGCTTGAAGTAGTCGTGGTCGTAGTTCCCCTCCAGGATCTCCGCCAGCCACCCCCGAAGCGTCTCCTTCAAGCGCTCGACCTGCTCCGGCCCGCTGAACAGCGCCCATGTCCTCGGGTTGGCCTCCAGCGCCTCATAGAACAGCTCAACCACATGATCGATGTGCGGTGTCAGGATCGGCTCCAGCGACCTGATGTACCCAGCGTCTTCGTCGCTGAGGTCCATGTACGAGGTCAGCTCATTGAAGTAGAAGAACATCGCCCTCAGCCTCCCCGCTTCTGACGGCGCTCATCCGTCAGGATCCTCAACGCAGGCGTCTCCAGGTCGTCGAACTGACCGTCTCTCACTGCCCACCAGAACACCGCCACGGACCCGGCCGAGAGCACGAGCGCGAGGGGGATCAGGATATATAGGATGGACATGACTCCACTCTCCTCTGATGAGCAACACCTCCGGCGGAGGAGCTTCCAGGTCTGGGGGGGCTACAATGCAAGACTGGAGCCACGTCGCGCGAATCGATGAAATCGACGCCCAGGGCTTTTGTACCCGTGTCGCAGGCGTAATTATTTCGCCCCGGTGGACCGTCGCGCATATTTTGCGCAGAGTCAACCCCTGCGTCCTCACCCCAACACGGTGGAAGTGTGGTACATACCCTGCATAACCAGTACGCACCGACGGCGCCCTGAGCCCTTGCTCAACAACAACCGGGGCACCACCACCAACGGAGGGTTCTCATGGCAGGTCTTGGAGACATCACGCACAGCCACCTCGACATCGACCTCAAGATCAGCTCCTTTGGCCGCGCGGTCGCCCAGGCGCACCAGACCGGCGAGCTGGATCGGGACGCCCTCACCGCGAGCCTCCTGGAGCTCAAGGAGGAGGTGCTTCGCCACGCCGAGCAGGAGGAGGAGATCCTCATGCCGAAGCTGATCGCGATGCTCGGGGCGTCGCACAGGGACATCCTCGACATCCGCAGCCAACACCAGGATCTCGGGCAGCGCCTTGAGGCGATCCACACCGAGCTGGACAGCGCGTCGTGCAGCACCCGGGAGCTGAAGGAGCGCTTCGAAGCCTTCCGGGTCAACTTTGAGCTGCACACTCAGACCGAGGCCAACGTCCTCGACGGGACCGCGTCCATGCTCTTCCCCGGAGCCGGGGCGGGCTGAGCGGGCTTCTTGAAGCTGCGCTGCAGCAGCGATGAGGTCACCACCAACAAGCTGCTGATCGGCATCGCGATCGCCGCGAGCAGCGGCCCGACCAGGCCCGCCATGGCGAGCCCGATGCCGAGCGCGTTGTACACCGCCGACATCGCCAGGTTGCGCCTCACCGCGCGCATGGTGTCCTGGGCTCCCTCCATCAGCTCCAACAGCGGGGCCACGCCTGGGCGAGTCATGAAGATGTCCGCCGCCACCAGGCTCGCCTCGGCGCCCCCCTGCACGGCGATCCCCACGTCCGCCGCGATCAACGCCCCGGCGTCGTTGACGCCATCACCCACCATCGCGATCACCCGCTCCGGCCCGGACTGGAGCCCTTCAATGAAGGCGCGCTTCTCCTCGGGGGACACACCGCCGAGGATCTCCTCCGGGCCCAACCCGAGCTGGCGCCCGGTGGCCTCAACCACCCGGGGGTGATCGCCCGACAGGAGCACCGGGATCACCCCCTGCCCCTTCAACACCTCGATCAACGCTCGGGCTTCGGGGCGGAGCGGGTCGCCGAGGCCCGCGATCGCCTCCAGGCGACCGTCGATCGACACGGCGATCGGGGTGCGCCCCCGCTCGGCTTCGCGCTCGGTGAGCGCGTCCCAATCTTCCAGCGCGACGTCGGTGCTCTGAGCGGCCACCCAGCTCGGGCGACCCACGCGGACCACGCTACCGTTCACCACGCCCTCGACGCCCGCTCCAGGCACCTCCTGGACCTCACCCACCGCGTCGTCGGCCGCCTGCTCCAGGGCGCCCCGCGCCCACTGCCGCAGCGCCGCCGCCACCGGGTGGACGCTGTGCGCCTCCAACAGCGCCGCCTGCTCCAGCGCCTCGCGGGAGCCGTGCACGTCGAGGAGCGACATCCGACCCTCGGTCAGCGTCCCCGTCTTGTCGAACACCACGTGGGTCGTCTTGAGCAGCCGCTCCAGCACGTCCTCGTGCTTGATGAACAGCCCCTGACGCGCGGCCCGGCCCTGGGCCACCGCCAGCGCCAGAGGCGTCGCCATGCCCAGCGCGCAGGGGCACGAGACCACCAGCAGCGCGACCACCACGGGGACCGCCATCGTCGGGTCGAGCCACCACCAGAGCAGCGCCGCCACCACCGCGAGCACCAACACCGTCGCCACGAACGCGCCGCTGAGCCGATCGGCGAGCTGCGCCACCGGCGCCCGGCGGCGATCGTGATCGTCGATCCAGGCCAGCAGCTGCCCCACCCGGGTCGACTCGCCGACCGCCTTGACCTCCAGCTGGAGCGGCGCCCCCACGTTGGTCGCCCCGGCATGCAACAGATCGCCGACGCCGATCGGCTCCGGGCGGCTCTCGCCCGTCAGGATCCCCTGCTCCACCAACGAGCGCCCCTCCACCACGACGCCGTCCGCTGGGACCACCTCGTCGTCGCGGATCTCCACGCGGTCGCCCATCACCAGCGACTCCGCCGGGACCACCTCCACCGACTCACCGCGGATCCGGCGCGCGGTCCCCGGGAGCATCGCCAGGAGCCGGTCGGCCGCGTCGCCCGCGAGCCGACGACCGCGCATCTGAAGCCACCGCGCCGTTAACAGCGCCGCGATCAACACCGCGATCGAGTCAAACCAGATCTCGCCTGCGCCCGTCGCCGTCGCCCAGGCGCTGTGACTCCACCCCACCAGGATCCCCAGCGCGATCGGCACGTCCATTGACAACGCCGGGGCTTGCTTCACGCCCGCCCGCCACGCCGCCGCCAGCGAGGCCCACGCCCGGAGGATGAAGGTGCGGCCCCCGACGAGCACCGACAGCCCGGACAGCGCCAGGCTCAGCCACCGCATCGTGTGGGCGATGCCCGCGTCCTCTCCTTCCGTCCCCAGGCCTGCGTAGAGCGCCACCGCCATCAGCATCACGTTGCCCGCCAGCGCCCAGCATGTCCCCATTTGAAGCAACAATTGTTGCTCCGCCTTGGAACGCTCGCGGCTTCGCCTGGCCTGAACCGGACGCGCCGAGTACCCGAAGCGCGCCAACCAGTCTCCCACGTCGGCCAGCTTGCGCTCCTCGGGCCACCACTGCAGGGTCAGCCTGGCCCGGGGCAGATCGAGCCGCGCGGACGAGATCCCCTCCATCGCGCCTGGGAGCTGCTCCACGAGCCACACGCACCCGGCGCAGTGCACCCCATCGAGGTAGAGGTCGATGCAGCGGGAGCCGTCCTCCATCAACATGCTGTGTTCGTTCAGGAAGTCATCGGTGTCGAGGACCCCGAGGCCGTTCTCCGCGGAGGCCTGGGGTAGCCCCCCCTGAGGCTCGCTGGAGAGCCGCTTGAGGTCGTAGAACGCGTCCAGCCCCTCCTCGTGGAGGGCGGTGTAGACGGCCTCGCAGCCCACGCAGCAGAACGCTGGCGCGCCGTCGGGGGGAGGGGGCTCCACCGGGAGCCCGCAGTGCAGGCAGAGGGGCGCCGACGACCTGTTCACGTCACACCTCCCGCCTCAACTCGGCGAGGAATCGGGTGTCGTCGCGGTTGACGCGGAGGATCAGGTCCCACAGCCCCTGCTGCGTGACCGGGGCCTGGGCGCGGTAGGTGCCCGGTTGGCCGTCCACAGCCTGGAGCGGCGCCGTGCTGAGCACCCCCGCCTTGGACGGGCGCTTGAGGTCCACCTCGCC
Organism: Myxococcales bacterium; assembly: GCA_002716585.1. Taxonomy (GTDB): domain Bacteria; phylum Myxococcota_A; class Bradymonadia; order Bradymonadales. Next base: position 3,847 of record PBBL01000053.1, on the reverse strand, counting down.
GCGGAGCCCCTGCACCGGCTTGTCGTCGCGGTCGCGGATGGTGAACACGATGGGGCGCTCACCCGCCTCGGTGAGGTCGCCAACATTCACGTCCACCTTCCAGCCCAACGCCTGGGACTGCTGCCGCAGGGTCTGGAGGCTGTCCCAGTCCAGCGCCCGGTTGTAGTAGTCCTCCTCGATCTGGACGCCCTGATCGGAGCGGGACGCGAACACGAGCGCCACCTGGCTCCCCACGCTGAACAGCAGCAGCGCGATGATCAGGCCAGGCCAGAAGATGTGCGGTGGGATCGGATTCTTCATCAGTTGGCTCCTTGTGAAGGCCCGAGCAGGTTGAACTCGGCCATGCGGGTTCCGCCGTGCTCGCTGTCGATCTTGAACATACCGGTCGCCGAGCCTTTGGTGAACACCGTCGTGGGCGTCACCACCCAGGCGTCGATGTGGGTCACCTCGCCGTCGCCCAGCTCGATCCGCGGGTTGCCGATGATGCGCAGCTCCGTGCCCTCCGGTTCGGTGGCGCTGATGCTGAACACCTCGCTGCCGCCCGTCCGGTTCTGAATGCGGAACCGCACCCGGTTGGCGATGCGCTCGTCCGGGAGCTTGGTGAACGGCGCCCCGGGGACCCGGGAGAGGTTGAGGTCAACCGCGTCGCGGCCGATGAACGCGGTCAGGAACAGGCCGCTGATGATGATCAGCAGGACGCTGTAGATGATCACCCGAGGCCGCAGGACCCGCGACGGCTTGTTGTCCAGCACGTTCTCGGAGGTGTACCGGATCAGCCCGGTGGGCTTGTCCACCTTGAGCATGATCGCGTCGCAGGCGTCGACGCACTGCGTGCACCCGATGCACTCCATCTGGAGCCCCTCCCGGATGTCGATCCCGGTCGGGCAGGTCCTCACACAGGCGCCGCAGTCGATGCAGTCGCCCAGCGCCGGGATCTCCAGCCTGGCCTCGCCCTGGCGCCCCTTCTTGCGCGCCTTCTTGCGGCGGCCCCTGGGCTCGCCGCGCCCGCTGTCGTAGCTCACGATCAACGAGTCGCGATCCATCAACACGGACTGGAACCGGGCGTAGGGGCACACGATGGTGCACATCTGCTCTCGGAAGAAGGCGAAGTCGAACAGGATCAGCCCCGTCGTCAGCGCCATCATGATGAAGAACCCGAAGTGCTCGGCGGGCGGCCCGGTCATCCACTCCAGGAGCCTGGGCCAGCTCACGAAGTAGGCCACGAAGGTGTGGGCCATCCCCAGCGCGATCACGAGGAAGATAAGATATTTGAGGGTCTTGCGCATCGCCAGGTTGAAGGTCATGTCCTTGGCGTCGTTGCGCTTGCGCGTCGACTCCTTGCCTTCGAGCAGCCGCTCGATGGGCCGGAACACGAACTCCATGTACACCGTCTGTGGGCAGCCCCAGCCGCACCACAGGCGCCCCAGCAGCGCCGTCCCCAGGAACACCGACAGCAGCGCCGCGAGCATGAACAGCATCAGCAGCAGCGTGTCGGTGGCGTAGAGCGTCTGCCCCATGAAGGTGAACTCACGGTGGGCGATGTCGAGGAAGATCGCGGGCTTGCCGCCGATGTGTACGATCGGCGCCGCGACGAAGACGACGATGAGGAACCAGCCCAGCGCCAGGCGCCGCCAGTACCACGGCCCCCGCTCGGGGGTCGGGTAGATCCAGCGTCGCTTGCCATCCTTCTCCAACGTCGAGAGCACTTCCTCAGGGCTCTCAAGCACCTCGGGGACTTCGAATGTGGGATCGCTGGACATGGTTCCTCACCTCGTCATTCAGGGTTCGCCGGGTCGGTCGGCGCTCCCTCGGGGGCGTCCCCCTTGGGGGCGTCACCGTCGGGAGCCGTGGGGGTTGCGTCGGGTACGTACCGCTCCCCCTGTGGCTCCTTGGCATTAGCAGGTTTCGTGCCATGGAGTGAGCCGACGAAGGCCACGACCGACACCTGCTCGCCCTCGGAGAGCATCGCCTCCCAGGCGGGCATCCCCTTTTCGGTGACGCCCACCTTGACGGTGTGCAGAATCTGCGTCGGCTTGCCGCCGTGGATCCAGAAGTCGTCCGTCAGGTTGGGGCCGATCAGCCCCTGGCCGACGTCACCGTGACAGGCGGCGCAGACCCGCGCGTAGACCTCCTTGCCCTCGGTGAGCCGAGCCTCGTCCTTGACCATCGCGAGCAGGCTCGCGTCGGTGATCTCGATCTTGGGCCGGGTCCGCTCGTGGGCGGCGCGGACCTTGTCGAGGTCTTCCTGGGCGGAGCTGAGGTCGTCCCAGTAGGTCGGGATGGCGCCGGTGTTGATGCCGACGACGTAGACCCCGGCCCAGACCACGGTCAGGACGAAGATCCCGGTCCACCACCCAGGCATCGGGTTGTCGTACTCCTGAATGCCGTCGTAGTTGTGGTCGAGCAGGACATCATCGTAGTAGCCGTCGTCCTGCGGCTTGTGTTCGGTGCCCATGCTTAAGCCTCCTGCGACGCGGTGGTCGGTTGACCCTCGTCCAGCGGCAGGTTGGCGGCGTGGGCCTCCTCGTCCTGGCGCATGGTGAAGGCGCGGATGATGATGGCCACGAAGGCCACGAAGAAGATGATGAGGCCAATCTCCGCGAAGAGCTCGAGCCCCGAGTTTTGCATGACTTCACGCATCATGGGTTGGGTCCTCCTGTGCTCAGCGGTTCGCGGTGGATGCGTCGGGGGCGTTCTTGATGTCCGCGCCCAACCGCTGGAGGTAGGCCACCAGCGCCACGATCTCCTTGTTGGCCAGCCCGCTCGGGCCACCCTGCGACTCGACCTCGGCGGCGATCGCCGCGGCCTGCTTCTCGGCGTTGGCCTGGGCCGAGCTGATCGCGTCGGCGCTGTAGGGCACGCCCAACATCGCCATCGTGTCGACCTTGTCCTGGGTCTGGCTCAGATCCAGCTCCTTGGACAGCAGCCACGCGTAGGGCGGCATGACCGACTTCGGGGTCGTCGAGCGCGGATCCTCCATATGGCGCACGTGCCACAGGTGCGGGTACTTGCCGCCGACCCGCGCCAGATCAGGCCCGGTCCGCTTGCTGCCCCACAGGAAGGGGTGGTCGTACACGCTCTCGCCCGGCTTGGAGTACTCGCCGTAGCGCTCGATCTCCTGCCGGAAGGGCCTCACCATCTGGGAGTGGCAGCTGACGCAGCCCTCGCGGATGTAGATGTCGCGCCCCTCCAGCTCCAGCGGGGTGTAGGGCTTGACGCTGGAGATGGTCGGGATGTTGCTCTTGACCAGCATCATCGGGATGATCTCGACCGCGCCGCCGATCAGCACGCCGATCGTCGTCAGCACCGTGAACACCAGGGGCCAGCCCTCCAGCGCGCGGTGGAAGCCCTTGCGCAGCGTCGCCTCGATCTTGTTGAGCTCCGTGTCGTAATTGTTGCTGATGGGCGCCGCGGCGGGCTTCACCAGCGCCGGCACCTTGACCCGCGGATCCTCAAGCGACTTCGGCGCGTTCAGGATGGAGAGGATCAGGTTGTAGCCACACAGCAGCGCCCCGACCAGGTACATGGTGCCGCCGATCAGGCGGACCCAGTACATCGGCATGAGCTTGACGACCGTCTCGATGAAGTCCGGGTAGAGCAGGCGGCCCGTCTCGTCAAACGCGCGCCACATCAGCCCCTGGGTGACGCCCGCCGAGTACATCGCGATGATGTAGAGCAGGATCCCGATCGTGCCCAGCCAGAAGTGCGCCGTCGCCAGCTTCTTGCTGTGCAGCTCGGTCTGCCAGAGGCGAGGAATCAGCCAATAGATCATGCCGAAGGCCATGAAGCCGTTCCAGCCGAGGGCGCCCGAGTGCACGTGGGCGATCGTCCAGTCGGTGTAGTGGCT